>JBIOXV010000186.1:0-17999 GCA_044869805.1 Thermoanaerobaculia bacterium | reverse complement strand
CGTGAGGCCGGCGTACCCCACGACGCAGAGCAGCAGGCCGTAGGCGGCGGAGCCGCCGATCAGGGGCAGGAAGGGGCCGATGCGCTCGGCGAGCCGGCCGGCGAGCGGCTGGAGGAGGGCGAAGGGCAGCAGGAAGACCGCGAGGTAGCGCCCCTTGACCGCCGGGTCGGCCACCCCGAGAGATCCCAGGTAGAGCGGGAAGAGGACCACGAAGAAGCCCACCGTGTAGCGGTCCACGAAGTAGAACAGGTAGGGCAGAAGCAGGCGCGGCTGCCCGGCGAGCGCGGCGGTGATCTCGGAGAGGGTCGGCTGGTGCTCGAGCCGCCGGCTCTCGGCGAGCGCCAGGCTGCCGAGGCCGATGGCCAGGAACAGCAGGGCGGCGATCGACAGCGGCGCCACGGCGCCGTGGTCCCGCGCCAGGTAGCCGCCGATCGGCACGCCGAAGGAGACGCCGAGCGACAGCGCCCCGCCCATCACTCCCATCGCCAGCCCACGGCGCGCCGCGCCGGCCTGGTCGACGACCAGGGCCATCAGCGTCGACCAGCCGGCGATGGTGATCGCACCCTGGAGGAAGCGCAGCGCGAGCAGCACCGCCACCGAGGGCGCGTAGGCGTAGGAGGCGTAGAGTGGCGCCGAGAGCAGGAAGCCGAGCACGACGAGCGGCTTCCTCCTGCCCCAGCGGTCCGAGACCAGGCCCCAGATCGGCGCGAAGAGGATGTAGGCCAGCATCTCGACGGTGAAGAACAGGCTGGCGTCGGCGGCGGTGCCCCCCAGCCGGTCGATGACCAGCTCCTTCAACCCGACGACGGGCAGCGTCAGGTTGAGCATCGCCACAGTGAGGAACAGCGACGGCAGCATCAGGCTGCGCCAGCGGGGGACGGGCGGAGGCACGCTCGAGGGATGGCCGGGAGCCAGAGCGGAGGACATGAGCTGGTCGGAGAGGAGAGCCGTGAGCCGGGGCGGCTGATTGTTCCAGAGCGCGCCGCAGGGTGCAAGGTGAAAGCCTTGGCGGGCGCGCCACGGCGCGCGAGCCGGCCACATGGATGCCCGCCTTCGCGGGCATGACGGGAAAGGGTAGCCGCGCCCACGTCATTCCCGCGAAAGCGGGCATCAACACTGCGCCTGCCGGGGTCGCAGGAGCATCCAGCACGGCCGGTGGATCGGGAACGGCCGCGGAGTTGCTAGGCTGACCAGGCGAATGGCGCTCGCCCTCGATCCTCGGCCCAGCCCTCTCACGCTCGCCCGCGGCGCGCGCCGCGCCGAGGCCGTGGTGCTCGACCGCCTCGACTCCCTAGCCGAGGAGGCGCGCCGCACGCCGGCGCTCCTGGCGCGGCCGGTGCTGGTCGTGGTCCCCTCGGCGAGCCTCGCGCAGCACCTCGCGGCCGCCTGGATGCGGCGGCGCGCCGAGGCGGGACTGCGAGCGGCGGCCGGGGTTTCGATCCGCACGCTGTTCCTCCTGGCCGCCGGCGTGCTCGAGCGGGCCGGCGAGCCCCTGCCTCGCGGCGGCCTCGCCCTCGAGGTGCTGGCCCGCCGGTTCGCCGAGCGCCAGCGCCGCCTCGCGGCCGCGCTCGGCCCGGTGCGCGACGGCTTCGGCGCGGTGGTGGGCACGGTGCGCGACCTGCTCGACGCCGGGTTCACGGCCGATCATCTGCCGGCCGTGGACGAGCAGCTCGCAGCGCTCGAAGACCCCCATGCCGCCGGCCCGCGGGCCGGGGATCGCAACCAGGCGGCCCTCGCTCGGGAGATCGCCCGCGTGGCCGCGGCCTGCGCGGTCACGCTGCGCGGAGAGGGCCTGGGCCGACCGGGCGACATCTACTCGCGCGCCGCCGAGCGGCTGGCCGTGGAGCCCGGGCTGCTGCCCTCCCGCGCCGTGCTCGTGCACGGCTTCGCCAACGCCACGGGCCTGGCGCTCGACCTGCTGGAGGTACTGACCGGGAAGCTCGACGCCGAGGTGGTGCTCGACCTGCCTCCCGATCTCGCGGCGGCCGGCGGCACGTCGCTGGGCGCCCCGGCGGGGATTGCCTTCGCTTCACGCCTTGCCTGGCGGCTGGGGGGAATCGATCTCGAGGCCACCGGCTGGCGCGACGGGCGGCCCGCGGAGGGCGAACCGCCCGAGCTCGAGGTGGTGGTGGCGCCGGGCGCCCACGCCGAGGCCTGGGACGTGGCGCTCGCGGCCCGCGAGCTGATCGCCGTCGGGGCGGTGCCGGAGACGATCGGCATCGTGGCCCGCGACCTCGAGCCCTACCGCCTGCCGCTGCGCCGCGCGCTCGCCCGCCTCGGAGTGCCGTTCTCGGCGCCTTCGGCCGAGGCGGCGCCCAACGCGGTGGAGCGCCGCCTGGCGGCGCTCCTCGACCTGCTGGCGACCGGCGCGCGCGCGTCCGCCGACCGCTGGCTGGCGGCGCTCGAGGGTGCGACGCCGGCCGGGCTCGGCAACCTCCTCGACCTGCGGGTGGGTCTGCGCAGCCTGGGTGCCGCGCGGCTCGACGATGTGGCGGAGCTCGCGCCCGGCGAGGTCCTCGTGCACGGCGCGCTGCCCTTGCCGGTGCGGCTGGGGGCGGAGGAGCCGGACGAGCAGCGCAAGGAGGAGTCCAACGAGGCGCACCCCGGCCCCGCGGCTGCCCCGCGGCTCGCACGCCGCCACCTCCCGGGCGCCGCGCTGCGGTCGGCGGTGGCGGCGGCGCGCCGGCTGGTCGTGCACCTGGAGAACCCTCCTTCCGAGGCGCCGCTCGAGAGGCACCTCGCCTGGCTGCGCACGCTCGTCGCCGGCGCGCTCTCCTGGCCGGAGGACGACCCCGCGCGCCAGCGCGTGGGCACAGCGCTCGCCTGGCTCGCGGCCGAGCTCCCGGCCGGCTTCGTGCTCGCGGCCGGCGAGCTGCCACTGCTGCTGCGCCGCGCGCTCGAGGAGACCTCGCGCCGCCCGCTCGGCGGCAGCGGAGGCGGCGTGCTGGTGGCCAATGCCACCGAGGCGCGCGGCCGCACCTTCAGCCATCTCTTCGTGGTGGGCGTCAACCGCGACCTGTTCCCGCGCCAGGTGGTCGAGGACCCGCTGCTGCCCGATGGGCTGCGCCGCGCCCTGCGTGTGGTGCTGCCGGACCTGCCGGTCAAGGAGGAGGGCCACGCCGAGGAGCGCTACCTGTTCGCCCAGCTCCTGTCGGCCGCGGAGAAGGTGACCCTTTCGTTCCGCGAGACCAACGACGACGGCGAGCCGCAGGCGCCGTCGCCGCTCCTCGAACGTCTACGCCTGGCGCTGGTGCCGCGAACGGAGAGAGCGGCGCCTCACCCGCATGAACTGGCACGCGCCGAGCGCCTGGTGCCGCCTCCTCACGAGGCGCGGCCGGGGCCGCCGGGCCGCCTCCTCCTCCCCGCCGACGAGCAGGCCGTGACCGCGGCGCTCGCCGCCGGACGCGCCGGCCTCTCCCGCCTGCTGCCGCAGGCGCTCGCCGCGAGCGGCCTGGAGCGGCCGGAGGAGGTGGCGCGGGTGCGGCTCGCGGCCCTCGACGAGCTGGACCCCGACCTCGCGACCAGCGAGGGCCGCCGGCGCGCTGCGCGGCTGGGGCCGTACTTGGGTTGGATCGGTGGGGGTTGGATTGGTGGGGGTTGGGTGGGCGGGGGCTGGGTGAGCCGGCGCGAGCCGGCTTCGCCCGCGGAGCCGGAAGAGGTCTTCGTCACCGAGCTCGAGCGCCTGTCCGCCTGCGCCTGGCAGGCGTTCCTGGAGCGCGGCCTGCGCCTCGAGCCGGCTCCTGATCCACTGGCCTCGCTCGCGGCGCTCGACGGCCTGCTGGTGGGCGAGGTCGTCCACGCCGTGGTCGAGCGCTGGGTGCGGCAGGCGGGCGGGAGAAGCGGCGGGCTGCTGGCCGAAGCGCTCGCTGCTCCGCCCGTGGCGTGGGCCTGGCCGCCCGAGGCGGAGCTCGGCGCCCTGGTGCAGGAGGTCGCCACGGCAGTGGCCCGCGAGCGCGGCGTGCCGCTGCTGGCCCTGCCGCTGGCCCGCCGCGCCGGTGTGTTCCTGGCCGCCGCGGAAAAGGCGGGGCTCGCCCAGGGCGCGCCCGTCTTCGGCGCCGAGCTCGAGGGCGAGGTCACGATCGGCGACGCGGCCGGCCGGCGGCAGACCGTCCGCTTCCGGGCCGACCTCGCGCAGGCGGCGGAGGAGGGAGTGCTGCTCACCGACCTCAAGGTGGGCTCGCGGCTGACGGGCGAGAGGCAGCCGGCGAAGAGGGAGGACACCCGCCAGCGCCACCTGCTCGAGGCTGTGCGTACGGGCAAGCGGCTCCAGGCCGCGGCCTACGCCCTCGCCGAGGATCGCGCGGGGCGGGCCGTCGCCGGGCGCTATCTCCTGCTCGGCCGGCCCGAGGAAGAAGGCCGGCCGCGCGAGTACGGCCTGGCGGCGAGCGACGAGGTACGGGCGCGGTTCGCCGGGGCGGTGGGCACACTGGCGGCGGCGCGCGAGCGTGGCTTCTTCCTGCCGCGCCTGCTCGATGACAGCCTCGAGGAGAAGGGGCCGGCCTGCGCCTACTGCGCCGTGATCGAGGCTTGCAGCCAAGGCGACTCCGGCTCGACTCGACGCCTGGCGCGCTGGGTGACGGCGGCGCGCGAGGGCAGCGCGGGCGAGGGCTCGACCTCGGCGGGCGCCGCCGCCTTCGCGCTCTTCGAGCTGCACGCCCACCCGCGAGGCACGGGCGGAGGCGAGGAATGAGCAGCGACAGCGCCGGCCTGATCGCCGCGGACGCCGCGGCGCGCCTCGCCGCGCAGCGCGAGCTCGCCCGGCCCTTCGTGCTCGAAGCCGGCGCCGGCACCGGCAAGACGGCGACGCTCGTGGCCCGGGTGCTCGCCTGGTGCCTGGGGCCGGGCTGGGCGCGGAGCGAGGAGCGGGCGGCCGAGGCGCGGCGGGCCGAGGGGCCGGTGCCCGCCGGGCCGCGGCGCGGTGACGACCCGAGCGATCCCGAGGCGGTGGCGGCGCGCACCCTCGACCGCCTGGTGGCCATCACCTTCACCGAGGCGGCGGCGGCCGAGATGGCGGAGAAGGTGGCGGCAGCGCTCGCCGAGGTCGCGGCCGGCCGCGTTGCGGTCGGCTTCGAGCCGCGGGCGCCGGCGGTCGAGCGTGCCGAGCAGTCTCGCCGCGCCCGCGCCCTCCTCTCGCAGCTCGACCGTCTGAACGTCTCCACCATCCACGCCTTCTGCCGGCGCCTGCTCGCGGCGCACCCGCTGGCCGCCGGCCTCGCCCCGGACCTCGAGGTCGACGCCGAGGGCGAGGTGCTCGAGGAGGTGCTGCGCGAGGTGCTCGACGAGCGGCTGCGCGCGGCGTACTCCTCCACGGCCGGAGACTCCGCCTACCTCGACCTCGCGGCGGCCGGGGTCGGCCCCCGCGAGCTGGCCGAGGCGGCGCGCGCCCTCGTGCTGGCGGGGGTACCGGCCGAGGAGCTGGAGCGCGAGGCGTTCACTCCCGCGCTCGGCGCGGCGCGGGTCGCCGAGCTGCGCCGCGCCGCGGAGGGCTTGCTCGCCGCCGGCTCACGGCTGCGCGCGGTGAGGCGCTCGCTGAACAAGCGCAGCATCACCCACGACGTACTCGACGGAGTCGAGCGCCTGGAGGGGATCGAGCTCCACCCGGCGGCGTCTGCCGCCCTCGCCCTCGATCATGCCTGCCGCCAAGCGCGCGAGGCGCTGGCCGAGGACTGCTGCAAGCGCCTCCGCGAATGGGCGGAGGCCAGGCTCAATGTGGGAGAGCAGAAGGAGGTGGGGGAGGCCGCGCCCGCTCTCGCTCTCGCCGCGGCCGAGCTCGAGCGCCTGCTGGCTTGCTTCGCTGCCCTCCAGCCGCTGCGCTTCGAGGCCGCGCGTCAGGCGCTCGGCCCCGTGCTCGCCGAGGTGCGCGCGCGGCTCAGGGCGCGCGGCGCCATCCACTACCAGGCCCTGCTGACCGAGGCGCGCGCTCTCCTCACTCGCCGCCGCGAGGTGCGGGCCCAGGTGCGGAGGGGCATCGACCAGCTCCTGGTCGACGAGTTCCAGGACACCGATCACGTGCAGTGCGACCTGATCCGGCTCCTTGCCCTGGACGGGCCACCGGCCGAGCGGCCGGGCCTCTTCCTGGTCGGCGACCCCAAGCAGTCGATCTACGGCTGGCGCAGCGCCGACCTCGCGGCCTACGACGGCTTCGTGGCCGAGGTCCTGGCCGCGGGCGGCGTGCGCGAGCGCCTGTCGGTCAACTTCCGCTCGGTGCCGGCGATCCTCGCCGAGGTGGAGCGGCTGATCGAGCCGGTGATGGAGCGCGACGAAGGCGTGCAGCCCGCCTTCCAGCCGCTCGCCGCGAGCGAGCGCCGGCGGGGCGATGCGGGCTTCTCGGCCGGCGGCCGGTCGCCGGTCGAGCACTGGCTGTCCTGGTCCGCCGGCGGCGAGGGCGGCGCCGCCGCCACCCCGGCGAGCAAGGCCACGGAGATCGAGGCAGCGGCCATCGCCCGCGACTTGAGGTCCCTCCACGATCAGCACGGCGCGAGCTGGGCCGAGGCGGCGATCCTGCTGCGCTCGACGACCGACCTCGACGTGTACCTGCGCGCGCTCCAGGAGGCGAGCATCCCCTACGCCGTGGCGCAGGAGCGCAGCTACTTCCGGCGCCGCGAGATCCTCGACGCCAGCGCCCTGGTGCGCGCCGTGCTCGACCCCGCCGACCACCTGGCGCTGGTCACCTGCCTGCGCGCGCCGTGGGTCGGCGTGCCCGACGCCGCGCTGCCGCGGCTGTGGCGCGAGGGCCTGCCGCGGCTCGCCACCGACCTCGCCGCCGGCGACGCGGTGGCGTTCGCGCGGCTCGAGGCGTTGGCGGCGCAGGTGGGCGCCGAGGTCGCCGCGCTGGCCAGCGAGATCCCCGGCCTGGCCGAGCTCGCCGGCTGGGAGCGCTCGCTGGTCGCCTTCCTCGAGGCCCTGGCCGCGCTGCGCTCCTCCTTCGCCGGGGACCCGGCCGATGTCTTCGTCGACAAGCTGCGCGCCTGGACGGTGATCGAGGCCACCGAGGCGGCGCGCTTCCTCGGCCCCTGGCGGCTCGCCAACCTCGACCGCTTCTTCCGCCGGCTCGCCGAGTGGCTCGACGAAGGCGGCGACGCCCAGGCCGTGCCTCGCTTCCTGCGCCAGGCGGTGACCGACGCGCGGCTGGCGCCCGAGGGCCGGCCGCGCGCCGGCGGCACCGACGCGGTGACGGTGATGACCATCCACAAGGCCAAGGGCCTCGACTTCCGGCACGTCTACGTGCCTCAGCTTCACAAGCGGCCACGGACGACCGCCACGGCCACGACCGAGGCCCGCGAGCTCCCGGGCCAGGGATGGGAGCTGCTGCTGCTCGGCGCGCCGTCGCCAGGCTTCTGGCAGGTGCGCGAGCACGAGGCCCGGGTGCGGGCTGCCGAGCAGGTGCGGCTGCTCTACGTGGCCGCCACCCGCGCCAAGGACCGGCTGGTGCTGCTGGGCTCGCCGGTGCGGCCGCGCGCGAGCGGGGGAGCGGGGGAGGGAGCCCGGCCGCCGAGCCCGGCACGGGCCGCCTGCTTCGCCGAGCTCCTGGCCTTGCGTAGACCGCCGCCTCCCGACGCCGAGGAAGCGCTCGCACGGCTCGCGGCCGAAGGCCGGTGGAGCGAGCTCGACCCCCGAGGCGTGCTCTGGGGGTTCCCCGATCTCTGGAGCCGTGGCGAGCCGGCGGAGGAAGCTGGGCGCGCTGCAACGAGCGAGCAGGACCGCGCCGCGGCACTGCCGACCCCGGCCGAGCTCGCGGCGGGCCACGCCGAGCTCGAGCAGGTGCTCGCCGCGGCCGCGACGCGCCAGGCCAGGCCCTTCTCAGGTCGAGCTTCCGCCGAGGCGCACGAGAGGCTGGAGGCGCTTTTCGATGGCGCGGGCGAGGGGCGCGGCGGCGACGGGCCGGCCCGCGCGGCGCGCAGCGTGGCACAGGCCGTGGGCTCTGCCGTCCATCGCCTGCTCGAGGCTTTCTCCGCGGACGGCGACGCCGTGACGGCGCTCGCTCGGGCGCGCCGGACAGCCGAGTCGAGCCTGGAGCGCGGCCTCGCCGGCGCCGAGCTCGACGCGGCGCGCGAGCGCTTCGCAGCCCTCGTCGACAGACTCACAGCCGGCCCGCTCTGGCCGCGATTCCTAGCCCTGCAGAGCGCGATCGTGGCGCGCGAGCTGCCCGTGCTGCTGCCACCACCTGCCGGCACTGAATTGGCCGGCGTAGAGCCGGCCGCGGCCGCGCCCGTGGGCTTCGTCGCCGGCGCCGCCGACCTCCTCTATCGCGACCCCGGGACCGGCGAGCTGGTGATCGTCGACTACAAGACCGACGAGGTCGAGAGCGACGATGCCCTCGCCGCGCGCGCCGCCGCCTACCGCTCCCAGGCCGAGACCTACCAGCGCGCCGTGCAAGAAGGTCTCGGCCTCTCCTACCGGCCGCGCTGCGAGCTGTGGTTCCTGGCGCCGGGGAGGGTGTGGGAGGAGCCTGGGTCCCGCTCCAGCCCAGCGCCCCCTCCGCCCGTCTGATCCGGGCACGGCTCCGAGGACGCATGTCCCGCTCCCTCGCGAGGCAGGCACTTCTAGACTTTTGATTACCTATTCTGCATAGGCAAATACATTCACCAACGTTTTAGGGAGGGCACCATGAACAGATCGGTCGCTTGGGCCAGCCTCGGGCTCTGTCTGCTCGTCGGCGGTGCCGCAGGCGCTCAGCCGGCGGAGCTGATCCTCGACTGGCCGGTGGGCACCAGCAACGGCACGGAGACGGTCAAGGGTCTGGGCTTCGAGATCATGCAGCGCTACGAGAACCACCACGACTGCATCACCCCCGAGCACGGCCGGTGGAAGATCCACGAGAACGAGGAGGTCGACGAGTGGTACTGCATCTACCGCGCGCCCCACTCCTACTGCTGCGCTCGCGAGGATCCCGCGGCGATCCCGGAGACGGTCACCGGTGACAGCTACCGCGTGCACGCCGGGATCGACTTCGTGGCGTCCCAGGCGGGCGCGACCGTGGGGGCGCCGGCCTACGCCGTGGCCGACGGAGTGGTGCGCTGCCGGCTCGAGCCGGCGGACATCAACTACCCCGGCGGCGTGGTGGTGATCGAGCACACCCTGGCCGACGAGGACACCTATCGCTACTCGATGTACGGCCACGTCGACGACATCGCCGTCTCGGTGAACGACCTGGTGTCACGTGGCGAGCGGATTGCCAACATCACCGACCAGACCCGCTTCGCGGACCACCTGCACTTCGAGTGGCGCGACCGCTTGCAGATGCCGGAGCTGGGCTGCGCGGGCAGGGGCTACACCGACCCCGACGGGGACGACCCCGACGACGCGACCACCGAGGGCTACCTCGACTTCGTGAACGCCTACTACCTGGGGGACCATCGGCCGGCGTTCCCGCTGATGGTCTCGACCTCCGCGACCGCCGAGGTCAACATCCGCGACGCCGCGACCGCGGACGGCGAGCCTGTCACCTCGCCCGCGGCGCTGCGGGCGCGCCTCCCGGCGTTGAGCCTGGTGCGTGACACCGGCGGCGGCGACAAGTGGTGGTACGAGGTGCGCTACGACCAGTCGCGCACCGGCTACGTTGCGGCCTACAACGTGGGATCGGCGTGGAGCGGCGAGATCTACAGCACCGAGATCCGGCCGGCCATCGACCAGGACCCCTTTGCCTGCGGCTGCGAAGGCGGCACCGACTCGAACCTCGAGAGCATCCCGCTCGCCAACACCTTCTGCGGCTACCAGCCGTGCGGGGCGGACAACGAGTACTACATGTGCCTGTACGACGACTGGTACTTCCTGGGCGACGGCCCCTGCTCGATGCCGGTGCCCATCGAGCCTCTGCCCTGCACCTGCTACGACGGCGTGCTCTTCGGCGGCGACCCGATCGACCCGGCGAGCACCTTCTGCGGCATGGAGGTCTGCGGCGCCGACAACGAGAGCTACCGCTGCGAGCTGGGCGGCTGGAGGTTCATCGGCGGCGGCCCGTGCGCCTGAGCCGGTGAGTCGATCTGCCGCGCGGGCCCTCTGCGTCGTTGCGGGCTCGCGCGGCACGCCGCTTCAGGCTCGCTCTGCCTCTTTCTTCTTCACCAGCCGTGCGAGCCACCCCGGGATTTTCTTCATCTCTTCCTCGGTCAGGGTGGGCTCGGCCAGGAGGCGGATCTCGCGGCCGGTGGTCGAGACCAGGACGGCCAAGCGCTCGGTGTGCTCGCCGGGTTCGACGATCAGCTCGAGCGCCCAGGAGAGCTGGATCAGCATGCCGGTGAAGGAGAGTGGGCCGGGCGGGATCTCGAAGCGGAAGCTGTGCTCGCCCTGCACCTCGGGGGCGAAGCTCTGGCTGGCGACGACCTCCACGTCGATCTCGTCCTTGGCCTCGCTGTACCAGAAGAGGCGCAGCTCGACGCTCTCCGGCATCTCGTCGAGCCGCCAGGAGACCGTGCCCTCGCAGGCCTCCCCGGGCCGGAAGGCGAGCTTGCGCCCGGTGGTCTCGATCGACAGGCGGCTCATGACGAGGCTCCGGGAGGGGTCGCGGTGACGGCGATCTCCTCGGTGACGTCGGGCCAGTAGCGGAGGGTGCCGGCCACCTTCAAAGTCCAGGCGACCTTGTGGTGGTTGCTCTCGAAGGTGTGCATGGTCTCCTCGGGCATGGAGAGCGTGGCGCGCCCGGAGGCGATGGACAGCGAGTCCGTGACGTCGGCGAGCACCTGGCGATGGAAGACCGAGTGGCTGGTGGAGCTTTGCTTGCCGCGGCCGTAGGTCGCGGATTCCTGGCCCTCGAGCGTGATCTTCAGCCGGGAGATGCGGCTCGGCCAGCCTTTGAAGCTCCACGTCAGCTCCGCCGAGCCGCCCAGCGGCAGCGCGGCGCGCGACAGGGAGAGCACGGGCCGCGGGTTGAAGAGCGCCAGGAAGGCGTGCGGCACGGCCACCAGGAGCAGCAGTCCGATGAGCACGAAGGGCACGAGGAACAGGGTGAGGCAGCCGTCGCCCGCGCCGGTGCGCCAGCCTCGGATCATCTGCCAGAGGAAGACGCCGGTGATGCCGTTCCAGAAGGCAGCCACGAACAGCGTGCCCAGGAGGCGGCCCACCGGGCTGCTCCTGCCCTCGAGCGTCACCGGCCCGTCGCTGGCGGCGAAGTGGAAGCCGGCGGAGGGGCCGGTCATCGGCAGGCTCGCGGCCGGGGCCGCCGCGGCCGGTTGCCAGGAGCGGCCGGGCTTTCGGCCGACGCTGCGCAGCGCGAAGATCATGCCCCCCAGGCCCACGCACAGGAACAGCAGCGGCACCAGGGTGATGAGATAGCCGGGAGTGAAGCCGCGCTCGATCACCGCGTCGAAGGGGTCCTGCGGGTTGACGAAGCAGGTGACCTCGCCGCCCGCCGGCAGCCGGTCCACGATCTCCTGCTTGCCGTCATAGCCGGAGGAGGAGCCGCCGAGGAACTGGTAGCGGCTGCCGCGGTACGTCTTGCCCTCGATCTCGTAGTGGTAGCGGACCTCCACGCTGTAGGTCGTCGAGTCGTCGCCCGAATGAGAGCGCACTCCGCTCGACTCGATGGTGCACGGCACGGCCGTCCAGGTGCGGGCCTTCAGCACTTTCGAGGCGGGGATGAGGAAGAACAGGCTGGTGCCGCCGCCGACCAGCGCGAAAACGGAGAAGAAGAGCACCAGGCAGCCGGGAGCGAGAGGTGAGCCCACCCGCTTGGAAAGCGCCCGGGAGGCGTCGGGCGGCGGCGTGGTGCCCGATGCGGACCGCCAGGTATCGAACGGCCGCGACCGGGACCAGGCCATCGCCAGCACCAGGAGCCCGGCCCCCACGAACACCAGCGGGAAGAGCACCCACAGGCCGGACAGGAGGCTCGGCCGCTCGAGGATCGCCGACTCCGGATGCTCGGGGTCGACATAGCAGCCGACCGACGAGCCCGTCGCGTAACGGGCCGCCAGCCGCTCGGTTTCCGCCACGTCGGACGAGCCGGAGTAGCCCGGCCGCAGGAGGTTGCCGGTGTGCTCGCGGCCGAAGGCCACCCAGCGGTACTCGACCAGCAGCCGATAGGTCTCGCCTTCGTCGGAGGTGGTCTCGACCCGAGAGGCGGTGATCACGCACTCCGCCGGCGTCCAGCCATAGGTGTCGACCGAGCGGAGGAAGCCGCGGGCGATGAAGAACACGAAGGTCGAGCCCAGGCCGACGAAGGCCAGCCCGAAGAGCGTCATGAACAGGCGGCCGGGAATCGACGAGGCGCCGGAGCGGTGTCGGATTCGGAGTCTGGTCATGACGAGCAGCGGAGGCTTCTAGGGTCGCACGATGCGAATCAGCTCGACCTCGAAGACCAGCATTCCTTCCGGGAAGCCGGGCTGACCACGGTAAGCGAGCTTCTTGGGGATCCAGAGGCGCCGCACCTCGCCCTCGGTCATGAGCTGCAAGCCCTCGGTCCAGCCGCCGATCACCTTGTCGAGAGCGAAGCTCGAGGCGGCGCCGCGCGGGATCGAGGAATCGAACATCTTGCCGTCCACCGTCCAGCCGGTGTAGTGCACCTCGACCGTCGAGCGTGGCCCGGGCCGGCTCTCGCCGGTGCCTGGCCGCAACACCTTCCAGGCGAGGCCGGACTTCGAGCGCTCGGCGTCGGCGGGCGGCGCGGCCACGTCCGGCGGCACCTCGGGAAGGTGCAGCACGTCGAGCAGCTCGACGTCGAACACCAGCATGCCCTGCGGCCGGTCGGGGCGGCCCTCGTAGGCGAGTTTGGCCGGGATCCACAGCCGGCGCTTCTCGCCCTCGGCCATCAGCAGCAACCCCGCGCGCCAGCCGGGGATCACCTTGTCGAGCGGCAGCACCGAGGGCTTGCCTCTGGCCACCGAGGAGTCGAACATCCTGCCGTCGGTGGTCCAGCCCGTGTAGTGGACCTTCACCGAATCGGCGGCCACCGGCCGGGCGCCGGTGCCCGCGACGAGCACCCTGCTCGCCAGGCCGGACGCCGTGACCTCGGCGTCAGCCGGCGGCGCGGCCACGTCGGCGGGCGCGGGGACGGGCTCGGCGGCGGAGACGGACGAGGCGAGGCACAGGCCGATCACGACCAATACTCCGACAGATGAGCTGGGCATGGGCCGCAACGGTATCGCGAGCCGGCGGGGGAGGCAATCGCGGCGGATCGGTAGGGTAGACTGGCGGCGTCATGGTCTTGCCGTTGACCGCGGCGCCGCTGCCACTGCACTCCGATCCCGATGGCGTGGTCCGCATCGGTGGCACCCGGGTCACCCTCGACACAGTCGTCGCGGCCTACCAGTCCGGGGCCTCCGCCGACGAGATCTGGGAAGACTACCCCGTGTTGAAGCTCGGCGACGTTCACCGAGCGATCGCCTTCTTCCTCGAGCACCGTTCAGAGGTCGAGGCCTACCTGGAAGACCGCCGCGAGCACGCCGAGCGACTGCGACGAGAGGCCGAGGCGCGACAGGGACCGCAGGCAGGATTGCGCGAGCGACTGGCGGAAAGGGAGCCGTCATTCGTCGAGTTCATGCGTCGCTCCCCTTTGGCAGGCGTGGATCTGGAGCTCGAGCGCGACCAGACTCTGGCGCGACCTCTCCGCTGCCACTAGGATCGACCGCCGCTTCAGCCTCCGGGGATCGAAGTGCCGAGCTCGGGCCAGACGAGGAGCCGATTCGCGCAAGATTGTTGTAGGAGAGTAAGGCCATGAGAGATCTCATCGAAGCGAATCCCGCGGTGATGATGGGGAAGCCGGTGATCCGCGGCACGAGGATCACGGTGGAGCTGATCCTCGAAAAGTTAGGCGCTGGTGAGACGACGGAGCAGATCCTTGCGGCACACCCACGCTTGACCAGGGAGCATGTCCTGGCGGCGATCGAGTTCGGTGCCAAGGCGCTCCGAGCCGACGTCATTTACCCCATCCCTGCGGCGTGAAGCTCGTAGCCGACGAAGGCGTCGACAAACCCATCGTCGTGGCCCTACGCGCTGCGGGCTTCGAGGTGGAGTACTTCGCAGAGGTGGGGCACGGCAGCGGCGATGCGGAGGTCCTTGCCGAGGCGTCGGCCTCCGATCGGCTCCTTCTAACCTGCGACAAAGACTTCGGAGAGCTGGTGTACCGCCAGCGGCGGGTGAGTGCCGGAGTAGTCCTGATCAGGCTCGCCGGTTTGTCGGCCGAATCGAAGAGCCGTCACGTTCTCCAGGCCATTCGCGAGCGTGGACATGAGATGGTGAGTGCCTTCACGGTCATCTCACCTGGTTACCTTCGGCTGAGGCGGCATTAGCCTGTCACGCGTCCCTCGCGGCGACTGCCCATCTGAATCCGCGGCAGTCCACGTAGCATGCGAGAATGAAGCCAGCCGCGGGAGATGCACGACATCTCGGCCAACGACTTCTATGCCTAGAACACATACCTGAACTCGAGGCAGAGGATCGAGAGGATGAAACAGTATTCCCAGAGCGACCGGGAGACTGAGCCCGACTTTGAGAAGTTCGCAAGTCTAAGCCTCGCAACGAGCTTTTCCTACTTTGGCGTCATGTCGAAAGCGTTGCAGCGAGATGCGAAGCGCTGCATGGCAATGTGCCACGAAGCGCGAAGCCCACTACTCGAGAGCCGCCCCCTGACGCCGGCGGAATACCACGAGCTGATTTTTTGGTATGGAAACCTGGTGCGAGCATTTGTATCTGAGGTGGAAGGTCTTCTGTACGTGATGAGAAGGATCATTATCTGGGCGCACGGCCGGGATGAAGTCGAGCTGACGCCTGGCGAGGCAGTGCTGGTACGCGAGATAGAGTACCGGTTTGATGCGAAGCGCAAGCGTGTTGAGGAGCGAGAAGGGCGGCACAACAGGCTGTTGGAGAACTTCCTCCTGGTGTTCCAGCTTCTACCTCGTGTATTTCGCTCGAGCTTCTCGCTCGACCTCGGCACCCGGGGCTGGGCGGCCTTTCAGAAAGTGGTAGAGGTCAGGAATGCAATTACTCACCCCAAGACTCCCAAGGACACGCTTCTAGATGCATCACTTTTCGCCGTCATACCAGATGCTGCCGGCTGGTGGTATGGCAGTGTGTCGGGCTTCTTGGGCACCGTCGACACCAAGCTGCTGGAGGAAAGTGCAAGGAAGCTAAGGACCAAGCCGGAGCTCCGTGAGCTTCTGGAAAGCTGTGGCTTCTCGAGGCCCGGAGGCGCTTTCTCCGAGACACAGCATCCGCCGCTTGAAGGGCCCGGCGCCGCTAGCGCCTCTCCCAAGGGAGGCTAGGAGAGCGTTCCCTGCCGTGACCCCTGCAGGCTCTAGGCTCCGCCCGTCGGGCCCCTTCACCAAGGCAAACCTCGGCGAGCGCGTCATCCTCTGGGCCCGTGGTGCTGGCGAGGCGCTCCAGATCCCACCGGCTGGGCTCCGGGCGTCGCACCACGATCAAGCGGACCCGTTCGCCAGGCTTGAGCGCCAGCGGAGTCGCCGGCCGTAGTAGACCTTCCTCGTAGCGGGCCTCTACCGTGCGCATGAAGTCAAGCTACCACAGCTATCCTGCCGCTCCCACCAGCACCGCCGCGCCCACCGCGCCACAGAAGGCACCGCCGGGAAGGAACAGGGGTCGGGCGCCGAAGGCGGTGGTGGTGCGGCCGATGATCTCCTCGAGCGCCGGGTTGAGGTCGAGGGTGGAGCCGCAGTAGACGATCGCATCGATGCCGGCGGAGCGGGCGAGGGCGGCGGCGATCAATGCCACGTTCTCGCCGATCAGCCCGGTGAGCGCGTGGGCCACGTCCTCGTGCGCGGTGGAGGCGAGCTTGCCGAAGCTCGCGGCGTTGAGCTCGGCCGGCAGCGCGATGCCGCCTTCACGGTAGATGTCGCCGACCAGCAGGTCCACCTTGCGGCGGTCGCCGGTGCGCGCCAGGCGCGCGATCTCCTCGAAGCCGGGGGCCTCGACCAGCAGCCGCCCGAGGCCGAGCAGGGTGCCGCCGCCGAGCGCGCTGCCGCCCAGCCGCTCGACCTCGCCGTCGCGCACCGCGAGCACCGAGGTGCCGGTGCCGAGGCTCACCAGGAGGTAGGAGGAGGGCAGCTCGATGCCGGCGGCTGCCGCCACCCAGGACGCGCCCTCGGCCCAGGCCGCGAACTCCTCGACGCGCTCGACGGGCACGCCCACGAAGCTCGGGCCCAAGGCCGCGGCCGCACCGCCGGTGGCGGCGATGCGTGCCGGCTTCCAGGCCGCGATCGTGGCGCGCACGGCCTCGAGGTCGGAGGAAGGGAACCGCGCCTGCTCGAAGTAGCGCTCGGTCCGTAGGCCGCTCGCCGGAGCGGCTGCCCGGAAGACCAGCTTCGCCAGCGTGGCCCCGGCGTCGACGCCGACGACTCCTGAGGGGAAGGTCACGAGCACGGGACCCTCGGTGGTTGAGCCAGCAGATCCTGGAGTACTATGTCAAATCACCGATGGCTCCAGCCCGGCCGCGCCTCGCGGCGACCTATCTCTCGGCGTGACGTCGAGCGGATCCCCGATGCTGCGCCGCGTCCTCCCCGTCTCCTCCGGCAAGGGCGGCGTCGGCAAGACCACCTTCGCCGTCAACTTCGCGCTCGCCCTGTCGCGGGCGGCGCCGACGGTGCTCCTCGACCTCGACACCGGCACCTCCTCGGTGCGCACCGCGCTCAAGGTCCCGATCGAGCGCGACCTGTACCACTTCTGGAAGAAGGGCGAGCCGCTGGCGCGCTGCGTGACGCGGCTGCCCGCGGCCCTCGATCCCGCGGGGCAGTTCCAGGGCTTCGGCTTCGTCGCCGGCCCGCGGCACTACATCGAGGAGCTGACGGTGCTGGGCGAGGCCTTCCGGCGCCGGCTCGCGCTGGAGGTGGGGTCGCTCGGTGCCGAGTACGTGGTCCTCGACTTGAAGGCCGGTCTCGACCACTCGGTGATCGACCTCCTGCCCTACACCAACAGCGGAATCCTGGTGTTCACGCCCGGCAACCCGGCGGCGACGCTCGCCGCCGCCGACCTGGTGAAGGCGATCCTGTTCCGCTCGCTGCGCATCCTCTTCGGCGACGGCTCGGCGCTGCTCCAGCAGGCGAGCCTCGAGGCGCACGCGCCGCGGATGCGCGCCCTCCTCGAGCAGGCCGAGGATGTCTACGAGGAGAGCGTGCCCAACCTCGACGCGTTCCTGGCAGCACTCGAGGAGCTGCTGGGCCCGCACGCCGTCGTCGACGTGCTGCGCGACCTGCTGGCCGAGTTCCGGGTGCACTCGGTGCTCAATATGTTCAACGGCGTCGAGGAGAGCTACGAGGGCGCCGTGGTGCCGCTGATCAAGAGCCTGGCCGAGGGAGTGTCGGCGCGCTTGCGCGTGACGCAGCTCGGCTGGATCGTCTACGACGGGCGAGTGGCGGCGGCCAACGCCAACGGCGTGCCGATCGTGCTGGATCGGCGCGGCAAGGCCGCTCCGCCTCCGCCTGCTTTCGATCCGGTGGCGAGCGAGCTGGCGGCGATCGAGTCGGCCTATCTCCCGGCCCGGCGTGGCTCCGGCCGCGAGAAACCGTCCGGCGGCACAGCGGTGCGCGCCGCGACACGGCCGGAGGTCGAGATGACCGAGGACGCGCTCGAAGGCCAGCTCCTGGCGCTCAAGGCGATGTACTCCGGCCGCCGTGACGACACGGTGCGCGAGAACTTCTCCTACCTCGTCTACCGCGCCCTGGCGCTGATGGGCGCCGACCGCTCGCCCTCGGAGTTCGGGCAGAGCGCCCTGGTGTCGCCGGAGCAGCTCCAGGCGTGGGTGCTTGCGCACCAGCGCGCCAAGGTGGTCTAGGTCTTCTCCTTGGGCACCACGATCGCCGGCACGGCGTGCTTGACGACCAGCGCGTTGAAGGCGTCGAGGCGCGGGCCCAGGAGCTCGGCGAGCTTCGCCTGGTGGTCGCGCCACTGCGCCTCTAGATCGCGCCAGCGCTGCCGCTGGCCGGAGGTCAGAGGCGGGCCGGACTCGACGGACTCGAGCAGGGCGCCGAGCTCGGCGTCGAGGCGGTTGGGGAAGTTGATGACGTCCTGGAAGGTCTGGGTCTTGGTCTGCACCAGCGCTTCCTCGAGCGCCGTCAGGT
>JBIOXV010000185.1:0-5783 GCA_044869805.1 Thermoanaerobaculia bacterium | reverse complement strand
CGAGGTCCACCACGCCGTGGCCGGGCGGGCAGAGCGCCATCTCGCGGCAGCCGAGGCCGACGGTGTACTTCGCCGGGTCCACGCCGCGCAGGCGAGCCAGCTCTTCGACGTCCATGGCGAGGGGCGGCAGACTCAAGCCCAGCGACGCGATCCCGGCGGCGGAACCTTCGACTCGAACGCTCATGAGGGGCGAGATTTGAACACAGGAGAGGCGCTGGAATCCAGGCCGGCCGACGGACCCTCGGAGGCCTGGCGGAGCACGTGATCGCCTAAGGATACAACCGAGCATTGCTTACTAAGGGTGTTACACTGCCGATTCTTACGAGGCAGCAGGAGGCCACCAGTGCAGCCGCTCCGTCCCGCCGCTGGGCCGGACGCTCCGTCGGGAGCGCCAGCGCGGCTCCTGAGCCGTCAGGTGGTGGACTGCTGCGCCGCTCTGGCCGCCGCCACCGGCCTGGTGGTGCTCGCCGGTTGGTCCTGGAACCTTCCCGCCCTCCAAAGCCTCTTCCCCGGCTTCGCCACCATGAAGCCGCTGACCGCGGTGCTCCTGTCCCTGTCGGGCGCCGCACTGTGGCTGCTGCGCGACGAGATGCTGCAGGGATGGCAGCGCGCCGTGGCCACCGCCTTCGCGCTGGCGGTGGTGATCGCCGGCGGCCTGGCGGCTCTGGGCGACCTCGCCCGCGTCGATCTGCGCGTGGCGGAGCTGTTCGGTGCCCTGGTCGCGCCCGGAAGCGCCCCCACGGCGCTGCGGCTCTCGCCGGCCACTACCGCCTGCCTGCTGCTCGTCGGCCTGGCCCTGCTGCTGATCGCCAGCCGCCGGGTGATGGCGGCGCAGATCGCCGCGCTGGTGGTGGCGGCGACCGCGTTCAGCGCCCTGGTCGGCTACGTCTACGGCCTGCGCTCGCTCTACGATTTCGCTCCCTTTGCCTCGATGGCGCTGCACACCGCCATCGCCCTGGTGGCGCTCGCCGTTGGAGTGCTGGCGGCGAGGCCAGGGGGCGGCCTGGTTCGCTTCATCACCAGCGACAGCGCCGGTGGAGTGGCGGCGCGCCGGGTGCTGCCCTTCGCCATCGGCGTGCCGGTGCTGCTCGGCTGGCTGCGCCTCTTCGGCCAGCAGGCCGGGCTCTACGACGCAGTGGTCGGGTCGCTGCTGTCGGCGGCGAGCACCGCGCTGGTCTTGGGCGCGGTGGTGTGGTGGGCCTCGGCCGTGCTCCACCGCCTCGACGAGCGGCGGCAGAGGGCCGAAACCGAGGTCCTGCGCTACGCCCACCAGCTCGAGCGCAGCAACCAGGAGCTGGCGAGCTTCGCCTACGTGGCCTCGCACGACTTGCAGGAGCCGCTGCGCACCCTGGCCGGCTTCTCGGAGCTGCTGAGCACGCGCTACCGCGGGCGCCTCGACGCCCAGGCGGACGAGTTCCTGGAGTTCCTGGTGGACGCGGCCGGCCGCATGCAGACCCTGGTCAACGACCTGCTCTCTTACTCGCGGGTGGGGACCCGCGGAGAGCCCTTCCAGCCGGTGGACTGCAACGATCTCCTGGGCGAGGCCGTCCGCGATCTGCACAACGCCATCGTGGAGACCGGAGCGCTGGTGGTGAGCGAGCCGCTGCCGACTGTGCCGGCCGACGGCTCGCAGCTCTCCCAGGTGTTCAGGAACCTGCTCGGCAACGCCATCAAGTACCGCCGGCCGGGAGTGGTGCCGCGCGTCCAGGTTTCCACCACTCGCGACGACGAGAGCTGGCGCTTCGCCGTCCGCGACAACGGCATCGGCATCGACGCCCAGTACTTCGATCGCATCTTCGCCATCTTCCAGCGCCTGCACGGCCGGCAGGAGTACTCCGGCACCGGCATCGGCCTGGCGATTTGCAAGAAGGTCGTCGAGCGCCACGGCGGCCGGATCTGGGTCGAGTCGCAGCCAGGCGCGGGCTCGACCTTCTACTTCACCTTGCCGGAGCGCCAGGAGAGCGCGCCGTGAGCAAGCGCCCGAGCGCCCGGCTGGTCGACATCCTGTTGGTCGATGACAACCCGGCGGACGTGCGCCTGGCCCGCGAGGCCCTGTCGGAGGCCAAGCTCGTCAATTCCCTCCAGGTGGCCGCCGACGGCGAGGAGGCGCTGGCCCTGCTGCGCCGCCAGGGTCGCCATGCCGGCGCTCCACGCCCCGGGCTCGTGCTGCTCGACCTCAACCTCCCGAGGAAGGATGGTCGAGAGGTGCTGGCGGAGATCAAGAGCGACCCCGAGCTCAAGCGCATCCCGGTCATCGTGCTCACCACCTCGCGAGCCGAGGAGGACGTGGTGCGCTCCTACGACCTGCACGCCAACGCCTACGTGACTAAGCCGGTGGCGCTGCGCGAGTTCATGGAAGTGATGCGGGCGCTGGAGGGCTTCTGGCTGGCGGCGGCGACGCTGCCGCCCGAAGGGAAAGCAAGGAGCTAGGCCATCACCGCGCTGCGCGTGCTGCTGGTCGAAGACAGCCCCGGCGACGCCCGCTTGATGGCCGAGCTGCTGCGTACCGCGGACGCGTCGGCCTTCGAGCTGTGGCACGCCGACCGCCTGGCGGTCGCCCTGGTGGCCTGGGGCCAGGAGCCGTTCGACGCCGTGCTGCTCGATTTGGGCCTGCCGGACAGCGACGGCCTCTCGACCCTCGTCCGCCTGCTCGAAGCCGCGCCGGAGGCGGCGATCGTGGTGGTGACCGGCCGCGACGACGAGGAGCTGGCGGCAGAGGCGATGCGCCTGGGGGCACAAGACTACGTGGTCAAGGGCCGCTGGTCGAGCGAGCTCCTGGCCCGCGCGCTGCGCTACGCCGTGGAGCGCAAGCGCGCCGCGCGGCGGCTACGCGACAGCGAGGAGCGCTACCGCCTGCTGTTCGATAGCAACCCGCACCCGATGTGGGTCTACGACGAGGAAACCCTCCGCTTCCTGGCGGTCAACGATGCCATGGTGCGTAGCTACGGCTGGTCGCGCGAGGAGCTGCTCACCATGAACCTGCGGCAGATCCGCCCACCCGAGGAAGTGCCGGCGATGCTCGCGTCGGTGGCCTCCACCCGCGCCCACCGCGAGCCGCGCCCGCCGGGCTCGGGGCAGGTCTGGAGGCACCAGCGCAAGGACGGCTCGCGGATCGACGTCGAGGTGGCGGCCACCTCGCTGCCGTTCCATGGCCGCAACGCGCGCCTGGTGCTCGGCACCGACGTGACCGACAAGCGGCAGCTCGAGGCACGCCTGCTGCAGTCGCAGAAGATGGAGGCGCTCGGCCTGCTCGCGGGCGGCATCGCCCACGACTTCAACAACCTGTTGGGGGTCATCCTGGGCTATGCCGACCTGCTGGCGGAGGACCTCGGCCCGGGCCACCCCGGGCAGCCCCGGCTGGAGCAGATTTCGAACGCCACGCGCTCCGCGGTCGGCCTTACCGGCCAGCTCCTGACCTTCAGCCGCAAGCAAGTGGTGCAGCCGGAGGTCCTCGACCTCAACGAAGCCGTGGCCAACGTCGAGCGCATGCTGGGCCGCCTGCTCGGCGAGACCATCGAGCTCTCGACCGTGCTCGGCTCCGAGCGCCGGTGGGTGAAGGTCGATCGCGGTAGGCTCGATCAGGTGGTCTTGAACCTCGCGGTAAACGCCCGCGACGCCATGCCCGAGGGCGGCAAGCTGCTGCTCGAGACCTCCGACGCGGACCTCGACGCGGCCTACGCGCGCTCGCACCCGGGAGTCGAGCCCGGCCCCTACGTGGTGCTCACCGCCTCCGACACCGGCCACGGCATGGACGCCGAGACCACCAGCCGCATCTTCGATCCCTTCTTCACCACCAAGGCGGCGGGCAAGGGAACCGGGCTCGGCCTCGCCACTGTCTACGGCATCGTGCAGCAGTGCGGCGGCCACCTCTCGGTGTACAGCGAGCCGGAGCGCGGCACTACCTTCCGGGTCTTCCTGCCCCAGGTGGCGACCGGCGCCGCCGTCGCCAAGCCCGCCGGCGAGGCGACGCCCGCTCGCGGCTGGGAAACCATCCTCCTGGTCGAGGATGCCGCGCCCTTGCGAGAGATGATCACCGAGACACTCTCCGCCGGCGGTTACACCGTCCTCGAGGCGCCCGACCCCGAGGCGGCGCTGGCCGTAGCGCGGCACCACCCTGGGCCGATCCACTGCCTGCTGACCGACCTCATCATGCCGCTGATGAACGGCCGCGAGCTGGCCGAACGGCTGGCTGCCGAGCGAGGCGACGTCCGCGTCTTGTACATCTCCGGTTACACCGACGAGACCATCGGCCGCCAGGGGGTGCTCGAGGCCGGCGTCCATTTCCTCCCCAAGCCCTTCAGTCAGCAGGCGCTGCTGCGAAAGCTCCGGGCGGTGCTCGACCCCGCGGAGCGCTAGTCCCGCGCCGCCGGGACAGGCACGGGCTCCGCCTCGAGCGCGGCGGCGAGCGCGGCGAGCCGCCGGGCCACGGCCTCCACAGTCTGGGCGCTCTCGAGGTCGGCGCCGGCTACCCTGAGCAGAGCGAGCGGAGCCTCGGATCCCCCCGCCCCGAGGAGCGCGAGGTAGCGGCGGCGCGCCTCTGCGGCGCGCGCCGGGTCGGGGTCGAGAAGGCCCTCGACGAGGCGGGCCGCCGCCGCGAACGAGAGCCCGTAGCGCGCCATCCCGAACGGGACCGTGAAGAAGTGCGGGACTTCGAGCCAGCCCTTGCCGTCGACCTCGTCGAGATCGAGGGCGCCGCCGTGGAAGGTCACCAGCCGCTCGCGGTAGAGCTCGCCGAGCCGAGCCGCGGTCAGCGCGCCCTGCTCGGCGTGCACGGCGACCTCGAAGTCGGCGTCCTGGGCGGTGGCCACCAGCCCGCGATGGATGAGCTGCGCCTCGAGGTCGAGGGCCGCCGCCCGCTCGTCCGGGGTCCGCGCGCGCCGGGCGAGCACCCTGGCCAGGAGCAGCTCGTGGACCGCGGCCACGGTCTCGCCGACCAGGATGGAGGGGCGGGAGGGGCCGAAGGGCTGGGCCTCGAAGGCGAGCTGATGGTGGATCGCGTGCCCCAGCTCGTGGGCGAGGCGGACGAGGTCGGTCGTAGTCCCCCGGAACACCACCGAGACGAACGGCCGGTCGCCGTAGACGAAGGTCGAGAAACCCCCGGCCTGCTTGCGGGGCCGCTCCACGGCGTCGATCCAGCGCTGGTCGAAGGCGCGCCGCAGGACGGCGGCCGCCTCGGGCCCGAGCGGCTCGACCGCCTCCGCCAGCTCGGCGCGCGCCTCGGCCCAGGTGAAGTCGGTGCGGGCGCCGGTGAGCGGCGCGCGAACGTCGGCCACGCCATAGCGGTCGATGCCCAGCCGGCGCCGGCGCACGGCGTGCCAGCGCGCCACCGCCGGGGCGCCGTCACGAGCCGCTGCGAGCATGCCGAGCACCAACCGCTCCGCAACGCCTTCTTCGTGGAAAGAGGCCGCGAGCGAGCCGTGGAAGCCGCGCTGCACGGCCGCGAAACGCTCGCGCCGCACGACACCCGCGAGCAGCTCGGCCGCGGTCCCGGCGTGAGCGGCGAGCGCTTCGAGCCAGGCCCTGCGAGCGGCGCGGCGGTCGGCCGCATCGGCGATCTCGGCCGCGAGGTTGCGCCCGAGCGCCGGGCCGATCTCGAGGCTGCTGCCGGACGGCAGCTCGACGCGCACGACCGGCGCCTCGGCCACGGTGAGGGCAGTGTAGACGTCGGCCGCGGCCGAGCGCTCGAGGTCGACCAGGGAGAGGAGCTCGAGCTCACGCTCGGAGAGGAGGCGCGGCGTGCCGCGCGCCGCTCTGCGCAGGCGCCAGCGGTAGGGCACGAGGCG
>JBIOXV010000184.1:0-9374 GCA_044869805.1 Thermoanaerobaculia bacterium | reverse complement strand
GCCCCAACTCTCGTTCTTCTTCAACGCGCACAACATCCTGCTGGAGGAAGTCGCGAAGTTCCGCGCCGCCCGCCGACTCTGGGCCCGCATCATGCGGGAGCGCTTCGCGGCCAAGGATCCCCGCTCGCTGGCGCTGCGCTTTCACGCCCAGACCGCCGGCAGCATGCTGACCGCCCAGCAGCCGGAGAACAACGTGGTGCGGGTAGCGATCCAGGCGCTGGCCGCGGTCTGCGGCGGCACCCAGTCGCTGCACACCAATGCCGCCGACGAGGCCTTGGGACTGCCCACCGAGCGCGCGGCGCGCGTCGCCCTGCGCACGCAGCAAATCATCGCCTCCGAGAGCGGGGTGGCGGACGTCTCCGACCCTTTGGGCGGCGCCTACGTCATCGAGCACCTGACCGAGGAGCTCGTCCGCGGTGCGCGCGACTACCTCCGCCGGATCGAGGAGATGGGCGGCGCGCTCGCCGCCATGGAGCGCCAGTTCCAGCAGGACGAGATCGCCGACGCCGCCTTCCGGCACCAGCGGGCGGTCGAGGACGGCCGCGCCGAGGTGATCGGCGTCAACGTCCATCAGGCCGAGCAGCAAGAGCCACAGGAAGTGCTGACCATCGATCCGCGGGCCGAGCAGGAGCAGGCGGCGCGGGTGCGTGCCCTACGCGAGCGACGCGACGCGGCGAGAGCCGAGAGCGCGCTCCATGCCCTCGGCGCCGCAGCCGCCGAGGGCCCGAATCTGATGCCCAGGATCCTCGACTGCGTGCGGGCAGAGGTGACCCTGGGCGAGATCGCGGACCGGCTGCGAGGGGTGTTCGGGGAGTGGAGGGAGGAGGGTGTCTGAGACCAGGCGAGCCGCCACTTGCTCGAGGTACTGGTACTGGTGGATTTGGCCCGCGAGCCGATCTGTGAGACTATCTCCCCGTTAGATCCCCCGGTTCTGCTCGTTTCAGGCCCCGGACGCGATCGACATCAGCGGGGCCTTCGGGCCCAACGGCGGCCTCCTCCGGCAAGTCTCCGTTCCCTTCCTTCTCTCTACGCCGGTTCCAACGAGCGTGAGCTCTCCCTGCGCGGACTACCGCCCGGGACCGGCCCGCCCTCAGAAAGCCTCGAGGTCCACCATGCCTTTCTCTTCGTTCGAGCTCCATCCCAGCCTTCTCGCCGGGGTCCAAAGCCTCGGCTACCAGCGCCCGACGCCGATCCAGCAGGAGGCCATCCCGCCGGGGCTCGCCGGCCGCGACGTGCTCGCCTGTGCCATGACCGGCAGCGGCAAGACGGCGGCCTTTCTGCTCCCGGTGCTTCATCGCCTGCTCGCCAAGGGACGGGGTGCCACCCGCGCCCTCGTCCTCTCCCCGACCCGGGAGCTCGCGGCGCAGATCGACGACAGCTTTCGCCAGCTCGCCGCGCACACCTCGTTGAAGAGCGCCGCCATCTACGGCGGCGTTTCGATGGGGCCCCAGAAACGCGCCTTCGAGAGCCGCGTCGATCTCCTGGTGGCGACTCCCGGACGGCTGCTCGACCATTTCCAGTACGGGTACGCCAAGCTGCCGCAGGTCGAGATCCTCGTCCTCGACGAAGCCGACCGCATGCTGGACATGGGCTTCCTGCCCGACATCCGCCGGGTGCTCGCGCACCTGCCCAAGGGCGAGCGCCAGACGCTGTTCTTCTCCGCCACCATGCCGCCGCCGATCGCGAGCCTCACCCGCGAGCTGCTGCGCAACCCCGTCACTGTCAATCTCCAGCGCAAGGCCGCGCCGGCCACCGGCGTCACCCAGGCGGTGTTCCCGGTGCGCGAGGACCTGAAGTCGGCGTTGCTGGTCGAGATGCTGCGCCAGAGCGGGATCCAGAGCGCGCTGGTCTTCACCCGCACCAAGCACCGCGCCAACCGCCTCGCCGATTACCTGGCGAGGAACGGCGTCCCCTGCGAGCGCATCCACGGCAACCGCTCCCAGGCGCAACGGACCCTGGCCCTCTCCCAGTTCAAGACGGGTCGCATCCGCGTGCTGGTGGCGACGGACGTCGCCGCGCGCGGCATCGACGTGGAGGCGATCTCGCACGTCATCAACCTGGATGTGCCGGCGGTGCCGGAGGACTACATCCACCGCGTCGGCCGCACCGCCCGCGCGGAAGCGGTGGGCGACGCTTTCACCTTCGTCGCCGATCACGAGACGTCCGATCTCCATGCCATCGAGCGCGTCCTCGGCAGCCGGCTTCCGCGCCGCAAGGTCGAGGGCTTCGACTACGATCGCAAGACCTCGGAGAAGCTCGAGATCCCGCTCGCCGAGCGGCTGGCCAAGATGCGAGCCGAGAGGGCCGGGGCGCGGGAGAGGACCAGGCAGAAGGCCGAGAGGAAGGTGGAAAGCGAGCGGCAGGGGCAGGCGCACGCTCCTTTCCGTGAGCGGAGCCACTCGCCGGCGGCGGCGAAGACTTACGGCAGCAGGGACGGGAGGGGGTCCGTCGGCAGCTTCCGCGCTTCGATCGGCGGCCGGGTGGGCCGCCAGCGAGGCTAGGCGACGAAGAAAGAGCGGAGGGCCAGTGGCTGGCTACTGGTCCGGGCCCTCCTCCTTCTCCACCTCCACGCCCGCGTCGCCTTCCTCCTCCCCCTCCTCCTTCGGCACCGGCTGGGCGGCGCGGACGGCGGCGATCTTGACCTGGAGGTCCTCGACGACCTTGGCCGGCAGCAGGAGGACGGCCTGGCGGCCGGAGACCGTGGCCGGCGAGTCGCCGTCGATCGCCGGGTAGAGGCCCAGGGTCTCGGTCCTTTCCTCCCGGCCCTTGAGCGTGATGGTGAGCGGTGACTTGGCGCCGAGCGCCGAGCTCGCCTCCGGCGGCGCCACGCGCTCGGCGCGGGCCTCGGACAGGGCGGCGAGCAGGTCACCCACCGGCGTGTAGGGGACCTCGACCCCGTCGCGCTTCCATTCGCCGCTGTCGCGCACCAGCTCGAGCTTGCCCTGCGGGTCCTCGACGATCGCGCCGTCGACGGCCCAGGAGTCGAAGCTCGTCCAGGCCAGCGAGCGCCAGGACTCCGGCGCCTTGTCGAGCAGCGGCATCAAGTCGGCGTCGGTCTCGACGAGCTGGCCGCCGACCCTGGCGAAGCGGGAGAGCGAGCCCTCCTCGATCGGCGCGCCGAGCTCGATCCGCAGCGGCTCGGCACCTCCCTGGAGCACCACCTCGATCACGCCGGCCGGCGGCGACAGGCCCAGGTCGACGGGTGCCCCGGTGAAATCGGGGGCGGGAGGCCCATCCACGAAGCGGGTGGCCTTGAGCGTCGAGATCTGGGCCAAGAGCTTGTCGGTGGCCTCGCGGTCGGCGCGGTCGGCGATCGGGCTCTCGAGCCACAGCTCCTCGCCGCGCTTGGCGAGCAGGATAGACGTACCGGCCGCGGGCGGCACGCCTCGGGGGGTCAGGCGAACGCTCTGGATGTCGGTGCGCTCACCGCGGAAGAGCGACTTGTCCCGCCAGTCTCCCGCCTCCTTGTCGAGGTCGTTGTAGACGAAGGAGGAGACGACGAACGCCTCCTTGCTGCCCTCGACGGTGACGATCATGGAGTCCGACTGCGGGAGCTGAGCGCCGATGGCGAGCACCTTGGTGCCCTTCGCGGTCTCGAAGGTCACTTTGCCGCGCGGCTTGGCGAGGCCCAGCTCCGCGGGATCGATGTCCTCGAGCGTGCGCTGCTTGTCGAGGCCCAGCAAGGAATCCAGCAGGCGGTTCACCTCGGCACCGTCGGCCGCCGCGGCCAAGGGCTCGGTCAGGCGCCAGCGCGCCGGCGGCGGGAAGGCCGGCGGCTCGTCCTCGTTCTGCTCGCCCTCTTTGGCGCCCGCCGGCTCGGCCTCGCGCTCCAGGCGCAGCTTCTTGCTCCCGGCCTCGAGGGTCAGCGCCTGGACCTCCTTGGCTTCGAGGCGCAACACCTTCTTGCCCTGCTCGGTGCGCTCTTCGCTCCCCGGGAGCTTGCGCTCGTGGAACCAGATGAAGGCCCCCAGCCCCGCTACCAGCACGAAGAGCACGAGCAGCGTGCGCGGCTTCACGGCTACCGCCTCCGCCGGAGGAAGACGGCTACCCCGGCGGCGATCGCCGCCACCGGCAGCAGCGCGATCGACAGGATGATCTTCAGCAACTGGTCGCCGGTCACGTTGAGACGGGCCTGCTCGGGCTTCTTGGGCGGGATGCCGAGCAGCGACTCCCGCGCCAGCAGCCAGTTGAAGGCGTTGTCGAGCAGCACGGCGTTGCCGTTCGAGGCGATCAGCTCGTCGGAGGCGAAGTTCGAGTCGCCGAGCACCACCAGGCGCGCCTTGGGCTTGGCCGCCTCGCCGGCCGCGTCGGCGCCGCCGGCGATCGCTTCCACCGCCACGCCCACCGGCACCGGGCCGACGACCTCGCCGGGGTCCTTCTGCGCCGGTGCGTCCAGCCGGGTCTCGCCCCAGCCGTCGCCGGTGGTCTTGAGCAGCTCGGTGAGCGTGTAGCCGGGCGCCTCGCTCGCCTTGCCCACCGAGCGGGCGAGCGACAGGATCACCGCGAGCTGCGCCTCGGTCAGGGCCTTGCACACCGGGTGATCGCCGAAGGACTCGAGGAAGAAGGTCTCGGCGCCGAAGAAGGGCACCGTCTTGCCGGGGTCGATCACCACGTCGCGGCCGAGCTTCACCCCGAGCCGTGACATCCAGTCGTCGAGGCCGAGGTCGCCGATGCCGCCATCGGGACCGATGGGCGGATCGAGCAGCCACAGCATGCGCCCGCCCAGCGCGAGGTAGGCGGAGAAGGCATCGAGCTCCGGCGGAACGAAGGAGGCGGTGGGGCCGGCTACCACCAGCAGGTCGGTGCCCTCGGGCACCGCGCTCTGGCCGAGCGATGCCCAGGACCCGGTCTCCACGTTGTTGCGGGACAGGAGCTGCTGCAGGCCGCGGAAGCCGGAGCCGGGGTCGTCGAGCCGCTTCTCGCCGTGGCCGGTGACGAACAGCACCTTGGGCTTCTTACCCGAGCTGAGCTCGACCAGCGCGCCGGTGAACACCTCCTCGCCCTTGAACGCCTCGATCTGCGGCGCGCCGCCCGACTGGATCGCCGAGTAGTCGAACTCGGCCAGGTTGGCCTCGTCGAAGATGCGGCGCTCGGTGCCGTCGTCGAACACCACCTTGATCGAGCCCTGCGAGTAGCGGGTCTGGTACTGCTCGAGCAGGCGCTGGGCCTCGGCCAGGTTCTTCACCGGGTCGAGCACCCGCACCTCGAGGCGCGGGGAGACCGCCTGGTAGCGGGAGAGGAGCTCCTGCACCTCGTCCGCGAGCGGGGCACCGGGGCTGGTGAAGACGATGACGTCGATGTCCTTGGCGAGCGAGCGGACGACGTTCAGGCTCTTCTCCGACAGCGAGTAGATCTGGGTCTTGGTCCAGTCGAAGCGCTGGTGGTACTTCCAGCCGAAGTAGTTGACGGCGACCAGCAGCAGCGCGGCGAGCAGCACGCCGGCGCCGAGCAGCGAGCCTTCGAGCCAGGGGCGGCGGGTGGAGGCGGGGGTGGTGCTCATCGCCTTACCTCCACTTCCGGGCCGCGAGGGCCCTGGAGGTCAGAAACAGGAAGAACACGGTCGCCGACAGGTCGAAGACCAAGTAGCGGGTGTCGACGATCCCCATCGAGAAGTCCTGCATCTGCTTGCGCACCGAGAGGTACTCCATGACTTGCTTGGCGACCGGCCCGTTGACCAGCCCCTCGAGGAAGACCACGCAGAAGAAGCCCAGGATCAGGGCGAAGGTGACGATCGCCGCCACCAATTGGCTCTTGGTCATCGCCGAGGCGAAGATACCGAGCGCCAGGAACAGGGCGCCGATGCCCAGCAGGCCGAGGTAGCCGGCGCCGACCGTCCGCCAGTCGATGTCGCTGTAGACGTCGACGATCACCGCGTAGAGCAGGGTCGGCAGCCACAGGAAGGCGTAGAAACCGAGGGCCGCCAGGTACTTGCCGGCCACCACGTGGGTCTCGGTGACCGGCGCCGTCATCAGCACCTCGATCGAGCCGCTGCGGCGTTCCTCGGACAGCAGGCGCATGGTGAGGATCGGCACCACGCAGATCAGCACCAGCCAGAAGAGCCAGGTGCCGCCGAAGAAGAAGTCGAGCGGCCGGCCGCCGGGAAAGGTGGGGTCCGCCAGGTAGCCGATGATGATGCCGAACACGATGCCGTTGATCACCAGGAAGAAGGCCGCCACCAGGTAGGCGAGCGGCGAGAAGAAGTAGGCGCGCAGCTCGCGCCCGAAGGTTGCGAGGACGCCACTCATGCCTGCACCTCGTCGCCTGCTTTGGGGTCGCCTGCTTTGGGGTCGGTTGCTTTGGGCTCGGTTTCGCTGCGCTCGGGATCCCCGCCGCCCGCCGCCGGAGCGGCTGGCCCGGCGCCGTCGCCGGCCGCGGCGCCGTCCCCGTGCGCGGCGTCGTGGGTGGTGAGGCGCACGAAGATGTCCTCGAGCGACGCCTTGCGCTCGGCCAGCTCCAGCAGCACCCAACCGCGCTCCACGGCGAGCCGGAAGGCCGCCTCGCGCAGGTCGCGCCCGCCGTCGCTCTCCACCAGCCAGGCGCCGGCGCCGTCGGCGCGCACGCTCTTCGCTCCCTCGAGGCCTGCCAGCGCCGACTGCGCCTGCGGCGGGTCGCCCTTGACCATGATCCGGAGCTGGGTGTTGCCGCGCCAGCGCTCGCGCAGGGCCTCGGGGGTGCCCTGGTCCACGATCCGCCCGCGGTCGATGATCAGCACCCGGTTACAGAGCAGCTCGACCTCGGGCAGGATGTGGGTCGAGAGCAGCAGCGTGCGCTCGCGGCCCAGCTCGCGGATCAGGTCGCGGATAGCGATGATCTGCTTGGGGTCGAGGCCCACGGTGGGCTCGTCGAGCACCAGCACGTTGGGCTGGTGGAGGATGGCGGTAGCGAGCCCGACCCGCTGCCGGAAGCCCTTGGAGAGGGTGCCGATGATCTGCCGGCGGACCTCGCCCAACAGGCACCTCTCTACCGTGTCGCCGATCGCCTGCCGCGCCGCGCCGCGCTTCATGCCTTCGAGGGCGGCGCGGTAGGCGAGGTACTCCTCGACTCGCATCTCGCCGTAGAGCGCCACGTTCTCCGGCAGGTAGCCGATCTGCCGGCGGCCGGCGATAGGGTTGGCGAAGAGGTCCTGGCCGCCGACCACCACCCGACCCTGGGTCGGCGGGAGAAAGCCGGTGATCATGCGGATGGTGGTGGTCTTGCCGGCCCCGTTGGGGCCCAGAATGCCGACGATCTCGCCTTCATCGATGGCGAAGGAGATGCCGTCGACGGCCGTGAAGTCGCCGTAGCGGCGCGACAGGTTCTGCGCTTCGATCATGGTAGAACCAACCCTCCGAGGAATGGCGTCAAAACGACGGGGCGGCTGCTCCTGGCGAGCGCGGAAAGCAAATCCGGTGCCTTTTTTCCCACGCCAGCGGCGCCAAAGGCTACAGGAAGACGGCCATGGGCGGTAGACTTCCAGCCATCATGGCCGCCCCCGACCGCGGTCCAGGCCCCAAGGCATCGGGCATGAAGTCTTCCTACGACCTGGCCCTCGAGCGCCTCGAGGCCCAGGGCATCGCGCCGCCCCGCGAAGCGGCGCTCACGCCCGAGACCCGCGAGCAGATGGCCGAGGTGCGCCGCCAGGCCGAGGCCAAGCTGGCGGAGCTCACCATCCTGCACCAGGACAAGCTCAAGAGCCTGGGCGACCCCACGAAGCGCGCCGAGCAGGAGGATTACTTTCGCCGCGAGAAGAGCCGCATCGAGACGGAGCGCGATGCGAAGCTCGCCAAGCTGCGCGGCTGAGCGTTTGACTCGGCAGCGGTAGCCGAGGCCTGCCGCACTGGTCGATCGACGACCTCCGCCGCCGGCTCCGAATACGGGCGATCGGCGCGCGTATTTGCGAGTATCGAGCGCCCACCTGATAGACCGCTGATAGATCGCTGATTGATCGCTCGGCAGGATCGCTCGGAAGGGAGGTCCCGATGGCCCGGAAGCAGCCGCTCCTCGCCTTGCCCCTCTTCCTTGCCCTGGCCCTCCTTGCTCTGGCCCTAGTCGAGACCCGTCCAGGGCTCGCGGCGCCCTCCCAGTACTTGGCCGATCCCCGCCCGAACGGCTGGGTGGTCGATCAGGCCGGCACTCTCCCCCCCGAGGCCGAAGCCGAGCTCGACCGGCTCGGCGACCGGGTCAAGGCCGACACCGGCGCCGAGCTGGCGGTGGTGGTGATCGACACCACGGGCGGCGCCGATCCCCGCCGCTTCGCGGTCGATCTCGCGAACCGCTGGGTGCTCGGCAGCGCCGAGCGGGACGACGGCCTCTTGGTCTTCGCAGCCCTGGAGGACCGCGCCGCCGAGATCGTGCTCGGAGACGGAATCGGCTCGACCCGCAACCGCGGCCTCGCCGAGCAAGTGATGCAGGCGACGATCGTGCCTCTTATGCGCCGCGGCGATCCCCAAAGCGCGCTGCTCGAAGGGGCGCGCGCCTGCGCGGCGCAGATCCTTGGCGCGTCGGTGGGGGACGCGGAGGCGCCGCCTGGCCCGGCTCGCGCCGAGGCCCCGCCGGTCCAGCGGGTAGTGCCCGAGCCCGTCCCGGCTCCGGTCAGCCCCACCGCACCTTCCTCGGCTCCTTGGCGGCCCGCGGAGGCTGGAGATCTGTTCACCGGCTGCTCCTGCCTGGCGATGCTGGTCGCGGCGCTGGCCGGCTTCGTCTGGCTGCTGCGCCGGATGCTGCGACCCCTGCCGCGTCCCTGCCCGAAGTGCAAGGCGCCGATGGTCAAGCTGGGCGAGGCGGAGGACGACGCGCGGCTCGAGCCCGGCGAGCGGGCCGAGGAGCAGGCGGGCGGCGCCAACTGGCAGGTGTGGTGCTGCCCGAGCTGCCAGTACGCCGAGAAGCTCCGTAAGGTGCCCTTCTTCACCCGCACCAAGCCCTGCCCGAAGTGCGGCTACACCACGCTGACGATCACGGCCGATTCCGTCAATGCGCCCACGCAGCTCAGCGAAGGGCTGGTGCGGGTGTGGGAGGCCTGCGGCCACTGTGGCTACTCGACCTTCTCCAGCCATGTGGTCCCCCGGCAGGTGCCGGGAGGGCGGACCCGCCGCCGGTAGACTTTCATCAGCACCCGCGTAGCGGACGACGCTGGCTCGTCGAGCAGCTCCTCAGGGTCCTCCTCCAGCGCTGACAGCTCCTCGTCTTCCTCCAGCTCTAGTAAGTCCTCCGGCGGCCACTCTTCGGGCGGTGGCGCCAGCGGGCGGTGGTGAGGCGGCCCGCGCGGCGCCGGCGGCTTCTCCGTTTCGTCACTCCTCCTCACCTAACCTTGTAGTAGGATTCCGGCACGCGGGCGCGCGTCTTGCTCGCGACTCTTACCTCGGGTTGCCGCGGGAGACCTACGTGCCGGATCGGCC
>JBIOXV010000183.1:0-2927 GCA_044869805.1 Thermoanaerobaculia bacterium | reverse complement strand
TCGCCCTGGTCGGCTTCAACCTCGCGGGCCTGTTCGAGAACAACTGGGGCGACAGCGAGGTGCAGCGCATGGCCCTGTTCGTGCTCGCGCTGCCCTACGTCAGCGCCGCCCCCGGCGACGAGCCGGGCGTTCCCGCTTCCTGAGGCCTCGCAGCCGGCGTGCCGGCGCTCGCGGCGCGCGGCCGAAGGACGGCCTTTCGCTATACTGCACAGCGGGTTACAGCGACCCGCCCTGCTCGCCAAGCCATGGACGCCACACCTCTACTCGACCGCATCGGCGGCCCGCAGGACCTGCGGCGGCTCAAAGCCGCTCAGCTTCCCAAGGTGGCGAAGGAGCTGCGCGAGGAGATCCTGCGCGTGGTCTCGCGCACCGGCGGCTATCTCTCCTCGAACCTGGGCGCGGTCGAGCTGACGATCGCCCTGCACTACGCCTTCGACACGCCGCGCGATCTGCTGGTGTGGGACGTCGGCCACCAGACCTACTCGCACAAGATGCTGACCGGCCGCCGCGACCGCATGGAGACCCTGCGCCGCTACGGCGGCCTCTCCGGCTTCCTGTCGCGCGAGGAGAGCGAGTACGACGTGCTCGAGGCCGGGCACGCCTCGACCTCGATCTCGGCGGCGCTCGGCCTCGCCGTGGCGCGCGACCTCAAAGGCGGCAAGCACCACGTGGTGGCGATCGTCGGCGACGGCGCGATGACCGCCGGCATGGCGTTCGAGGCCATGAACCAGGTGGGCCACCTGGGCAAGCGCCTGATCGTGGTGCTGAACGACAACTCGATGTCGATCGCCCCCTCGGTGGGCGCGCTGACCCGCTACCTGAACGAGCTGATGGCCGGCCGCCACTACGCCAAGCTCAAGGACGACGTCAAGCGCGTGCTGCACAAGGTGCCGGGGGTGGGCGAGCAGGTGCTGGAGGTAGCGCGCGCCCTGGAGGAGGGGGTGCGCAAGACCTTCGCGCCGGGGAGCCTGTTCGAGGAGCTGGGCTTCCGCTACCTGGGGCCGGTCAACGGCCACTCCTTCGACAGCCTGCTCACCGCGCTCGACGAGGCCAAGGCCATCGACGGCGCGGTGCTGATCCACGTCATCACCCAGCAGGGCAAGGGCTACCGGCTGGCCGAGGACCGGCCCGTGGCCTACCACGGCCCCAGCCCCTTCGACCTCAAGAAGGGCATCGAGGGGCCGCGGCCCGGGGCCACCTACACCGAGATCTTCGGCGAGGCGCTGCTGCATCTGGCCGACCGCGACTCCCGAATCGTGGCCATCACCGCCTCGATGCCGGACGGCACGGGCCTCGCGCCCTTCGCCGACAAGCACCCCAAGCGCTTCTTCAACACCGGCATCGCCGAGCAGCACAGCGTGACGCTCGCGGCCGGCCTGGCGCTGGGCGGGTTCCGGCCGGTGGTGGCGGTGTACTCGACCTTCCTGCAGCGCGGTTTCGATCAGATCTTCCACGACGTCTGCCTGATGAACCTGCCGGTGACCTTCGCGCTCGACCACGCCGGCCTGGTCGGCGAGGACGGCCCGCGCCATCACGGCGTCTTCGACCTCGCCTACCTGCGCACGCTGCCCAACATGGTGGTCATGGCGCCCAAGGACGAGGACGAGCTGGTGCGCATGCTGGTGACCGCGGTCGAGCTCGACCACCCGGCGGCGGTGCGCTACCCCAAGGGCCCCGGCCCCGGCGCGGCCGTCGACTACGCCGCACAGCCGCTGCCCCCGGGCAAGGCCGAGGTGCTGCGCCGGGGCCGCGACGGCGTGGTTTGGGCGCTGGGCGTCACGGTGGCGCCGACGCTCGCCGCCGCCGAGCGCCTGGCCAAGGACGGGGTGGAGCTGGCGGTGGTCAACGCGCGCTTCGTCAAGCCGCTGGATCGGGAGCTGCTGGCGAGCCAGCTCGCGCTGGGCGGGCGCCTCGCCACGGTCGAAGAGCACGCGCTGGCCGGCGGCTTCGGCAGCGCCGTGCTCGAGGCGCTGGCCGAGATCGGGCTGGAGAGCGTCGAGACGCTCTGCCTCGGCATCCCCGACCGTTTCGTGCCCCAGGGCTCGCAGCGCGTGCTGCGCCAGGCCCTGGGGCTCGATGCCGAGGGCATCTACTTCCGCCTCCGCCAGTTCTTCCCCCAGACCGCCTTCGGCCTCGACCGCGGCGCCGGCCGCCGGCCCTGACTCCGCCGATGCGCCTGGACCAGCTGCTCGTCGAACGAGGCCTCTTCGCCAGCCGCGAGCAGGCGCGCCGGGCGGTGATGGCGGGCGGCGTGGAGGTGGACGGACGCCGCGTGGACAAGCCGGGCACCGCGATCCGCGGCGAGGCCGCTGTGCGCCTCGCCCAGGCCCGCGAGCCGTTCGTGTCGCGGGCCGGGCGCAAGCTCGCGGGCGCGCTCGACCACTTCGCAGCGCTCCAACCCGAACTGGCTCCGGGCGGCGCGCGGCCCCTGGTCGCCGGCCGTGTCTGCCTCGACGTCGGCGCCTCGACCGGCGGCTTCACCGACTGCCTGCTGCAGCGGGGCGCGGCGCGCGTCTACGCCGTGGACGTGGGCTACGGCCAGCTCGACCACCGGCTGAGAAACGACCCGCGGGTGGTGGTCAGGGAGCGGGTGAACGCCCGCTATCTCACGCCCGGCGACGTCCCCGAGCCCTGCGCCCTGGCCACCGTGGACGTCTCCTTCATCTCGCTCGCCAAGGTCGTGCCGGCGCTCCTGCCGCTGCTCGCGCCCGGCGGCTTCCTGCTGGCGCTGGTCAAGCCACAGTTCGAGGCCGGACGCGGCGCGGTGGGCAAGGGCGGCATCCTGCGCCGCGAGGACCTGCGCCGGCAGGTGATCGACGACACCGTGGCGGGCCTCGCGGCGCCCGGTTTCGTTCCCGGGGGCCTCGAGCCCTGGGGCGTCGTCGACTCGGAGGTGGCCGGCGTGGGAGGCAACCGCGAGGCCTTCG
>JBIOXV010000182.1:0-4927 GCA_044869805.1 Thermoanaerobaculia bacterium | reverse complement strand
ACCCCTGCTCGTTCCTGGACAGCAGCCGTAGGGGACCTCGACCGTGACTGCCGCACTCAGCCCTCCAACAAGCCTTGTTTCCCAGGCCCCAACACCTCCAAACCAGCCGTTCTTGGACAGCAGTGGTACGGACTAGAAGAGCGTCGATGCGTATCTCGTCGGCTGTGCTCTCGGTGTGTAGTGCCAGAGAGCGGAGTGCAGCGAATTCGATGCATCAGGATGCAGGGGAGCGAAGGGCACTTTGCCCGAGGAGGCGGGCCACGCCGCCGGCCAGGGCACAGGTCGCAACGGCCCAGGCGAGCCCGAGGATGGTGGCAAGCACCAGTCCTCCCCACGGCGCCGGCTCCAGCGCCGCCAGCTCGGGGACCTTCTTCAGTAGATCGTCGCCGCGCAGCAAGGCGCGGGTCGCCGGCTCAGTCCAAGGAGGGAGCCGGGTCACGAGGATCGAGCCGATCTCGTAGGCGTCGCCGGTCGCCGACAGGAACGGCGCCAGGGCGAACGGCAGGCTGGCGCCGAAGAGCGCGGCCTGGCGGCGGCGCGCCGCCCAGCGAAGCAGCCAGACGCCGGGCCACAGCGTGAGCAGGAACGGCCCGAGGTCCGTTGCCAGGTAGACGAGGTCGCTGCCGCCGGTGTCGAACCCGGAGAGCCGGCCAGCGTACTCGCCGCCCGAGACCACCCACGGAAAGATCCTCGCCAGGAGCACGCCACCGAAGGTCGGCGCCACCTCGAGCCGGGTCACCGTGCCGCCGGTCGCCATGCAGGCGAAGGCGTGCAGCAGCTCGTGCAGCGGCACGTACAGCCAGTAGCCGGCGGCGAGGCCCAGCCCGACGGCCGCGAACGCCCGGCCGCCGGCCTCGAGGCTGGCGTCGAGTCCCCGGAACACATCGAGCCAAGGACGAGAGAAGAAGGCCTTCACGTGGCGCACGGTCGGGGAGGATAGCAAGCGGGCACGCGAACGATCGCCGGATCGGGATTCGAGCGCAAGCCGCGGAGTGCCGGCCGCTGGCGCGCGGTGCCAGAGTCGGCGAGCGTCGGGGGACGAGGGAACGCGTCCCGGCGCTACCGGGCCGGATCGAGCACGCGGGGGACCTATCGGGTCAACCTGCGGCACGGCGTGAGCCGGGTCCGCTCCGGCCGCCGCCACACCGTCGGCGTGATCTTCCACGACGCGAAGTGAGGCCGGAAGCGACCAGGAACAGCCGGGGAGTGCGATGAACCGAACACAGCTCCTGGAGAAGCTCGAGCGGGCGTGGACTGATTTCCGCGAGTCGTGCTCCGGTCTGACGGATGCGGAGCTGCTGACGCCAGGAGTCACCGGTGCCTGGTCGGTGCGGGACATCATCGCCCACGTCACCACCTGGGAGGAGGAGGCGTTGAAGCACCTGCCGGTGATCCTCGAGGGTGGCAGGACGCCGCGGTACTCCGTGGCCTATGGCGGCATCGACGCCTTCAATGCCCTGATGACGGAGCGGAAGGCAGGGTTGTCCCTCGCCGAGGTGCTGCGGCAACAGGGCGAGGTCCACCGGCGTCTCGTCGCACTGGTCGAGAGCACGCCCGAGGAGCAGGTCCGCCGCGAGACCCGCTTCCGCCGCCGCCTGCGGCTCGACACCTACGACCACTACCCCAAGCACGCCGCGGCGATCCGGAGGTGGCGAGCGGGACGGTGAAGGCCCTGACCAGCGGAGCAGGTGTAGGATCTCGGCGGTTCGGTTGCGGTCTTTCACTCCCGGACCAGGGAGCGCCGATGAAGACAGCCAGCCCGATCGGCCGCTACATCGTCAGCGATCCCTCCGTCTGCCACGGCGAGCCGACGTTCCGAGGCACGCGGATCCTGGTCGCCGACGTGCTCGACCAGGTGGCTCGTGGGACCGCCTGGGAGACGATCGTCGACGAGTAGCGCGGCGATGTGACAGTCGATGCGATCGCGGAGGCGGTGAGCCTGGCGGGGCGCGCTTTCCTGGACCACGCTGAGGAGTACGTTCTGCTGCCCGCCTCGGCATGATCGTCCTCGACGAGAACATCCCCGAAAGCCAGCGCCAGCTTCTCGCCCGCCGCCGAATCCGCTGCCACCAGATCGGCGTCGACTTCGGCGAGAAGGGGATTCAGGACGACGCGATTCCCTCGCGCTTAGGCGCCGCTCGGCGCCCCACTTTCTTCACGCGCGATCGTCGCTTCTACGCTCGCGAGGTCCGGCATCCTCGCTACTGCATCGTCGTCCTCGCCGTAGGCCGCGACGAGGTCGCAGCCTTCGTGCAGCGGCCTCTGCGGCACCCGGCGTTCGACGCTCGAGCCAAGCGACTGGGGTAGGTCGTTCGAGTGTCTCAGGTCGGGGTCCGCGTGTGGCGACCTCACGCCGAGCGGGAGGAGCTCCTTGCCTGGCCGTAGGCCCGCGCTCAGGCAGGAGTCGAGGCCAGCCGCCGCTCGCTCTCCGCATCGAACCAGTGCGCCTTCCCCAGGTCCAGAGCCAGTTCGATCTCGCTTCCGGGCTCCGGCAGCTCTCGCGGCGGTAGCCGCGCCACGACCTCGCGGCCGGCGAGGCGAGTGACGAGGAAGACCTCGTTGCCCACCGGCTCGACGACCTCGAGCCGGGCGCGGACGGTGGCGGGCGCGCCGGGGACTACTTGCTCCGCGCCTCCGGTTTCGAGGCTGGCGCCTACCTCTCCGACCAGGTGCACGTCCTCGGGCCGGAGGCCGAGGATCAACGCCCGGCCCTCGAGCTCGGCGAGGAAGCGGGGCGCCAGGCCGGCTCCTGCCAGCGGTAGGGCCACGCGCTCGCCGGACTCCGGGCCCGCGTCGATCACGAACCGCGCCGCCGCGCCGCCCTCGACCTTGCCGGGTAGGAAGTTCATCGCCGGGCTGCCCACGAAGCCCGCCACGAAGAGGTTGGCAGGCTCGCGGTAGAGGTCCATGGGCGCGGCGATCTGCTGGATCTCGCCGCTCTTCATCACCACGATGCGGTCGCCTAACGTCATGGCCTCGATCTGGTCGTGGGTGACGTAGACCATAGTCGCCCCGAGCGTGCGGTGGAGCTTGGCGATCTCGGTGCGCATGGCGAGGCGCAGCTTGGCGTCGAGGTTGGAGAGCGGCTCGTCGAGCAGGAACACCTTGGGCTGGCGCACGATGGCGCGGCCGAGCGCCACCCGCTGCCGCTGGCCGCCGGAGAGCTGGCGTGGCCTTCGACCGAGCACCGCGCCGAGCTCCAGCAGCTCGGCCGCCTGGCGGACGCGGCGGTCGATCTCCGCCACCGGGAGCTTGCGGAGCTTCAGACCGAAGCCCAGGTTCTCGGCCACGGTCATGTGCGGGTAGAGGGCATAGCTCTGGAACACCATGGCGATGTCGCGGTCCTTGGGCGGCACGTCGTTGACCACCCTGCCGCCGATGGCGAGCGTGCCCGAGGTAGCGGCCTCGAGGCCAGCCACCAGCCGCAGCAGCGTCGATTTTCCGCAGCCGGAAGGCCCCACCAGCACCAGCAGCTCGCCGTCCTCGACCTCGAAGCTGGCGCCGGCCACCGCCACGTGACCGTTGTCGTAGACCTTGCGGACCGCCTGCAGGCTGACCTTGGCCATCAGCGTCTTCCCATCGTGTAAACTTCGCCCGGTCTTCGGCCTGAAAACGTTTTCACTACCCGTCGACCCCGAATCGAGCGATGCCAACGAACGCCAGGCCGCTGCAGTTTCCACCCGACTTTCTCTGGGGAGCGGCCACCTCGGCCTACCAGATCGAAGGCTCGCCGCTCGCCGACGGCGCCGGCCCCAGCATCTGGCAGCGCTTCGTCCACACTCCGGGACTGACCGCCGACGGCGAAACCGGCGACTTGGCCTGCGACCACTACCGCCGCTTCGAGCAGGACGTGCGGCTGATGAAGGAGCTGGGCCTCCACGCCTACCGTTTCTCGGTGTCGTGGAGCCGCGTGCTGCCGCAGGGCAGGGGCGCCGTCAACGCCGCGGGCCTCGGCTTCTACGAGCGCCTGGTGGACTGCCTCCTGGCCCACGACATCCAGCCCCTCGTCACCCTCTACCACTGGGACCTGCCGGCGGCGCTCGACGACCGTGGCGGCTGGCTCAACCCGGACGTTGCCGGCTGGTTCGCTGAGTACGCCGGGGTGATGTTCCGCGCCCTCGACGATCGCGTGAAGATGTGGGTGACGTTGAACGAGCCGTGGGTGGTCACCGACGGCGGCTATCTCCACGGAGCGCTCGCCCCCGGCCACCGCAACCGCTTCGAGGCGCCGCTCGCCAGCCACAACCTGATGCGCTCGCACGCCGCGGCGGTCGAGGCCTACCGCGCCATGGGCCGGCACCAGATCGGCCTGGTGGTCAACCTCGAGCCCAAGTACCCTGCTACCGACCGCCCCGAGGACCTGGCTGCCACGCGGCGCGCCGAGGCCTACATGAACCGGCAGTACCTCGATCCCGCGCTCTTCGGCCGCTACCCGGAGGAGATGCGCGAGGTGTTCGGCGATGCCTGGCCCGATTTCCCGGCCGCCGAGGTAGAGCAGCTCAAGCAGCCGATCGACTTCCTGGGCGTCAACTACTACACCCGCAGCGTCACCCGCGAGGAGCCCTCGGCCTGGCCGCTGCGCGCCGCGGCGGTGCGCCAGAAGCGCCACACCTACACCGAGACCGGCTGGGAGGTGTACCCGCGGGGGCTCACCGACACCCTGGTGTGGGTCAAGGAGCGCTACGGCTCGCTGCCGCTCTACGTCACCGAGAACGGCGCCGCCTTCTTCGACCCGCCGGTGGTCGAGGGCGAGGCGCTCGACGACCCGCTGCGCGTGGACTACCTGAAGCGCCACCTCGCGGCGGCGCACGCCGCGATCGAGCAGGGAGTCGACCTGCGCGGCTACTTCGTGTGGTCGCTGCTCGACAACTTCGAGTGGAGCCTCGGCTATTCCAAGCGCTTCGGCATCGTGCACGTGGACTTCGAG
>JBIOXV010000181.1:0-36560 GCA_044869805.1 Thermoanaerobaculia bacterium | reverse complement strand
ACCCCTGCTCGTTCCTGGACAGCAGCCGTAGGGGACCTCGACCGTGACTGCCGCACTCAGCCCTCCAACAAGCCTTGTTTCCCAGGCCCCAACACCTCCAAACCAGCCGTTCTTGGACAGCAGTGGTGCGAGACACACCTCTGCCTGAAGGTGCTCTGCGAAGTTGACGGGGAGGCCGAGAGTCTCAAGCGAAGCATTGTCGTTTGAGCGCCTGGGTGCCTTCGAGCAGCAGGGGGACCCACCGGTTGATGGCCAGGAGGCGGAAGATCAGCCGTCGCCCGCTGTGCAGGATCTGGGTCGGCAGCAAGATCAGCTGGTGGAGGAAGCGGCGAAACTTCAAGCGTAGGATGGTGCGTGCTCAGAGTTGCGCGGGTAGCAGGAGTCCGGCCCAGGCCTTGATGTTCCAGGCCAACGAGGCGATGACCATGTAGGCCCAGTTGGCGTCAAACTCTGCCACCGGCATGCGCGTGGCTTGGACTCCGTTCTTGAGTTGCTCGATCAGGTTTTCCTGCTCGCAGCGGGCGTTGTTCTCGCGCACCACGGCCGCCATGCCCATCTGCTCGCGCGCGAGATTGGTCACGTAGAAGAAGTATCGAATTTCGTCGGTGAGCCGGAGTTGGCCCTCGGTCACCTTGATGCGCTTGCGCACGATGACGAGTCGGTAGGTCCGCCGGCACTTCCCGGGACGGTACTCGATCTCTGCCACGTGCTCTTGCTCGAGCGTCAGGTTGCGGAAGCCTCGCTGCTTGCTGACGGCTCGTTTCACGTGGGCCGGACGGCGGCGCTTCGCCTCGCTCTGCGGCCGCTCGAGCAGCTTCCAAGCCTCCTTGGGCAGCTCCCGGGCTCGCGCCACAAGGCTGGCGTTGGCGTCTATGCCGAAGACAAACTCCACCCCCGCCTCCGTCCAGCGATCGAAGTTCGCCGTCAGCGAAAAGTCGGTGTCGCCACGCAGACGAACGCGCTCGAAGCCTGCCCCTTCAAACGCCCAGCGTATGCTCCAGTCGATCCACTGCGCGGCTCCGTCGTGGGACGGACGATTGGCTGGCCGATTGACCACACAGAGAGCCTCCCGGCTGTTGGCCAGGCTGACCACCAACGGGCCGTAACCCCAGCGCCCATCGTAGGAGATGTCCATCCCTTCCTTGCATTCTCCCAAGGTCTCGGAAATCGTGCCGTCGACATCCAAGAGTGCCAGCCGGCGCTCGGAACGGGGCTGCAGGCGCCAGACACTCGATCGCGACCGGTTGATCGCCGCCATCAGCTCCCGCGCGTCCCCCGCATCGAAGCGCCGGAGGAAGTCCCCTGACGTCGTCGGGTCCGGCAGGCGCCGAGCTCCCAGCGCGTTGAGAAACCCCTCGTCGCTGCGGCGAGCCTCGAGGTCTTCCAGACAGCGACCGCCAGTCAGTATGTTGTACGCCAGAGCCAGCACATGATCCGACTCGTGGTAGGGCAGGTGGCGCCGAAGAAGCTGCAAGCTCTCGTCGATCTCCTCGCATAGACCCACCGCGCCCACTACCGTCTGAAGCATCCCCAGCCCGCCGCAGCCAATCGCCTCGGTGCGCCCGGCTACCTGGTAACAAACGTTGCCACCACCCAGCACCCGCTCGTCAACCTCCGGCAGCCAGCTCGGGTCCAGGTGTTCCTCGAGGCTCCGTTGACGACGCTCAAAATTCGCTCTACTCTTCATCTGAAACGCCTCTTCTCCAGTGGTTGTCGATGTCTGAACACCACCGATAATACCCTGTAGAATCAGGCGTTTCCTCGTTTCAGACCACCTCCAACTGCCTCTTTGGCGCTGGATCTGGGGCTAGTACTACTGTGTCACGAAGCGACCAGCCTCAAGATGACCGCACCAGGGACAAGCGGGCAAGTAAGCGAGCAGGGCCCGGGCTTGATGGAGTCGCAAGGTGGTGATCGACGCGGGATTGTGACGCTCAGCTCGCAACGGCGGCTCCGCGCGGGCGGAAACCTTGGGGTAGGCGAGCGGGGCGCAGGAAGGCAAGAGGCTCCGGGGGGGAAAGCCGAGCGCGCTCGGCAGCCAGGAAAGCGTAGGCTGCCATACATAAGGCGCCGTGGTGATGGAAGCCTCGCCAGCCTCGGCCTTCATAGTGGTCGAGCCCCAGCTCGTCCTTCATCTCTTGGTAGTCCCGCTCAATGCGCCAGCGCAGCGTGGTGAGGTGGATCAGCTCCGTGGCCGCGACCGTCTCGGGGATGGAGGAGAGCCAGTACTTCGTGGGCTCGGGCTCGGTCTTGGGCCACTCGATCAAGAGCCACTCTTCGGCACGCGCAGTAGACCTCCAATCATCGCGGTGAGCCGGCCGAACGCGGCACAGCGCGAACCGAGAGCGCATCGTGCCGCGAGTGCCTTCTCGCCAAGAGAAGGTCCGAAAAGCCGTGGTCGGGAGCTGGGCGAGCTCGAGCACCGTGACCGGCTGGTGCTGCGGCGATCGACGCAGCAACGTGGGAGGGCGGCCCACGCCCCTCCAGGGCCGAGGCGACAGCGGCGCCTTGCCTTCGGGCCATACCGTCGTCTGCTTCGTCACGCCCACAGAGTAGGAGAGCCCGCGAGCCGTCAGGCCCTCTCGAAACTCCGTGCTCGTCCCGTACCCGGCGTCTGCTACCAGCGGTGCTGGCGGCAGCTCATCCACCAGAAGATCGTCGATCTGATCGAGTGCGATCTGCCACTTCGGCCGAAACTCCACCTCCGCCGGGACTCCAGCGGCCCGACGGCGCGCGGCGTCCTGGGACCACGCCTCGGGAAGATACAAACGCCAGGCGCAAGGAACACTCATCGTGCTGTTGGCCAACGACACCGTGACCGCCACCTGGCAATTGTCCTGTTTCCCCAACGCGCCACAATACTGACGAGCCACCCCGACCGAGTGCTTGCCTTTCTTCGGGATCCCCGTGTCGTCCACGATCCAGGCCGACACCGGCCCGTGGCGCTCCAGCTGGCCGAGTGCGTAGTCGCGGGCCACCGCCAGCAGGGACTTCTCCTCCCAAGGAGCACTCGCCACGAAGTGATGCATGGACTGGTGACGAGCCTGGGCGTGCCGCGGATCGATCTTGGCTGCCATCGGCTCCACACTCTTGCGCTCGCCTGCCAGCAGCAACCCGGTCAGATACGCCCGCAGCGGTTCTCGCCGATCGGCATGGCCGAGCGCGTCCCCCAATCGAGCGAGGTACTCCTCGAAGCGTGCTTCCCGGTCGTGGCGGCGCATGGCCAGCATCCTCCCACGCCAGAAACCAGAAAGCAACTTATGACACAGTAGTACTAGAGTGGGTCCTGCTTCTATGTGTGTACGCCCTGAGGGTCTCGTTCCTGGCCTCAGTGTGGACAGCTTTCTCGAATTGGCCGCCTCCGAACCTGCTAGCTAGCGCCTTCCCTCGGCTACATCTGGTACAGCATCCAGTACACGATCACGCCCGTCACCGAGACATACAGCCAGATCGGGTAGGTCCAGCGCGCCAAGGCGCGGTGGCGGTCGTAGCGGCCCTTGAGGGCCAGGCGCAGAGTGAGGATGGCCAGCACCGGCACCGCGGCGGCGAGCACGGTGTGGGAGGCGAGGATCGTGAGGTAGGTGGTGCGCAGCCAGCCTGTGCCCTGGAAGCGGACCGAGCCCACCTGGGCGTGGTAGGTGAGGTAGGAAACCAGGAACAGGATCGAGCAGCCGAAGGCGGTGAGCATCACGGCGCGGTGGGCGCGCATCCGCCCGCGGCGGATCAGGCGGTGCCCCACGACCAGCAGCACGGCCGCCGTGCCGTTGAGCATGGCATTGACGGTGGGCAGGTCGCGGACGTCGAGCACGTGGGCCTCCGGGGCGAGTGGAATCGGGGCGAGCGGTCGCCTAGCGCTCGGCGAGCACGGCCTGGAGGTCCGCCAGGAGGCGGTGGACCTCCAGCGGCTCGAAGGCGTCATAGTAGCCGCGGATGGCGCCGTCGCGGTCGACGAGGACGAAGCGCGTCGAGTGGACGATCGGCCCTTGCTCGTTGGCAGCAGCCTCGGGGGGCGCTTCGTCCGTGGCCGGGGCCACCGCGAGCTTGAAGCCGTCGGCCGAGAGCTCCCAGATCGCCTCGCGGCTGCCGGTCAAGAACAGCCAGTCGTCCGCGGCGCGGAACCGCGCGGCGTACTCGGCCAGCACCTGCGGAGTGTCGTAGTCGGGATCGACGGTGAACGAGACGCGGCGCACCTCCGGCGGCAGCGCCCTGCCGAGCGCGGCCATCTCCTGGCTCATCTTGAGGCAGGGGCCGGGGCAGCGGGTGAAGATGAAGTCGGCCACCCAGGGAGCGGTCGAGAGGTCGGCGAGCGTCACCTCGCGGCCGTCGTGGTTGGTCAGCACGAAGCCCGGCAGGTAGCTGAGCTTGGGAGGCGGGACTGGCGCAGCGCGGGTGGTCTTGCGCCACAGGGCGACTGTCACCACCGCGGCCAGCACCACGGCGAGCAGGCCCCACAGCAGCCCGCGCGCCAGCCTGCGGTTCGTCATGACCCTGCGCGCCGTGGGTTATGCCAGCCGATCGACGACCAGCGCGCCCAGGATCACCGGCAGATAGACGACCGAGGCCAGGAGCAGCCGCCGCGCCGAGCGCACCGAGATCGCGCGCGCGAAGAGCAGCGCGCAGGCGAGATAGCCGAGCCCCAGGGCCAGGGCGGCGGCGAAGTAGACCGGCCCGGCGAGGTCGAGGGCAGAGGGAAGGAGGGAGACCGGGATCAGTGCCGCGCTCCACAGCACCATCTGCTGCGCCGTGCGCCGGCCGTCCGGGTCGAGCACCGTGAGCATGGGGAAGCCGCCCCGCGCGTAGTCGTCGCGGTACATCCAGGCGATGGCGAGGAAGTGCGGGAGCTGCCAGAAGAAGAGCAGGCCGAAGAGCGCCCAGGCCCCGAGCTCGAGCTCGCCGCGCGCCGCCGTCCAGCCCATCATCGGCGGGATGGCGCCCGGCACCGCGCCCACCACGGTGGAGAGCGAGGTCCAGCGCTTCATCGGCGTGTAGACGAAGACGTAGCCGGCAACCGTCAGCGCCCCGAGGCCGGCGGTGACGCCGTTGACCTGGAAAAGGAGGGTCAGGAGGCCGAGCACCACCAGGCCGACTCCGAAGGCGAGGGCCGCGTCCGGGTCCACCCGGCCGGAGGGCACCGGTCGCCCGGCGGTGCGTCGCATGCGCGCGTCCCACTGCCGCTCGACCACCTGATTGAGGACCGAGGCGCCGGAGGCAAGGAGCGACGTGCCGAGCAGGGCCCAGAAGAGGAGTGCGCCCGCCGCCAGGGCCGGCTTGCCGCTGCCGGCGAGAAGGAAGCCCGCCGCGGCGGTGATCGCCACCATGGTGGTGATGCGCGGCTTGGTCAACTCCAGCCAGTCGGCGAGCCGGGCGCGGGTCGCGGGCGGCACGCCGGGCGCCGACGGCACGCCGGGGGCAGGCGGGCCGGCCACGGCGGGCGCGCTCACGCGGCCTCCGGCGTCGGCGCCCGCAGGCGGGCGCACCAGCTAGCGGACCGGGACGTGCCCGTGGGCGGTGGGAGCTTCATGGGGCTTGGGGATCGAGCGTCACCGGCAGGCGCCTTGCGTCCCAAGTGTACCTCACGTCCGCCTCCTCCTCCGGCGCCCGCGCGATGCCCTGTCGCCGCGGGCTGGTTCAGGCCTACAATTCCAGGGCCGGCTGCGGCTCTTTCTACCCTTTCCCTCGAGGAGGCGAGCGATGAACTGGACCAAGGCAGAGCAGGTCACTTACTTCCTGCTACGGGTGGTCGTGGGTCTGTTGTTCTTCCACCATGGGGCGCTGACGATCCTCGGCTGGTTTGGCGGCCTGCCGGAAGGGGCCACCGCGCCAGTCATGTCCCAGGCCTGGATCGGCGGCATGCTCGAGCTGATCGGCGGCCTGCTGATCCTCGTCGGTCTGTTCACCCGCCCCACCGCGTTCATCCTGTCCGGCGAGATGGCGGTCGCTTACTGGCAGTTCCACGCCCCGAACGGCGCCTGGCCGATCCAGAACCACGGCGAGCCTGCCGTGCTCTTCTGCTTCATCTTCTTGTACATGGCTTCCAAGGGCGCCGGCGACTGGAGCCTCGACTCGCTGATCCGCCGCCGGCGTGGTTGAGAGGCGGCGCCCCTACACCGTCCGCCGCTACACCGTCCGTGAATACACCGGCCGGCCGGCTTCGCGCTGCGCTTCGAGGTAGCGGTCGAAGGCCATGCAGAGGTTGCGCACGAAGATGCGGCCGGTGGCGGTGACGCGCAGCAGGCGCCCCTCGTCGGCGATCAGGCCGGCGCCGCAGGCCGCGTTCCACTCTCGAAGCTCGGCGAGCGGGCCGGCGAAGTAACGGTCGAAGTCCACTCCGAAGCGGCGCTCGACATCGTCCTTGTCGAGCGCGAAGTGGCACATGAGCTGGCGGATCACGTGCTGGCGCAGGCGGTCGTCGTCGTCCAGCAGGTAGCCGCGCTGCACCGGCAGCCGGCCGGCGTCGAGCGCCGCGTAGTAGCTCGCGAGCTTGCGCTCGTTCTGGAAGTACGCCCCTTTCACCTCGCTGATCCCCGAGGTCCCGAGGGCGACCATGGCCGAGGCCGCCTTTACCGTATAACCCATGAAGTTGCGCTCGAGCCGCGACTCGTAGGCGGCGCGGGCCAGCTCGTCGCCGGGCAGGGCGAAGTGGTCCATGCCGATCGACTGGTAGCCGGCGCCGAGCAGGCGCTCGAGCGCCCTCAAGTAGAGGGCGAGCTTGACCTCGCGCGGCGGCAAGGCCGAGGCGTCGAGCCGCTTCTGGTGCGGCCGCGCCCACGGCACGTAAGCGAAGGAGTACATGGCCACGCGGTCGGGTGAGAGCTCGAGCACGCGGTCGAGGTTGGCCTCGAAGCTCGACTCGTCCTGGAGCGGCAGCCCGTAGACGAGATCAAAGTTGATGCTCTCGGCGAGCCCCAGCTCGCGGGCCGCCTCGACCACGGCGCGGGTCTGCTCGAAGGTCTGGCCGCGGCCGATCGCCTCCTGTACCGCGGGGGTGAAGTCCTGCACTCCCAGCGACAGCCGGTTGAAGCCGAGACGGGCGAGGGTCGCGAGGTGGGCGCGGGTGGTGAAGCGCGGATCGACCTCGATCGCGATCTCGGCTTCCGGCTCGAAGGCGAACCGCTGCGCCACTGCGGCGAACAGCTCTTCGAGCTCGGCCGGCGAGAGGTAGGTCGGCGTGCCGCCTCCCCACTGCATCTGGGAAAGCGTGCGCCGGTGCGGCAGGCGCTCGGCCAAGAGGTTGATCTCGCGGCGGAGGTAGTCGAGATAGGTGCGGGCGACCTCGCGGCGCGGCGTGGCGATGAAGTGGCAGGCGCAGAAGGTACAGGTCTTCTCGCAGAACGGGATGTGGACGTAGAGGCTGAGGGCCTGCCCGGGCTGGCGCTCATCGGCGCGGGCCAGGCGCTCGCGGTAGGCCGCTTCGCCCACGCCCTCGTGGAACTCGATCGCCGTCGGGTAGGAGGTGTAGCGCGGCCCGGAGCGGTCGAAGCGGCGGACCAGCTCGGGGTCGATGTCGAGGCCCCGCGCGGCCAGGACGAGGTTCTCGCTCATGCCGTGACCCGGTGCTGCCGCTGCTCGGTGCGCCGGTGGACGTGCTCGACGAGCCGGGCGACCTTGGCGGGGTCGGTGGCCGGCTCGACGCCGTGGCCGAGGTTGAAGACGTGACCGGGCGCCGGGCCCGCCGCGTCGAGCACCTGGTCGGCCTGCCAGACGAGCTCCCGGTCCGGGGCGAAGAGCGCCGCCGGGTCCAGATTGCCCTGCACCGCGATCCCGGGGCCGAGGGTTTCGCGCGCCTCCCCCAGCGGCGTGCGCCAGTCGATGCCGATCACCTCGACGGGCAGCGTGGCGGCGCTCGCCAGCAAGGTCGCTCCCTGGTAAGGAAAGTAGATGCGCGGCAGGCCGAGCGGGCCGAGGGCGTCGAACACCTTCCGCATCACCGGCATCGCGACCCGCCGGAACTCATCGGGCCCCAGCAGGCCGGCCCAGGAGTCGAAGACCATCAGCGCCCGGGTACCGGCGCGCGCCTGCGCGGTGAGGTAGGCGATGGTGAGGTCGGCGAGCCAGTCGAGCAGGCGCGCCGCCGTCGCCGGCTCGCGGTACAGAAACGACCGCGCGGTCGCGAAGCTCTTCGAAGCCTGGCCCTCGACCAGGTAGCAGAAGAGCGTGAACGGCGCGCCCGCGAAGCCGATCAGCGGCGCCTGCGCCGGCAGCTCGGCGGAGAGCGCGCGGATCGTCGCCGTGACGTAGGGGACAGTCTCGTCGAGATCGGGCAGCCGCAGAGCGTCGACCGCCACGGCGGTGCGTACCGGCCGGGCGAGCACCGGCCCCGGCGCGAACTCGAGCCCGAGGCCGAGGCCGTCGAGGGGCGTCATGATGTCGGCGAAGAGGATCGCGGCGTCGACCGCGAAGCGCCGCACGGGTTGCAGCGTCACCTCGGCCGCGAGCTCCGGGGTGCGCATGAGGGCGAGGAACGCGTGTCGCTCGCGCAGCGCCCGGTACTCCGGCAGGTAGCGGCCGGCCTGGCGCATCAGCCAGATCGGCGTGTGCGCGACCGGCAGGCAGCGGCAGGCGGCGAGAAACGGCGGCGGAGACGGCGCAGGCGGAGCGGCGGCGGCGACCCCGCTGCCGGCCGCGGGCCCGGCGGCGCCAGCCAAGGAGCCGGCCTCGGTCAACGCGGCTCCTTCAGCCAGCGGGCGACCTCGGGCGCGAAGTAGGTCAGGATGATGTCGGCACCGGCCCGCCGGATGCCGGTCAGGCTCTCGAGCACCACCCGCCGCTCGTCGAGGAAGCCGAGCGAGGCCGCGGCTTTGATCAGGCTGTACTCCCCGGACACCTGGTAGGCGGCGGTCGGCATGCCGAAGGTGTCCTTCACCCGGCGCACGACGTCGAGGTACGGCCCAGCCGGCTTGACCATCACGATGTCGGCGCCCTCCTCGATATCGAGCTCCACCTCGCGCAGGGCCTCCTCGACGTTCCTGGGGTCCATCTGGTAGGCCTTGCGGTCGCCGAAGGCCGGGGTAGAGCCGGCCGCCTCGCGGAACGGCCCGTAGAAAGCCGAGGCGTACTTGGCGGCATAGGCGACGATCGGCAGGTGCGGGAAACCGCCCTCGTCTAGCGCCTCGCGCACCGCCCCCACCCGGCCGTCCATCATGTCCGAGGGCGCCACCGCGTCGGCGCCCGCCGCCGCGTAGGCGAGCGCCGCGCTGGCGAGCAGCGGCAGCGTCTCGTCGTTCTTCACCCTGCCTTCGCCGTCGAGCACCCCGCAGTGGCCGTGGCTGGTGTACTCGCACAGGCAGACGTCAGCCCACACCAAGAGCTCCGGGTGCGCGGCTTTGAGAGCACGCACGGCGCGCGGCACGATGCCGTCCGCGGCGTAGCCCTCGCTACCCACCTCGTCCTTGTGCTCGGGGATGCCGAACAGGATCACCGCCGGCACGCCCTGCGCGTGCGCGGCGCCGGCATCGATCACCAACTGGTCGATCGAGAGCTGGCAGATCCCCGGCATGCTCCCCACCGGCTTGCGTACTCCCTCGCCGTGCACGACGAACATCGGGTAGACGAGGTGCGACGCCTCGAGGTGGGTCTCGGCGACCAAGTCGCGCCAGGCGGCGGTGGCGCGCAGCCGGCGCGGGCGCTGTTGGGGAAAGGACATCGTCAGGCTCCTAGCGAGGCTCGTGTGTCATTGTTACAGGCACCGATCTTCAAGACGTCGTCCTGAGCGAAGCGAAGGACCTGGGTGGAGGGCCCACGTTCGAGCTTCCCCCACCCAGATCCTTCGCTTCGCTCAGGATGACAATCACACGCTAGCCACTCCGCCGAGCAGGCACCCCAGCAGGATCCAGGCTTCTGACCAGCGGTGCCATCAGGCCGCGCCACGCTCCCAGCGGCTAGCCATGGCGGCCATCGCCTGGGAATACACCGGCCAGTCGTGAAGTGTCGCCGGGTCGAAGTCGGCGCCGTTGGGCCAAACCAGGGTCTGCGCCTCGGAATCGAGGCGTACCTGCTCGAAAAGCTCGAGATTGCGCAACGGGCCGAACAGCTCGCCCGCCAGGACTGGCCAGAAGTCGATGGTCTGGACACTGCCGTCGTCGAACAGCACGCGCAGCGTGAAGCGCGCAACGATCTCGAACGAGGTCACGCGGTGGATAGGGTGAGTCATAAAGTGCCTTTTAGCGCAGAGGTGCGATCGGCAGCGGCCTCTCGCCCGACTGGAGCCGCCGCCAATCCTCGAGCAGCTCCGTCTGGTGAAGCTCGGCCCACGCCTCCACGAGGCGACGTTGGGTGCGAGGCAGCGAGCCGGCGATTAGCTCCACGGGCTCGACCCCGAGGACGGCCACATCCTCCTGATAGTAGGCATGAAAGTGAGGCAGATGATGCGGCCCGCCGGCTTCCGTGAACATCCGGATGACGATCCCGAAAAACCGCGAGAGCTCGGGCACCGGCGAAAGGTACCACCAGGCCACTTGGCGGGCCAAACGGGGTGACCGGGCGGTGCTGGGGGATGGACATCATCGACTCCTGCAGCGGATTCTCTCCGAGAATCGAGATCCGCGAAAGCTGGGGACGGACGCCTGGATCGTCGTCCGTTTGTCCGCCCCGAAATGTCTATGTAGTATCGCCGCATGGACATTTCCGTGACCCGCTTTCGTGCGAGCTGCCTCGAGCTCATTCGACAGGTCGAGGCCGGAGGCCAGCCGGTGGACATCCGGCGCCGGGGCCGCGTGGTCGCTCGGCTGACTCCGCCTCCCGCCACCGCCAAGGCACTGCCCAAGCCCTGGGAACGGCTCCGAGGCTCCGGCCGGTTGCTCGCCGAACCCGACGAGTCGGTGCTCTCGGTCGAGGATCTAGAGGCTTTGCGTTGACGGTCCTGCTCGACACTCACGTCTGGCTGTGGTGGGTGCTGGGCGCGGACTCGCTGGCGGCGGCTCACCGAAGTGCTCTCGATCGCCAGGCGAGCCGGCGGGAACTGCGGCTCGCCGCGGTGAGTCTCTGGGAGGCGCAGATGCTCCACGCCAAGGGGCGCCTGGTGCTCGAGCGCCCGTTCGACGTCTGGCTGCGGGAGGCCGCGGCGGCCGACGTGATCGAGATCGTCCCGCTCGATGTCGAGGTAGTGATCGCGCTCGGCCGGCTGCCGGCCTCGTTCCACGGCGATCCCGCCGATCGGCTGATCGTGGCGACGGCCAAGGCCCATCGATGGGCGCTCGCCACCCACGATCGAGCCATCCGCCGCAGCCGCGTCGTCAAGCAGTGGCAACCACGGGGGTGAACCCGGCAGGGCCAGATCCTTCGCCGCGCTCAGGATGACGCTCAGGTGTTCGGCGCGCGATCGAGGCCTCGCGGAAGGCTTCCGATCAGCGCCTCCACCAATCCGTCGAGCGTGCTCGGCCGAGCCTCGGCATCGGGCGCTCTGCCGCGCTCGGAGAGCGCGCGCGTGGTGGTCGGGCCGATCGAGACCACCAGCCGGCCGGAGAGCGCGGCGGCGAAGTCCGCCGGGCCGAGGGCGCGTTCCAGGCCGGAGACCGCCGAGGGGCTGGTGAAAGTGATCGCGTCGACCTCTCCGGCGGCGAGCGCGGCGCGGCAGGCGGCGCCGTCGAGCGCGGACGGCAGAGTCCGGTAGGCCTCGACGGCAGCGACGGTCGCTCCGAGGGCGGCCAGGCCAGCGGCCAGCTCGGGGCGGCCCTGGGCGCTCGCCGGCAGCAGGATGCGGGCCCCGGGGGCGTCCCCGGCGGAGCGGAAGCTCTCAACCAGGCCCGCGGCGCTGAGCTCGGCGGGAAGCCGGTCCACGCGCCAGCCCGCCCGCTCCGCCGCCGCCGCGGTTGCCGGGCCCACTACCGCCACGCGAGGCCAGCTCGGATGGTCGGGATGAAGCCCACTCTGGCCCGCCACGAAAGGCTGCGTGGGCCCACCCGGAAGGCGCTCGGCCGGGGGTGATGCATCTCCCGCCGCGGCCCCTCCTGCCAGAGCGCCCACGAACGGGGTGACGGCTGCCGGGGCTGTGGCGGCCGCGGCCAGGGCGGCCACCGCACGGGAGCTGGCGAAAACGACCCAGTCGTAGCTCGCCAGGCTCGCGGCCGCCCGATCCAGGGGCGCCGGATCGGCCGGGGGTGCGATCGAGACCGCGTTCCAGCGCAGCACCCGGGCGCCCAGCCGCGCCAGCCGCCGCTCGAGTGGCCCGCCGGGCGGCTCGGCGCGGGTGATCGCGACGCCGAGTTCCTGAAGTGGCAGGCCCGCGGCGCGCTGTTGAGCAGGACTCACGGCCGGCACTCCTCCCCTGGCATCCGGACGCCGCTGCCTCGTGTGGCCCGGGCCGCCACCGTCAAGCACCCGCTTCCGACGATCAGGTGCTGCAGCATGGCCAGACGGGTCTCGCACGGTCCCGCGCCCTCGCAGCAGGAGGCAACCGATCTTCAAGCGCAATCGGCCTTGGCGGCTCTGAGCCGCCCGCTCCTCGTGCCATCACGCTCCCTCCCCCGGGAGCGCGCGGATGCCGGCGAGGATCTCGCCGGCGCCGCGGCGCAGCAGGTCGGCCGCGAGCGCGTCGCCGAGCTTGGCCGCTTCGAATTGGTCATGGAACCGCGCCTCCTCGCCTCCGGCGATCTCGGCCTCGAGGCTTCCCTCGACCGCCTGCCGGCCGTCGAGCGAGCACACGATGCCGGCGATCGAGAGCCGGGTGCCCTCGAGCTCGGCGAGGGCGCCGACTGGGACCTGGCAGCCGCCCTCCAGCCGCGCGAGGAACGCCCGTTCGGCCGCGGTCGCGGCACGGGTCGCCGGATCGTCCAGGCGCTCGACCCAGGCGCGTGTGCCGGCGTCCGCTTCCCGGACCTGCACCGCGATGGCGCCCTGCCCCGGCGCCGGCAGCACCCGCTCCGGGGGCAGGAAGGCGCTGATCCGGCCCTCGAGGCCGAGGCGCTTGACGCCGGCGGCGGCCAGCACGATGGCGTCCATACGGCTCTTGTCTGGGGGCCCCTCGTCGAGCCGCTGAATGCGGGTGGGAACGTTGCCGCGCAGGTCGACCAGCTCGAGGTCCGACCGCCAGCGGGCGAGGAGCGCGCGGCGGCGCAGGCTGCAGGTGCCGACGCGGGCGCCTGCCGGCAGCGTATCCAGCCCGGTGCCGCTAGGCGACCCAGAAACCAGGTCCCGGCGGACGATCAGCACGTCGCGGGGATCCTCGCGCGGCAGCACGGCGCCGATCAGGAGGCCGGGAGGATTGGCGACGGCGAGGTCCTTCAGGCTGTGGACGGCAAGGTCGATCTCGCCCCGCGATAGCGCGTCCTCGATCTCCCCGGTAAAGAACGCCTTGCCGGCGACGCGGGTGAGCGGCAGCTCGGCCACCCGGTCGCCCTCGGTGCGGATCACCACCAGCTCGACCGGCGGCGCACCGGGAAGCCTGCCGAGACGCTCGGCCACGTGGCACGCCTGCCACAGCGCCAGCTCCGAGCCGCGGGTGCCGATCCGCAGAGAGCCTGACGAACGCGGCTGCGAGCCCTGGTCAGACATCATCCGCGGGCTTGGCGAGCGCTGCGAGGAGCGCGGAACGGGTCGCCGCCTGCTGTGCTTCGCGGCTGACTGTCGGCTTGCCGTCGAAGAGTTGGCGGCCGTAGTGCCCGAACTGCGAGTGGTTGCCGCCCTCGATCTCAACCCAGGTCGTGTGCGGCGGCAGCAGTCCCTTGTTGGCCAGGACCCGGCCGGGAGGCGCGACGCCGTCGTTCGAGGCGTAGACCTTGGTGACTGGCATGGGCAGGGACGAGAGATCGGCATCCTTGGGATGGGTAGTGCCGATCAGCACCAGCGCGGATACCGACTCCGGCCTGGCCTGGGCCAAGCTGCCGGCCAGCGCTGCGCCCAGGGAGTGCCCCGACACCACCCAGCGCGAGATCGCCGGGTGCCTCGACATCACTTTCCGCGCCCGGGCCACGGCCCTCGCGCGGTGCGCCCCGAGGGGCGCGAAGCGGTAGGGCAGCTTGACCACGAACACGGGATGCCCGACCTCGGCAATGGGGCGCAGGAGCGGAGCGTACGCGGGCGCCGCGACGCCGGACCCGCAGAGGAAGACGAGCGCCGCCCGGCCATCGGCTCGGGCCGGCACGAATTCCAGGGTCTCCTCCCGATCGAGGACGGAAACCGCCTCGTCGCTGCTCAGCATCGCAGCGTCGACGCCGCGTGTCCGCACAGTGTTGGCGAGCCAGAGCTGCGAGGCGACGGCCCAGACCAGGAAGCCGCGCCGCACCCAGCGATGGGCGGTGGACAGCCTCCGCTTCTCGCTGCCTGCCGTGGCAGTCACGGGCGCGGCCTCATCCCACCTCGGCGAGCGCCTCCGCCAGCGCCGCGGCGAAGCGCTCTAGATCGCCCTCGGTGTGCGCGGCCGACAGGAAGCCGACCTCGTAGGCCGAGGGCGCGAGCGCGATGCCGCGGGCGAGCAGGGCGTGGAAGACCGCGGCGTAGCGGGACGCCGCTTGCGAGTCGATTTGCTCGGCGCGCCGCGGTGCATCCCCTTCCTGGAACGACAGCCAGAAGAGCGAGCCCTGGCGCACCAGCCGCGCCGCGATCGGGGCCGCGGCAAGCACAGGCGAGAGCGCCCGCTCCAGCGCACCGCCCAGCTCTTCGAGTCGGTCCCACACCCGGTCGCGTTCGAGGATGCGCAGAGTGGCGAGGCCCGCCGCCATGGCGACCGGGTTTCCCGACAGAGTGCCGGCCTGGTACACGCCGCCCTCCGGCGCCAGGCGCTGCATCAGCTCGCGCCGCCCGCCAAAGGCGCCGACCGGCATGCCGCCGCCGATCACCTTGCCGAAGGTGGCGAGGTCGGGGGTGATGCCGTACAGCTCGGCCGCGCCACCCCGCGTCACGCGGAAGCCGGAGATCACCTCGTCGAAGATCAGCAGCGTGCCGTGCTCGCGGGTGACCCGGCGCAAGACATGAAGGAAATCCGACCGCTGGAGCAGCAGGCCGTGGTTGGCCGGGATGGGCTCGAGGACCACCGCCGCTACTCCTGAGCCCTCGCGGGCGAAGAGCTCCAGCAGAGCCGGCTCGTCGTCGAGCGGCAGCACGCGGGTGAGCCCGGCGAAGACCTCCGGCACACCGTCGGACGAAGGGCGGCCGAAGGTCGCCAGGCCGGAGCCGGCCGCGACCAACAAATGGTCGGCATGGCCGTGGTAGCAGCCGGAGAACTTGACGATCAGGTCGCGCCCGGTGGCGCCCCGCGCCAGGCGCACGGCGCTCATCACCGCCTCGGTGCCGGAGGAGACGCAGCGCACCTGCTCGAGGCCGGGGTAAGCCGCGACCATCGCCTCGGCGAGCTCGACCTCCGCCGCGCAGGGAGCGCCGTAGGTGGTGCCGCGGCCGGCCGCGGCGGCGATCGCCGCCAGCACCTCCGGGTGGGCGTGGCCGAGGATCAGCGGCCCCCAGGAGCCCACGAAGTCCAGGTAGCGGGCGCCGTCCTCGTCCTCGATCTCGGCGCCGGCGGCACGGCGCACGAAGAACGGGGTGCCGCCCACCGCCCGGAAGGCCCGCACCGGCGAGTTGACGCCCCCGGGGATCACCCGCCGGGCGCGCTCGAACCAGGACTGCGATGCTGGCCCGCCGGCCATGGCTGGCCTCGGGGCATTCAAGTAGGCACTCCCGTTGGCGCCTCCGAGGCCGCGCTCGGGTCGTCCTCCTCGGCGAGCGACTCGACCAGCAGATCGAGCTCGGCCGCCTGCTCGCAGAGCTCCGCGAACAGAGAGCCATCGCAGGCGAGAAGGAAGCTCTTGACGGCGAGCATCCCCTGCTCGGCGGCGAGGCCCCGCAGGCCCAGCGTCGGCAGGTGGGCAAAGCGGCGGGCGAGGGTCTCGGCCCAGCGCTCGAGCGCCTCGCGGGCCTCGCCATCGAGCGCCAGACCCTGCTTGCCGAGCAGGCGCTCGACGCCCTCGAGCGCGGTCTGCCGGAAGCGCTGGTTGATGCGCTGGATGACCGGCGCCAGGGCCCGCTCGGCGAGCCGGCGCCGCAGGCCGGAGACGGCCTCGTCCACCACCTCTTGAGCGGCGGCGGCCTCGGCCAGCCGCGCCTGGTGCCCCTGGCGCGCCACGCCGTTGATGGCGTCCATGCCGATGCGGGGGACCTCGACCGCCCGCGCCACCTCGGGGTCGACGTCCGGCGGCACGGCGAGGTCGACCACCAGCGGCGGCTCCTGGCTCGCGGTGCGCGCGGCCAGGCGCTCGAGCGCGGCGCGGTCGAGGACCGTCTCGGGGGAGCCGGTGGCGCAGAGCACCGCCTCGACCTGGGGCGGCCGCTGCCGGAACTGCTCGAGCGCCATGGGCTCGCCGGCCCCGAGCTCGGCGACCAGCGCTTCGGCGACGGCGAGCGTGCGGTTGACCACCACCACGGGAACGCCCTCGCGCCGCAGCACCTCGGCGCAGCGCCGGGTCAGCGGCGTGACGCCGACCAGCGCCACCGGCGACGGAGTGCGGCGCACGCGCTCGAGCAGCAGCTCGCCGGCGATCTCGGCGAGCGATACCCGCCCGCGGCCGAGCTGGGTCGAGAGGTGCACCCGCCGGGCCGCCCGCAAGGCCTCCTCGAGCAGCAGCCCGAGCATCACGCCGCAGGTGCCGGCCTGGCGCGCCACGGCCAGGGCGTCGCGCACCTGGCCCTGGATCTCGCGCTCGCCGAGCTGCGCCGAGTCGAGGCCCGCGGCCACCGCGAACAGGTGCCGGGCGGCGCCCTCGCCGACCCAGGCGCGGAGCCCGCTCTCGGCCTCGCCGGGCAGCGCCACTCGGCCGCGCAGGGCTGCGAAGGCACGGCCCCGCAGGTCCCCGGCGCCGTGGGGCCTGCCGTTGTGGGAGCCCGGGGCGCGATAGACGAGCTCCACCCGGTTGCAGGTGGCGAGATAGACCAGCTCGCGCACGCCCAAGGCCGCAGCCAGCTCTGGCACGCGGCGGGCCCGGTCGTCGCGGGCGATGGTGAAGCGGGCCAGCGCTTCCGCGTCGTGCTCGTGGCCCGAGATGCCGATGATGCCGATCGATTCCATGAGCGGCCATCTTCGCACGCTCGGTGGGGGGCGGAGCTTGACGGCTCACTCGGCCAGTATTACCGTACAGGCCAGTCGGTATCACCGGAGACGCTGACCATGAGACTCATCTCCCTGAAGCTCCCGGAATCCCTGGCAAGCGAGCTCGACCGCGTGGCACGCGGGCGCAACGTCTCACGATCGATGGTGATCCGGGAGGCGGTGGCGGCCTTTCTCGGCCACGCCCGTGGGTCGCGGGCGCTCTCCGTGCTCGACCTCGCCGGCGACCTGGTGGGTAGCGTGGACGGCCCCGGCGACCTCGCCACCAACCCCGCTCACATGGACGGCTACGGCACGTGAACGGGCCGGTTCTGCTCGACACCGGGCCGCTGGTGGCCTTGCTCAGCGCACAGGAGAAGCACCACCGCTGGGTGAGGGAGCAGCTCGCCGCCATCGAGCCGCCGCTCTTGACCTGCGAGGCCGTCCTGTCCGAGGCCTGCTTTCTCCTCGGCCGGACCCAACGGGGGCCGGAGCCCGTGATCGAGCTGCTGCGCCGGGGCGCCCTGGCCGTGGAGTTCAAGCTCGCCGAAGAAGCCGAGGCGATCGAGAAGCTCCTCGCCCGCTACCGAACCGTCCCCATCTCGTTCGCCGACGCCTGCCTCGTACGAATGGCCGAGACCACACCCGGCGCGACGGTCCTCACCTTCGACCGCGACTTCACGATCTACCGCATCCACGGCAGGAAGGCGGTGCCGACGCTGATGCCGGGCTAGGCGCTGGGTTCGCGCACGGCGGCGGGTAAGCAGGAAGGAAGAAGGCTGGGTAGGGGCCGGGAGCGTTCACAGGCCTGCACTCGGCGCCGCGCTGCTGAGCCTCAGCTCTTCGAGCGCCGCCTCGATCTCGGCGTCGGATCTGTCCATCTCCAGGAGTAGCCACCGATAGTTGTCGAGGGTCTGCGCGGGCGTGCGCCGCCGTGAACGCCCTCACCCGCTTGCATTGGAAGACGATCCGCCGTCCGTCCTCCCAGGCCACCACGTCCCGACCGCCCTCGCTGCCCGCCTCGCCCAGGTGCTCGGCTCGCTCGTAGCCCTCGCGCGTCACGAGCCACAGGCACAGACGCTCGAAGTCGAGCGGCGCGAGCTTCTCGAACGGCAGCGTGTGCCAGCCGCCCGTGAGACTGGGCTTGGGGTCGGTAGTCATTTAGTTCTTTAGGTAGACGAGCCTACTCTATGCATACGCTCGAGGATTCGGGCGGGGAGACTGGCATGGGCGCAAGCCGGGCTTGTCTTGGCGTGTCTCACTCGCCGCCGCGAGCCAGACCGCTAGACTGCCCGCGATGAGCGACGCGCTCCCGCAGCTCCTGGGCGCGCTCGGCTGGTTCGGCTCCGGCCTGGCCGCGGTGTTCGCGGTCGCGCTGCTGACGCGCCGGCCGCGGGCCGAGCGCTGGCTGGGGGCAGGCTTTGCCGCCGGCGCGCTGGCGGGTGGCCTGATCACGGCCTCGCACGCCGGCTATGCCTCGCCGCTCCTCGAGGCGGCGGAGGTGGCGGCGACGCTCGCGGCAGGGCCGCTCGTGGCGAGCTGGGTGGCGGCGGTCTCCGGGACGCGGATTCCGCGGTCGCTGCGCTGGGCGGCGTTCACCCCGGCTCTCGCCTGGCTCGCCCTGGCACTCGCCGGACTTCCCTGGACCCTCGATCGGCAGGCGATCCGCTGGGCTGTCCTCTTCCAGATGGCCTGGACGGTCGCGGCCGGCCTCTTTGTCATGGCGCGCCGGCGCTCCCTCGGGACCTCTGCCCGGCGCATCCTGGCCGTCGGTTTCGCCGGGCTCGGCGTGATGCATCTGGCACAGGTCGCGCGCCTGGTCGACCCGGGCTCGACACCCCGCGATCTCGTGCCCGCCACGGTTGGCCTGCTGCTCGGCGCGCTGAGCGTCGCGGCGCTGCGCCGCACCCGCCTGCCGCTCGCGGCCGGCCAGGGCCCTCGCGCCGGGGAGGGCGACGAGGCGCGGCTGCTCGCCGACCTCGACCGCTGGCTCGCCGGCGAGCGCGCCTTCCTGGACCCCGAGGTCACCGTGGCGGCCGCCGCGCGGCGGATCGGCGTCGCGCCGGCTCGGCTGTCGCAGGCGGTCAACCGCGGCCTCGGCCACAGCTTCTCGGACCACCTCGCAAGGCTGCGCGTCAACGAGGCCGAGCGGCTGCTGGTCGACCCGGCACTGACGCATCTGTCGGTCGAGGCGATCGGCACCCGGGCAGGATTCGGCTCGCGCTCGGTCTTCTTCGCCGAGTTCCGGCGCCGGACCGGCAGGTCGCCGGCCGAGTACCGCCGGCAAGCGGCCGGCTGACCGGCATCCGACGGCCCGCGGACGTCCGGAATCGCGATCCCGGACCATCTCCCGGCCACCGGCGCCGTTCTCTCAAGGTGGCCGCCGACGCCCGGTGGCCCCCGAGAAAGGATGAACATGACGAGAACGATGCGACGTGGCGCTCCCCTCCTGGGAGCATGGATCGCCTGCCTGGCCCTGCGCTGCGGCGGCCCCGAGCCAGACCCTTTGCCCGAGCACCGGGGAGCGCTCGATCCCGGGCTCGTTCCCGGCGCCCGCTGGGAGCGGCTTGCCGATCCGGCGGCGGCGGGGTGGGACTCGGCCGGGCTCGCCGAGGCGCGGAGGATCTGGAAAGGCAACTCCGGCACCAGTGCCGTGGTGGTGGTCTGGAAGGGGGTGGTGGTCGAGCAGTGGGGCGACGTGCAGGCGAAGTGGACCGGCCGCTCGATCCGCAAGAGCCTGCTGTCGAGCCTCTGGGCCGAGCCGGTCGAGAGCGGAAAGGTCCGCCTGGAGGCGACGCTCGGCGAGCTCGGCATCGACGACCGCACGCCCTTGACTACCGACGAGAAGCAAGCGACCTTCGCCGACCTCCTGTCCTCGCGCTCCGGTGTCTACATCCCGGCGGCGCGCGAGAACTCCGGGCATCGGAAGCGCCGGCCGGAGCGGGGCAGCCATCCGCCTGGGACTTTCTTTTACTACAACAACTGGGACTTCAACGCCCTCGGCGTGCTGTACCGCGACCACGTCTCGGCCGACTTGGGGGGCGAGTTCGAGCGCCGAATCGCGCGGCCGATTGGCATGGAGGACTACGCCGCGAGCGACTTCGAGTGGCGCCTCGAGAAGATCTCGCCGCACCCGGCCTACGACTTCAAGATGTCGGCGCGCGACCTCGCCCGCTACGGCCTGCTCTGGCTGCGGCGCGGGCGTTGGGGCGACCGCCAGCTCGTCCCGGAGGGTTGGGTCGAGAGCTCGACGACCGCGATCACCGAAGAGACCTGGACCGGCGCCGGCTACGGCCGGCTCTGGTGGGTGCAGCCGCCGGGCAAGAGCAAGCTCCTTCCCGAGGGCTACTTCTTCGCCGAGGGTGGCAGCTACCTCTGGGTGGTGCCGTCGCGGCAGCTCGTCATCGTGCACCACCGCCAGAGCAACCTCGTCGTCCTCCGCTCGAAGCTCGGTCTGCTACCCGACGAGGAAAGAGTCTGGGAGATCTTTGCCGAGATCGTCGAAGCCGCGCCGCAGCCCGTTTCAGGGGTCTAGCACCTCGGCCAAGCCTTGTGCCATGATTGCCGCCACTGAGTCGATGGAGGTCGGGCCCGAGCGAGCCGGTGGTGTCGGAATCCCGGGTCACTAGCAGGCTGCATTGGCGGATGCCCACCACGGCGACGAACCGGGAATGAGCGGAACGCATTACGAGAGCGGTCCGAACGCGGGCCACCCAAGCCGGACGGCCGAAACCTCGGCCGGTCTGGCGGCCGCCGATCTCGACCCGGTCGACCACCGCGCCCCTCTGATCCTCGGCGCCCCGACCTTCCACGCCATCACCGAGGCGGTGGCGCGGCCCCTGGAGCGGCCCCCCACGCGCGGCTGGTGGATCTGCTTCCTCGCCTCCCTTTCGATGCTGGGCCTGCTCGGCGTCTCCATCGCCTGGCTGTTCTGGGAGGGGGTCGGCGTCTGGGGCCTCAACAACCCGGTCGGCTGGGCGTTCGACATCACCAACTTCGTGTTCTGGGTCGGCATCGGCCACGCCGGCACGCTGATTTCGGCGATCCTCTTCCTCTTCCGCCAGAAGTGGCGCACCTCGATCAACCGCTCCGCGGAGGCGATGACCATCTTCGCGGTGATGTGCGCACTGATCTTCCCCGGCATCCACGTCGGCCGGCCGTGGGTGGCGTACTGGATGTTCCCGATCCCCAACCAGATGGACATGTGGCCGCAGTTCCGCAGTCCGCTGATGTGGGACGTGTTCGCGGTCTCGATCTACGGCACGGTGTCGCTGCTCTTCTGGTTCGTCGGCCTGGTGCCGGACCTCGCCACCATGCGCGACCGCTCGACCGGCCTCCGGCGCAAGATCTTCGGCGCCCTGGCCCTGGGCTGGCGCAGCTCGGTGCGCCACTGGCAGCACTACGAGAAGGCATACCTGATCCTCGCCGGCCTGGCGACGCCGCTGGTGCTCTCGGTGCACTCGATCGTATCCATGGACTTCGCCACCTCGCAGCTCCCCGGCTGGCACACCACGATCTTCCCGCCCTATTTCGTGGCCGGCGCCATCTTCTCGGGCTTCGCGATGGTGGTGACCCTGATGGTGATCACCCGCAAGGCATTCGGCCTCGAGCAGGTGATCACCATGAAGCACTTCGACTACATGGCCAAGATCATGCTGGTGACCGGCATGATGGTGGGCTACGCCTACAGCCTGGAGTTCTTCATCGCCTGGTTCTCGGGCAGCGCCTACGAGCTGTTCACCTTCAAGAACCGCGCTTTCGGCCCCTATGCCTGGGCCTACTGGACGATGGTCTCCTGCAACGTGCTCTCGCCGCAGCTCTTCTGGTTCAAGAAGGTGCGCTCGTCCCTGCTGTGGCTGTTCGTGCTCTCGATCTTCGTCAACATCGGCATGTGGTTCGAGCGCTTCGTGATCATCGTCACCTCGCTGCACCGCGACTTCCTGCCCTCGAGCTGGTTCTACTTCAAGCCGACGTTCTTCGACATCTCGACGATGATCGGCAGCTTCGGCCTGTTCTTCACCATGTTCTGCCTCTTCGTGCGGTTCCTGCCGGTGGTAGCCACCGCCGAGGTGAAGACCGTGCTGCCGCAGGCCTCGGCGCATCCGCAGCAGGCGCCGCGCATCGAGGACGACATGCCGGCCGCGGCCCAGCAGCGGGCCCTCGGCAGCCTCGCCGAGGAGGCGGCCGGCTGATGGGCCTGCTGCGCCCCAGCCTGCCACCCGGCGAGCGTTTCGGCGCCCTGGCCGAGTTCGCCACGCCCGCCGACCTCTACCACGCCTGCGAGGGGGTGCGCGACGCCGGTTACACGCGCTGGGACGCCCATGCGCCGTTCCCCGTACACGGCCTGGAGCGCGCGATGGGCCTCGAGGCCTCGCGCCTGCCCTGGGTGGTCCTGATCCTGGCGGTCGGCGGCGCCGTCGCCGGCATGGGCCTGCAGGGCTGGGTGAGCACCACCGCCTACCCGCTGGTGATCAGCGGCAAGCCGTTCTTCAGTTGGCCGGCGTTCGTGCCCGTGACCTTCGAGCTGGGCGTGCTGGGCGGTGCCCTGGGCGCGGTGTTCGGCATGCTGGCCATCAACCAGTTGCCCACCCTCTACCATCCGCTCTTCGGCTCGAAGAGTTTCGAGAAGGCGAGCGACGACGGCTTCTTCCTCTCGATCGAGTCCTGGGACCCCAAGTTCGATGCCCGCGAGACCGTGGACCTGCTGCGCCGGCTGGGCGCCACCCAGGTCGAGCTGGTGGCCAGCTAGCGGGACAGTGTGGACGGCAAGAACACTCAGCAGCGAGCAGGGATGAACGACGCCAGCGCTCACACCGCGCCCCACCATCGGCCGGCGGTGCTCCGGGCCTCGTCCCTGTGGCTCCCGGCAGACCATCCCTGGCGCCGCCTGCCGGCGATCGGGCTGGTGCTGGCGGCGGTGGGCCTCGGCGGCAGCCTGGCGCTGGGCCTCGCCGGCGCCGAGGCCCGGCCCCAGCTCTGGCACTCCTGGCTGGTGGGGGCGCTCTTCGTGCTCTCGATCGCGCTCGGCGGGCTGTTCTTCGTGCTCGTCCATCACTCGACCCAGGCCGGCTGGAGTGTCGTGGTGCGGCGGATCGCCGAGAACGCCATGGCCACGCTGCCCTTCCTGGGGCTGCTCTTCGTGCCGCTCGTCTTCGGCATGGGCGACCTCTTCCACTGGACCCACGCCGACGCGGTGGCCCACGACCCGCTGCTGAAGCACAAGCAGCCCTACCTCAACGTGCCGTTCTTCCTGCTCCGCAGCCTGTTCTACTTCGGCCTCTGGTCGGCGATGGCCCTCTGGTTCGGCCGGCAGTCACGGCTTCAGGACGCGACCGGCGACCACGACATCACCCGCCGCATGCGGCGGATGAGCGCGCCGGGGCTGCTGTTGTTCGCATTGAGCGTGACCTTCTTCGCCTTTGACTGGGTGATGTCGCTCAACGCCCACTGGTACTCGACGATCTTCGGCGCCTACTTCTTCGCCGGCTCCACCATGGCCTTCTTCGCCTTCATGGCGCTGGTGGCCTTGGGCGAAAGGCGCACGGGCCTCCTCGCCCAGGTGGTCAACGAGGAGCACCTGCACGACATCGCCAAGCTGCTCTTCGCATTCCTCGTCTTCTGGGCCTACATGGCGTTCTCGCAGTACCTGCTGATCTGGTACGCCAACCTGCCCGAGGAGACCGGGTTCTTCGCCCAGCGCCTGTCCGGCTCGTGGCGTGGTGCCAGTGTCGGGCTCGCGGTCGGCCATTTCGTAGTGCCGTTCTTCTTCCTCCTGCCGCGCACCATCAAGCGCCACCCCAAGACCCTGGCGGCGGCCGCCGTCTGGCTGCTCGCCATGCATCTGCTCGACCTCTATTGGCTGGTGATGCCCAACCTCCACGCGGACGGGATCACGCCGAGTTTGCTCGATGGCGCGGCGCTGATAGGCTGCTGTGGTGTGTTTTTGGCGGCGTTCGGCTGGTCTCTCCGGCGTCAGGCTCTGGTCCCCCTGCGGGACCCGCGCCTGCCGGAGTCGCTCACCTTCGAGAACGTCTAGGAAACACGCCGCGATGTTCCAGGCTCACGATTCCCGTCAACCCTTGCTCACACGAAGGAGCTCCACGATGTCCAAGTCTCTCAAGGCCCTGGCCGTCAGCGGTCTGGCCCTGGCTCTGGTTGTGATCGCCGGCCCCGCTTCCGCCGGCAGCATCACCGGCACCGTCACCTACAACGGCAAGGTCCCCAGCCTCAAGCCCCTCGCCATGGACGCCGACCCCGGCTGCGCCTCCAAGCACTCCGGCCCGGTGCCGAGCGAAGTGCTGGTGCTCGGCTCGGGCAACACGATGGCCAACGTCATGGTGCGGGTCAAGAACGCCCCGGCCGGCAACCAGCCGGCGCCCACCCAGCCGGCGGTGATCGACCAGAAGGGCTGCCAATACAGCCCGCACGTGCTGGGCCTCAGGGTCGGCCAGACCCTGAAGCTCAAGAACTCCGACGGCATCCTGCACAACGTCCACGCCCTGCCCAAGGTCAACACCCCGTTCAACCGGGCGATGCCGGCGAACGTGCTCGAGTCGGAGGCCAAGTTCGGCAAGGAAGAGGGCATGTTCCTGGTCAAGTGCGACGTCCACGGCTGGATGACGGCCTACGTCGGCGTGTTCGGGAACCCGTTCTTCGCCGTCTCCGGCAAGGACGGCAAGTACACCATCCCGAACCTGCCGCCGGGCAGCTACGAGATCGAGGCCTGGCACGAAAAGCTGGGCGTCAAGACCGCGACCGTGACCGTCGCCGCCGACAAGCCGGCGACCGCCGACTTCGCGTTCGCCCCGCCCAGCAACTGATCGGGCGACGGACCGAGTAACCGACCGCGCCCTCGCGTCACCTGGGGAGACCATGCAAACGACCGCTACCGAAACCGCGCCTGCGCACCACGTCGGTGCGCACGAGCATGCCGAGCATCACGAGCTCGGCTTCTGGCGCAAGTACGTGTTCTCGACCGACCACAAGGTCATCGGCATCTGGTATGCGGTGACCGGCCTGCTGTTCCTGTTCTTCGGCTTCTGCCTGGTGATGCTGATGCGCTGGCAGCTCGCCTTCCCCGGGCGCGCGCTGCCGTTCCTCGGCACCTTGCTCGGCGAGGCTCGCATGCCGGGAGGGGCGATGCTGCCCGAGTTCTACAACGAGCTCGGGGCGATGCACGGGACGATCATGGTGTTCCTCGGGGTGGTGCCGCTGGCGGTCGGCGGCTTCGGCAACTTCGTGCTGCCGTTGCAGATCGGCGCCCCCGACATGGCGTTCCCGAAGATCAACCTGGCGAGCTACTGGTCCTACTTCCTGGGCGGCATCACCATGCTGGCGAGCTTCTTCGTGCCGGGAGGGGCGGCGCAGTCCGGCTGGACCTCCTACGCGCCGCTGTCGATCATCGCCGGCCAGGGCCAGACGATGTGGCTCTTTGGCATGGTCTTCCTCATCACCTCCTCGCTGCTGGGCTCGATCAACTTCATCGTCACCACCATCCAGCTCAGGGCGCCGGGGCTTTCGTACTTCCGGCTGCCCTTCTTCGTCTGGGCGCAGCTCGTCACCGCCTTCCTGCTGCTGCTCGCCTTCCCGCCGCTCGAGGCCGCCGCCGTGATGCAGCTCATGGACCGGCTGGCCGGCTCGAGCTTCTTCATGCCCGAAGGCCTGGTGGTTTCCGGCCAGATCCTCGAGTACACGGGCGGCGGCAGCCCAGTCCTCTGGCAGCACCTCTTCTGGTTCCTCGCCCACCCCGAGGTCTACGTGCTGATCCTGCCGGCCCTCGGGATCGTGGCGGAGGTGATCGCCAACAACACCAGGAAGCCGCTGTTCGGCTACAAGATCATGGTGTACTCGCTGTGGTTCCTGGGCTTCATGTCGTTCGTCGTCTGGGCGCACCACATGTTCTTCACCGGCATGGGCACCACGATGGCGGCGTTCTTCCAGACCACTACGATGATCATCTCGATCCCCTCGGTGGCGATCCTCACCTCGCTGATCATCTCGCTGTGGGGAGCCTCGATCCGCTTCACCACGCCGATGCTCTTCGCCCTCGCCTTCCTGCCGATGTTCGGCATCGGCGGCCTGACCGGCCTGCCGCTGGGGCTCTCGGCCGCCGACATCCCGCTGCACGACACCTACTACGTGATCGGCCACTTCCACTACGTGGTGGCCCCCGGCACCCTCTTCGCCCTCTTCGCCGGCATCTACTACTGGTTCCCCAAGGCCACCGGGCGGAAGATGAGCGAGCGGCTGGGCAAGCTCCATTTCTGGCCCTCGCTGCTGTTCATCAACGGCATCTTCATGCCGATGTTCATCCAGGGCATGGCGGGAGTGTCGCGGCGGCTGTACGACGGCGGCGCCTCCTACGACTTCGCCAAGGACGTCGCCCACTGGAACGTGTTCATGTCGATGTCGGCCTGGGGCCTGGCCCTGGCGCAGATCCCGTTCATCTTCAACTTCTTCCGCAGCATCAAGCACGGCCAGAAGGTGGACGACAACCCCTGGCATGCGACCACCATCGAGTGGGCGGCGCCCTCGCCGCCCCCGCACGGCAACTTCACCTCGCCGCCCGAGGCACACCGCGGGCCTTACGAGTACAGTGTGCCGGGACATCCCACCGATTACACGCCGCAGTACCAGACCGGACAGCGGGCGGCTTGAGGCGAGGCCATGGAAATTCCCTACACCGTCGCAGAGCGGCCCGACACGGGCCTGAACAACGGCAAGATCGGCATCTGGCTCTTCCTGGCCTCGGAGGTGATGCTGTTCGGGGCGCTGTTTGCGAGCTACCTGATCATGCGCACCGGCGCCGAGGCCTGGCCGCGCGGCGACTCGATCCTCAACGTGCCGCTCGCCACCGTCAACACCGCGGTGCTGATCTCGTCGAGCGTCACCATGGTCATGGCCTGGGCGTCGCTCAAGCGCCACGACTTCAAGAAGTTCCGCCTGTTCATGGGCCTCACCATCCTGGCCGGCCTCTGCTTCCTGGTGATCAAGTACTTCGAGTACTCGGCCAAGTTCCATCACGGCCTGCTGCCCTCGAGCAACACCTTCCTGGCGATCTACTTCACCTTGACTGGCCTGCACGGCCTCCACGTCCTGGGCGGCATGGTGGTCAACGGCTACTTCTGGGGCCCGGGCTCCAAGCTCTGGAAGACCGACCCCGAGCACTTCACCAACCGGGTGGAGAACTCGGGGCTCTTCTGGCACTTCGTCGACCTGGTCTGGATCTTCCTGTTCCCCGTCCTCTATCTCCTGTAGTCAAGGAAGCAGCGCTAGGAGCCGCCGTCATGGACCATCACGCCGACCTCGACCGCCGAGTCAGGACCTACATCTTCGTCTTCGTGGCCCTGCTGGTGCTCACCGTGATCACGGTGGCCGTGTCACGGCTGCACCTGCCGGTCGCCGCCGCGGTGGCGGTGGCGTTGGTGGTAGCCTCGATCAAGGGGAGCCTGGTGGCCGGCTACTTCATGCACCTGGTCGCGGAGCGCAAGCTGATCTACTGGGTGCTCGCCTTCACCGTGGCTTTCTTCTTCGTCATGCTGCTGCTGCCGCTGTTCACCCAGTTCGATCCGATCACCAACGAGGTGGCACCATGAACCTCAAGAGCTTCCACGTGGTCTTCATCTCCTGCGCCATCGCCCTCGCCTTCGTGCTCGGCGTCTGGGCGCTGGGCAGCGAGGCGCTGGCCGGCGCTTCGCGGCGGCTGGTCGCGGTCGGGGCCTTCGCGTCCGGGCTGGCACTCGTCGTCTACGAGGCCTGGTTTCTGCGCTACTCCCGGAGGCATGGATGAGGAGCCGGCGGGGCCGGCTCGGCGTGGGGCTGGGCGCCTTGGCTGCGCTCGGCGTGGCCCTGCTGGCCGGCGGGCTGTGGGCCGCCCCGGCCCTCGCCTGCACCGTCTGCTACGGCGAGGATGCCAGCGGCTCCTCCATGCTGACCGCCGCGCGCCTCGGGGTGTTCCTCCTTCTCGGCATCACCATCGCGATGCTCGGCGGCTTCGCGAGGTTCTTCTTCTATCTGCGTAAACGTGCCCGGCACGCCGAAAGCGAGGGAATCGCCTCGGAGTGGGCGCAACTGCAACGGAGTGCCTCGTCATGAACAGATGGCTTCCCCAGGTCGCCTCGGAGCACGGTCAGCGGATCGACAGCGCCCTCTCCTGGGTGCACTGGCTGATGCTGATCCTCTTCGTCGGCTGGCTGGCCTTCTTCCTCTACTCGGTGTGGCGCTTCCGCGCCTCCCGCAACCCGGCCGCGAGCTACACCGGCGCCCAGAGCCACGCCTCGAGCTGGCTCGAAGGCGGAGTGGCGGTGGCCGAGGCGATCCTCCTGATCGGGCTCTCGATCCCGCTGTGGGCCGACCGCGTGGCCGAGTTCCCGCCCGCCAAGGACTCGGTCGAGGTGCGGGTGATCGGCGAGCAGTTCGCATGGAACGTCCACTACCCCGGCCCCGACGGGGTGTTCGGCCGCACCGCGATCGACAAAATCGACGTGCAGACAAATCCCGTGGGGCTGGACCGCGGCGACCCGGCGGCCAAGGACGACGTCACCACCGTCAACCAGCTCCGCCTGCCGGTAGGGAAGCCGGCAATCGTCTACCTCTCCAGCAAGGACGTGATCCACAGCTTCAACGTCCCCGAGTTCCGCGTCAAGCAGGACGCCGTGCCCGGGATCGTGATCCCGGTGTGGTGGAAGCCCACCGTCACCACCGCCCAGATGCGCGAGCGCCTGGGCAAGCCCGAGTTCGTCTACGAGATCGCCTGTGCCCAGCTCTGCGGCCTCGGCCACTACCGCATGCGCGGCTTCGTGACCATCGACGAGCCGGAAGAGTTCCAGAAGTGGATGGACGAGCAGGTGGCGGCCGCGACGGCGAGCGGGGAAGAGGACGCTATCTGGCAGTAGAGGGGCGCTCGAGCCCCGGCGCTATACTCGGCCGAGGAGTCGCGCCGATGGCCCTACCTCTGAGACGCGAGAGTCCCGACCTCACCGCCGAGGAGCTTATCCGCCACCCGGAGCTCGAGCCCTGCGAGCTGGTGCGCGGAAAGGTCGTCCCCATGGCTCCGACCGGCTTTCTTCACGGCGACATCGAGAGTGAGCGGGTCGGTCTCGAAGCGCGGCGACTCGAAGTGCGTTCCCAGCCTCAGCCCGACGGCGAGTACGCGGTAACCCGCGTCTTGGGGCCGGGCGATCGGGTGGAGGTTCCGGGGACGGCGCTCAGCCTGGAAGTGGCGGCGCTGGTGCCGTGATAGCTGGTTTGGCGGTCAGATCGAGCGGAACCACTCCTCGAGAACCTCGACGTGCTCGACCAGGTTCGTCCAACCGACAGGAGCTTGTCTTGCCAGATCGCTGCTTCATCGCCACCGGCCTCCGCAGGCTGGATTGAATCAGCGGCACGCCTGGTGGCGGCAGGCTTGCCGCCCATCTCGCGGAAAGCCCTAGTGCCCAGGACTCACGATCTCTGCGCGCAGGGGTCGGGAGCCATGACCAGACTTCTCGAACAAGTCGTCGCTCAAGCCGCCTCCCTCCCTGAGGCCGAGCAGCCGGCCGACAGAGCTGCTCGCTGCGAGCGCTCTCTCACGCTAGGCACGCTCAGGCGGTAGCGGCGGTGACGCGCAGTTTCACTCGCGTCTTCTTTTGCAGGGCGCTGATGATGGTGAAGAGGTTTTCGGTGCTCGGGTTTCCACGTGGGGCGAGCATGCGGTGGAGGCTCTTGCTCGGCTTCTGAATCTCGGCCGCGAGCCCCTCGAACCCCACCGTGGCGTTGACCGGGTCCCGCAGGATCGCTTTGCGAGCTCGCAAGAAATCCTCGTCCGTTTGGCCGAGGAAGCGCTTGCCAAGCACCGCGCTGGACTCACCGAGGAGCTGTAGCGTCCTGCCCGAAGTGGCTCGGGGATCTCCTGCCCGTTTTCAGTGCTGGCCCGCCAAGGCCTCCGCGAAGTCCTCGCGAAGCTCCTGGTAGAGGGCGGCGAGCTTCTCCTGGCGGAGCTTCTCGGTCTCCTCCGTCTCGTCCTCGGGCCACAGCTCCTCGATCTCCTCCGCGCGGGCCTCCGCCGCCTCGGCGAGCGCGATCAACGCCTCGTCCTTCAGATCCTCCGCGAGGCCGATCAAGCGCCAGAGCGCTTCGGAGTCTTCGGGCTCGAGTTCGGCGGTGCTGAGCTGCCGCGCCAACCAGACCATGGCGGCCTCCTCGTCCCAGGACCGTACCAGGCGGAAAAGCGCGAGGTCTGCGTAGCGCATGCCCTCGGTAGAGCCGAGTGCCGCGGTCAGCCGTGCTTGCTCATCCTCGGTCACGGAGGCGCCGACCACGGCGGGAGCAGACTCCTCGGGCAGCGAGCTACCCTCGCGACGAAGGCGATCGACGGCAGCCTGGAGCTCCTGGGCGGCGATCTCGGAGGTCGTACCCTCCTTCGCTGCCAGCTCCCTCAGCGCATCGAGGGCCTCGGACAGCTCCGCCGTCGCCTCGCCGCGGGTGTGTGGGTCCTCGACGGTGCCGACCAGCCATTCCGCCAGCTCGGCGGGATCCACGTCGCCGAGCCACTCGGCCCGGCGCTCGAGACGCACCAGCGCTTCGAGCCGTGCGACGTAGGCGGCGCGCTCGGCCTCGCCGAGCTGTTTGACCCCGAAGGAGTAGTTCGCGGACTCGAAGGTCGGCCGCCCGCGGCGATCCGGCCCCTGTTCGCTCGGCTCGAGGAACGCCACAACTCGCGTGCCGGGAGCGAGGTCTGCGAATGCCTTTTCGCTCGGCTCACTCTCCTCGAGGTACTCCGAGTGCAGATAGGTGACGGTTCGGCCCGACACCGTGCCCTTGAACAGCGTCTCGATTCGCAGCTCCGTAGCCACCTCGACGATCTCGCTCTCGCGCTCATGAACGAGCGAGCTGCCGGCGACCGCCATGATGACGAGAGTGCTCTCGTCGAAGACCCGCCGCAGGGGCTCGGGAGTAGCAACTGCGATGCCGCCCGCCGTGACCGTGAGCTCCTCCTCCAGGAGATCAGCGACAACGTCAATGGAGTCGGTACCGTCCGCCGCGACGGAAGTGCCGGCTTGCGCCGTTCCCTCGGGGCTCTGCCGTGCCCCCTCCCCTCCGGCCTGGTCCGGGACGGCAACGATCAACGTGGCCGGGTCCTCCGCGGGCCGGGCCTCGGCCGAGGCGGCGGTCAGCCAGGCGGAGACGAGGGTGGCCGCGATGGGGGACGCTCGCCGCGTTGCCCAGAGCCCCGCACCATCGACTGGCTCCGGAGGCCGGGCCACGACCAGCCGGCCGTCGCTGCGGGTCAGGCGGCCGCACACCCTGCCGCGGCTCGCCTCGATACGCCGGCGGATCTCGCGCGGCGTCATCTGCGCGAAGTCGAAGACCTGGCGCTGGCACTGGGCGCAGAAACGGCGACAGCCGTCGCCCTGCATCCCGTCCCACGAGGTCTGGCACTCGAACCCGATCCTCAGCCGGTTCAGCTTGTCGCTCCCGGTCGTCATCGTCATCGGGCACCTCCGAGCGTCGCTCTCCAAGCGCGGAGAGCCGAGTCAGCTCGCATCTCTTCGCGCGACTTTGCAATCGTTGGACCATGGGAAGGCCCAGGACGCAACCGAAACCGAGGAGGCCGTGGAACGCCGGCACCCGGGTCGAGGTTCAGGCGCCGCACGAGCTTCAGAGGCTTGGATTCAGGGAAGTGACTCGGCGCTGCTTCCCGCGGGTAGTCGCCGCAGCTCCGCGGCCTTGCTCGCGAAGCGCTCCGCGTCCAGCAGCCGCTCTGGCGGGGCGGCAATGGTCAGCAGCGAGGCGATCTATAGGTGTTTCATCGGCTCGTTACTCGGAAGGGGATGAGTAGGTCCGCCGATGGCGAGGTGGATCCCCGGCGACGCCCACGGTTCGAGTATGGACCCTGCAGTGCGGTATGGAGTCAAGCGATTCGCTCGCGTTCCGCCATTCTCGCGGGTAGGAAGAGGAGAGATACCATGGTATGCCAAGCTGTGATACCCTACCGCCGATGAAGATTGGAGTCTCCCTGCCCGCGAACCTTCTCGCCTTCGCTGACGAAGAAGCGCAGCGGCGCGGCACCACCCGCTCCGGGCTGCTGGCCGGGCTGCTCGAGGCGGAGCAGATCCAGTCACAGGTCCGGCGATACCTCGACCAACACGGTTGGGATGTTGCGGACGACGAGGCCAGATGGCGGCAGTACCAACAGGCTCGGATGGCAGAGGAGTATCGTGACGACGACTGGTGAGCCCCAGCCAGGCCGGGGTGAAGTGTGGTGGGTGCGAGTGGACAAGCGCCGGCCGGCCGTCGTCGTCCAGAGCAACGCCGTACGAGATCCTCGGGTTCGCTCATTCCTCGTGGTGCCGCTGACCAGCCGCCTCCACTTGGCGGGTTTGCCGGGTAATGTCCAGCTCTCCCGGAAAGCGACAGGACTGCCGAAGGACTCGGTGGCGAACGTGTTTGACGTGCAGAAGGCTCTTCGGGCCGACTTCCTCGAACGTGCCGGTTCCCTGCCTTTGGAGAGTCTTGCCAGCTTGGACGCCGGGCTACGCCTGGTGCTCCACCTCTGAGCCTAGGCCTTCTCGCCCTCGCTACCGCAGTGATCTCGCACAGGAACGAAGCGACGGCCTGTCAGCCCCTAGACCTCGCTCCGGTCGCGCGGCTGGCCGGCCAGCGTTGACCCGCTCCCTCCGAACCCCGCCCCGAACACCTTGGGCGTGGGCATGCGCGAGCGGATCTCTTCGAGCACGGTGGCGGTGACCACCCCGACGCCGTTCTTCGCGCACCAGCCCTCGACGGCGCGAGTCACCATGCCGCGCACGAAGGCCGGGATGCGCTGCATGCGTGCCTGGGCCTCGGGCTCCCAGGTGAGAGTCGGCGCCGTGGCCTGGCCGTACTCGACGGCCGCCGGCTTCCAGGCGGCTACGGCAGTCTGGAGAGTGCCGGGCTGGTGGGTGCAGAGCGGGTCCTCGGCCATCAGATCGCCGGTCATGCCGTAGGCGCGGGCCCGGCAGCCGCCGCACATGCCCTTGAGCTCGCAGGGGCCGCAGCGGCCGCCCAGGTGGTCGCGCTGGCGGATCTTGGTAAAGAGCTCGGACCGCTCCCAGATGTCGCGCAGGCCGATTTGCTGGTGGTTGCCGGCGCCCAAGTTGCCGGCGCCGAGATTGCCTGCAAAGAGGGGCAAGTACGGGCAGGGCGTGACGTCGCCGTTGGGCCGGATCCCCAGGTAGTGGGTGCCCGCCGGGCAGCCACCGGCGCCGCCGCCGAAGCTCTTGGGGAAGGGCGCCGGCGAGTCGGACGCGAGGAGGGTGCGGACGAAGTGCGGGGCGCACTTGGCGTTGACCAGCATCTTCGAGGACCACTGCCGCTGGATCTCGGCCAGCTCCGCGAGCACCTGGTCGTACTCGGTGGGAGCGAGGTCGCTGACGTAGGCCCCGCGGCCGCTCGGTACCAGGAAGTAGAGGTTCCACACCTTGGCGCCGAGCTCGTCGTGGGCGAAGGCGGCGATCGCCGGCAGCTCCGAACGGTTGTGCGCACCGACCGTGGTTTGCACGATGAAGGGCAGGCCCACCTCGGTGAGGATACGGGCACCCTCGACGGTGTTCTGCCAGGCGCCGCGCACGCGGCGGAAGGCGTCGTGCCGGTCGGGGTCGAGTGCGTCGAGCGACAGCGCCAAGCCGCGCACGCCCTCGGCCTCGAGCAGCCGCGCCAGGTTCTCGGTGATCTTGACGCCGTTGGTGCCGATCACGATCCACAGCCCCTGGGCGACGCCGTAGCGCACGATCTCCAGGATGTCGCGGCGCAGCAGCGGCTCGCCGCCGGTCAGGATGGTGACCGACTCGGGCGCGAAAGCAGCGATCTCGTCGACCACCCGGAAGCATTGCTCGGTCGAGAGCTCGCTGCGATCGGCGAACGCCGGGCTACGGACCTTCGCCGGGCCGGCGTCCAAGTAGCAGTGCTCGCAGGCGAGGTTGCAGCGGTAGGTGAGGTTCCACGACACCACGTAGGGCCGGGCAAAGCCCGCGACGGCGGCGTCGCCAGGGCGCTCCTGCCCGGTCGCTATGGGTTCCACCACGGCTCGGCTAACCCCCGTGGACTTACATCCCGAACCGCGCCCGCGCCGCGGAGAGCACCGCCTCGTCGATGACCGCGTTGCCGCTCTCGCGCGCCACCATCTCGATGCCGGCGCGCGCCATGGGCCGCACCATCTCGGGGATCGCCTCCAGCCGCGCCAGCGCTCCCGGTGTCCATTGCGGGCCCGTCGGCATCGCGGCGACCGGGGCCTCGGGCGACTCGGCCGCGTCGCCGAGCAGGGCCGAGCCGCCGAGCATGGCGGAAAACGGGCAGCGGCCGGCCGAGCTCTCGCCCGCCGCCGAACTGGCAGTGGAGGCCGCCGACATCGCCGCGCCCTCGCCTGATGCGGCTGCGATGCCAGGATTGGCGATCGCCGCCGCGGCGGCCGGGCCGATGCGCACTCCCAGCGACCGCACCATGTCCGTCTCGTGGCGGTTGGTGAGCATCGCCATCTCGTAGCCGCAGGCCGGGCAGCTATAGACCACGGCGAGCGAGCCCGGCTCGCTCTCCTCGGTGGCGCGCAGGCGCATCGGCGTGTCGCAGGGGACGCAGAGGAATTTCATCGGGCAGCTCCGCCTTGGGCTCGAGATCGAACGGCTAAGAGTACCGCAGAGCGGGCTGATCAGTGTCATCCCGAGCGTGAGCGAGGGATCCGGGGGAGCGGGCGGCGCGAAGCTCGAGGCCAGCTCGACATCCGCGGCATGCCCCCACCCAGATCCTTCGCTTCGCTCAGGATGACAGCGCTTCCACAGTACTACCAGGTCGCGGTCTTCAGCGCGACAGCGCTTCCACAGTGCTACCAGCTCGTGGCCCGCCGCCTCTTCACTCGTTGCGCAGCGACTCGATGGGGTCCACGCTCGACGCCCGCCGCGCCGGCAGATAGCTGGCTAGGAGCCCCACGGCGACCATCGAGACGGAGACCCCGCCGAACGTCGTCGGGTCCACGGCGGCGACTCCGAAGAGCAGGCTGGTCACCGCGCGCGTGGACGCCAGGGCGGCCGCGATCCCCAGCACGATGCCCAGGCCCATCACCCGAGCCCCCTGAGCCACCACCATGCGGCGGACCTGCATGGCGGTGGCGCCCAGGGCCATGCGCACGCCGATCTCGCGGGTGCGCTCGGCGACCACGTAGGACAGCACGCCGTAGAGGCCGACGGCGCCGAGGACGAGCGCCAGCAGGGACAGCACCCCGAGCGTGAGCATGGTGAACGAGAGCTGCGCCAGCGAGTCCGCCGCCAGGCCCGCCATGGTGAACGCCCGGTACATCGGCGCCTCGGGCGCGATCTCGCGCACCAGCGCCCGCACCTCGGGCGCGATGATCTCGGCGCGCACCGTCTTGATCACGTAGGCCGGGGTGCCTATCGACCAGCTCTCCGGCGTCGGCCCTACCAGGGGAAAGTAGACGAGCGGCTGCGGGGTGTCCCGGAAGCCGTCCTGCTTCACGTCTTCGACCACGCCCACCACCGTGTGCCACGACGCGGTCTCGTCGCGGCGTTGGAGGCGCTGCCCGAGGGCGCTCCGTCCCGGCCAGAGCAAGCTCGCGGCGGTGCGGCTGATGACCACGTGGCCCGGCGTCGAGACGTGATCGGCGAGCTCGAACGGCCGGCCCTCGAGCAGGTCGATGCCCATGGTGCGGAAGTAGTCGCCGGCCGTCCAGGTGAAGTGGAGCATGGTGCCGGCGGTGGGGTCCGTCATCTCCTCGGAGCGGAAGTGATCGCTGCGCGTGCCCTCGTTGAGCGGCACGTTCTCCACCAGCCCGACCGAGCTCACCCCCGGCATCGCCGCCAGCCGCGCGAGGAAGTCGAGGTGGAAGCGGGCCCAGGAGGGGCCGTCCGTCAGGTGCTCCTGCTTGGGCGCGAACTGGAAGGTGAAGACATCGCGCGTGTCGTAGCCGGGGTCCACCTGCCGCAGGGCCTGGAAGCTCCGCACCAGGAGCCCCGAGCCGACGAGCAGGACGAGGGCCAGCGCCGTCTGGCCCACGACCAGCGCGTCGCGCGTCCAGCGCCGCCTGGCGGTCGAGCCGCGGCCTCCGGCGCGCAGCCGGGTGAGGTCCGATCCCGAGGCGCGGAAAGCCGGGACCATGCCGCACGCCAGGCCCGAGAAAAGGGCCGCGGCGAGGGTGAAGAGGACCGTGGTGAGGTCGAGACCGACCTCGTCGAGACGCGGGATGCCGTCCGGCGCGGCGGCCAGGAACGCGGGCAGGGTGAGCGCGGCGAGCAAGATGGCGAGCCCGCCGGCCGCGAGCGCCACGAGCAGCGCCTCCGAGATCTGCAGCCGCACGACTTGCATCCGCGACGCGCCGATCGCCCGCCGCACCGCGAGGTCGCGGTAGCGCCCCTCGGCGCGTACCAGGAAGAGGTTGGCGACGTTGGCGCAGGCGATCGCCAGCACGATGGCGACCGAGCCGAGCAGGATCCACAGCGACCAGGAGGCCGACCCCACGAGCTGCTCGAGGAGCGGGCGGACGACGGCGCGGTGCTGCCCGATCAGGCGCGCGTAGTTGGGCGTCCCG
>JBIOXV010000180.1:0-88354 GCA_044869805.1 Thermoanaerobaculia bacterium | reverse complement strand
GGCTGAACACGCTCGCTACACGTATCATCGAGTCGTCCTCCCGTGCTGCAGGTCATCTGGAACCTTCGCAGGCCCATGATGCCTCGCCGGGAGGACGTCGTCAAAACCGATCTTGGACAGGTGTGGTTCTGGAGATAACCGATGGCCATGGCAAGGTCCAGCCGGCGGCGATGCTCACCGTGCTCTCGGCGATGTTTCATCCAGAGGACAAGGCCCGACGCCAGGAGCTTCTGGCGGGGATGCACCTTTGGAGTCTGGCAGGCTTCGAGCAGCACTTTTCGCAGGCAGGTTTGTCTCAGACGGAGAGGGCTGAGTTGTGGCCTCAGATGCTATCTCTGGCGCCGACGGTAGGGCTACTGCCTTTCGGCCTGTCTCCGGTTTTGAGTTCGGCTCTGACGGCGGAGGATGTGAAGGAGAGAATCGAGAAGGGACTCTCCGGCGGAATCCTGGCTGGTGAGCTGCTCCTGTTCATCTTGAATTGCCATTCCATCGGCGAATCCCTGGGAGTCACTCAGGCGGTGCCTCTATTCGTTCGCGGACTCTCCGAGAAGAGGATCGATCTCGGTCCGCTGAACTACCGGAGGAAGTCTGCCATGCTGCATGAATGGTCCACGTACAAGCCTTCGGCTCATTTCTGGGGAGCCTACGTCATGTGGCTGGTCGAGATGGAGCAGGATCCGGCGTTCTCTCCAGTGCCGAGCTCAGAGCTCAACTTTCTGGCACTGGCGGAAGAGCTGCGACGCCGCGGTGAGAGCTGCTTCACGCGGGGTCAGAAGCGTCTGAAGGGCCCAGTGCTCGATCCCACCAAGACCTGGCGGACCCCGCCAGACCTACGGCTGCCCATGGTCGATCTTGCCCTTCCGCCGCTCCCCGAGTGGAGCCAAGAGCAGCTCGGCAAGCGAGCTCGGCAAGCCAACCGACTCGAGACGCCACCGGGCACGCTCGCGTCCGTTGGTTAGCTCGGGCGGACTTGCTCTCTCCCAAAGCCCGGATCAGGTCGCGCCTCGGCGAGTAGTCCACGAACCCCGTGGACTAGTGGCAGCGCGTCTCAACCGTCCCTAACATGCCTCCAGACATGGCGCGGTCCGAGACTCGACTCGGCCCACGCTTCCTACTGGACTTGGTGATGGATCGCATTCTCCGCTTGACCCAAGTGCTGGAGATCACCGGCATGCCACGCTCGTCTCTTTACCGCTCTATCGCCGAGAACCGCTTTCCGCGACCGGTACTGCTCGGAAAACAGGCTCGGGGGTGGAAGCTCTCACAGGTCGAGGCGTGGCTGGACAGCCTGGGGACAGCGGGAAGTGGACCAGGAGGGGAGGGCGTAGCGAAATGAGTCGATTGCACTCGAGCCCTCTTGCAACAGCCGCCGCCGACTATGCCCGTCGTGGGTTCTCGGTCTTCCCGGTGCGTCCACGAGGCAAGGCCCCCCGGACGACGCACGGGCACCTGGACGCCACGACCGACCCGAACCGCATCCATCGGTGGTGGGAGGCCTGTCCAGCAGCCAACGTCGGGCTGGCGATCTCGAGTGGTCTGGTGGTCGTGGACCTCGACGAGCCGGCCGCGTTGCTCCGCCTGAGGGCCGAGGACCGAGAGCTTCCCGCGACGGCGAGGAGCGTGACCGGACGCGGCTTCCATCTCTTCTATCGGACAGCGGTCGAGATCCGCAACGCCGTGAGCCTCTTCCCTGGCGTCGACCTCAGAGGCATTGGCGGGTATGTCGTCGTCCCGCCGTCGGTCCACCCCTCGGGCACCCACTACCGGTGGGAGGTGCCCCTCACCGAGTCGAGCGTTGCCGAGGCACCGGCCTGGCTGCTCGAGGCCGCGCTCGAGCGGAGCACGCCGCGGGCTCACCCTCCCGAGGAGTGGCGGGCGCTTGTCTCCCAGGGTGTGACGGAGGGTGGCCGCAACAACGCCATCGCAAAACTGGCCGGGCATCTGCTGCGCCGGGATGTCGATCCCTGGGTCGTGTTGGGCCTGCTGCTCTGCTGGAACGGGACCCGGTGCCGGCCACCCCTGACCGAGGACAAGATCACCCGCACCGTGGACAGCATCGCGGGGCGAGAGCTTCGCCGGAGGGTGGGCCGTGCGTAGCGTATCGAACGTGGCTGCACTGGCAGCGGATCGAACCAGGGAGGCTTCCGCTAACAGTCGCCTTCCGAGGGGTGGTGGAGATGGGCCAAGTTTAGCCACTGTAGCCGCTTTAGCCGGAGAGCACCCCCGGCCGTTGCATCGCAAGGCCTCTCCAGCGTCGTCGTTCCCGATGGAAGCGCTCGGTGAGGTGCTCGCTCCTGCCGCCCGAGCCATCCATGAGAGAACCCAGGCTCCCGAGGCCATCTGCGGGCAGAGCGTCCTGGCCGCAGCAGCTCTGAGTGTGCAGGGGTTCGCCGATGTGAGGCTGCCCACCGGGGCAGCCCGTCCACTCAGCAGCTACTGGGTCACGGTCGCTGGCTCTGGCGAGCGAAAGACCACGGTCGACGATGTCGCTCTGCAGCCGGTGCGGGACCGCGAGGAGGCACTGGCAGCTCAGTACACGATCGATCGAGAAGAGTACGAGATCGTGGCAGCCGCATGGGAGCAGCAGCGGCGCCAGGATCTCAACCGAACAAAGTCGACTCTGGCGGCGAAGCGAGCAGCCCTCAAGAAGCTCGGTCCCCGGCCTGAGGAGCCCCTTGTTCCCGTCTTGACCTGCCCCGAGCCCACCTTCGAAGGGCTGACGAAGCTGTTTGCCGCCGGATGGCCTTGCTTGGCGGTTGCCACGGCGGAGGGCGGTCAATTCATCGGTGGCCACGGCATGAACGCAGACAACAGGCTGAAGACGGCAGCCGCCCTGAGCTCCTTGTGGGACGGTGAACCGCTCAAGCGGGTACGGGCCGGGGAACCGCCACTGGTCTTGCCCGGCCGGCGTCTCGTGGTCCACCTGCTGATTCAGCCCGGAGTCGCCGCTGGCTTGCTGTCCGATCCGCTGATTGCCGATCAGGGTCTCCTGTCTCGAATCCTGGTTGCGGCCCCGGAACCGACTTCTGGCTCTCGGTTCTGGAGGGAGCCCTCCGAGGAGGCGGAAGACTGCCTAGTGCAGTATCGAGACCAGCTGTCCACGATCCTCAGCACACCTCTGCCCCTGGCGGAGGGTCGGCGCAACGAGCTCAGGCCGCGCGTCATCGGGCTGTCGCCGACGGCGCGTGAACTTTGGATCCGCTATGCGGACCACGTCGAGGGGCACCTGGGTGCTGGCGGAGAGTACGAGTCCATTCGCGGCTTCGCGAACAAACTTGCAGAGCACGCTGCCCGGTTGGCGGCAGTGATCGCACTCGTCGGCGATCTCGATCTTGAGGAGCTCTCGGAGCACCAACTCGCTCGTGGTATCGAGCTGGCCACCTTCTATGCAGAGGAGGCCCTCAGGCTCTTCGATGTCGGAGTGACCGACCCTGATCTGGCGCTGGCGGAGCGCCTGCTGCGGTGGATTCACTCCACGTGGAAAGAGAAGCTGATCTCGTTGCCCGACATCTACCAGAAAGGCCCCCGCGCGATCCGCGACGGGAAGGCGGCGCGAAGGATCGTCCTCATTCTCCAAGAGCACGGTTGGCTGGAGGAGGTGGACAGGAGCAGCGTCGCAGGGGCGAAGCGGCGCGAAGTCTGGAGGGTGGTGAGGCCGTGAGAAGCCACGCGTTCGACCCGTGGGCGGAGATCCAGCGGCTCCGAGAGCGGAAGGGGTGGGTGGCTAAACCGGCTAATGCGGCTAAACCTGAGGAGAACTTTAGCCAGTTTAGCCACTTTAGCCGCAAGGGCCTTGAACTGCACTCGGCTCAGGGCTGTCCGCGCTGCCAGGGACTGGAAGCCAAGGGGGTCGTCGTCCTGCGGTGCCTCGGCTGTGGGTACAGGGCCCGCAAGGCCGGCCACCGCGCGATCCCCACGCACCTCGTCTGCTTGCTGGCTTTCGCTCGAGGTCGGGCTGCCGGCCAGCTTCGACCCTCTCCGACGGAACCGGACAATGGCTGACGATCGTCTCGAGCTGCGCTACGTCCCGCTCTCCCAGGCCCGGCGTTGGGACGACAACCCCAAACGTCACGACCTCCCGGCGCTCACCCGCTCGATCGAAACACACGGGTTTGGCGATCCTCCGAAGTTTGACGCCACGCTCGGCGCCCTGATCTACGGCAACGGCCGCACCGAAGCCCTGGAGGTCATGCGAAAGAAGGGCAAGGAGCCACCGCGCGGGATCGGCGCCCTCGAGAGCGGGGAGTGGGCTATTCCAGTGATTTTCGGCGTCGACGCCGAAAGTCGCGCCCAGGCCGTAGCCTTTGCGATCGATCACAATAATTTGGCCCTCATGGGCGGCAACCTGAAGCTCGAAGACATGCTCGCGATCTGGGACGAGGAGGGCTTGAAGCGCGTGCTGGAGCAGCTGCCGGACGCCGGCGCACTGCTCGCCAGCATGGACGGCGCCGACCTGGAGAGCCTCCTTCAGGGACCGAAGTTCGACCCGGTGGCCGGCGACGAACAGCCCCGGCTCGACGAGAGGAAGACCGTGACCTGTCCGCAGTGCGGAGCTGCCTTCAAGCCGTGAACGACCTCAAGCTCGACTTCTGCAGCCACGAAGCGGCGAAGCACGCCGTGATGCGTTGGCACTACTCGCGACAGATGCCGAAGTGCAAGCTGGTAAAGATTGGTGTCTGGGAGCAAGATCGCTTCTGTGGATGCGTAATTTTTGGCCTTGGTGCGAATCGACATCTCGCAAGCCCATTCGGTCTTCAGAGCACGGAGGTGGCTGAGCTGGTGAGGGTGGCTCTTGCATCGGGCCGAAAGCACCCCACCTCGAAGTGCGTGGCGATCTCGCTGAAGCTCCTCCGGCGGCAGTCTCCGGGCCTGAAGCTGGTCGTCTCCTACGCCGACCGTGGGCAGGGTCACGTCGGCACCATCTATCAGGCCGGTGGCTGGCTCTTCCTGGGATCGTCGGAGCAAAGCTACATTCGAGTCAAGGGAGCGATCGAGCACCCGCGCACCTTGTACGACAGGTTCGGCCGCCAGGGGCAGTCGATCCCGTGGCTGCGCCAGCACGTGGACCCGCGCGCCGAGCGCGTGCCTATGGCCGAAGTTGAAGTATGCGATGCCGCTCGACCCCAAGGTGCTACGAGACTTGAAGAGCGTAGCTCTCCCCTATCCCAAAAACGCGGCCGAAGTGACACGTAGCGACACGCCCGGTGTCCAGCCGGGAGAGGGCGGTGCGACGCCGACCCGGCCGCTCCATTCGGAAAGCTCATGAGCGAAGAAACCGGCCCCGGCCGTCCCTCCAAGCTCACCCCGAAGGTGCAGGAGACGATCGTCGCCGTGATCCGTGCGGGCAACTACTCCTCCGTGGCGGCGGAGTATGCCGGCATCGGGCGGTCGACCTTCTACCACTGGCTGGAGCTGGGAGAGCAGCAGGAGTCCGGCTGCTTTCGGGATTTCCTGGACGCGGTGAGGGGGGCTGAGAGTGAGGCCGAGATCCGGGCTGTCGCCACGATTCAGAGACACATGCCGAAGAACTGGCAAGCGGCGATGGCCTATCTCGAGCGCAAGTTTCCGCACAGGTGGGGGCGGCGCGTGGACGTGACCACTGCTGGGGACCCCATAGGGACGTTCCGCGTGGTCGTTCTGGACCCGAAGACAGGAGAAGAGAGCGAGCTGCGCCTGCCGCCTTTGGACCCTGGCAAACCCTACAGGAGAGACGAAAACGCGCCGCGCTGAGCCGGGCGGGTTCGGGCCTAGGTGCGTCGAAGCTCGAGCCGAGCTGCCTCTCTTGGCGTGCTGGGCGGGAGGACCCTCCGCGCTTTCTCAGTTGACGGATTCTGTCAACTGTGCCACCCTGGCGCCGGGGTCAAGACAAGAATGGGAACCGAGGCGATAGCGGCGAATCTCCGGCGGCTTCGGGCCGCCAAGGGCCTGACCCAGGAGCGGGTCGCGGACTCGGCGGGCATCTCGAAGGCGGCCTATCGGAACCTCGAGGGCCAGAAGTCCCTGCCGCGGGTGGACACCCTCCACCAGCTCGCCGAGGCCCTGGAGGTCGGCATCCAGGAGCTGGTCACCCCAACGCCCGAGCTTCGCCGGGTTCGCTTCCGCTCCTTCCGCCGGCTCAACACCCGCGAGCAGATCCTTCAGGCGGTCAGCCGCCGGCTCGCGGACTTCAACGAGCTCGAGCAGCTTCTCGGCGAGCATGCTCCCTACACTCTGGCGAAGGGCGCGAGCGCCCGCTGGACCGCGCTCGCGGCACCGGAGGCGGCGGCCCACGCGCGGAAGCTCCTCGGGCTCAACGCCAAGGAGCCGGTGCGCGACATCTGCGGCCTCCTCGAAGCCAACGGCATCAAGGTGCTGCCGCTGAAGGTGGCTTCCGACGCCTTCTTCGGCCTCTCTGTCGGAGAGGAGGACGGAGGCCCGGCGATCGCGGTCAACATCTGGGACCGCATCTCCGTCGAGCGCTGGATCTTCACGGCCGCCCACGAGCTGGGGCATCTGCTGCTCCACTTCGAGGACTACGACGTGGGCCAGCGGGACGAAGGGAAGGAGCAGGAGAAGGAGGCCAACATCTTCGCCTCCTACTTCCTCATGCCCCAGGAGGTCTTCGAGCAGGAGTGGGCCGAGACCCAGGGGCTGGCCTTCGTGGATCGTGTGCTCAAGGTCAAGCGCATCTTCCGCGTCAGCTACCGGACGGTGCTCTACCGGCTGAGCGAGAGGATGCCCGGCCCGGAGCTATGGAAGCGCTTCCAGCTCGACTACAAGCAACGAACCGGGCGAACTCTCCTCAAGGACGAAGAGCCCGGCGCCGTGGCCGCCGATGCCTTCCGCGCCAGCTTTCCGGAGCACTCCCGTGCCCGTGAGCCCGAGGATCTCTCGCCTCTGGATTTCGTCGAGGACCGGCTCTTCCGGCTGGTCAGAAGCGCGGTGGACGGGGCGGAGATTTCGCTCGCTCGGGGCGCGGAAATCCTCGGCTACTCGCTGGTCGAGATGCGGCAACTGGCAGCGTCGTGGGTGGGGTAGCAACCCTTGGCGACCTCGCGGGAGCTGCTCCTCATCGACGCAGATGTCCTCATCGATTACGCGGTTGCGGAGGTCGGCATCCTGGGTCTGGTGACCCGGCATGTCGGTGCCGTACACGTCGTCGAGTCCGTGCTGAGCGAGGCACCGCGGCTGCGGCCGAGCGACTGTGACCGCCTTGGGATTCAGATCGTGCAACCCTCTTTGGACCAGCTGATCCAGGCAGGCGAGAGTCGCGGTCGGCTGTCCTTCAACGACCGGCTGAGCCTGATCGTGGCGCACGATGCCGGCTGGACCTGCGTCAGCAACGACCGGGCCCTGCGCAAGGCCTGCGGCGAGTATCAAGTCCCTGTCTGGTGGGGCCTGGAGTTGATGCTTGCGCTGGTGCGGATTCGGGAGCTTGAAGGGGAGGCCGCCCTGGCGGTGGCCCAGGCGATCCACGTGAGCAACCCGCGCCACATTACGGCTGAGATCCTGGAGCGGTTCGCGCGGGAGATCGATCGAGCGCAGTCGAAGTAGGAGTCTGATCTCAGCCCGACTTCGGTCTGCCGGCAGGCCGGCCAGCTCGGGGAAGAGCGGGCCAACGAGATCGGGCAGGCTGTACCAGCCTCCAAGCCGGTCCCCACGCTCTTCGAGACCCTCGGCGACTGGGGCGGGTGCCCACCCTTGACCGCCGCTGGCTCAGGGGCCTTGGCGGTTCTCCCAGGCCCGATGGGCTGGACTCACGCCATCCCTTTCTCTTCGCCCCTTCCCTCAACGCCGAGCGCCGGGCCATGGCTGGCCGCGGTTTGGTCGCCCACTCGGAGGTAGCGAGCTGTTGGAGGCGGATGGGGTCGGGCCCAGGCAGGACGAGCGCTGATCGCCGATCTCGTCCGAACGGGCCAGCTCCAAGCGGGCACGCATGGCAGAGCCAGACATTTGGGAGCTGCCACCGGCTGCCCAGCCGCCGGCATAGACTCGCGCGCATGGACGTATTTGACAGGCAGCGACCTGGGAGGGAGAGTCTCGGGGTTACTGGCGGAAACGGTTTGGAGGAGGATACCCGGAGGGCCATCGCCACCGGGTAGCAGCCACTCGACCGCGCACGGTGGAAAGCGGCTACAACCCTCAGGAACATCCGGAGGCAGAATGCGGACCATATTCTTGTTGCCGCTACTCCTATCACTCGCATCATCCCTCGCGGCTCAGGATCGCCCGGCCACAAGCTTCCCCATTACAATCCACATTCCCGAGGAACTCTGTGTAAGTACCCGCCACGAGGTTAAGTGCACTGTCACCGCAGAGGGCGACGCGGCAGCGGTGAATGGCACGGTTGGCTGGGAGGGAGAGCACATGCCGGTCGCGCACGACGCCGTGGTCAAGAAGTGGAAGTTCCGTAAGGGCGTAGGAACCCTAACCGCCACGGAGCGCCCACGGGATTGGACCATACTTGTCCAGGGCACCTCCGAGGAGGCAAGCCTCGCACTCCTGCGCACTGTCACCAGCGAGGGGGGCCGTAGAGGCAAGCGCGCTGGCGAGAAGTTCAGCGAGCATGCGGCGGCCTATGCGGCACACGAGTTTCCGATGGTCCAGGACACCGAGGCCAGAACCTTGCTCGTGGCCTCGGCCCGCCAGTTCGGCGCGCTGCGTATCGACCTGGCGGAGTACCGAGAAAAGCCGTATGCCGCCATAGACCTAGGCCGCGATCCCAGTGGGTGGCATTACAACACTCTGCAGTTGTCCGAGGTTCAGAGGGTAGCCACAGAGATCAAGAAGCGGGTGCTCCCCACTGTCCAAGCCTTTGGTGTTGCATTGAAGCGGTGTGCGCCGCTCGAGGGCTTCAAGATTAGTCTTCAAGTCGGCTCACGCAACTTCCTCAACGGCCTCGAGCCTGTAGCCTACGACCGAGTGGATCTCTATCTTCCCAGCAGTCTCGCCGCAGCCTTCGCCAGTGATGAGGCGACCTCTCAGGAGCTTCTCGACGGATCGATCGCCCTAGTGGACGGGAACCGCACGGCAATTGATCTCTCGATGGCGAAGGCCGACTAGCTGGCCGCCTTCTTCAGGAGAGAGCCTTGGCTACTAGAACCCACAGTCCAGGTAGTGGTCTACTCCCCCAGGTCCGTAGCTCTATCCGAGCCAGCGGTTCAACAAGTCCTCCTGCGTCTGAACGAAGGCGATGACCCGCTTGGCCTCTAGAAGGCCGCTGTCAGCGTTTGCCTCCAGACGCGCGACTTCCATCATGGCCCGGAGTTTCTGAAGCTCCACCCAGAGGCCGAAGATACGTGTGCAGTCTTCACCTCGATCGCGCCCTCGTCGTCTGCTCAGCACTCGGACAGAGAAACGTCTTCCCCCCTATTGACGGAGGAGTCCAGATTCGAGGGGTTAGGCGACCCGCCACGGACGTTCAAGCCGAAGGCTCCGGTTCTTCGGGCCACGCAGGCTCGGGTATGAATTCCTCGGCAATGAAGGGGCAGAACGACTCATTCCCGTTCTTGTGCACCTCGTCACCGGGCTCGGCGTGAATGGTAACGAGCACCGGCCCACCCGACAGGATGAGCTGGTACGGCTGGCGCCGGAGGCCCTGTTCAACCTGATTCTTGATTGCTTCCGGCAAGGCCTCGAGCAGTGTCTGGTAGACCTTGCTAGAGAACTCGAACGTCAGCATGGACGCCTGGTAGTGACCTGGCAAGTATTCCTGCTCGTAGGCTGAGCTGGTAGAGTAGAGATCATCTTCCATTCTGGAGATGTATTGCAGAGGCACGGAGGCGAAAACTTGGAAGTACTTCTGGCCAGACTCATCTCGATCCAGGCCAGCTTTCCGAAGTGCCAACCCGAGGTCGGGCAGGAAACTGGGGCGCGCGCCGTCGGGCCAGGCGGCGCTAGTCCCCAGGAGATCCAGGACCGCAGGCCAATGATTAGCTAGCTCGTTAAGTTGCACGTCCAGGATCGGAGCGAGCTCGCTAATGTGAAACACCGTGAGCCCTCGACCGTTGCAGAGGGCGTAGGCTTCGACTCTTACACTCGGATGGATGGCGTAGCTGTACGCTTGTTCGACGTTCTTTCCGCGATCAATGGCTTCGCCGGGTCCCTTGGCATCGAGAATCCAGCTGTTGCGCCCATCTCGCTGTAGCAAGTAGTCGGGGATGATAGTGATGTCCTTACGTGCGCTGCCGATGTAAACGAAGGGGTGCGGCAAGCGAGGACTTCGCAGGATTCGGTGAGGTGGGGATGGAGAGTAGCCGAGTGCTCTCAGTAGCGGTACAACGATCTCTTCTCGGACCGAGTCCTCCCGGAAGTTCGGATCATCGAGGAGGGAGAAGTCGAGGCCTTGGAGAGGTACAGCCTGCATAACGGTTTCCGGGTCGCCAAAGAGAGCTTCTTGGATTCCGCGACACTGAAGCCGCTTGTGTTAGCCCACACGGACTGTCGCAGTGGCCTCGGTGGTGCTCGGCATCGAGCCACCCCCGACCTCTTACCTGGTATCAGTTGCAGGCATTCTATTCCAAGCTCTGTAGGACGCAACGCGACACGGTATGCCGCGTATGGACCTGCCGAGGGCGTCCGGGTGGCTTTCCGGAGGCCCGGCGATCACCCGAACGGGCTCCGTCGTCTGCTGCCTCGCACAACTCGCTGACTTAGCTGGGCTTCGAGGGGCGAGAGGAAGGCCCGGCCTCCCCTGACGAGGAAACGACCCCCACTCGCGGAAGGGCCGGGAGCTTCTACGACAGGATTCCTTCGTATTGGCTCCCGTCTTCACCTTCCGGCACGACCCAAAAGTCCCACCGGTACAAAGGTTCGCCTACCGATGGACCAGTAGGGCGCCGGTGTACTCTGCGAGATTCCTCGTCGCAGAGTGTCGGGGATCTTCTACGACAGCGAGTTCCAATCGGTAGGCCAAGGAGCTCCTGCACGGTTGGCGGCCTGTCGTACTCGTTCATTAGGACGGGAGTGGCGAAGCTGCAGCGAGGCAATAGTGGGTCACTCAGGCACTCGGCAAGCACAGCTTGGCGCTCGCAGAGCGCTGCACGCCTTCGCGTCTCCTGTCATACCTGGCCGTCGTCACTGCATCCGCATGCCCTGCCAGCCGCTGCACAGTGAACACGTCCACGCCAGCGTCGAGGAGGTCGGTGACGTAGGCTCTGCGGTAGGAGTGAGGCGTGATCCCTTGGACACCTGCCCACCTCTGTCGGCGCCGAAGGATGTACCACAGGGACTCGCCCCGCATCCGGCTCACCCGCACCAGTCCAGTGCTGCTCACCGGGCAGAAGAGAGCGCCGGGTTCTGAGCCCCGCTGGCAGGTCCACGCTCGGAGAAGCCGGCAAACCTGCGGAGTCAGGTAGACCGTGCGATCCCGTCGACCCTTCCCGGTCCGCACAGTCAGCGTGCAACCCTCGGCGTCGAGGTCCGCAAGGTCGAGGCCGCACAGCTCCGCACGTCGCAGGCCGCCACCATAGAGCACGGCGAGCATGGCGGCGTCTCGGCGGCCGGCTGGTGAGAGATCAGCGGCGCACACCTGGAACAGCGCCCGCAACTCCTCCTGCTCAACAGCCCGCCCTCGGGGCAGCGTCTGTGCCTTGACGTTCTCCACGTCCACGGCCCGGGCGTAGGTCTCGTGGTCCATCAGGCCCAGGCGCCAGGCATTCTTGAGGACGCAGCGGAGCGCGGAGAGCATCCGGTTGACCGTGGACGGAGCAAAGCGCTGGGTGAGCGCGGCCCTCACCGCCGCGGTGTCGCGGTAGCGCACTTTCCACCACGGGTAAGTCCAGGGATCGATGCCCTCGCCGCCGAGAAGACCGGCGACCGTCTCGAGCGAGTGCCGCACGGCCCAGTAGCTGCCGGGTGCCAGCGAGTCGAGGTAGACGCGGGCGGGGTTGTCTTCCTGCTTGCAGCGTCTGGGTGTCATGGGTGGCTCCTCTCGGGTTGGGGTCCGTCTCAGAGGCCCTTGGAGGCCGGTGGCCTGTGGACGGGTGCCCACGATGGACTGGCGATTGTCCCGGGCCTTGGCGGGCCTCCCCGGGCCGGTGGGACGGGCTTTCCTCGGCCGGGCGGGATCTCCTGGGCCGGTCGGGTAGGGCTGGGGCACGGGGTGGGGATCGCTGGGTGATAGAGGGAGAGAGGGAACAGGGCGGCCCGGCCACGGGCTCCAGGCCGCCCCTGCGGTCGCTCAGGCCGCGCGCTTGCGCTTGCCACCGCCGGCCGGCTTGCGCTCGACCGTCTCGACCTCAGCCGCGGGTGCCGCTCCCGGCTCGGTGAAGCGGAAGCCCACGATCCCCTGCCCAAAGTCCTCGGCGTCGAAGGTCCGGGCCGTCTCTAGCGTCAGCCCGTGGTGGGCGAAGAACCGGCGGCCGTCCACCAAGCCCGACCGGTTGGCCTGCTGGCGGAGTTTGTACCGCCCCCGGCTCCCTTCGGGCGCCGGACGGATGCCGACCGCCTTGGTGGTGGCGTCGTAGCCGAGCTGCACAGCGGCGACACCCTCGCCGAGCAAGGCGACGGCCGCGCCGGTCAGGGACACCTGGCCGCTGCGTCGGACGGTGATCTTCGGCGCCCGGTTGTCGGTCCGGGCGCCCTCGAAGAACTCAAACTGGTCGAAGCTGGTGCTCATGGTCTTCCTCCTGGTTGTTGGTAAAGATCGGGTCGGGCTCGATCGCCCGGCTTTTCCATGAGCCGAGTGGCTACGGGACTTCGCGCGAGTTCGGCAACCAGCCAGAGGCAGAAAAGTCGCGGGAATTGGTGGTTTCCCTGGCTCACCCGGTTGGGGGCCGGGCGGATGCTGCGGAGGGAGGCACGCGGGGCGCGTTCAGACCTCCTGCTCACTCCTCGACGCCCGGCAGCGGATGACCACGCCGTTTCCCCCGAGCGCCTTGCGGAGTCGAAACAGGATGCTGTCCACGCTCCCCGGCCGCAGGCCCTCTCGCGCAGCGACCTCTCGGTTGGTGAAGCCTGCAAGGTGGGTCAGCGCAAAGGTCCGGTACTGCCGGGAAGAGAGCAGACGCCGACACTCGGCGAGCTTCTGGTGCAGTGCATCGCGACCGATCGCCGTTTGCTCCGGCGTGGCAGGCCAGGAGGGAGCCAGCACAGCGCTCTCGCCATCGGTCGAGGCCGGCGCCTCGCGCTTCTTGGCTCGGCCGCGCCGCACGGCGTCGATCGTCAGGTTGCTCGCGGCGCGCAGGACGTAGGCCGGGAAGTCCTCCAGGCTCCTTCAGCTTGAAGGCGTTCAGTGCGACGTTGCCAGACCTGACCAGCCCGGCTTCTCACATTGCCGAAGGTCCTCACAGACAAGCCTGCGGGAGGCTCAGGCGCTGCTTGCGGAGGTCGCCGATGATGCACTTTCCCGTATACCGCACCCGCGATCTCTCGGGTGAACTTCAAGTGGAGTAGAATTCTTGCAGGCATCGTAGAGACCTCGACACACGGTAAGGAGGGCGGGTCTCGTGGGACCGGAACCGTCGCAATCGGGAGGCCTAGGGCCGGCGAGGCAGGATTTAGAAGGCTCCCCCGAGAGTCTTGCCGACCCAACCCTTCAGGCTCTCGCGACCGCCACCAGCCCCGAGCGGCCCGTGGCGGAGGCGACTGAGTCTGGGCCGGCACAGAAGGTGACCGACAAGACCATTGAGTGCGAGCCCGGCACCGACGCTGATCGATTAGCGCCACTGGAATTGGTTCCGCTCCCGAAGCGAGCGGCAGTCTATCTTGGCAAGCTCGCCTCTCGGGTTCGCCAGGTCGGCCTCCTCGCCCTCGCCGGCATAGCGCTGGCGTTTCTGGGACTCTACTTTGACCACTACAACGCGAAGGTTTCTTCGAAGGAACAGCAGACTGTTCTTGCTGAGCAGGAATCGACACGCACTGCGATCAGCGAGATCCCCCAGGCGACCGCGCAGCGGGTCGCAGAGCTGATCGGGGTCCAGGCCGCGTTGCGCGAGAGCGGTCCGCTTCGGGACCTAGCCGACCTCGCCCGCACTGCTGACGCCGACAAGATGGCGGCGAACACCAAGGTCAACTCCGGCAACCCCTTGCTCCAGAAGGCGGGGGCGGAGGATCTGCGGGCAATAGCACAGCGTAGGTCTTCCGCCCTCGAATCGCTAAGCGCGGAGGCAGCCGAGGACTTCCGGCAGGCTGGTGGCGCCTTTCTGGTTGCTCACGAACTCACACAGGCGCTAGACGCCTACTTAGAGGCCGCACGCCTCCAGCCTGCGTTTTCGCCAGGACAGGTCACACTGAGCGAACTCGCCTTGCAAGCCGGAAACCTGCCGTTGGCCGAGCGTGCCGCCACCGACGCTCTAGCCGCCGCCGCGCGATCCGAGTTCAAGGACTGGGAGACGCGGTTCGCCATGCGTCAACTCGCGCTCGTCCACCTGGCTCAGAAGGACCTAGCAGTTGCTTCCAGGGTCATCGACGAGCTCGAGGCAACCACCCGTGCAAGCGCCACCGATGCGGATACCAACAGGGGACGTTACGGCAAGCTGGAGGAGTATGGCCTGGAGCGTCCACTGATAAGCCGAGACAACAGCGTGACCTTCTTCTATGACGGTAGCCTTCTGACGACGTACGCCTTTATCGAGCCCGCGGAGCTTTCGGAAGCCAAGTACGCGCTCGCGAGTGACGTCATGAAGACGGACGCAATCAGCCTGATCGCCCGTTATCAGCTGATGGAGACCCTAACCCTTAGGGGGAAGCTGCTCGTGGAGAGCGAACGCCTAGCTGAGGCAGCCGCTGTCTTTCAGGAAGGGTTGCTCCTCGCACGTCGGCAGGTACGCGAAGTAGGCATCCCGGGTGTGGAGGTCTTTGTCGCAGAGTACTTGGAGTACCTCGGCCATGTTCGCGAGGCCGAGGATGAGCGGCAGATGGCTCTCCGCCACTACGAGGAAAGCTACACTCTCCGCCGCCAGTTGATGAAGCTGATAGAGGGCAACGAGGAGGCCGCGATCAACTTGGCACGCTACGCCCGGAGCCTCGCCTCGGTCTTGGAGAGGATTTCCTTGCTCCGAGACGGTGGTGGTGAACTCGACGGCGCCCTCGAGGCGATCGACGAGGCGGTGCGTACTCGCCGGCTGGTCTTTCAGAAGACAGGGCTGGGCCAGGATCGAGCCCTTCTGGCCGCCAGTATGTTCATACGCGGCGGTCAGCTGGCACATGCAGGCCGACCCGACGAAGCGTGTAAGGTCTTGGTGGAGGTCCGAGAATTCCTGGCAGACTCCAACGCTCTCGACGGAGACCGCGAGGCGGCAGACACTGTTCAGAAAAGTGTGAGCGACCTCGTAGACAGCGGAGTCTGCAGTACGAAGGAGCGGCCTATGGCACAACGGTTGCCGGGAGATTCCCTCTCACGGAGAGCTGCCGAGCAGCCTGGTGCGGCAAGGGTCTTTGATGCCGCTGGCGCCTCGCCGCAGGCGGATCTGGCTGACGCGTTCCACCGCATTGCAGCCAGGAGGCGATGAGAACCGGTCGACCAGGCGCAAAGAAGGTCTTCGCTCGGCTCAGCGCGACGTGGGTCTAGGCGGTCTCCGGACTGACTCTCTGAGGTCTAGATGTGACTGCTAATAGTCTGGCCGCCTTCGGGCCTCCTGCTCGCTCCTCGTCGCCCGAGGACGGAGGACCACGCCGCACCTCCCAAGCGCACGGCGAAGGCGAAACAGCGTGGCGTCCACGCTGCCGGGCCGCAGGCCCTCTCGCGCACCAACCTCCCGGTTCGTGAAGCCTGCAAGGTAGGTCAGCGCGAAGATCCGGTACTGGCGGGCCGAGAGCAGACGCCGACACTCGGCGAGCCGGTGGTGCAGGGTGTCGCGACCGATCAGCTTCTGCTCCGGCGTGGCAGGCCAGGAGGGTACGAGCACGGCGCTCTCGCCTTCCGTCGAGGTGGGCGCCTCGCGCTTCTTGGCTCGGCCGCGGCGCACCGCGTCGATCGTCAGGTTGCCGGCGGCGCGGAGCACGTAGGCCGGGAAGTCCTCGACCTCCCTCGGCACGCCGCGCTCCCACAGCCGCAGGAGAAGATCTTGAGTCAGGTCGTCGACGGCGTCGTGCTGGAGGCGGATGCCTCGGATTGCGGCGGTCCACCGGATGAGCCGGCGGATGCTGGCGAGGAGGTCTGGGCTCAAACTGTTCGTGAAGTGGTCGGGATCTGAGCCCACACCTCTCCCTTCCACGAGTCGCCTCGTCATCTGCTCCCCCTTGCGCTTGCGGGTCTGTGCGGTGAGTCTGGGTTGGTGCCAGCGCTGGGCCGGTGACACCTGGGCGGGCCTCAGAGGCCCCGCTCGTGGCGAGCGGTAGGGTTCTCCCTCAGGCTCGCTGCCTCGCCGGCCCCCCAGGGCCTCCCACGCCCCTTGGACGGGCGATCAGCCCTCGGCCCGCGGCTCTTCTACCTGCGCCTAGCCATCCTTCCCTTCCCCTGTCCGCGCCTTGAGCCGCGCCGCCAGGATCGCTCCAGCGCGCCGCAGGGCCGTGGGCCCAGCTGCCTCCAGGAGCAACGCCAACGACGCGGGCGAAAGCGCGAGATGCAGACCGCTGTGGAGGCAGACCAGCGTCTCAGGGTCGAACGTCGCCAGCCAGCCCACGGTCTCGGGCTTCGAGCCTTGGCCCAGGCCACTCACCGGGAAGCCCTGGGGTTCGGCCTCGTCGGAGAGGACCAGGCGAACATCACGCCCGGTCGCCGGGACCATCGCTGCCGCGAGCAGAGCCAGCTCCCGGTCCTTGAACTCGGAGAGCGAAGCCGCGTTGCCGTCCTGCACAACGCCCCATCGCCCTCGGTCGAGTGTGACCACCCGCCAGGGTCCAGAGGTCGAGGCTTCGAGAGAGGTCGCCGGCTCGTCCTGCTCGGCGAAGTGGTCGAGGAACTCGGGGGCGAAGGCGTTGGGCTCCATGGCGAGGCTCCTTCTCGGATGCACCGAGAGACAGGCCGGGCCTGGGGCTCGCCAGGGGTCTGAGCCTCAAGCCACAGGCAGTGGGCAAGAGGCTGGTAGCAGTACGGGGATCGGCGCCGGGTGGTCAACCGAGACCGAGGTTTTCGGCGCGCGCGCTTGCTCCGTGCTCGCTTCGCGGCCGAACCCTCAGATCTTTCCTCGCTGAAGAAGCGATACCCATCGCCCCAGCTCCCCGAGGATCAGATGGTCTTGGAGTCTGATCCCGACCGTCGCCGCAGCCTCGGTCATGCGACGCGTGAACAGGATGTCCTCGCCGCTCGGTTGCAGATCTCCGCTCGGGTGCGTGTGGAACAGGACAATGACCGCGGCGCCGGCGAGGATCGCTTCCTTGAGAATGGCGCGAGGCTCGACAGCCGCGCGGTTCAGAGTGCCTCGGTAGATCTCCCGGCACGCCAGCAGGCGGTAGCACCCGTTGAGGAAGAGGGCGCCGAGGACTTCTTGGTGCTGGTCGCCATAGGTGAGGGTCAGGTATCGGGCAACCTCGGCCGGCCGCTCCATCGGATGGCGCTGAGGGATCTCCGCGAACGCGAGCCGCCGTGCGAGCTCGACAGAAGCCAGGACCGCCGCTGCCTTGGTCTCGGTGAGCCCGAGCCGTGTCAGCGAATGGAAGCTCAGGGCGGGGAGTCCGGCAAGCCCGCCCACCTCCGAGAGCACCCTCTGTGCGAGGAGCTGGGTGTCTCCTCTCTGGTGCCCGTTGGCCAGGCATAAGGCGAGGAGCTCCAGGTCCGCGAGGGTACGGGCTCCGTGCTCAGCCAGCCGCTCTCGAGGGCTCTCTCCGGCCGGGGTTTCCCGCAGAAGGGAGTCGGTCCGGTAGACCACGGGGTATGAGCTTCGACGTCGCGGCCGCCGCATGGGGCAGCAGCTAGTAAGGCGGCACGACGCGAGGTGTCAACGGGAAGCCGCGAGGTTGATCAGGTGCCCTCATCACGACTGCTGCACCCATTCCGCGGTTCACCGATCGCCTGCTCGATCTCGGCCGCGAGGGCGGCGACCTGCGCTCCCCAGGCCTCGGCCCTGGTGGCAAGCGCGCGTTGCATTGGCAAGTCGCCATCAGCGTCGACGTTCGCGGGCACCGTCTCGCTGAGGAAGACACACAGGTGGCGCAAGTCCGTCACCACTGCGCGTAGCTCGACGGAAATCACGGGCTCGGTGTGCGGCGGGAAGAACGGCCACTCGTGGGCGAACTGGAACAGCAGGTTCCCGAGCGTCCTCACCGCCGACTCGTGCGCTGGCTCGGTGAGGTGCAGCAGGAAGGTCTCTCGGAACGGGCACATCTCGTAAGGGTCACGCGGGGTCGGACGTGGGTGCTCGGCCATGGGCTTGCTCCTTGGGGTGCTGCAGGTTGCCCGGGCGAGGGTCGGAGGCGTGGCCCGGTGGTTGACGCTGTCGGGCGGCCGAGGGGGGGGCCAGGAGCCCCGGAGGGCGGACCTGGACCCAAGATCGAAGGGGGCGAGATCGACTTCGGTCGCATCTGCGGCCAGCACCACTAAGGCGGGCCGGCGCGCGGTGTCAATGGAAGATCGGGCGGCCAACTCGGCCCTACTAACCTTTGTGCGGTGCTGTAGGCCGCCGGGCTGGGGCTCTCTGCGTCGGGGCCGCCGCATGGGCGGCCAGGACTAGAACGGGGGAACGAGGCGGGGAGTCAATGTCCGAACCGCGCCTGGGCCTCTTGGGCCGCCCGTTCGAGGTTCAGGGCGAGGAGGCGCTCCAGGATCTCGTCATCGGAGAGCTCAAGCGGCCAGCCGTACGCGGAGAAGACCGCTTCGTGGAGCTGGCGGTGGAGGAGGTCAAGCCAGGTAGGTCGCTGGTTGTAGAGGTTCGTCAAGGTGCGTTTCTTGAGCTTGTCCGCGCTCTCACCATCTCTCGGCACTAGGCGCGGATAGCGCACCGTGCCGATGCCGCGGGAATCGGGCTCGTACACATAGCGCGCCCAGGGCCCAGTCAACGAGCCGGGGAACTCCAGGATCTCGTCCTTCGTCCACTCGGACGGGCTAAGCCAGGCGTTGCGCAGCTCGTCCAGCTCCTTGGCCGCCGCAGCTATGGCCATCTCCTGCTCGGGAGTAGGCCGGGGGAACGGAAACGTCTCAAAGCAGGTCGTGGGGGTGTAGCGGAAGCCGCTCTCTCGCTCTCGGACCTGGGTGCCCTGAGCGCGGGCCCAGACCTCGTGAGGGCGCGAGTGAAGGACGCCTAGGAAGTAGTCGTCGAAGCGGGCAAAGGCAACGGTGGCGTCTGATGGAAGAACGGCGCTTGGGATCCTTACAAAGACTCGGTGCTTTCCGACGCGTGGGGTGGCGATATAGCGATCCAGGCGCTGTAACGCCTTGAACATTGCTGGCCGAGCTTCTCCGGGAACCCACCACCTGTCTCTGTAGGCCTTCTTCGATTGTCCTTGCGGCTTGGTCCGACCGTTCTTCTCACGTGCTCGAAGGGGAGTTCGTACAGCGCCGCCTCGGCTTCGCTTTGAGAGGGCCTGAAATATACGATCCAGCGGTTTCTGGCTCGTTCGGTGATCTCTTTGGCATTGAGGATCGGCAGAACTACATCCGAGTTTGCCCGCGATCTTGGGTTTCCTTCCGCGAGGATGAGGCCCAACGCAGTAGCCTCGTCTAGGTCGAAGGGTCCATGCATGGACACGCCGATGAATCCAAGCTCGGCATGATCTACCAGGCGTCGCGCCTGTGTGAGGTCCGCCGTACTCGTGAGGTTCGAGTTGATGGTGGGGACCATGCGACCATCGAGGATGCGCTCGGTATCAGCTCCATTGTCGAAACCAACCATTGAGATGTGAACGTTGGCACCTTCGAGGATCCAGTCTCGATCCGACACCGCAAAGAAGATGTCTCCCGTCTCCTTGATTCGCCGAAGAACTTCGCGGTTTGCTCCTCCACGGATCCCCTGGGTGCCTAGTAAACCTACTCGTCTTACTCGACCTAGTGCCAGGTCAGCTCGAGCGCGCTCGAACCAGTAACAGCAGAGATCCGCTTGACCGGGTATCCGGTCGGCATAGACTCCGCGGAGGCGTTCGACGTACTCATCTCCTAGCGCCCCCCGCATGAGCTTGTCGCCCAGGAACGGCGGGTTCCCGACAATGAAGTCCGCCGTTGGCCACTCCGGCTCTCTGGGATCCTCAGGATTGCTCAAGTCGAGAACCGCGTCCTTGCACTGGAAGTTGCCCATCGGCCGCAGGACAGGATCCTCGGTCACCCCGAAGCCGTTGTTCCTCACCCACTGGAGATAGCCGATCCACACCGTCATCTGGGCCAGCTCGTGAGCGTAGGGGCTTATCTCGATGCCGTGGAGCTGCCACGGGCCGACGAGCGGGATGAAGGGTGCACCGAGGTGGGTCTGAGCGTAGAGGATCGCCGCCTTCTCCAGGTCTTTGAGCTTCTGGAGTGTCACGTAGAGAAAGTTGCCGGAGCCGCAGGCGGGGTCGAGCACCTTGACATGGGCGAGATCCTCCAAGAAGCGGCGCACCAGCCGCAACGCCTCCTCCTCGGCCCTAGCGAGGGCTCGGCCGGTGGGGGGCTTCTCGCGGCCCTTGGGCTCCTTCCTGCCCGTCGCGAGGAGATTGTCCGCCCAGCGCCGTGCCTTATCCCACTCCCGGCGCAGCGGCGCCATCACCACCGGCTCGACGAGGGTCTCGATGTCCTCGCGGCTGGTGTAGTGGGCGCCCAGCTGTGATCGCTTGGCGGGGTCCATGCCGCGCTCGAAGAGGGTGCCGAGGATGGAGGCGTCGACGGCGCCCCAGTCCAGGCGCGAGGCGTGCCAGAGGCGCTCGATCTCCTGTCGCGTCAGCTCCAGGATTTCGCCCGAGTCGAAGAGGTTGCCGTCGAAGCGACGGATGGTCTCAATGCCGAAGTCGCCGCCCGCGGCCATGGCGGTGAAAAGCTGCCCCACCAAACGGCCGAAGCGCTCGGGCTCGGTGCGGGTCTTCTCCAGTAGGCGGCTGACCAACCCCTCGGGCAAGAGGCCCACGTCCTCGGCGAAGAGGGCGAAGACGATGCGGTCGAGAAAGCGCGCCACCCGTCGGGGATCCAAGCCGCGCTCGCGCAGTGCGACAGCCAGCTCGCCCACGCTCCTGGCGGCCTCGGCAGTGATCGCCTCGCTGGTGGTGCCCGGCTTGAGTCTCTCTGGGGCGTGGAAGACAGCGCGCAGCACCTCGAGGCTGCGCGGCGAGGCAAGCTGGGCGAGGGGAATGCGGTGGAGTTCGGTGCGGGTGCCGGTGAAGTTGGTGCGGACCTCGATGCGGTCCATGTCGCAGACGACGAGGAGCGGGGGGTTCTCCAGCGCCTCGCGGTACTGGAGGAGCTGGCGATAGGCGGCGTCGAGGTCCTTGTGCTTGCCTTTGTACTCCCAACCGAAGAAGCCGCGCTTCCAGACATCGGCCCAGCCGTCGCCGCCGGCCTCCTTGGAAGCCCCCTTCTCGAAAGTGAACGACTCGCCGGTGGGATCCACCGACGCCGGTTTGGCTTGCTCGAAGACCTCGCACAGGTCGAGGAAGTGCTGCTGAGCAGCTGACCGCTCGGTTAGCTCCACCTTCCGCCACTTCTCGACGAACTCGGTGACATTCAAGACTTGGGCTCCCGGTTGGCGGCATTTTAGCGACTTGGTGGTGTGGCGTGTCGCCCGCCCAGGAGAATCCCTGGGTGCCAGGCGGCACTGGTTCCAATGCACTGTGATCAGCGCGGTTCTCGGGGGCAGCTCTCAAGGCTTCTTTGCGAGGGCCGCTGCAACTCTGCCCTGCCCACCCGAACAATGGAGAATGGGCGCGCGGGCCATGAAGCTAGGGCGGTCTGAGCTCGGCAACTTGAGCCGGCCGGTCCCTTAGAGCTTCTGACCTCTGCTCAGATGGTTGGATGGCGCAGGCGCCCTGTCCGCGGCGAACTGGATGGCCCTAAGGAACCGCTCAGGAGGCCCTGAAGACCGCGCTTTTCGCGGCCTTTCGACCCGGATGCGGGCCTGCTCCGTGAACTGCTCTGGCGAATCTAGACGCCGATCTGAGGCCCGCTCCAGCGCCCCACCCCCCGCCGATCTGAGACCGCCTGAGACCCGCTGAGACGTCTCATTTTTCGGACGCCCCGAAAACACCTCGACGCGCCACTCCTCGCAGCCCCCTGAAACCACAGGACTTAGGGCCTGGCAGCCTCGACCCGCCAGCCCTACCCCATGTTTTCTGGCAACGATAGAGCAACGACAGACCGCCGCCGGCCTTATTGCTCGATCTCTATGGATTGTAAGTCGTTGGGGGTGAAGCGGTTAGATGGTGCACCCTGGAGGACTCGAACCTCCAACCTTCTGATCCGTAGTCAGATGCTCTATCCAATTGAGCTAAGGGTGCAGCTCAACTGCGGAAGGCGGATTGTAGAGGAACGGGGGGTGAGGATCAAGGCAACCAAGCTCGGCTCTCACAGGCCCGGATGTCCTCCGCGGTGAGGGGCGGGTGGCGGCGGGCGGTCCGGGCTCGTTGGTACCGCAGGTAGACGTTGGGGCGGAAGCACTCGACGTAGCCCTCCGGTGGGCGGCGGTCGTGGCCCATGAGACGCCTCCTGTTGGGGGCTACCGGATTGCGGGCGATGACCCGGTCGTTGAGGCCGAAGACGTCGATGACGTTGGCTCGCGGCAGCACCCAGCCCGGGATGCCGACGCTCGCCGCGGCGTGGATCGGGTAGCCGTCCGCCGGCGCCGTCAAGCCACGCTCGCGCGACATCAGGAAGGCGCGCCAGAAGCGATGGAAGACCTGGTGCTCGCGGTGGCGGGTGCAGACCATGTGGCCGATCAGCCAGGCCTGGGTGCGATCGAAGAGCCCCGCGTAGGGGCGGAGCGGAGGGGGAAAGGCATCGGCGACGGCCACTTTCATGAACAACGTCTCCTGCCGCGTGGCTCGCTGCTGGCTGCGGTGGTAGTGCGTCCAAGGGATAGGCCAGGAGGCGACGAGGGAGAGGGCGAGGAAGCCGACGGCCAGCGCCCGCGGCCACGCGAGAGCGTTTACGAGCCACACGGCGCTCACGAAGACGAGCGGTACGAGCTGGGAGAGCACCCGATACTCGAAGTGGTCGCCACCGATCACGAGCACGTAGTAGCCAGAGTGGGCGAGCAGCGCGGTCACGACGATCGCTTGGGTTGTGCGCCCCTGGGCCTTTCTCGCCATCAGGAGCCCTCGCAGGAACCCTGGCCAGAGTTTGCGGTTGCGCGGGCTCGACGAAGGGAATCCTGCCGCGGTCGCGGGCCTCGAAGCGCCCGGGGCAAGAGCCTCGACTCGCGGCGCGGAGACTTGCTCCGGCGTAGCACGCCTTCCTCCGACGCGGCTCCGCAGCACACCGTAGAGCCAAAGGCTGGCGAGGACGAGCCAGAGCCAGAGCGCGTACTCGAGCACGAACGAGAGGAGGTATCGCAGGCCGGCCTCGGGCCAGGGCCGCACGTGCTTTGCGTAGTAAGTGTTGGGCAACCATGCGCCGTAGGTGTGGTAGCGCCACAGAAGATGGGCCGCTGCCACGAGCAGGGGCGCCAGCTCGGAGGCGCGTCGAGCCAGAGTGGCGAGCAGTCGTCGAAGGGGCTGCTCCACCCCCGCCGCAAGCGCTTCGCAGAGCCAGATCCCCACGCTGGCCGCGGCGAAGAGCAGGCCATCCGGCCGCGCCAGGGCGGCGAGCGCCGCCGCGCCGTGGAGCGCCGGGCCTCGCCAGCGCCGCTCGCGGCCCACGAAGAGCGCCATGAACACCCAGGCGGTGAGCAGGAAGTTGAAGAGCGCGGTCTCGAGGCCGGAGCTCGCGAAGGCGAGGAAGGTGCGGTTGGTGACTACGCCCGCGAGCACCAGGGCGAGAAGAAGCAGCCTCGCCGGCTCGAGCCGTTCGCCGAGCGGCAGCCGCCACACCATGCCGGCGGCGAGCAGCAGGGTGAGCGCGGAGAACCCCAGCAGCAGACTGTTGGCGGACTCGGGCGGCTCGATGCCGGTGATGCTCCAGACGCCATCGAGGAGCACCACCCAGAGAAAGCTGGTGTAGCCCTCGACCGGCAGGAACGGCGGCGCGTTCCACACGTAACCGTGGCCGAGCTGGCTGTTGCTGACGTAGCGGAAGGCGATGTAGGCGTCGTCGGTCAGGAACCAGAATGCCTGCCAGCCACACACCAGCGCAGCAAGAGCTAAGGCGACGAGGAGGCCGGCGGCCACCTCGCGCCTCGAGGGGCGCGAGTCGAGCGATTTCATGGGGACCTGGCGTGTGTACGGCGGTCCCGAGATATGCGTCTACGGCATGGGCGATTCGCGAGCGTCGACGCCCCGAGTGACCTGCCCAGATGGATTCCCGCGTGCGCGGGAATGACGGAGGCCGAGGTAGAAGCGCCGCTACCCGACGAGGCCGGTCAGAGGCGAGCTGGCGGTGGCGTAGAGCTTCTTGGGGATGCGTCCGGCGCCGGCGGCGAGCCAGCCGGCTTCGACGGCGAGCTTCATGGCCCGCGCCATGGCCACCGGGTCCCGAGCGCCGGCGATGCCGGTGTTCATCAGCACGCCGGCGGCGCCCAGCTCCATGGCGATGGCGGCGTCGCTCGCCGTGCCGACCCCGGCGTCGACGATCACCGGCACCGTGGCCTGCTCGAGGATGATCGCCAGGTTTGCGGGGTTGCGGATGCCCATGCCGGAGCCGATCGGTGCGCCGAGCGGCATTACCGCCGCGGCGCCCAGATCCTCGAGCTTCTTGCACACCACTGGATCGTCGTTGGTGTAGGGCAGCACGGTGAAGCCCTCTTTCACCAGCACCTTGGTCGCCTCGAGCAGCTCGACGTTGTCCGGGAACAGGGTCTTGGGGTCGCCGATCACCTCGAGCTTGACCCAGCTCCAGCCGCCCACCTCGCGCCCGAGCCGCGCCGTGCGCACGGCCTCGGCGGCGGTGTAGCAGGCGGCGGTATTGGGCAGCAGCAGGTACTTCTTGGGGTCGATGGCGTCGATCAGCGAGCCCTTGCCCAGCTCGTCGAGGTTCACGCGGCGCAGGGCCACGGTCACCATCTCGGTGCCCGAGGCTTCGAGCGAGCGCACCATGGTCTCGGCGTCGGCGTACTTGCCCGAGCCCAGGATCAGCCGCGAAGAAAACGCCCGTCCGGCGATGACGAGCGGTTCGACCTCGGTCGCGAGAAGTGTCTCCATAGCGGCGAAGTCTACAGGAGGGCCTGACCGGCGATCGCCGGCCCATCGAGTGTCTCGGGCGCCGGCTCGACGGGCACCTGCCAGCCGCCGCCGGCGACGCGCTCCAGCACCTCGTTGGCCTCGCCAAGGAGCAGCACCGTGGGCTTGTGGCGCCGCGCCTCGCGCTCCTCGTAGGTGGCGTAGGTGACCAGGATCACGAGGTCGCCCGGCCGTGCCTTGTGGGCGGCGGCGCCGTTGATCATCACCTGGCGGCCGCCGCGCGGCGCCGGGATGGCGTAGGTGGCAAAACGCTCGCCGTTGGTGACGTTGTAGATCTCCACCCGTTCGTTGACCAGGATGTCCGCCGCCTCGAGCAGGTCCTGGTCGATGGCGACCGAGCCCTGGTAGTGGAGGTCCGCGGCGGTGACCGTGGCGCGGTGGAGCTTGGACTTCATCATCGTGCGTTGCATGGCGCCTCCTTCGGAGGTCACTCGGTGACTTGGAGCTGGACGTTGTCGATCAGCCGCGTCGATCCGATGCGCACCGCGAGCGGCAGCACCACGGAACCGGCGAGCATGGCGAGCGGCTGGAAGGTTTCGGCGTCGACCGCCTCGGCGTACTCGACCTGGGCGAGCGGCTCGCCGGCGAGCACGGACTGCATCACCCGGCGGACCTCGTCGCCGCGGCGCTCGCCGGCCTCGATCGCCGCTCGCGCCGCGGTGAGCGCCCGGTAGAGGACGGCCGCGGCTCGCCGCTCGTCGGCCGACAGGCGCACGTTGCGCGAGGACATGGCGAGGCCGTCCGGCTCGCGCACGGTGGGGCCGGCGACGATCTCGATCGGCAGCCCGAGGTCGCGCACCAGCCTCCGCACCAGGGCGAGCTGCTGGGCGTCTTTCTCACCGAACACCGCCACGTCCGGCTGCACCAGCCCGAACAGGATGGTGACCACGGTGGCTACGCCTCGGAAGTGCCCCGGGCGGAAGGCACCCTCGAGGCCCTCGGCCGGCGGCCCGCAGACCTCGACAAGGGTGGCGCAGCCGGGCGGGCAGATCACCTCCACCGCCGGCTGGAACAGCAGGTCGCAGCCCGCCTCCGCCAGCAGCTCGGCGTCCCTCGCCGGTGTGCGCGGGTAGGCGGCCAGGTCGGCGGCGCTCCCGAACTGCGTGGGGTTGACGAAGATCGATGCCACCACCCGCTCGGCGCGCTCGCGGGCGAGGCGGGCGAGCGACAGGTGGCCCTCGTGCAGCGCGCCCATGGTGGGCACGAAGGCCACGGTGCGGTGTCGCACTTCCCAGAGGGCCTGCTGGCGCCGCAGGCCGGCCGCGTCGTTGACGATCTCCATGGCTCAGCCGTAGAGCTTGCCGAGCCGGCTGTCGGGCGCCGGAGCGCCGGGATCGGAGTAGCTCTCCTCGGGCGAGGGGAAGCGGCCGGCGCGCACGTCGGCGGCGAAGGCCTCGACCGCACGGCGCACCTCGCCTCCGAGCTGCGCGTAGCGCCGCACGAAGCGGGGCGCGATGCGCTCCTCGAGGCCCAGGAGATCGTGGTAGACGAGCACCTGCCCGTCGCACGCCGCTCCGGCGCCGATGCCGATGGTGGGGATCGAGAGCCGGGCCGAGACCTCGGCGGCGAGCGCCGCCGGGATGCACTCGAGGACCAGCGAGAAGGCGCCGGCGGCCTCGAGCTCGACCGCGGCCTCGACCAGCCGGTGCGCAGCCTCCTCGCCGCGGCCCTGCACCTTGAAGCCGCCGAGCTTGTGCACGGACTGCGGCGTCAGGCCCAGGTGGGCCATCACCGGCACCTCGGCCGCGGTGAGCGCCGCCACCAGCTCCGGCCGCGAGCCCTCGATCTTCACCGCCTGGGCGCCGCCCTCCTTGACGAAGAGCATCGCGTTGGCGACCGTGGCGTCGACCCCGAGGTGGAAAGAGCCATAGGGCATGTCGGCCACCAGCAACGCGCGGGACACGCCGCGGCGCACCGCCTTCACGTGGTGGAGCATCTCGTCCATGGTCACCGACAGCGTGTCGGAGTGGCCGAGCACCACCATGGCCAGCGAGTCGCCCACCAGGACCACGTCGGCGCCCGCGGCGTCCACCTGCCGGCCTTGCTGGTAGTCGTAGGCGGTGACCATCACCAGCTTTTCGCCGCGCTCGGGCGCGCTGGCGACGGCCGGCACCGTGATCTTCTGCGCTGCGCCGGGCTTGGGCGCCGCGGCGGCCTGGAGACCCTTCGCGAGACGGTCCTGCAAGCGGCTCTTGGAAGGCATGGACGACCCCTTTCTCGCCGCCCGCTCGGTGCGGGTCGACGGAACGGCTCGGATCCAGGTCGGGCTGGGGGGTTGGAGAAGACGGAGGCCGCGGCGCCCGGGTCGCGTGGGGGATCGGCGAAGCCGATCAGGGCCGGCCGGCGTTTCGCGGTGCCTGTCCACTGGGATCAGGCCCGCTGTCGCGGCGGCTCCGCGCGCGGCGGTCGAGCGTTCTCGCTTCCGTCTCGGTCCCTCGCCTACCGGGATCCAAGCGGCTTGCCCCACCTCACGCAGGGCATGGCCCGCTACGATACAACCTTCGCGCCGCGGGCTCAACTTCCCCGCGCGGGGCCGGTGAGCCGCGAGGGCTCCGCTCTCAGCGCCCGCCCAGCGGCACGAAGTACTCCGTCCCCTTGACCGGCTTCTGGAGCCGACGGATCAGCTCCTCGAAGTCCTCGGGACGGTTGGGGAAGTTCATGTGCCGCGTGTCGACCACCAGCAGCGGCGAGCGGCTGTAGTAGTGGTAGTAGTGGTTGTAGGCGTCGATGAGCTCGGAGAGGTACTCGGGCGAGAGCTGGCGCTCGACCGGGCGTGACCGCTTGCGGATACGGTCCATGCAGGTGTCGACGTCGGCCACCAGGTAGAGCACCAGGTCGGGGGTCGGCACCTGGGGCTCGAGCAGGGTGTAGAGCTTGTCGAACAGCATCAGCTCGTCGTCGGAGAGGGTCAGGTAGGCGAAGATGCGGTTCTTCTGCAGCGTGTAGTCCGCGACCACCAGCCGGCTGAACAGCTCGCGCTGCACGATCTCCTGCTGCTGCTTGTAGCGCGACAGCAGGAAGTAGAGCTCGGTCTGGAAGGCGGCGCCCTCGCGGTCCTCGTAGAAGGCGGGGAGGAACGGGTTGTCGACGTCCTCCAGCACCTTCACGCCCTCGAAGCGACGGGTGAGCATCTCCACCAGGGTGGTCTTGCCCACCCCGATGGGACCGTCGACTGCCAGGAAATGAAAGGGTAGCGTCTCGGTGCTCAAACCACCGCCGCCTCGCGCACGAGGGGGTTGTAGAGCGTGTCGCGCTCGACGGGCGTGAAGCCGGCCAGGCGGACGATCCTCTCGAGCTCGGAGCGGGTCAGGCTCTGCTCGGTCTCGGCGCCGGCCATGTGGTAGATCGTCTCTTCCACCACCGTGCCGTCGAGGTCGTCGGCGCCGAAGGAGAGCGCCACCTGCGCCAGCTTCGGCGTCACCATGATCCAGTAGGCCTTGATGTGGGGGATGTTGTCGAGCATCAGGCGCGAGGTGGCGATGTGGCGCAGGTCATCGAGCCCGGTGGTGTGGTACTTGAGGCCGAGGTAGTTGTTCTCCGGGTGGTAGGCGAGCGGGATGAAGGCGTTGAAGCCGCCGGTGTCGTCCTGGAGGTCGCGCAGGCGCAGCAGGTGGTCGACCTTGTGGTGCACCTTCTCGACGTGGCCGTAGAGCATGGTGCAGTTGCTGTGGATGCCCATCCCGTGAGCGATCCGGTGCACCTCGATCCACTCGCCGGCGTCGAGCTTGCCGTCGCAGATCACCTCGCGCACCTCGGGGTGGAAGATCTCGGCGCCGCCGCCCGGCAGCGACCCCAGGCCGGCGTCGCGCAGGCGCCGCAGCACCTCCTCGATCGAGATCTTCTCGCGCTGCGCGAACCAGCCGATCTCGATCGCCGTGAACGCCTTGAGGTGCACGTTGGGGAAGCGCGCCTTCAGGCCGCGCAGCATCTCCTCGTACCAGGCGAGCGAGAGGTCAGGGTGCAGGCCGCCCACGATGTGGAACTCGGTGACGTCGTTGCCCCCCTGCTCGGCGGCCCGGCGGTAGACGTCCTCCTGGCTCATCTCCCAGGCGTGGGATTCGCCCGGCAGGGCGGCGAAGCTGCAGAACTTGCAGTTGTAGGTGTAGATGCAGACGTTGGTCGGGTTGATGTGGCGGTTGACGTTGAAGTACGTCACGTTGCCGTGCAGCCTGCGGCGCACCGCGTCCGCCAGCCGGCCGAGGTGCAGCACGTGCGGCGTGGTGAAGCAGAGGGTGGCGTCCTCGGCTGTCAGGCGCTCGCCGCCCTCGACCTTGCCGGCGATCTCCCGCAGGTCGGAAGGGAAGCTGCTCGGCTGAATGGAGCTGGTCATGGGGGTGTTCCGGCAGGTCGGAAGGTCGGTTGGAGCCGGGCGCCGGGCGGTGGAGCCACCCCCTCGAGCACCCCTAGGATCGGAGCAGCAGTATATCAACCGCCGTCGCGGCGAAGAGCCACAGCGACAGGGCCCCGTTGGCGAGGAAAAAGGCCGCGTCGAGCCGCGACAGGTCCCCCGGCCGGACCACCCAGTGCTGGTAGGCGAGGAGCGCCAGGCACCCCAGCCAGCCCAGCGAGAAGCCCGGACCCAGGCCGCCCGGGTAGACCCAGGGCAGGGTGGCAAGGAGGATCAGGGTGGCCGCGTGGAGCAGACCGGAGAGCCACAGCGCCGGGACCGTGCCGAAGCGGGCGGGGATCGAGAACAGCCCCGTCCGGCGGTCGTGCTCCTCGTCCTGGAGGGCATAGAGCACGTCGAAGCCGGCCACCCAGGTGAGGACCGCGGCGGCCAGCACGAAGGGTGTGGCCTCGACGCTGCCGCGCACCGCGATCCAGGCCCCGAGCGGCGCCCCGGCGAGCGCCAGGCCCAGGATCAGGTGCGAGGCCCAGGTGAAGCGCTTGGCGTAGGAGTAGCCGAGCAGGATGGCGAGCGCCACCGGCGAGAGGGCCAGGGCCAGCGGGTTGAGCCGCCAGGCGGCGACCACCAGCAGCGCGGCGGAGGCCAGCGTGAAGACGGCCACCCCGGCGGGCTTGAGCTCGCCCTTGGGCAAGGCCCGGCCGGCGGTGCGCGGGTTGGCGGCGTCGAGGCGCCGGTCCGCCAGGCGGTTGAACGCCATGGCCGCGCTCCGCGCCCCCACCATGGCGACGGCGATCCAGGCGATCGTCCGCCACGGCGGCCATCCCCCTGCCGCCAGGATCATGCCCAGGAAGGCGAACGGCAGGGCGAAGACCGTGTGCTCGAACTTGATCATCTCGAGCAGGGTGCGGAGGTTTCGCCAGAGGGTCTGCGCCATTCTTGCTCCACCTGCCTGCGGCTGAGCGCCGGCTTCATGTGGCTCCAACACGTACCTCTATTCTACAAAAGGCCGCGAGGCACCCTGGAGGCGAAGCGGCTTCGATTCCGCGGGAGATTGTAGGATGCTTCAAGGCTCAACATGCGGGAGAACCGAGCGCGCCAAGTCGCGAGGGAGTCGCTCACATGGCCACCTATCTCTTGACGTGGAATCCTCTGAAGTCTCCGCAGAGAAGATTGGCCGCGGAGCTCGCCAGCGTTCGCGGTTGGAGCGTAGGAGGCAACCGGCAGATCGCCCCTGGGGATCGGTTCTTCCTCCTTCGCCAGAGGGAGAAACCTACGGGGGTGGTGGCGTCCGGCCAGGTAATCTCAAAACCGTGGCTAGAAAAGCACTGGGAAAGCGAGCGCAGAAAGAGAGGTGAGAAGGAGTGGTTCGTCGATATTCAATTCGATCAGTCTCCCTCTGAGACCCCGCTCGTCTCGTGGGATGAGCTCCGGTCTGCGCCGCTTGGGGCCTTCAACTGGGGCGTGCGAAGAAGTGGCGTACGACTTCCGGAAGATATAGCAGAGGCGTTGCACGCGCGCTGGTCCGCGGTGAAACAGCGCGCGGCCGTTGAGAGGGAGGGAGGCGGCCCAATCGCCCATCCGGCTGCCTTGCCCGCAGATACTGCCGGCTGGTACTCGGTGGAAGAGTACGCCGCTGCTCTCGGCGCGATCGCACCTCAGGTTTCTGCTCCTCAGCGCCGCATGCTCGCCGCGCACGCGGCCGCCTCGGACTTGATGCTAACGGTAACTCAACTGGCAGCAGCGGCCGGGTTCGAGCAGCCGCAGGTCGTGTACTCGCAGTATGGTCGGCTGGGACACCTGATGGCGCAAGCGCTCAGCCATCGACCTCAAGAAAATGTGTGGACGCGGATGCTCGCCAGCGACGACAAGAAAGCTGACGAGCTGGTCTGGAGGATGGAGCCGGCTCTTGCACGCGCTCTCCTGCAGATGGGTTGGGCACGCCGGAACACAATCTCCGTGGGGCAAGGCGCGGTTGGCACTGAGAAGGGTGACTCGCAGTACTCGATGGACTTGTTCGCCGAGATAGATGCTGCCGAGCAGGAACTCGCTACGGAGCCGGAGACAAGCCGCAGCGCGCTTATCTTGAGCCGTATCGGCCAGGGTATCTTTCGCTCAAGGCTCTTCGCGTATTGGTCCAGCTGTGCCCTCACCGGCTTGTCAGAGCCGGCTGTGCTTCGTGCCTCTCACATCAAGCCGTGGCGAGAGTCCTCTAACAGTGAGCGCCTGGACTGCTACAACGGCCTCCTGCTAGCGGCGCATCTTGACGCTCTCTTCGACCCGGCGCTGATCAGCTTTGAGGATGACGGTTCGATCCTGATCTCTAGAGAACTGACCCCGCAGACCAGAAAACTGCTGGGGATCAGCCCCCGCCTCCAGCTCCGTACGGTCGAGATGCGGCACCTGCCCTTCCTGGCGCACCATCGTGCGCGCTTCCTCAGTCGTCAAAGCTCACATCTATGACTGCCCGAAATTGGTACTCCAGGAGCCGGGGAATAGAGGCCTTGTAGTACTGTGTGATAGCAGGGTATGATCCAGCATATGAGAACCACAATCCTGATCGACGACCGTCTCGGCAAGGCAGCTCGGAAACAGGCGCGGACGGAAGGGATCTCGTTCAGCGCCGTTGTAGCGCGGGCCCTCGAGTCGCAGCTCGTCTCTCAATCTTCGAAGTTGGAGGCTCCATCGTTTCGGCTGGTGACGGTCGGTGGCGGAGGGCTGCGGCCGGGGGTCGATCTCGACCGCACCTCCAAGCTGGTTGCGGCCGACGACGAGGCCGCTTTCGGCCTAGCCGGACGGAACCGCTGAGGTGGTCTCGCCCGACGTCAACGTGCTGGTCTACGCGCACCGCGAGGATGGTCACGCCGAGCACCCGCGCTTCGCCGCTTGGATCACTTCGCTGGCGACCGGTCCGGAGCCGTTTGCTCTCTCCCTGCTGGCGCTTGCCGGGTTCGTGCGCGTGGTCACGAATCCGCGCGTCTTCCGCCAAGCATCAACTCTCGATCAAGCGCTCGAATTCACTGGCGAGCTGGTGCGCAGGCCGACAGCCCGGTTGATCGGCCCCGGGCCCCAGCACTGGGACTTGGTCACGGAGCTTTGCCGTGCGACGAAGGCGACCGGGAAACTGGTTGCCGATGCCCAGCACGCCGCGGTGGCTATCGAGCACGGCTGTACCTGGGTCACGACCGATGCTGACTTCGCTCGATTTCCTCACCTGCGGTGGGGCCACCCGTTTGGCACGGGTTGAGCTCCGTTGGCGATTCGCCAGGCTCAGAGCCGCAGCCGCACCTCGCCCTGTGCTTCCTCGATGGCATAGGTCTTGATCCCGCTGGTGGCCGGGCCGGCCTTGACGGCCCCTGTGCGCACGTCGAACTGCGAGCCGTGCCAGGGGCACTGCACGGTGCCGCAGATCATGATGCCCCCGGACAGCGCCCCCCCGACGTGCGAGCAGCGGTCGTCGAAGGCGACGTGGCCCTGCTCGGTGCGAGCGAGGACGATACGCCGGCCGTCGATGCGCAGCAGCTTCATCTGGTCGACCTCGAGGGCGCCGAGCCGGGCGACCACCACCGCGGTGCCCGGCCGCGCTTCGATCGTCTGCTCCTGCCACTTGCCGGCGCCGGCGTAGCGGTGGTCGACGCCGAACTGGTTGCGGTTGACCAGCGTGCCCCCCATCCAACCGCCGGCGGTGAGCAACCCGACCGCCACCAGCTCGAGGGCGAGCACGGCCACCTCCGGCTGCGGGGCGCCGCGGCGAAGCAGCCAGGCGACCGCGAAGAGGGCCACCGCCGAGACGTTGACGAGCATGTGCTGGGTCGCCCGCAGCTTGCCGCTGCTCTTCGGGGGCACGGTGTAGAAGTAGTCGACGAGGCCAGGCACCGCGGCGACCAGGCCGGTCACCACCCCGGCGACCGCCAGGTGCCTCCCGGTGGCCCAGAACGCCGGGCGCGCGAGGAGCAGGGCCGCGGCGTCGAAGAGGAGCGCGCCGGTAAGGAACGCGAACGGGAAGGGGATCAGCGCCGGGTGGATCGGATGACCCTTGAAGCTGGCCTTGCTGCGCATGGTGTGCCTCCTCGCGCGGTGCTGGCGGAAGCCAGCGCGGTGCGTGACGTGCAAGAAGCGCGTCAGTTCCCCAGCGTCGAGGTGGCTTCCCGCGGGAGCGCCGCGGTCGGAATCTGGTACAGACCGCGGGCTCGTGGGTCGGCAGGAACTACGGCGGGCGCCATGGGCCCTCGGCTCCCTCAGAACCGGAAGGCGAAGCCCAGATAGCCGCCCAGGGCCAGGTAGTCGTCGATCGTCGAGGCCCGTCCCGAGACCCGGTCGCGGACTTTCCAGTCGGCGAAGTGCTGGTCGGCCCTGACCGCGAACTCGAGCGCCCAGCGCTCTCCCAGCCGCCGCGAGAAGCCGGCGAGGAGCTGCGCCACGATCTCGGTGCCGGCGTCGGTCTCGATGTCGAAGCGGCCGCCGTTGGCGAGCGGGCCGCTCGCGTCCGGCACGTCGATCGAGGCCAGCCCCAGGCCGGCGCCCCAGAACCACTCGGTCTTGCGCCGGAGGTAGGTGCGCTCGATCCAGGCGCTCGCGGTCAGAGACTCGGCCTTGACGTCGACTGGCTCGATGGCAGGGCTCTGGGCGAGGCCGACGATCTTCGCCGGCTCTTCGAAGTCGTACTCCGCAGTGTCGATGGCGAACCCCAGCCGCCAGCGCTCGTTCAGCCGGTAGTGGCTGAAGACGCCGTAGCCGGGGATGTCGTTGGCCGGCTCGCCGTCCGCCGCCATCAGGCCGGCGCGCAGGCCGAGGTCGAAGCGTCCCGGCTGGGCGTGCACGGCGATGGCGGGAAGGGCGAGCACTGCGACGGCGATCCACAGGGTCTTTCTCATGGGCTCTCCTTTGCTGGTGGCTTCTTTCCCGCGAGGCGGAGCTCGAGGTGCTGGTCGGGGCGCAAGGCGGCGGTCAGCTCCAGGCCGAGGACGGTGGCGAGCGAGCGGGCCAGGGCCAACCCGAGGCCGGTGTGCTGGCCGTCGGAGCGCGCCGCGTCCTTGCGCCAGAAGCGCTCGAAGAGATGCGGCAGGTCCTCGGCGGTGAGGTGCGGCGCGGGGTTGGAAACGGTGATCTCCAGCGCGGCACCCTCGACCCGGGCGGTCGCGGTCACGGTGCTGCCCTCCGGGCTGTAGGTCACGGCGTTCGACAGCAGGTTGGCGAGGATGATCACCAGCTTCTCGCGGTCGGCCACGATGGCCCCCGAGGGCGCCTCCAGCTCGAGCCGCAGGCCGCGAGCCGCCGCCATCGGCTCCAGGGCCGCCCAGGTCTCGGCGAGGAGCTGCGCCAGGGAGACCTCGCCGGGCTCGGGGCGCTCGAGCCCGCCCTCGCAGCGGGTGAGCGCCAGGAGTGTGGACACCGTGCTCTGCATCTGCCGGGCGATCGACTGCACGTCCAGGAAGAAAGCGCGCACCGCCTCGCGGTCGTCCGGCCACCGCTCGCCGACCTCGGCCAGGTTGCGCAGCTCGGCGACCGGCGTGCGCAGCTCGTGGGCGACGTCGCTCGAGAAGCGGCGCTCGCGCTGCAGCGCGGCCTCCAGCCGGCCGAGGAGGGCGTTGAGCTGGCCCACCACCGGCGCCAGCTCGGCGACCGGCGGCTGGACCGCGACCCGGCCCTCCAGCCGGCTGGCGTCGAGCGCCTGCACCTGCCGGCCGACCTCGCCCAGGGGCTCGAGCCCGCTCGCCACCGCCCAGCGGACCAGCGCCGCGATCCCCGCCAGGAGCAGCGCCGCGATGCCCACCGCGCTCCAGTACAGCCGTCGGACCAGCGCCTCGAGCTCGTCGCGGCCGCGCGCCACCACCAGCACCGCCGAGCTGAGCTCACCGGGCGGCGAGGCGGGATCGGCGGCCGTCTCGCCCCACGCCGCGTCGTCCTCGAGCTGCGGCACGAAGGCGATCTCCACCAGGCGGCCGGGCCGGCCGTCGGGCAACCGCAGGTCGGCATAGCGCGGCGACCTCGGCAGCTCGGCCGAGCGCGGCAGGTCTCGCTCGCCGAGCGACCGCGAACGCTCGACGACGGTACCGTCCGCCAGCCATAGCTCGAAGTACTCGGGCCGCTCGCGAGCCTCGAACTCGGGCATGAACTCGTCGGCGAAGTCGATCTCCACCTCGCCGCGGTGCTGGAAGGTCAGGGTCACCAGCACCTGCGCCCGGGTGAGCAGCGAGCGGTCGAGCTCGGAGCGCAGCCGCCGCTCGACGAGAGCGCTCGATCCCAGGCCGGCCGCCAGCACCAGGAGGCCGCAGCCCACCAAGAGCGACCACAGCAGGCGGCGGCGGATGGAGCGCATCACTCGGCCTCGATCAGGTAGCCGCGGCCGCGGCGGGTGACGATCAGCGGCGGCGCGCCCTCGCGCTGGACCTTCTTGCGCAGCGCGCAGACCAGCACCTCGACGACGTTGCTCGACACCTCCGCCGCGCTGTCGTAGAGGCGGTCGAGGATCTGGTCGCGCGACACGACGCGGCCGCGTGAGAGAGCGAGCAGCTCGAGCAGCGCGTACTCGGCGGGGGAGAGCGCCAGCGGCTCGCCGGCGCGCAGGGCCCGTTGGCCCGCGGTGTCGATCTCGAGGTCGCCCACGGTGAGCACCGGGTTCTTTTTTCCGTAGCGGCGCCGCACCAGGGCGCGCACCCGGGCGCAGAGCTCGTCGAAGGAGAAGGGCTTGACCAGGTAGTCGTCGGCCCCGAGCTCGAGGCCGTGGATGCGATCGTCCACCTGGTCCTTGGCCGACAGGATGAGGACGTGGGTCTGCTTTCCCTGGCGGCGAAGGGCCCTGAGCACCGCCAGGCCGTCCAGGCGCGGCAGCATCAGGTCGAGGATGATCGCGTCGTAGTCGTTGACCTCGGCGTAGGCGAGGCCCTCGCTGCCGTCGGCGGTCAAGTCGACCGCGAAGCCGGCGCGCTCCAGGCCGCGGCCGAGGGAACGCCGCAGGCGTTCGGAATCCTCGACCACCAGCAGCTTCATACCCGGCAGCTTAGAAGAGGAAGATGAAGATGAGCTGAAGGAGTTCACCTTCCTACGGCGCGACGAGACCGTGCTCCACGGTGAGATCTACGACTCGACGCGCCCGCAGAACGGCGATCAGGCCCGGCTCTACGGCTGCGAGCTGCTGGGCCGCTGGCGGCTGGGGCCAGAGGCGGGGAGATGGTCGGGCTGGAGGGCAACCGCACCTTCGTCGAGTCGACCTTCACCACCAGCGAGTAGCCGGTCTCCGAGGTGGGCGCGATCAACTCCAGCGCAGCCCGGGCGCCCCCGGCTCCTCGATCCCCAGGTGGTCGAAGACCCGCAACGCGTAGTGGTCGAGGAAGCGCCCCAGGCTGTCCTCCTCGCCGCCTCGGCCGGCTTCCTCTCCCGAGCCAATATAGAACGCCGGGATGGGCGGCAGGATGGTCGCCCCGGCGTAGGCCAGGCGCCGCAGGTTCTCGAGGTGGACGAGCGAGAGCGGCGTCTCGCGGAAGCCGAGCACCAGGGGCCAGCGCTCCTTCAAGGCCACGGCGCCCGCGCGGTGGATGAGGGTGCGTGCCGAGCCGGTGGCGAGCGCCCCCAGGGTGCCGGCGCTACACGGCAGCACGACGGTTCCCGTGAGCGGGTACGAGCCGGAGGCGATCGGCGCCGCGAGGTCGTTGTTGCGGTGCAGAGCGATCTTCTGCCGCTCCTTCGGCCCCAGGGCGGCCGCCTCCATCAGGTCGGCGGCGCTGGTGCGGCCGGCCCCCAACTCGTGGGCGAGCACCCGACTGGCGCCGGCCGAGACCACCAGGTGCACCCTCTCCACCGCTTCGAGGACGGCAAGGCGGGCCAGGAAGCGGCGCGGCAGCAGCATGCCGGAGGCGCCGCTCACCAGCAGCGCGATCGTGTGGCGCACGCCGGCTAGGCTATACTAGCGGTCGGGCTCGAGGCCCATCCCGCCCCATGCAATGCAGCCTCTTTCGAGGCTCGAACCTCGCGCCGGCCGCGGCGCACGCCTGCGAGGCACACCTTTTGGACCGACCCCATCCGGCGCTCGAGCCCTCGGCAAGGAGAGTTGAGACGTGACCACATGGTGGCTCCGCCCCTTCGCGGAAGGGGCGCCCGAAGAGAAAGATCCCGATCCCGGCCGAAAGCGCGACGGTGACCCCGCCCGTCCCCCGGCGCCCACCGAGGCTCCACCCCCCGATTCCCCTCGACAGCTCATCTCCGAAGCCGGGCCACCGCGTGAGGCGCCCTCGCCTCTCGACGATCCCGCGGTGGCCTTGCCGCAGGCACCGCCCGCCGCCGAGCCGCCTGCCCGCGACACCGGCGCAGCGCCGGTCGAAGCGCTCGAGGCCAGCGGCGAGCGCTCGGCTTCCGCAGCGGAGCCCGCCGGGCTCGAGCCGGAGCCGGGGGAGGCGGACACGCCCGCGGGCCGCTCGCGCTCCCGGCGGCGCCGCGGCACGCGCGGCCGAGGCCGCGCGGCGGTGGTGCTGCCGGAGGACGACCTCGAGGTCGACGACGAGCCGGTGGAGGAACCCGCCGAAGTACAACGGCCCGTTCGCCAGCGTGCCGTGCAACGCCCGGCGGACGACGATGCCGCCGACTATGGCCGCAGCTTCACCCGCGAGGTGGTGGTTGCCGTGGCCCCGGAAAGGAACGCCTCCGTGAACGACGAACGGAAGATCGCCCTCTTCTGCGACCTCGAGAACCTCGCCCTGGGCGTGCGCGACTCGAAAGAGGTCAAGAAGTTCGACATCAACCTGGTGCTCGAGCGGCTGCTCGAAAAGGGCAAGATCATCGTCAAGAAGGCGTACTGCGACTGGGAGCGCTACAGCGACTTCAAGCGCGGCTTCCACGAAGCGGCCATCGAGCTGATCGACATCCCACAGAAGTTCTACTCGGGCAAGAACAGCGCCGACATCAAGATGGTGGTCGACGCCATGGACCTCTGCTACTCGAAGGAGCACCTCGACACTTTCGCCCTCCTCTCCGGCGACAGTGACTTCTCGCCCCTGGTCTCGAAGCTCAAGGAGAACAACAAGTACGTGATCGGGGTCGGCGTCAAGGGCGCCTCGTCGAACCTCCTGATCGGCAACTGCGACGAGTTCCTCTACTACGAGGACGTGTGGCGCGACCAGGCCAAGGCGCCGCAGCTCGCCGGCTTGTCGAAGAAGCAGGCCGAGGCCTTCGAGCTGATGAACGACGCCATCCTCGCCCTGATGCGCGAGAACAAGGACGTGCTCTGGGGCTCGATGGTCAAGCAGACCATGCAGCGCAAGAAGCCCTCGTTCAACGAGGGCTACTACGGCTACAGCACCTTCTCCGAGCTGCTCGAGGATGCCGAAAAGCGCGGCATCATCAAGCTCAAGAAGGACCAGCGCTCCGGCTCCTACGTGGTGACCGGCTTCACGGGGAGGTAGCGTGCGCACCAACAGCGTACGTGTCAACCTGTGGTCCGGCCCGCGCAACGTGTCGACGGCGCTGATGTACTCCTTCGGCCAGCGGCCGGACACGCGGGTGGTGGACGAGCCGCTCTACGGCCACTACCTGCGGGTTTCCGGCGCCGACCATCCCGGCGCCGCCCAAGTGATGGCGGCCATGGAGACCGACGGGGAGGCCGTGGTGCGCGAGGTGATCCTGGGCCCCGCGCCGGACGAGGAAGAGGACAAGCCGGTCGTCCTCTTCAAGCAGATGGCCCACCACCTGGTGGAGCTCGATCGCGGTTTCCTCACCCAGACCGCGAACGTTCTCCTGGTGCGCGACCCGGTCGAGATGCTGCCCTCGCTGGTCAACCAGATTCCGGAGCCCACGCTGCGCGACACCGGGCTCGCGGCCCAGTCGCGGCTGCTCGCCGAGCTGCGAGCATTGGGCCAGGAGCCGCCGGTGCTCGAGGCGCGCGAGGTGCTGCGCGACCCCCGCGGCGTGCTGGGCGAGCTCTGCCGGCGGCTCGACATCCCGTTCTACGAGGAGATGCTCGCCTGGCCGGCGGGACCGCGGCCCTACGACGGGGTGTGGGCCCCGCACTGGTACCACGCCGTGCACCGCTCGACCGGTTTCGAGCCCTACCGCCCGAAGCAGGAGCCGTTCCCCGAGCGGCTGCTGCCCCTGCTCTCCGAGTGCCGGCCGCACTACGCGGCGCTCGCCGCGGCGGCGATTCCGGCGGCCTGAGATGCTGCAGATCTCCGATCCCCGGAACGCGGAGATCCTGGTCCACGTGGGTGGCAAGCTCCTGCCGCGGTCGGAGGCCCGGGTCTCGGTGTTCGACAGCTCGGTGCAGGGCGGCGACGCGGTGTGGGAGGGCTTGCGGGTCTACAACGGCCGCGTCTTCGCGCTCGACGCCCATCTCGACCGGCTACTGGCCTCCGCCCACGCCATGGCCTTCGACAAGCTGCCGAGCCGCGCCGAGGTCAAGGACGCGATCTTCGAGACCCTCGCCGCCAATGCCATGCGCGACGGCGCGCACATCCGCCTGACCCTGACCCGCGGCGAGAAGGTCACCTCGGGCATGGACCCGCGCCTCAACCAGCGGGGGCCCTGCCTGATCGTGCTCGCCGAGTGGAAGGCGCCGGTCTACGACCGCGCCGGCATCCGCCTGGTGACCGCCTCGACGCGCCGCAACTCGCCGGCCACCCTCGACTCCAAGATCCACCACAACAACCTGATCAACAACATCCTGGCCAAGATCGAGGCCAACGTGGCGGGCGCCGACGACGCCCTGATGCTCGACCTCGCGGGCTTCGTCTCCGAGACCAACGCCACCAACGTCTTCGTGGTCAAGCGCGGCGCCCTCTTCACCCCGCACGCCGACAGTTGCCTTCCCGGCATCACCCGCGGCCTGGTGATCGAGATCGCGCGCGGCGCGGACCTCCCGGTCACCGAGAAGAACCTCTCCCTGACCGAGGTCTACACCGCCGACGAGATGCTCTCGACCGGCACCATGGGCGAGCTCACGCCGGTCGTCGAGGTCGACGGCCGGAGGATCGGCTCCGGCGCCCGCGGCCCGGTGACCGAGCGGCTGCAGGCCCTCTACGCCGAGCGCACGGCGAGAGAAGGCGAGCCGATCCCGGGGATGTGAAGGGCGCTAGCCCTTGCCCGCCGCCTTCTCCGGCCTCCTGAACCGCTCTTCCGGCAATTCCGGGTTGGGCTCGATGTGCTCGAAGAGCACGGTGGTGGCGCCGGAGCCGCCCTTGGGCTTGCGCGACCAGGAGCCGGGGAAGAGGGCGCCGGCGACTTCTTTGTAGTCGCTCCAGGTGACCTCGAGGTCGAAAGAGCCGCCGCCCGGAGTCTCGTAGCGCTCGACCTGGAGGATCTCGAGGTAGGTCTCGGCGTCGAGGAAGCTGCGCTCGACCCCGCCGTCGGCCCGCGTGACCTTTAGCTCCCAGGCGGGCGTGCCCTCGACCTCGGTCTTGCCCACCAGCTCGACCTTGGCGCCCTTGGCCTCGGAGTCGACCAGCGGCCCCTCGAAGTCGGCGGCGTCGTTCATCATCGCGAGCTGGAGCGGCGCCATGGTCTCCGGCTCGGGCTGCTCGGACGGGTCCAACGACCAGCCCGCCTTGCCGTCGAAGCCCTGGCTCTCGGTCATGCCACCGACGGTGATCTCGAACCGGTACTGGTTGGGGCGCTTCCACTCGTAGAGGAACGGCGCCTCGGTGCTGCCCTCGAAGAAGCGGCCCTTGATGCGCAGGGCACGGACGGAGGCGAGCTTCTCGGCGCCGCCGCGGGCCGCCAGGTGCCGGGCCAGAATCTCGTCGACGGTCTCGGCCGTCGCCGCCGGCGACACGGTAAGGGAGAGCACGCAAGCCAACGTGGCGATGCCTCGCATCTCGGCCTCCTTTCGACGGGCGTGCAGGCGCACCCCCGCTGCGATGGTTCGTGATCCCAACTACGGAGCGGCTGATGAGGGAGTTTCTGCTGCCGGACTGAAGGCCCGCGAAGAAACCGTCGCGAGCGAGCCAGCAGGTCTATTCGCAGGCTTTCAGACCGCGATGCGACTGGCGGCGTCGGTCGACAGCGGATCGCCCGCTTCGCCGCGCCGGGCGCGCAGCAGGGCGGCGTGGGCGATCATCGCCGCGTTGTCGCCGGCGTAGGCGAGCGGCACCAGCCGCAGCGGCACCTCGTGCTCCGCGGCCCAGGCTCTGAGCTCGCGGCGCAGCAGGCGGTTGGCGGCCGCGCCGCCTGAAACCGCGAGGAAGCCGATGCGCCGCCGGCGGCGCAAACGGTTCAGTCGGCTCATCACCTGCTTGACGGCCGCGGCGCGGAAGGCGGCGAGGAGGTCGAGCACGGGCTGCGGCGGCTCGCCGGCTCCTGCTGCATCGAGTCGGGGCGCGTCCGACCCGGCGGCGCCGAGGTCGGTCGCCACTCCCTGGCGCTCGAGCCCTTCGATCCGCGACAGCGTCTCGCTCTTGAGCCCCGAGTACGAGAAATCCAGGCTCTGGTCGCTGTTCTTGGGGACGCGGAACTCGGCGCCCGTGGCGCTCCCCCGCTCGGCCAGCTCGTCCACCCTGGGCCCTTGCGGGTAGGGGAGGCCGAGGCGCTTGCCGACCTTGTCGAAGACCTCGCCGAAGGCGTCGTCCCGCGTCTCTGCCAAGGTGCGCACAGTCGCCCCCTCGACCTCGTAGAGCGCCGTGTGGCCGCCCGAGGCCACCAGGCCGACGAAGCTCTCCGGCGGCGGCTCGGCGGGCCCGGCCGCCGCGGAGGCGGCGCCTGCACCCGGCTCGGGTGCCGCGAGGAACGGCGAGACGAGGTGCCCTTCGAGGTGGTGCACGGCGTAGAAAGGCTTGCTCAGCCCCAGGGCCAGGGCCTTGCCGAGCGACAGGCCGACGAGCAGCGCGCCCACCAGACCCGGGCCGCGGGTCGCGGCAACGGCGTCGATCTCGGGCAGCGCCACGCCCGCCTGCGACAGCGCCTGCTCCGCCACCAGCGGCCAGTTGGCGAGGTGCTCGCGCGAGGCGATCTCCGGCACCACCCCGCCGTAGGGCCGGTGCGCGGCGAGCTGGCTCGACACCACCGAGGAGAGCACGCGCCCCGCGCCGTCGACCACCGCGCAGGCGGTGTCGTCGCAGGAGGTCTCGATGCCCAGGATCAGGGGGGAAACGGCCGCGGCCATCGCCGCTCGATGTTACCAGCCGGAGTGGAGGGTGCTCGTAGGCTCCCCGAGCAGAGGACGATCCATTGTCATCCCGAGCGAGAGCGAGGGGTCTGAGAGGGCGCGTTGATGGCGCGTCGACTGGTCGGCGCCCCGCGCCCAGGTCCTTCGCTTCGCTCAGGACGACCTGATCCATTACCGCCGGTCGTCGCCCTCGCCGGTTTCCTTCTTCACCTTCTTCTCGACCCGGATCTCGATCTGCCGCGGCTCGCCGCTCTCGCCGGCCTCGCCCTCGTGGACCTTCTTCTTGATCACCACCACGTGGCCGTCGCCGTCGTCGCCCACCTCGAGCCCCTCGAGGTCGATGTCTTCGTCGCCGTCGAGGACTCTCACCTGGATCTCGCCGTCTCCTTCGCCGCCCGAGGTGATGATCCGCTTCCTGATCACGCGCTTGCCGCCTTCGCCGTCGTCGCCCTCGGTCATCACCACCACGTGCGGCTCGCCGCTGCCGTCGCCGGCGCGCTTCTTCAAGAACACCACCTCGCGCTCGCCGTCGCCCTCGCCGGCCGACTCGATGCGCATGCTGGCCGCATCCTCGCCGTCCAGGATCACGTCGAGCTTCTTGCCGTCGACCGCCAGCTCGTAGCCGGCCTCGGTGCGGGTGACGTCCACGGGCTTCCCGGTGTCGGTGGTGAAGTGGCGGCTCTCGCCCACTGCCAGCTCGTCGAGGTCGAATTCCACGGTGCCGGCGTCGCTGGTCGAGATCTTGAAGTGGGTGCCCTCGACGGTGGTGTCGCCGGCGAAGGCGGCCGGCGCAAGGGCCAGGATGGCCACCGCGAGCAGAGTGGTGAGGGTCGGTCTCGAATGTCTCATCGTCGGTTTCTCCTGGGTCAGGGTGTGATCGCTCGTGATCAGGTCTGCGGTTGCTCCGCGCGGCCGAAAGAGCAACGGATGTGCCACGGCCCGGCCCCCGGCAGTTTGCGGTGAAAAACGCCTTCCGCCCCTCTCGCCCCGCGGGAGCGGGGAGAGGGCCGGGGCGAGGGGCGCTCCTCAAATCAGGAGCGCCTTCCCCAAATCAGGAGTCGATCAGCCCGTGCTTCTCGAGCCGGTAGAGGAACGCCTTGTAGGGCAGATCGAGCAGGCGGGCGGCGCGGGCGCGGTTGCCGGCGGCAAGCTCGAGCGCCTGGCGCAGGCACTCCTTCTCGTGCTCCTCCCAGGCCATGCCCTCGGCGGGCAGGCGAAACGAGCCGGCGCCGCGCGGGCGCTCCGCGAGCTCGGCGGGCAGGTCCTCGGGGCGCACCCGCCCGCCCTCGGCGAGCAGGATCAGGCGCTCGACGACGTTGGCGAGCTCGCGCACGTTGCCGGGCCAGGAGTAGTCCATCAGCCGCCGCATCACGGCCGCCGGGAAGGGCTCGACCGAGACCCCGTGGCGCCGCTGCGCGCGCTCGGCCAGGTGCACGACCAGCGCCGGCAGGTCCTCGCGCCGCTCGCGCAGCGCCGGCAGGCGCAGCGGCACCACTGCGAGCCGGTAGTAGAGGTCCTCTCGGAAGCGGCCGGCACCGACCTCCTGGGCGAGGTCACGGTTGGTGGCGGCCAGGACCCGCACGTCGGTGGCGATCTCCCGCACTCCACCCACTCGCGTGATGTTGCCGTCGGCCAGGGCGCGCAGCAGCTTGGGCTGCAGGGCGAGGGGCAGCTCGCCGATCTCGTCGAGGAACAGCGTGCCGCCCGCCGCGGCCTCGAACTTTCCGGCGCGCTCGCGGTCGGCGCCGGTGAAGGCGCCCTTCTCGGCGCCGAAGAACTCGGCCTCGATCAGCCCCTCGGGCACGGCGGCGCAGTTGACGGCCACGAACGGCCCCTGGGCGCGGCGCGAGAGCTGGTGCAGGGCGCGCGCCGCGAGCTCCTTGCCGGTGCCGCTCTCGCCGGTCAGCAGCACGGTGGCGCCGGTCGCCGCGATCTTCTCGAGCTGCCGGAAGAGGTGCTGCATGGCGGGCGCTCTGCCCACCAGCTCGACCAGCCGGTCGCGCTCGGAGAGGGCCTCGGCGAGGCGGCGGTTCTCAGCCTCGAGGCGCCGCGCCTTGAGCGTGCGCCCGAGGGCGAGCAGCAGGGCCTGGGCCTCGAAGGGCTTGGCCAGGTAGTCGTCGGCGCCGGCACGCACCGCTTCCACGGCGCGCGAGATGGTGCCGTAGGCGGTGACGATCACGAACGCCACGCTCGGTCGCGACGCGCGGACCTCGGCGAGCAGCGCCAGCCCGTCGCCGTCGGGCAGCTTCCAGTCGGAGAGCACGAGGTCGATGGGAGAGCGCTCGAGCTCGGCGCGCGCCGCCGCGACGGTGCCTGCCTCGACCACCCAGTAGCCTTCCTTGCGCAGGATGCCGGCCACCAGGCGGCGCTGGTCGGCCTCGTCCTCGAGCAGCAGGATTCTGGCCTCAGGCATTCTGGGGCTCAGGCATTCGCGCCTTCGTTGCCGGCGGCGCGACGGTTTCCGAGCTCCAGCACGGCCCGCGTGCCGCCTCCCGCCGCGTCTTCGAGCGCGAGGCTGCCGCCGTAGCGGGTGGTCGCCAGGCGGTGGCAGAGGAAGAGGCCCATGCCGGAGCCCGTAGGCTTGGTGGTGACGTGCGGCGAGAAGAGGCGGGAGCGGACCTCGGCGGGAAGCCCCGCTCCCTGATCGCTCACTTCGACGGTGGCGCCGTCCGCCGAGGCCGCGACTCCTACCTTCACCTGCCCTCCTTCGGGGCTGGCCTCGGCCGCGTTCACCACCAGCGCCTGCACCATGGCGCGCAGCTCGGCGGCGACGCCCAAGACGGTCGCCGGGGCCGCGCCGTCCTGCCCCGCGCCCCCGACCTCGACCCGTACGCTATTTCGACGGGGGCCGCGAAGATCCTGCAGCACCTCGAGCGCCACGTCCTCGGCGAGCGCCGTGAGATCCACCGGCTCGGGCGCCGGCCCGGCGCCTTCCGCGGCCAGCACCAGCAGCGTGCGGAGCGAGCGGTCGATGCGCTGGATCTGACGCCGCGCCGCTTGGGCGAGGTCCGCGGCCTCGCCGCCCGCGCCGGGAGCGACGCTCCCCGCGGCGGCCAGCTCGTCGACCGAGAGGCCCAGCGCGTGGAGCGGGTTGCGCAGGCTGTGGGCAAGGCCGCGCGCCACCTCGCCCAGCTCCGCCAGGTGCTCGCGGGCGCGCAGGGCGCGGGCGTGCTCGTCGAGTTGGGCGAGCTCGCGCGACATGCGATTGAAGGCGGCGACCGCCGCGCCCACGTCGCGGTCCTTCGGCTCGGGCGTCTGGGTGCCGAGCTCCCCTTCACCGACGCGGCGTGCCGCCGCGGCCAGCTCGGCGAGCGGGCGCGAGACGCGGTGCGCCACCACCGCCGCGGCGACGACGCCCAGCGCCGCGAGCGCGAGCGAGCCCAGCAGCAGGCGGCGCAGGAAGCGGCCGACCTCGCGGCTCACGCCGCGCTCGGGAATGGGGATCGCACGCGCCTCGCCGCCGTCGTCCAGCACCAGGGTGCGCTCGCTGCCCTTGTCGAGCAGCTTGACCTTGACCACCGTGTGCTTGACCTCGCGCTCGCCGAGCTCGCCCCCCTCTTCTGGCACGGCACCCTTCTCGGCGGGTCCCGCGGCTTCGTCCACCTCGACGTCGTCCACGTCCAAGGTGAGCTGCCGCGGCCCATCCGGCCCCGGCGGCGGCACGCGGATCACCCGCACCTGGCGCTCGTGCAGGATCTCGCCGGGAAGCTTGGGCAGGAAGCGGGGCTCCTCGCCCACCGCGGCCGCCACGGATTCGCCGACCGAGACCGCGACCGCGCCCACCTCGTCGGCCAGTTCCCGAGTGAGCGAGCGCACCAGCACCACCTGGCCGGCGACCAGCAGCGCGACGAGCGCGCCCAGAAGCAGGAAGAGGCGGCGGCGGAGGGTCATGGGGTTCGCTCAGGCACGGATTGGGAGGTGTGACCGCCGTGGGAAGCGGTGCATGCTGGAGCAAGAGGCATGCCGCCGCGGAAGCGAGGCGCCCGACCTAGCCGGCCTCGAATGCGGCTCTCGGCACTCCGGACTGGCGGATGATCGCGCTGAGCGTGCCCAGACGCAGCTCGGCGAGCAGGGGCACCGGTACGGTGATCGTCGAGGGTGCGACCGGCTTCTGCATCACGACGTGACTGCCGCGGCGCCGAACTTCCACGAACCCATGGCGGGCGAGGATCTGGCAGGCTTCGACGCCCGAGAGTCTGCGCAGCCTACCCTACGCTTACTTCCAGGCGGGTGACGTAGACCTCCGAGCGCGGGCGCTCGCTGATCTCGGAGTCGGACGCGGTCTCGAAGAAGAGCTCCAGCGCTTCGGTGAGATTCGCTCGCGCTTCCTCGATCGTCTGGCCCTGGCTGGCGATGTCGAGCTCCGGGCAGAGGCCTACGAAGCCATCGCCCTCGCGCTCGAGGATCGCCGTCAACTGGCGCTTCTGTGCCACGGAGGATCTCCCTTCGGCCGCAGCGGGCAGTATGCCACGCCAAGCCGCCCGGACCATCCTGCTACACTCCAGCACCTCGCCGCACGCTCGCCAATACCGCCGAGGTGACCGACTCTCCGATGCCCATCCGCTTCGCCATCAACGGCCTGGGCCGGGTCGGGCGCGCCCTGCTGCGGATCGCCCGCCAGCGGGACGATCTCGAGCTGGCGGCCGTCAACGACCAGGCGAGCGCGCAAGTCCTCGCCCGCCTCATCCGGCACGACTCGCTGCACGGTCGGTTTCCCGGCACGGTCGAGGCCGAGCCCGGCGCCTTGTGGATCGACGGCCGGCGGGTGCCGCTCTTCGCTGCGAACGAGCCGGCCGCGATCCCCTGGCAGGAGGCCGAGCCGTGGGTGGTGGTCGAGTCCACGGGCCAGTTCCGCAGCCGTGCCGAGGCCGCGGCCCACCTGGGTTCGTCGGGTGGGGGCGCGTCGCGAGGGGGCGTGGTCGAGAAGGTGGTGGTCTCGGCTGCCGCGCCCGGCGTCGACGCCACCTTCTGCGTCGGGGTCAACCACCAGAGCTACGACCCTGGTCGCCACCACGTCGTGAGCAACGCCTCCTGCACCACCAACTGCCTGGCGGCGGTCGCCAAGGTGCTGGTGGAGGAAGCCGGCATCGAGCACGGCTTCATGAGCACCGTGCACTGCTACACCAACTCACAGCGCCTGATGGACATGTCCCACCCCGACCCGCGGCGGGCGCGCGCGGCGGCGCTCAACGTGATTCCCACGACCTCGGACGCGGTGTTGGCAATCGGCGAGGTGATGCCGGAGCTCGCCGGGCGGATCGGCGGCACCGCCTACCGGGTGCCGGTGCCGGACGGCTCGTTGGTGGACTTCGTGGTGCGCACCGAGCGGCCGGCGAGCCGCGAGGCACTGGCCGAGGCCTTCCGCCGCGCCGCGGCCGGGCCGCTCGCCGGCATCCTGGCGGTGACCGAGGAGGAGCTGGTGTCGGCCGACTTCATCGGCGATCCGAACTCGGCGACCGTCGACCTGCCGCTGCTCGAGGCCCTCGACTCCCGCCTGCTGCGGGTCGTGGCCTGGTACGACAACGAGTGGGGCTACGCCAACCGCCTGGCGGACCTCCTCGCCTGGATGGGCCGCCAGAAGGCCTGAGAGCCTGTGAAGCAATCGTCGCGAGCGGGCTCGAGCGCAAGGAGCGGGAGGACCCGGGAACCGCAGCATACACAGCAGTATGTGAGGATTCCCGGGAGGACCCGCGACGCGGCGCCCGGCCCGCGCAGCAGATTGATTCACAGGCTCTGAAGGAAGGGAGCGCCCATGCGACGCCTGCTCACCCTGGAAGACCTCGACCTCGCCAGTCTCCACGGCCAGCGAGTCCTCGCGCGCGTCGAGTTCAACGTGCCGATCGCCGACGGCAAGGTGATGGACGACACGCGCCTCGCCGAGGCCCTGCCGACGATCGAGGAGCTGGCGAAAGCCGGCGCCTGCGTGGTGCTCGCCGGCCATCTCGGCCGGCCCAAGGGCAGGCCGAAACCCGAATTCAGCCTGCGCCCGGCGGCCGAGCGACTGGCGGAGCTCTCCGGCGCGCCGGTCGCCTTCGCCAGCGACTGCGTGGGCGAGGCGGCCGAGTCCGCGGTCGCGGCCCTGGCCCCGGGCGGCGTCTGCCTGCTCGAGAACCTGCGCTTTCACGCCGGCGAAGAGGCCAACGACCCCGAGTTCGCCGCCGCGCTGGCGCGGCTCGCCGACGCCTACGTGGACGACGCCTTCGGCGCCTCGCACCGCGCCCACGCCTCGGTGGTGGGGGTGGCGGCGCTGGTGTCGCGCAAGGCCGCCGGGCGGCTCTTGGTGCGCGAGGTGGAGGCCCTCTCCCGCCTGCTGGGCGAGCCGGAGCGGCCCTTCGCGGCGCTGGTCGGCGGCGCCAAGATCGAAGGCAAGATCGACACCCTGGTCAACCTCCTGCCGCGGCTCGACCGGCTGATGGTGGGCGGCGGCATGGCCAACACCTTCCTCGCCGCCCAGGGCCGCGACCTGGCGCGCTCGCTGGTCGAGGAGGACCGGCTGGACACGGCGCAGGAGATCCTGGGGCGAGCGGCCGAGCGAGGGGTCGAGGTGCTGCTGCCGACCGACCTGGTGGTGACGGACGACCTCGGCGACCCGCAGCGCATCGAGACGGTGCCCGCGGCCGAGGTGCCGGCAGGCACCATGGCCGTCGACATCGGGCCGGCCACCCGCGCCGCCTTCGCCAAGGGCGTCGCCACCGCCGGCACCCTGTTCTGGAACGGGCCGCTGGGGGTGTTCGAGAAGCCACCCTTCGACGCCGGCACCCGCGAGGTGGCGCAGGCGCTCGCCTCCTGCCCGGGCTACACGGTGCTGGGCGGGGGCGAGACCGTGGCCGCCGCCCATCAAGCGGGGGTCACCGACCGCGTGTCCCACGTCTCGACCGGCGGCGGCGCCTCGCTCGAGCTCCTGGCCGGGCGCACCCTCCCCGGCGTCGCCGCCTTGGAAGCCCCATGAGCGTGCACCGATGATCGAGCCCTACACTCGCCGGCCGCTCTTGGCCGCCAACTGGAAGATGCACCTGCTGCGGCGCGAGGCGTGCGACTACTGCGCCGAGCTCATCGGCGGGCTGCGCGCCGGGTTGGGCGAGGAAGCGGCGGACGTCGCCCTCTTCCCCTCCTTCCCGCTGATCCCGGACGTCGCCGCCGCCCTCGAGGGCAGCCTCGTCACCGTCGGCGGCCAGGATCTGCACCCGGCGGCCAAGGGCGCGCACACCGGCGACGTCTCCGCCCTGCAGCTCATCGACGCCGGCTGCGTGTGGGTGCTGGTGGGCCACAGCGAGCGCCGGCGAGACCACGGCGAGACCGACGAGGTGGTGGCCGCCAAGGTGGAGGCGGCCATGCACCACGGGCTCACGCCCATCCTCTGCCTGGGCGAGACCCGCGACGAGCGCCGGGCCGGCCGGACCTTCGAGGTGCTCGAGCGGCAGTTTTCGACCTCCCTTCCGGACGACCCCGGCGAGCTCGCGCTGGCCTACGAGCCGGTGTGGGCGATCGGCACCGGCGAGGTGGCGACCCCGGAGATCGCCCAGGAGGCGCACGGCTTCCTGCGCGGCCTGCTGACCGACTCCTTCGGCGAGGAGTCAAGGTGGGTGCGCATCCTCTACGGCGGCTCCGCCAACCCCGAAAACGCCGCCGACCTGATCTCCCAGCCGGACGTCGACGGCTTCCTGGTGGGAGGGGCGAGCCTTGACCCGGCGAAGTTTCTCGCTATGATTCGCATTTCCGCCGCCCAATACCGGCCCTGAACGGACCGGCGGGCGGAAGGCGACTCTGGAGGTCTAAGCAAGCCGTGATCTGGGTTCTGTACTTCCTGCACGTGATCGTTTCGGTGTTCCTGATCCTGGTAGTGCTGCTGCAACAGGGCAAGGGCGCCGATCTGTCGGTATTCGGCGGCGGCAGCACGCAGGCAGCGTTCGGCGCCCGCGGCGCGGCCACGCTGCTCCACAAGCTGACGGTGGGCGGTTTCATCCTCTTCACGCTCACCACCTTGACGATCCAGATCCTCCAGGGCCGGCTCGCCGACTCCTCGGTGCTCTCGGGCGTCGACGCGCCGGCCACCCAGTCGGCACCGGCCACGCCGGACGCGGCGCCGCCCGGTACCCCGGCAGGCACGCCCCCGGAGGGTGGGGCCCCGGCCAGCGGAACGACAGTGCCGCCGGCCGCGACGCCGGAAGCCGGGACCACCCAGCCGCCGGCGGCGGCCAACGCGCCGCCCTCGGCGCCGCCGGCCGAGGCCCCGACCGGCACCTAGAGGCTCCGCGGCTAGGCCATGGTCCGGGCCGCTGTTAGACTTGCCCCCGCGCCGAAGTGGCGGAATTGGTAGACGCGCACGGTTGAGGGCCGTGTGGAGCAATCCGTACCGGTTCGAGTCCGGTCTTCGGCACCACCTCTGAAGCCTCGCGAGAGGCCAGCTCCAAACGACAGAAGTCGGCTGAGATCTAGAACCCGGCGCTCGCCGGGTCGGGCAGGCTGGTGTTTCTCTGGCGCATGAAGTGCCAGCGGCACTCGCCCTCGATGCGGTCGAAGACCACCGGCCGGATCGCGGGACCGAGCTCCCTCAGGAGCGAGGCCAGGTGCTGGCCGCGGGCGGCGCGCTCGAGGGCGAGGGCGGCGTCGCTTCCAGCCTTGGTGATGTAGGTCTGCCACACGGCCTGGCGGATCGACATCGGCCCCAGCGATACGTTGGGCAGCCGGGCCACGCCGCGCTTCAGCAGCGAGATCTTCTCGGCCAGGCTCTGCTCGCCGTCCATGGGCTCGCGCTGCCAGGGCGTGTAGGGCTTGGGCACCAGGATGTTGGTGCCGAGGTGGAGGTGGCCCATCACCCCGGTCTTGGCCGCCGAGCCGAGCATGATCCCTCGCACCTCGGCGGCCAGCTCGAGGATCGACGCCACGTCCTCCTGGGTCTCGCCCGGCAGCCCGATCAGGAAGTACAGCTTGAGCTGCGTGAAGCCGTGCTCGAAGATCAGGCGCACTCTCTCGAGCAGCGTGGCGTTGGTGATCGGCTTGCCCATGCGGGCGCGGAGCGCGTCGTTGCCGGTCTCCGGCGCCAGGGTGATCGAGCGGTCGCCCGAGGCATGGAGCGCGGCGAGCACGCCGGGGGTCACCGCCGGGATGCGGATCGAGGACACCGAGCTCCGGAACCCCAGGCGGTTGGCCTCGGTCAGGATGCGCTCGATCTCCGGATGGTCGCCGACCGCGGTGGCGAGGAAGCCCACCTGGTCGGTCACCGGCCGCGCCCGCTCCAGGGCATCGAGGATGTACTCGCTCGGGTGCCAGCGGAAGGTGCCCATGCCGAAGGTGGCCCAGCAGTACTTGCACTTCTCGGGGCAGCCGCGCGACATCTCGATCAGGAACTTGTCGGCGAACTCGGTCCTCGGAGTGACGATCGCCGTGGTGGGCAGGTGGCCCGGGCGCCGGAACTGCTCGGCGGAGAGCTCACGCTTCTCGAGCTTGCCAGCGAAGCCTTCCTCCTCGGGCTGGTGGAGGGCCGGCACGAAGAAGCCCGGCTCGGCGGCCAGCCGCTCGAGCACCGCCTCGTGCCGCGTCTCCTCCTCGAGGGCGGAGAGCAAGGCGGGGAGCACGTTCTCCGCCGCCCCCAGCGCGAAGACATCGACGAATTCCGCCATCGCCAGCGGGTTGATCGCGGCGCAGGAGCCGCCCATCACCACCAGCGGGTGCCAGGGGCCGCGCGCGCTGCGCCGCAGCGGGATGCGGGCGCGGTCGAGCATCTGCAGCAGGTGGACGTAGTCCTCTTCGAAGGAAACCGAGAAGGCGATGGCGCCGAAGGAGGACAGCGGGGTGTCGAGCTCGACCGAGAGCGGCTCGCCGGCGCCTTCCAGGAAGAAGCGCTCCGCCGCCCAGCCCTGCCGCTCGTGCACCAGCTCGTAGACGCGCTGGAAGCCGAGGCTCGACATCCCTACGTGGTAGCTGTTGGCGTAGGCGAGGGCGAGGGAGTGCCGGGCGTGAGGCGAGAAGCTGCGCACCGGCCGCTCGGCGGCCCGGAACGGCTGCCACGAGTGGGCACCGGCGGATCGTGCGGCAGCTCTCTGCATCGCAATCGGCGATTGTCGCAGATTCTTGCCTCTGCCCGGTAGCGCAGGGGCTCCGGCACTGCACAAAAATGGACGCCCCGGCTGACAAGAAATGTCATCCCAGCAAAGTCGTCGCGGGCCTCGCTGGGCCCCGGAGGCCGCGACGAGGGCCTGAAACGGCCTCCACCGGCCCGTTCTTCCCGCTGGCGGGGGCTTTCTCCCAGTGGCCTCGTAATTGCAGGAGCGCGGCGCGCAAATCCGACGACGGGCAGGAGGCCCTTTCCTCTCCTGGCAGTTGCATCGACGGCAAGCTGAGGATAGGGTCTTACCGCATTTCCTCGACGAGGGACGCCACATGCGCTCGCGCTTTCTGCTGGCAGCAGGGATGCTGCTCCTGGGTCTACCCGCTTGGTTTAGTGCTCCCGCAGCCGCTCAGTGCAGCGCGGACCTCACCTGCCAGTTCCTGACCTGCCGCGCTCCCGCCTCCGCGGTGCCCGCGGCGCTGTGGGGCGAGCTCAAGCCCACCGACACCGGCCAGCTCCCGGCCGACCGCGACAACACCGACTTCGACGAGTTCGACGACCCCCCGGGCGAGAACGAGCCGCACTGGATGTCGGTCGACATCGAGAACGGCTGGATCTTCGCCGCCATCAACCACGGATTTCAGATCTGGGACGCCCGCACCACCCCGGCGCAGCCGGTGCGGGTCAAGGTCTATGGCCGCACCAAGTTCCCGCACTGGCCGAGCGACCCTCACGTCGGCGACCCGGTGCGGGATCTCGACGCGCCGCCCGGCATCGACACCGTGCTGGCGGTGGCGCTGGCCGGCGACGGCGGGCTGTCGATCTTCAACACCACCAACAAGACCGACCAGAGCCCGGCCCGCTATGCCGACATCGCCAAGGAAGTGCCGCAGGTCTACGCCGGCCGCATCAACAGCACCAACTACGCCTTCGCCGCGACCCGAACCTCGGGCCTGCTGGCCTACAACATGACGGCGGCGGCCAACCTGACGGGCGTGTGCACCGAGGAGACGCCGGGGCAGACCGGCTGCGGGGCCTACGTCGGCCGCCTGGGATCGCGCTCGGGCTTCAGTTTCGTCGACGGCGCCGGAGACGCCACCGGGGCCCAGCACTGGGTGGCCGCTTCTTCCGGGCTTTTCGCCCGCGGCTTCGAGCTGTGGAAGGTCTCCAACCCGGCAAGCCCGACGCTGATGGCCTCGTGGCTGCCCACCGAGTTCGTGCACGGCGTGGCGCTGTGGCGCAAGGGCTCGAGCTACTACCTGGGGACGCGGGTGGTCACCGCCGGCAACACCACGCAGGCGCGCATCTACGACGTGAGCTGCATCGCCGGCGCCTCCTGCCCGGCCTCCGCCCCGGCCCCGGTGTGGACGCGCAGCAGCCTGCCGGGCACCTCGAGCGAGTACTTCCTGACCGACTCGCAGGGCAGCGGCCGCGACTTCCTGTTCCTGGGCTCGGACGACCGCTGCGGCAGCGGCCTCCAGAACGACTGGCTCTACGACGTCTCGAACCCGGCGGCGGCCTTCGACGTCACGCCGCCGGCGGGCCTGGTCGGCGGCCAGCAGACCGGCTACTGGGGCTGGTACTACCGCCGCAACCCCACCGGCTTCAACTTCGTCAACCCGCGCGTGGGCAAGTTCGCGGGCAAGTACTTCTACCGTTCGGCCTACACCCTCTTCGACATCCACGAGCTGACCACCGGCGGCCCGCCGGCGGCGGCCTTCGGCTATACCCCGTCGCAGGTCTACCGCGGCGAGCCGATCGACTTCACCGACCAGTCGACCGGGGTGCCCAACCAGTGGGCGTGGACCTTCTCCGGCGCCACGCCTTCGAGCTCGACGGCGCAGAACCCGGCGAACGTGGTGTTCAACTCGGTGGGCGGCAAGGCGGTGACCCTGGTGGCCACCAACTCGCAAGGCTCCTCCACACCCGCCTCGCAGACCGTCACCGTGCTCGACCCGGCGGCGCAGGTGGGCACCGCCGCGGGCACGCCGAGCCCGGCACTGGTGTGCCAGAACGTCTCCTTCCAGGCTTCCGGGGTGAGCGGCCTGGCGCCCATCACTTTCGCCTGGCAGGTGCGCAACTCGGTCGGCGGCCTGGTGGCGAGCGGCGGCAACGTCAACCCGTTCCTGTGGAACACCGCCTCGGCCACGCCCGGCGCCTATACCGCCACGGTCACGGTGTCGAACTCCGCCGGCTCGGACAACGCCACCAGCCCTGCGGTCACCGTCAACGGCCTGCCGAGCCTCGACTTCACCTCGCCCGGCGACGCGCCCGAGACCTTGAACGGCCCGCCGTTCGGCAGCGGGCTGGTGCAGTTCCGCATCCAGAGCCTTGGCGCCACCGAATGGCGCTGGGACTTCGGCGACGGCACCACGCCGGTGTGGACCTCCGACTCGGTCAACGGGCCGCAGCCCACCCACACCTACGACGACGAGGGCGTCTACGACGTGACGGTCGAGATCCGCAACTGCCAGCAGGGGGCGATCACCAGCCAGGAGACCACGGTGTCGATCCCCAACACCACGCCGCTGGTGGCCGGCTTCTCGCAGGAGGGCCTGTTCTGCACCGGCGTCGGCTGCTTCGTCGACGTCGATCAGCCGATCACCTTCCTCGACTCCTCGAGCGGAGATCCCGACTTCTGGGACTATGACTGGGACGGCGACGGCACCTACGAGGACAGCGGCCACACCTCTCCCGTCAACAGCCACGCCTATGCCGACGAGGGCACCTTCGAGCCGAAGCTGCGCGTGCGGCGGGCGGCGATCGAGAGCGTCTACACCCACGACGATCTGATCTTCGTCGGCGACGGCGGCGCGCCGGACGTCGACGTCACCACCCCGGGCCAGGGAGAGGTCGGGCTGGAGCTGGTGGCGACCGCCGCGGCGAGCAACTGCACGCCGCCGCCCACCGCCTACACCTGGAATATCGGCGACGCCAACCACGGGGCGATCGTGGGCTCGGACACGGGCGCCAGCATCACCGTCACCTACTCGACCGACGGCATCCGCACCCTGACCGCCACCGCCGCCAACGGCGCCTGCCCGGGCACCGCGGGCTCGGCCCAGGTAACGATCGTCGCCGGCGCCGCGGGCGTGTTCGCCGACGGCTTCGAGAGCGGCGACATGCTCCTCTGGTCCACGGTGATTGACTAGGCGACGCTCCGGCCGGGGTTGGGCGCGCGCTTTTCCGGCGCGCCCAGCAGCGCCGGCACCAGGAAGAGGTCGCCGATCACGGCGAGCAGGATCCCGGCCGCCGACAGCAGCCCGAAGCGCGCCGTGGGCGCGAAGCTCGACAGCGCGCAGACCCCGAAGCCGGCGATCAGCATGACGCCGGTGAGCAGGTAAGCCCCGGCCGTGTGGTGGAGCGTCGAGGCCACCGCCTCGAAGCGCCCGACCTTGGGCGCCAGCTCGCGGAAGTGGCCGAGGGTGTGGATGGTGTCGTCCACCGCCAGGCCGAGCACCACCGCGGCCACCATCACGGTGGCGACGTCGAGCGGTACCCCGAACCAGCCCATGGCCCCCAGCACGCCGAGCACCGGCCACACGTTGGGCACCAGCGCGGCGATCGCCAGGGTGCGGTCTCCCACCAAGTAGCGCAGGATCAGCGCTACGCAGACCAGCGTCAGGGCGAAGGAGCTGGTGAGGGTCGAAAGGAGCTGGCGCTGCGTCTCGAGCAGCAGCGGATGCTGTCCCGTGACCTCCACGGCGGCCTGCGGAAAGGCCTGGCGGGCGGTCTCGAGAGCGCTCCGGGTCAGCGGGTCGAGGCGGTCGAAGCCGGTGATGGGCACGAACAGCGTCAGCCGCGCCCTCCTGCCGTCCGGGCTCACGAAGGGGGCGAGGGCGTCGTCGAGGGCGCGCTCGGCCGCCAGGGCGCCGAGGCTCCCGGTCAGTGGCCCAGCGGTCAGGGGGCCGGCAGCGAGGCCCGCCGCCTGCCGGGCGGCCGCGGCCACCTCGCCGGCGCCGACCGCGCCCAGCACCATGGGATCGCGCCGCAGCGAGGCGGTGAGCGAGGCGAGCCGCAGCAGCGCGTGGGGCGCGCGGAAGCTCGCGCCCTCGATCCCTTGGGGTAGCGACAGCACCAGCTCGACGGCGGCCGGGCCGATGCCCCGCGCTTCCAGATCGGCGATCGAGGCGCGCACCGGATGATCGGCCGGCAGGTAGGTGAGGACGTCGCTCTCGATGCGCAGCCGGGGCAGGCCCGCGGCCGCCACCAGCGCCACCAGCGCCGTCGCACCCAACAACGGCAGCCGCCGGCGCGCCGAGCCCTCGGCCCAGCGGCGGCCGAGCCGGCGGGCGAGCGCCTCGATCGGCCGCGAGCCCTTCCAGTGCGTGCCCAGCCAGGAGGCGAGCAGCACCGGGCAGAGGGTCACCGCCGCCACCGTCTGCACGGCGATCGCCACCGACGACCACAGACCCAGCGTCTTGACCGGCCCCACCGTACTGGTCACCAGCGAGCCGAAGCCCACCAGGGTGGTGACCCCGGTCCAGAACACCGCCCAGCCCTTGTCGCGGTAGGTCTCGACCATGGCGTCGTCCGGTGCCAATCCCTCGCCCAGGAGCTCGCGGTAGCGCATCAGCACGTGCACCACCGTGGCCAAGCCGATGACGAAGGCGAGCGGCGGCAGCACCACCAGCACCAGGTTGAGCTTGACGCCCAGGTAGCCCATCGGCCCCAGAGTCAAGAGCTCGCAGGCAGCCACGAAGAGGAGCGGCGCGGCCACGCAAGCGGCGCTGCGAAAGGTCAGGGCCAGGAGCACCAGCGAGAAGAGCACGAGGAGAGGGAAGAAGCGCTGCTCGATCTCGCGCGAGGAGCCGTCCAGCACCTCGTCCACCACCGGCAGGCCCACCAGCCGCGTCTCGACGCCGGCCGGCGGCGCCGCCGTGAGCTCGCGCAGCGCGGCGAGCGACTGCGCCGTCTGCCGCGGCGCGCCCGGCGCCAGCACGGTGATCACCGTCGCCGCCTCGCCCCGGGCGTCGATCCAGCCGAGCTGGCGGTCCAGCGGGTCGGCGAGCGCCATGCGGCGGAAGGCCTCCGGGTCGGCGGGCGGCCAGGCGGGGAGCGACCAGCGGTGGCGGCCGGCGAGGCCGCTCACCGCCTCGATGCCGGGCAGGCCCTTCGCCGCTTCCTCGGTCCGGCCCAGCCAGGCGAGCCCCGCGGCGCTCCACAGGCCGGGCCCCACGGCCACGATGCGCACCACCTCGTCGCTGCCGAACTCGCTGCGCAGGGCGCGGTACTTGGCCAGCGCCTCGCTGCCCTGGAGGTAGAAGACCTCGGGCGAGTTGTCGGTCTCGAGGCGCAGCACCCCCGGCACCATGGCGAGGGTCGCCAGGGCGAAGACGGCGAGCACGCTCCCGCGGTGGCCGAGCAGCCAGCGGAGCAGGCGGAGAGCGCGCGTCGGCATGGAGGCGGAGGCGGTCGCGGAGGGACTCTAGGACGAGATCTTGCCGACCGCCTCGACGGTCACCGGCACTTCTTTGGCGACGCGCAGCACGGCGCCGCTCGGGTCCTTCATGCCCCACGCCACGTAGGGGATCTTGAAGCTCGCCTTGGCCCGCACGCTGCCGCCCTCGACCGTCACCTCGGCCGGCCAGGCGACCTCGTGCGTGGCACCGTGGATGGCGAGCTTACCTTTGATGGTGAGCTTCGAGGTGCCGCTCGGATCGAGCCGTCCTTCGATTCGCGCCACCTCGAGCACGAACTGCGGGTACTTGCCGCTCTCGAGCACCTTGGCGTGCATGTCCGCGTCGCGGCCCTTGTTGCCGGTGTTGGCGCTCTTGGCGCTCACTACCACCCGCCCCGAGGCCGCCCCCGTCTCCGGGTTGAAGCGCACCTCGCCGCTCTCGAGCTTCAGCGTGCCGTGCACGGTGTGCATCACCGCGCCCAGCGAGAAGGAGATCTTGGTCTTCTCCGGATCGAGGGTGACGGTGCGCTCCGCGGCCGAGGCGGGGAGCGAAAGCGTGAGCAAGGCGGCGGCCAACAGGCCGGGAAGGAGTTGCTTGGGAGAATCACGCCTGAGAAGTCGCTTCGAGGATCGAGAGAATCGCATCGCGTTACCTCCGCTGAGCTGGCGTGGCCGCGGATTGTACCGGGCCACCACCTCTCACAGCCCTGCCAAACGCCATGCCAGGCGCAGGACGTTCGGCAGGCCCAGGCGCCGCAGCGGCAGGGCCCGGGTATGGATGGCGAGGAGGCGGGAGAAGAGCGCCGGCTCCGCGGCCAGGGCTCGTATCACCCGCCGGCGCAGGCGCGGCCGGCGCTCTATGGCCAGCACCAGGCGGGTGATGCCGTTCGGCAGCCGGCCGATTCGGGCGTGGGCGCGCTCGTAGGCGGCGAGGTCGCCCGCCGCCATGGCCCGGGCTAGGGCGCTCGCCTGGTGGAAGGCGAGCGACAGGCCCTCGCCGGTGATCGCGTCGACGTAGCCCGAGGCGTCCCCGATCAGCGCCAGGCAGCCGCGGGTCACGCCCCGCACGCGCTGCAGGAGTGGCCCGGCTCCGCGGTCGCGGGAGGTGACGGGGACGCCGTCGAGCCGCGCCGCGAGCGCGGGAAAGCGTGCCAGCAGCTCGTCGAAGCGCGCCGTGCCGCCGCTCCACAGCAGCGCCACGCCCACCTCGTCCGCCGCCACCGGAGTGACGTAGGCCTCGGCGCCGTCCACCCAGTAGACTTCGACGACATCGGCCCAGGGCACGGTGCGGAAGTGCCGGCGCACACCGAAGCGGCGCGCGGCTAGATCGGAGCCCGGCGGCCGCTCGAGGCCGGCCCATTGCCGCAGCCGAGAGTGGAGGCCATCAGCGGCCACGATCCAGCGCGCCGAGTGGAGACCGCCGTCGGTCTCGACGCTGCCGCCGCCACGCTCCACGCCGGCGAGGCCGGTGACCTTGACGTCCCACTCGAGCTCGACTCCCGCCTCCTCCGCGCGCGCGACCAGCGCCTGGTGCAGGTCCGTGCGCCGCACCCCGAGGCCGGCGCCGCGCGGAAAGCGCCCCTCGGCCACGATGCCGTCCTCGCCCTCTTCGCCGTTGACCAGGTAGCGGATGCCGCGGAAGGGAGCGGCGCGCAGGCGGTCGGTGGCGACGCCCAATGCGCGCAGGCACTCGAGCCCGTCCGGCATCAGGCCCTCGCCACAAGCCTTGTCGATCGGCGGCCGGCGGCCGTCGAGGAGGCGCACCGGCCCGAGGCCGGCCTGCCGCGCGGCGATGGCGGCGGCGAGGCCCGCCGGCCCGCCGCCCACCACCAGCACGCCGGCCGCCTCAGGCATCGCCGCGCGCCGGCGCGCGCGAGCGTCGCCCGGCGGCGGCCCGGGCCACGCGCAGGCGCGCGTAGGCGAGGCTCGAGCGGGCCACCGCCCCGGCCAGGCGCAGGGAAGTGACGGGGGCCGGCGGCGCGAGCTCGCCGGCCAAGTGACGCCGCAGGGTTTCGCCGCGGCGGAGCTTGCCGGAGGAGGTGCGCGGCAGAGTGCCCGGCGCGAGCACCAGCACCTCGTCGGCGGCGAGGCCGGTCGAGGCGAGGACCGCACGCCGCGCCGCCTCGGCAAGCTCCACCCGTCTCGCCGCGCTCGCGCCGCGCGCCGCCTCGAGAAACAGCGCCAGCCGCTCGCCATCAGCGCCCTCGGGCAGCCAGGAGGCCGCCACCGCGCAGCCGGCACGCGCCCCGGGCAGGCCGGAAAGGGCGTGCTCGATCGCCTCCGGCGCGTAGTTCCTGCCACGCAGCACGATCAGGTCCTTGGCGCGGCCGGTCAAGTACAGCTCGCCGCCGGCGAGGAACCCCAGGTCGCCGGTGTCGAGCCAGCCGTCGGAGAGCACCTCGGCCGTGGCCTCGGGCCGGCCGAGGTAGCCCTCCATCAGCGAGGGGCCGGTGACCAGCAGCCGCCCGACGCGGCCCGCGGGCAAGTCCTCCCCGCCTTGGTCCACGACGCGCAGCGCGAAGCCCGGCAGCGGCCGGCCCACGGAGACCAGCTCGACGCCGTCCGCCGCCTCGGCCGCGCGACCTTCGCGGGCCAGCGGCTCGCGGGCGAAGCGCCGGCTGGAGAAGGGCCGGTCGAGGGCCGAGAAGGTCACGGCGAGCGCCGCCTCGGAGAGGCCGTAGACCGGGGTCAGGGCCTCGGCGCGAAAGCCGTAGGGTGCGAAGCGCTCGATGAACGCCCTGAGCACCGGTGGCGCCACTGCCTCGGCGCCGTTGAGCGCCACGCGCCAGCAGGAGAGGTCGATCCCCGCGATCTCCTCGTCGCGCACCTTGGCGGCGCAGAGGCCGTAGGCGAAGTTGGGCGCCGGCGAGATCGCCGTGCGGTAGCGGCTGATAGTTCGAAGCCAGATCGCCGGCCGGCTGACGAAGACCTCGGGGCCGATCAGCGTCATCTCGGAAGGCAGCTCCATGGCCGGCAGCACACAGCCGATCAGCCCCATGTCGTGGTAGAGCGGCAGCCAGGAGGCCCCCGTCGGCACTTCCCCCAGGCGGTCCGGCCACAGGCCGTCGATCACCGTGGCCTGCGCCATCAGCGCCCGGTGGGAGAGGGCCACGGGCTTGGGGTCGACGGTGGTGCCGGAGGAGAACTGCACCAGGCCGAGGTCGGCCGCACCGATCTCCACCCGCGAGTAGCCGCCGGCCGGCAGCTCGTCGAGCCGCCGGCAGCCGAGCGCCGGGCGGGCGGCGGCGATGGTCTCGCCGAGCAGCCGCTTGACCCTGCCGTCGGCGAGCACCAGCCGGGCGCCCGCCGCGCCGATCATCGCCGCGGTCTGGCGGTGGTACTCGGCGAGCCGGCCGAGGCGCACGGGCGGGTAGAGCGGCACCGGCACCGCGCCGGCCAGCAGGGCGCCGAAGAAGCTATCGAAGAACTCCGGAGCCGTGGGAAAGACGATCGCCACCCGCTCGCCGCGCTCGATGCCCAGCCCTTGCAGCGCGCCGGCCACGGCGCGTGCGCGATCGTGGACCTCGGACCAGGGCAGGAAGCGCGCGCGCTCGTCGCGCGCCACGAAGCGCAGGCCGCCGCGCCCTTGCCTGGCTGCCCACTCGAGGCACGCGGTCAACGTCGCCTTGGGGTCAGCCTCCAAGCTTCCTCCGCACCGCCGCTACCAGGTCGCCGACCGTGGCGATCGCCGCCTCGTCCATCTCGTCCAGGCAGACGCGGAAGCGGTTCTCCACCTCGACGGCGAGCGTCAGCAGGCGGATCGAATCGAGGTTCAGGTCCTCGATCAGCCGCATCTCGGGCAGCAGGGGTCCGCTCCAGGCCAGGTGCTCGCGGGCGACGGCGGCCACGCCGGCGAGGATGTCGCGCTCGTCCATCGCCTCGCTCCCCGCTCCCTCTAGCCGCGGCCGCCGAGCCCCGGCAGGAAGCGCGGCCGCGCGCCCAAGGCCGCCTGGTAGTCGCCGGTGCCGGCGAGCGCCGCCTCCTCGGCGCGGATGCGCAGCGAGAGGATGGCGGCGTTGCCGAGGGAGGCGACGAGCGCCGTCGTCCAGGCCGTGTGCACCAGCGGCAGGGCGAACATCTCCACCACCACGGCGAGGTAGTTGGGGTGGCGGGCGAAGCGGTAGGGCCCGCCGGTGACGGCCGACGCCCCAGGCACCACGATCACGCGCGCGGTCCAGTGTTCGCCGAGCGTGGCGATCGCCCAGTAGCGCAGCGCCATGGCCCCCACCAGCAGCGCCAGCATGGTCAGCCCGAGCGCCGGCACGAACGGCCGGTCCAGGAGGAAGACCTCGAGCGGGCAGGCGATCAAAAAGAGCGTGTGGAAGACGACCATCAGCGGGAAGTGCTCGGCCCCCGCCTCCTTCCCGCCCTTTGCGATCAGCGCCTTCTCATGGCGCCGAGAAACAACCAACTCGACCAGGCGCTCCAGAACCACCGCGAGCACCAGCCCCAGGTAGAGCGTCTTGCTAGAAATCCCACCCAACTCACTCACGCGGCCACTCTAACAAACCCCTCTTCTCTCTTTTCCTTCCCCCCGGCGCGTCGATTGCCGGCGCGGGTGGCGCCGCACGGGGACCCCACGAGGACCGCAGCGAGTCCGCGAGCGAGGACCGCAGTGGGGTGGTGCGGCGACAGGACCCGCGCCGCCATCTACGGCGCGCCTCCCTTACCACTCCAACAACACCAGCTCCGAGCAGAAGCCCGGGCCCATGGCCATCAGCAGGCCGAGACTGCCGGGGGGCGGGCGGTGCTGCTCCAGCGTGTCCTTGAGCACCAGCAGCACCGAGGTCGAGGAGAGGTTGCCCACCTCGCGCAGGCTGCGCCAGGTCACGTCGAGCGCCCCGGCGGGAAGCTCCAGGGCCTCGGCCATGGCCTCCAGCACCTTGGGCCCGCCGGGATGGGCCACCCACGAGGCGATGTCCGCGCGGCCGAGACCCTGATCGGCGAGGAAGGCGTCGACGTCGGCGCGCAGGAAGTCGCGCGCCACGTCGGGCACGCTCGAGTCGAGCACGATCTTGAAGCCGCGCTCCGAGATGTCCCAGCCCATGACGCGCTCGGAGTCGGGGTAGAAGATCGAGCGCGTGGCCACCACCCGCGGGCCGCCCGGCGCGCCCGGCGGCGGAGAGCGCTCGGCGCCGGTCACCACCACGGCGGCGGCGCCGTCGCCGAACAGGCCCGAGGCGATGAGGTTGGGGATCGAGAGGTCTTCGCGCTGCAAGGTGAGCGAACAGAGCTCGACCGACAGCAGCACCGCCACCTGGTCGGGGTAGGCCTTCACGTAGTCGGCGGCGCGGGCGATCCCCGCCGCCCCGGCCACGCAGCCGAGGCCGAAGATCGGGTTGCGCTTCACGTCCGGCCTCAAGCCCAGACGGTTCATCAGCCGGGCGTCGATCGAGGGCGTGGCGACGCCGGTGACGGTGACGAAGAAGATCGCCGCCACGTCGTCGGTCGAGAGGCCGGCCGTGGCCAGCCCGTCGCGTACCGCCGCCTCGCCCACCTCCTGGGCGACGCGGATCCAGGCATCGTTGGCGTCGCCGAAGGTCGCCAGGCGGTCGTAGTCCTCGATCGGCAGCGCCAGGTGCCGGCCGCCGACCAGCACGTTCTTGTGCAGGCTCTCGAGGCGGGCCAGGTTGTAGTGGCGATCGGCCCAGTGCTGCTTGAGGGCGTCCAGGAGCTGCTGCTGGTCGTAGAAGTGCGGGGGAAAGGCCTTCCCCACGGCGGCGATCCTCAACGCCCGCGCTCCAGCTTGCCCCCTCGCGCCACGGCCGCGGCGAGCAGGCCGCACAGGCTGTAGAGCAGGAGCCAGCGCCAGGCCATGGCCCAGAAGGGCGCCGGGTCGAGGCGGGCGGCGCCGGTGGCGGTCAAGACCAGCAGCGGGCCGCGGAACACCCACGCCACCCAGCCCGCCATCAGGCCGTCGAGCCACCAGGTGGCCATGCGGCCCTGGATCAAGAGCAGCAGCGCCGAGAGCCCCACGGCCTCCACCAACCAGGTGCCGAGCACGATCCTGGGTGGCAGGTGGCCGACCCCGAACGAGAGGTCCACTTCGGCGGTGCGCGGGAGCTGGCCCAGGGTGTCGAGCCCGAAGGCGAAGGCGGCCATCGCCAGCACCAGCAGGGTGATCGACAGCGCCAGGTAGCGGAGCACGCGCGCATGATAGCGCGTCACTCCCGGCGCCCCGGCGGCGGGAGCGACGCGGCCATCGGCGCGGGAGCGCCTCTGCGGGAGGGCGCCGCGCGCCCGCCCATCCGAGCCCCAGGGCCGCGTCGTATACTGCCAGGAGACCCCGCGTCCCATGGCGACCACGACGCCCATCCTGCTCGTCTTCACCCTCGGACCAAAGCGCGAGAGCTCGCGCCGCCGCCTGCTGCCGCAGCGTCTGGGGCACGTCGAGGCGACGCTCCACGCCGCGGGACTCGCGGCCGCCATCGAGGCCGGGCGCGCTTGCGGCTGCCGCGTCCGGGTCTCCTCGCCCGACCCCTTGCCGCTGCCCGGCGGCGTCGAACGCTGGGCGCAAGGGAGCGGCAGCTTCGGCCGCCGTTTGGCCGCGGCCCTCGAATCGGCCTTCGCCGAGACCGCCGGCCCGGTGATCGTGGTCGGCACCGACGTCCCCGGCCTCGCCGCCGGCCAGCTTCGTCGTGCCCTGGAGGGCCTGCGGGCCGACGCCAGGCGCGTGGTGCTCGGGCCGTCGCCGGACGGTGGCATCTACCTGCTGGCCGCCGCGCGGCCGATCGCCGAGCTGCTCTCCGCGGTGGCCTGGTGCGGGCGAGAGACGCTGGCGCAGCTCTCTACCGCGCTCTCCGCCGCGGGCTTCGAGATCGAGCTCCTGGAGCCCTTGGCGGACCTCGACCGGCCGCGGGACCTCGAGGCCTGGCTCGCCCGGCGCAGGGCTTCGACGGCCGGCCCCTGGCAGCCGCTGCGGCGCTTGCTCCACCGCCTGCTCGCCGCCCTGCGTCGCCCACTCCTGCCGCCCGTGCCGCACCGCCTCCTGCCGGCCGCCGCCACCGCCTCGGCCGGCCGCGCGCCGCCCGCCTAGCCCGCCTGCACCGCTCATCCAGTGTCGCGGGAGCGCGCCTCGCCTCCCGCCCTTCTCGAGGAGTCGCCATGCCGCCGAGCGTCGCCGTGAGTGAAGCCCCATCGCCGTCCGCCGTCGAAGCCGCGGTGCGCGCGCGCTACCGCCAGGGAGCCCAGGAGCGCGTCGCCGACCTCTGCTGCCCGGTGGACTACGACCCCAGGTACCTCGCCGCCATCCCGGCCGAGGTGCTGGAACGCGACTACGGCTGCGGTGACCCCAGCCGCCACCTGCTGCCGGGGGAGACGGTGCTCGACCTGGGGAGCGGCACGGGCAAGATCTGCTTCATCGCCTCGCAGGTGGTCGGCGCCCAGGGCCGGGTGATCGGCGTCGACATGACGGCGGAGATGCTGGCCGTCGCCCGCCGCAACGCGCCGCGGGTCGCGGCCACCCTGGGCTACGGCAACGTGGAGTTCCGCCGCGGCCGCATCCAGGACCTGGGGCTGGACCTCGACCTGCTCGACGCCGAGCTGGCGCGGCGCCCCGTGACCTCGTCCGAGGGCTGGTTCGAGGCCGCGGCGCTCGCCGACGAGCTGCGGCGCACGCGGCCGCTGGTCGCCTCCGGGTCGGTGGACGTGGTGGTGTCGAACTGCGTGCTCAACCTGGTGGAGACCGGCGAGAAGCGGCGCCTGTTCGCCGAGATCTTCCGCGTGCTGCGCCCCGGCGGCCGGGCGGTGATCTCCGACATCGTGGCCGACGAGCCGGTGCCCGCCGAGCTCGCCGCCGACCCCGAGCTGTGGAGCGGCTGCATCTCCGGCGCGCTCACCGAGGAGGGGTTCCTCGCCGCCTTCGAGGAGGCGGGGTTCCACGGCGTGCGCATCCTCTCCTTCTCGCGCGAGCCCTGGCGCACGGTGGCCGGCATCGAGTTCCGCTCGCTGACCGTCGAGGCTTTCACCGGCAAGCAAGGCCCCTGCTTCGAGCACCGGCAGGCGGTGATCTACCGCGGGCCGTTCAAGGAGGTGCTCGACGACGACGGCCACCGCCTGCGGCGCGGCGAGCGCTACGCGGTGTGCGAGAAGACCTTCCGCCTCTACCAGCAAGAGCCCTACCGCGGCTCGTTCGAGGTGCTCGAGCCGCGCGTGCCGGTGACGGCGGGAGAGGCCCTGCCCTTCGACTGCTCGCGCACCGCGCGCCGCCACCCGCGCGAGACCAAGGGGCTCGACTACCACGCCACTACCGAGCCGGCCGCGCCCTGCTGCGGCCCGGATGGCTGCTGCTGAGAGGAGGGCACCCTGCGCGCGAAGACCTGGCTCTCGCTGCTCCTCCTCGGCCTCTCACCGGCGCTCGGCGCCGTGCCGGTGGTGCGGGTCAACGGCTCGACCACCATCAACCCGGTGGTCAGCGAGGCGGCCGAGGCGCTGCGCGCCGAGGCCGGGCTGGCGATCACCGTCGACACCCAGGGCGGCAGCTCGGGTGGCATCGCCGCGCTGGGCGAGGGGCGGGCGGAGGTCGCCATGTCCTCGAAGCCGCTCGCCGAGGGCGACCGTGCGCGATTTCCGGGTGTCCGCTTCCACCCGGTCCAGATCGGCTCCGACGCCGTGGCCCTGATCGTGTCGCGTGACGTGTGGGAGGGCGGCGTCCGGGCTCTCTCCAAGGCGCAGGTGCAGGCGATCTACGAGGGCCGGGCCCGCAACTGGAAGGAGCTCGGCGGCGCCGACCAGCGCATCGCCGTCTTCAACAAGGAGCCCGGCCGCGGCACCTGGGAGGTCTTCGCCCACTGGCTCTACGGTGACCCGAAGAAGGCGCCGCTGGTCAGCCACCCGGAGGTGGGGGCCAACGAGGAGGCGCGCAGCAAGGTGGCCGGCTCGCGCGGCGCCATCTCGCAGCTCTCGGCCTCGTGGGCCGATGGGGTGAAGGTCTTCGCGCTCGGCATCCGTGGCGAGGACGGCGCGATCGTGCAACCCACGGCCGAAGCGATCGCCGCCGGCGAGTACCCGCTGGCGCGGCCGCTGTTCGTGATCACCGCCGGCCCGCCGCAGGGCGAGGTCCGGGCGCTGGTCGACTTCCTGCTCGGCGCGCGCGGCCAAGCGCTGGTCAAGAAGCACGGCTACCTGGCGCTCGACCAGCTCGGCGAGCTGGCCGGGGCGGGGGGCCGGTGAGAGGAGTCGGCGGCCGCCGCCTCTCCTGGACGCGGGCGCTCGCCGTGGCGGGGAGCGGCGTCGCTCTCGCGGCCTACCTCGGCCTCGCCCTGCTGTTGTTTTTCCAGAGCCTGCCGGCCTTCTCGCACCAGGGCCTTTCGTTCGTCACCGGGACCGAGTGGTTCTTCCGCGCCGCGCGCTTCGGCGCGCTGCCGATGATCTACGGCACGGTGGTGGTCTCGGCCCTCGCCCTGCTCGCCGCCGCGCCGCTCGGCATCGGCGCCGCGGTGTTCACCGCCGAGCTGGCGCCGCCCCGGCTGCGCCTGGCGGTGAAGGCGGCGATCGAGCTCTTGGCCGGCATCCCCTCGGTGGTCTACGGCCTGCTCGGCGTGCTGCTGCTGCGCGGCTGGATGGAGCGCCTGCTGGCGCCCTGGGAACCGCTCTCCGGCGACACCCTGGCAACCGGCGGCGTGCTGCTGGCGGTGATGGTGCTCCCCACCATCATGACCCTCGCCGACGACGCCCTCGCCGCGGTGCCGGTGCGGCAGCGCCAGGCGGCGCGCGGCCTCGGGCTCAGCCGCGCGCAGACTGTGCTCGCGGTGTCGCTGTCGCAGGCCCTGCCCGGGCTCGCGGCGGCGGTGCTGCTCGGCCTCGGCCGGGCGCTCGGCGAGACGATCGCCGTGTTCCTGGTGGTGGGCCGCCAGGACAACCAGTGGCCGGAGGCGCTGCTGTCGCTCGCCCCGCTGGCGCAGGCGGGCCAGACCCTGACCAGCAAGCTCGGCGGCTCGGAGACTGCCATCGCCTACGGCGACCCCCTGCACTGGGGCGCGATCTGCGGCCTGGGCCTGCTGCTCCTGGGGCTGGCGGGGACGGCCACCTTCGTGGGCGCCCGGCTGGCCGTGCGGAGAGAGAGTTGAGCGCCGGCCGACGCCTCCGCCGCGCCGCCGACCGCGCCTTCACCCTGGCCGCGATCGCGTGCGCCCTGGTCGCCTGTACCGTGGTCGCCGGGCTGGTGGGCGTGATCGTGACCCGCGCACTGCCGGCCCTCGACTGGCGGTTCCTGGTTTCCGAGACGGCCGCGGCGGGCGCCGCGGGCGGCGTGCGGCAGCAGCTCCTGGGCACCGGCATCCTGGTGGCGACGTCGCTGCTGCTGGCGACGCCGCTCGCCGTGGCGCTGGCCCTAGCCCAGGGCGTCTACGCCAGCCCGCGCAGCGCGCGCCGGCTCGGCGTCCTGCTGCTCGCGGCGAGCGGCGTGCCGTCGATCCTCTTCGGCCTCTTCGGCTTCCTGTTCTTCAGCCGCTTCCTGGGCTGGGGAAAGTCGTGGCTGGCAGGCGGCGCGGTGCTGGCGATGATGATCGTGCCCACTGCGGCGGTGGCGCTTGCCGAGCGCATCGCGGCGCTGCCCAAGAGCTACGTCGAGGCCGCGGCCGGCCTCGGCTTGTCGCGCTCGGCGATCGTCTGGCGGGTGATCCTGCCGCAGTGTCGGAGCGGGCTGGTCTCGGGGCTCGGCCTGGGCCTCGCGCGGGCGGCGGGCGAGACGGCGCCGATCCTGTTCTGCGCCGCGGTGTTCTCCGGCGCCTCGCTGCCGCGCGGCATCGTCGAGAGCCCCGTGCTGGCCCTCCCGTACCACATCTTCACCCTCGCCCAGGACTCCTACGGCCCGGCGGCCGAGGGCCGGATGTGGGCCGCGGCCTCCGTGCTCCTGGCCCTGGTGCTGGCGCTCAGCCTGGCGGCGCTGCCGGCGCGCCTCGCCCACGCGCGCGAGGTTCGCGATGCTTGACGCCCTTGACTGCCGGCTGGCCTGCGCCGCGCTGCCGGCGGCGGCGCCGGGGCCTGCCGCGCTCAGCACGCGGGAGCTCTCGGTCTCCGCCGGCGCGCGGCCGATCCTGCGCCGCGTCCACCTCGAGGTCCCGGCGCGGCAAGTGACAGCGCTGATCGGCCCCTCGGGGTCCGGCAAGACCACGCTCCTCAAGTGCTTCAACCGGCTGATCGACCTGGCGCCGGGCCTGACCGTCGAGGGCGAGGTGCTGCTCGACGGCCGCTCGGTGTTCGCGCCCGGCGTCGATCCGGACGAGCTGCGCTCGCGCGTCGGCATCCTGTTCCAGCAGCCGGTGGTCTTCCCCGGCAGCGTCTACGACAACGTGCTCTTCGGGCTCAAGCGCTCGGGCCGCGCCCACCGTCGTGAGTGGCCGGAGCGGGCGCGGGCGGCGCTCGAGGAGGCGGCCCTGTGGCGCGAGGTCGCGGACCGCCTGGCGAGCCCGGCCGGGCGGCTGTCGACCGGCCAGCAACAGCGCCTCTGCCTGGCTCGAGCCCTGGCGCTCGAGCCCGAGGTGCTGCTGATGGACGAGCCCACCAGCGCGCTCGACCCGCGCTCGAGCGAGGCGATCGAGGAGCTGATCGCGCGGCTCAAGCGCCGGCACACGATCGTGCTCGTCACCCACAACCTGGGGCAGGCGCGGCGCGTGGCCGACCGCGTGGCCTGCCTGTGCTTGCGGGACGGTGCCGGCGAGCTCCTGGAGTGCGCGCCGAGCGTCGACCTCTTCGGCCGCCCGCGCTGCCGCGAGGTGGTCGAGTACCTGGGGACGTCGCTCGCCGAGGAGGCGCTGGCGCTGGGTTTCGCCGCGCCCGCGCGACCATCGACGGAGGAGGAGGTCGCATGCCGCCGATAGACGCCGCCGCTACCTCGCCGGCCATGTCGCGGCCCAGGACCCTGGCGCCCTCCGCAAGATCGGTGCCGGCAGTGGAGCTGCGCTCGCTCGACACGCTGTGGTTCCAGGTCGGAGGCACGGTCTGCAACCTGGCCTGCACCCACTGCTTCATTTCCTGCTCGCCGACCAACCACACGCACGAATTCCTGTCGCTGGCCGAGGTCGAGCGCTATCTGGCCGAGGCCGTCTCCCTGGGCGTCAAGGAGTACTACTTCACGGGCGGCGAGCCGTTCCTGAACCCGGACATGGAGCGCATCCTCGCGGCGGCGCTGGCGCTGGGCCCGGCGAGCGTGCTGACCAACGGCCTGCTGCTCGATGCGCAGCGCTGCCGGCGCCTGGCGGCGCTGAGCGAGTCCTCCGAGTACTCGCTCGACCTGCGCGTGTCGCTCGACGGCATGACCCCCGAGGCCAACGACCCGATCCGCGGCGCGGGGACTTTCGCGCGGGTCATGCAGGGGGTCGAGAACCTGGCCGCGGCGGGCCTCAACCCGATCCTCACCGTCACCGAGGTGCACGCGGAGAACGCCACGGCCGCGGGCAAGGAGAAGTTCTTCGCGCTGCTCCGGGGCCTGGGCCTCTCCAAGCCGCGCCTCAAGCTGCTGCCGGTCTTCCACCTGGGCGCCGAGGCCGAGCGCTCCAGCGCCTACGAGAGCTGGCAGCGCCTGACCGACGTCGATGCCGATGCCGCTGCCGTGGGCGGGGCCGAGGGAAGCTGGGACCACCTCCAGTGCTCGAGCTGCCGCATGGTGACCGACCAGGGCGTGTGGGTATGCCCGATCCTGGTCAACGAGCCCGAGGGCCGCATGGGCGTGGCCCTGGCCGACACGCTGGGAGCGTTTCCGCTGCGCCACCCCGCGTGCTGGACCTGCCACGTCTACGGCGTCTCCTGCCGGACCTGAAAGCGATGGCGAACCGCAACCCCGTAGACCACGACGAGCAGGCCCGGCGGGCGAGAGAAAAGCTCACCGCCCACCGTGGCCTCGCCACCTGGGGCGAGCGCCTGGTGCCGCTCGGCGAGTTCCGGCGCGCCGCGGCCGAGACCGGCCAGGCGCTCTCGCCGGCGGAGCGAAGCGCGGCGGCCGAGAGCTTCCTCGCCGCGCCCGGCGACGGCGTGCCGGTCGAGGGGCCCTTCGGGAAGATCGTGGTCTTCGGCGGCGTCTACAACAACCACCACGCCCTGGCGGCGCTGCTCGAGGAAGCGCGGCGGCTCGAGGCCGAGGCGATCTACTGTCTCGGCGATCTCGGCGGCTTCGGCCCGCATCCGAACAAGGTGTGGCCGCTCCTCGAGCAAGGCCGGGTGCGCGCCATCCAGGGCAACTACGAAGAGTCGCTCGCCTCCGGCGCCACCGACTGCGCCTGCGGCTACACCGATCCGCGCGACAACCATTTCGCGGCCCTCTCCTACGCCTACACCGAGCGCCACACGACTCCCGAGCTCAAGCGCTTGATGGGCACGTTGCCGAAACGCCGCCGCGTGAGCCTGGGCGACGAGCGCGAGCTGCTGCTGGTGCACGGCTCGCCACGCCGCGTCAACGAATTCCTGTTCCGCTCGACCTCGCCGGTCGCCTTCCTCGAGCTGCTCGTCGCCCAGAACCGCTGCGACGGCATCCTCTGTACCCACACCGGCCTCCACTGGCACCGGCGCCTGCCCTCGGGCGCCGACTTGGTCAACGTGGGAGCCCTCGGCCGCCCGGCCAACGACGGCCGCACGGAGGTGTGGTACGCGCTGCTCGACGCTTCCGGAACGGAGCTGCGGGTGGACCTCAGGCCGCTGGCCTACGACCACCAGGCCCTGGCCGCAGAGATGCGCAGCGAAGATCTGCCGGCGGAGTTCGTCGAGACCGTGCTCACCGGCTGGTGGACCACCTGCCTCGAGATCCTGCCGCCCAAGGAGCGGGCGGCGTCGAGGTTCTAGTGGCCTGTACCGGTCGAATCGATAGCGGCTGGGCGGCCCTCGACGGCCCTGGCGGCGTTGCGCCTCCTCGACATAGTCCCGGCTATGCCTGCGTCGGCGCGCCTTGCCAGGACCGCCGACTGGCTCGCCCATCCACTACCGATTCGACCGGTACAGGCCACTAGGGACCGCCTTTCAGCCAGGGAGACATCGCCCCATGACCGATCGCCACATCGCCATCCTGGGCTCCGGCCCCACCGGCCTCGAGGCCGCCCTCGCCGCGGCCGAGGCCGGCTACCCGTTCACACTCTACGAAGCGTCGCCGGCGGTGGCCGGTCACGTTGCCGACTGGGCCCACGTGCGGCTGTTCACGCCGTGGTCGATGAACGTCTCGCCGCGCGCCCGCCGCGCCCTCGCCGCGGCCGGGCACACGGTGCCGGACGGCGATGCCTGCCCGACCGGCGGCGAGCTGCGGCAGGAGCTGCTGGCGGCGATCGCGGCGCTGCCGGCGGTCGAGCCCCACCTGCGGCTCGGCTCCCGCGTCGCGGCCATCGGACGGCAGGGGCTCTTGAAGCACGAGGAGATCTCCTCGGCCGAACGCGCCCGGCGCCGCTTCCGGCTGCTCTTCGAGCGCGACGGCAGAGAGGAGGTGGAGACCGCCGACGTGGTGCTCGACTGCACGGGCTCCTACGGAGTTCCCAACAGCCTGGGCGACGGCGGCATCCCGGCCCCCGGCGAGACCGGTCTCGACGGGCTGATCAGCCGCCGCATCCCGGACCTCTCGCGAGAGGCGGGCGACTTCGCCGGCAAGACCGTGCTGCTGGCCGGCGCCGGCCACTCGGCGCAGACCGCGGCACGCGACCTCGCGGAGCGCGCGGCGGGCACGCGCGTGGTGTGGGCGGTCCGCGGCGCAGCGCCGTGCTGGGGCACGGCAGCGGGCGATCCGCTGCCCGAGCGCGCCGCCCTCGCGGCGAGCTCCGGCGCGCTCGCCGCCGGATCCTCGCCGGCGGTCGAGGTGCGGCGCGGCGCGGTGGTCGAGAGATTGGCGCGCGACGGCGGCAAGGTCCTGGTCACGCTGCGTCACGCGGACGGCGGCGTCTCGACGGTGGCGGCCGACCGCATCCTGTCGCTCACCGGCTCGCTCGGAGACTCGTCCCTCTACCGGCAGCTCCAGGTCCACGAGTGCTACGCCTTCGCCGCGCCGATGAAGCTCTCGGCCGCGCTGCTGGGGGCCGCCGCGGGTGGCGACTGCCTGGCACAGACCAGCCACGGCGCGGACACCCTCGCCAACCCCGAGCCCGGCTTCTTCATCCTCGGCGCGAAGTCCTACGGCCGCAACAACACCTTTCTGATGCGCGTCGGCTGGGAGCAGGTGGACGAGGTGTTCGGGGCGCTCGCGGGGTGAGACGGGAATCGTGGCCGCAGCTCGAGTCTTCGGGTCGCGTGCTATCTTGACTCTGGATGCCTCCCTACGAGATTCCGTGGCCGTCGACTTGACAATAGCAGCTAACACAGCTACTCTTACGCCGTAATTACGCCGGCCGAGAGGCAACAATGTCAGATCCAGCCACGTCGCCTCGGAAGTTCGAGGAGCTGTTGCTCCTGGTTGCTCGGGCCACCGAAAGCGACCCTCGGTGTGGTGCTACCAAGCTGAACAAGATTCTGTTCTATGTGGATTTCGGTGCTTACAGGACGCTCGGTCACTCGATTTCTGGCCAGCCGTACCGCAAGTTGGAGTTCGGACCTGCACCACGATCCGTGGCCCAGACCGTGGAAGCCTTGCTGGCCCAGGGTGCCTGCGCCTGGGCGGAGCGCGCCTACTTCGGCTATCAGCTGCGGAAGCTCGTCGCTCTGCGCGAGCCCTCCCTTTCGCTCTTCAGCGCGGAGGAGATCGACCTCGTTCACCACGTTGTTGAAGACCTCTGGGAGCTGAACGCCACCGAGGTCAGCGACCTCTCCCACCGCTTCGCCGGCTGGCAGGCTGCCTCGATGGGTGAAGAGATTCCTTACAGCACGGTCTTTGTCGGCGAGCCGCAACCGCTGAGCAGGGAAGAGGAAGATTGGGCTCTCGAGGCACTGGGGGAGTACCGTGGGCAGCTCGGAGCGGCGTAGAGTTCTTCGATCCTCACGTTTTCAGCGCGATCATCAGGAGTTGCTGGTTGGGGTACCGCGTAGCGAGGAGATCCTCGCTGGCTTCGAAGAGGTTGTGTCTCGAGCGCCGGACCTCGGAATGACCGTCGCTGGACGACCGGACTGCTGCGGCCGACCTATCCACACGGATCAAGGCTCGTTCCTCATCGTCTACACTTTCGACGACGACGAGGTAGTCCTCCTTGCGATCCGGCGCGTTCCATCAGGTAGGTTCTAGCTCGCGACAGAATCCGCCATGGAGATCCCGCTCGGCGACTATCACCTCCGCCCCTGGCGGCGCGGGGACGAGCCGGCGCTGGTCAAGTACGCCAACAACCCACGGGTGGCGGCGAACCTCCGCGACCGGTTCCCCCACCCCTACACGCCGGCGGACGCTCGCGATTGGATCGCGCGCGCCACGAACCAGCAGCGGCCGATCGCCAACTTCGCCATCGCCTCGACCAGGGAGGCGATCGGCGGCATCGGCATCATCCCGGGCGAGGACGTGGGCCGCAAGAGCGCCGAGATCGGCTACTGGCTCGGCGAGCCGTTCTGGGGCCTCGGCATCGCCACCCGGGCCGTGCAGGCGATGACCGACTACGCCTTCGCCCACTTCGACCTGCTGCGGCTCGGCGCCTGGGTGTTCGAAGGCAACGCGCCCTCGGTGCGCGTGCTGGAGAAGGCCGGCTACGTCTACGAGGGCCGGCTGCGCCAGGCCGCGGTGAAGAACGGCAAGGTCCTGGACCTGTTGCTGTACGGCAAAGTCCGCGAGGAAACAGTTGCCGGCGGCCCGGGCGCTGCGTCGCGGGTCCTCCCGTGAACCCTCACCTACTGCCGTGTAGGCTCCGGTTCATGGGTAGGTGATCATCCGGCGGGGGCGCTCCTTGCGCGCGACTCGCTCGCAACTGTTTCTTTCCATGCTGACCTTCAGGCCATCACCGGCGCCTCGCGCTCGGCGCGGGCCCGCGCCAGCACCCGCTCGACGCGGCGAGCCGCGGCCCGGAGCGGTGTCTCGCCCCGCTGCTCGGCCTCGGTGAAGATCTCGCGCAGGGTGTCGCCGATGCCGGTGAGGCGCGCCTCGATCTCGGCCGCCGGTACGCCGCGGCCCAGCAGGCCGAAGGCCAGCGCGCCGCCGCCGTTGGCCACGTAGTCGGGGGCGTAGAGAATGCCTCGCGCGCGCAGGCGAAGCGCGTCTTCCTCGTCCTCGAGCTGGTTGTTGGCCGAGCCCGCGACGATGGCGCAGCTGAGGAGCGGGATGCTGCGCGCGTTGAGCGTCGCGCCCACGGCGCAGGGCGAGTAGACGTCGCACGCCGTGCCGGGGACGGCCTCGGGGGCGACGATCTGGCCGCCGGTCTCGGCCGCCAGCCGCTCGGCCGCGCCGGAGTCGAGGTCGGCGAGCAGCAGCTCGGCGCCGGAGGCGGCGAGCCGACGCGCCAGCGGCGCGCCCACGTTGCCCACGCCTTCGATCACCACCCGGCGGCCGGCGGGATCGTCGCTGCCGAAGCGGTGCCCCAGCGCGGCGCGGATCGCCTCGTAGACGCCGCGCGCGGTGTAGGGCCCGGGGTCCTCTACGCGGCCGGTCGCCAGGTCGACGCCGTGCACCTGGCCCGGGGCCTCGGCGGCGATCACCAGCATGTCTTCCGGCGTGGTGCCGAGGTCGGGGCCGGTCGAGAAGCCGCCGTGGAGCGCAGCCACCAGCCGGCCGTAGCGTCGCAGCAGGCCGCGGCGCTCCTCGCCGGCGAGCGGGCGCGGCACGGCGAGCACCGCCTTGCCGCCGCCGAACGCGAGGTCGATCGCCGCCCACTTGGCGGTCATGCCGGCCGCCAGGCGCTTGGCGTCCACCAGCGCCTGCGCGGGCGAGGGGTACACCCTCATCCGGCTGCCGCCGGTCGGTGGCCCCAGGGTGTCGTCGTGCAGGGCGATGAAGATCCACGCGCCGGTCTCCGCGTCGTGGCGGACCACCACGCCGATGCCGTCCCAGCGCTCCAGGGCTCCAGTCAAGCTCTCTTGATTCACGATCGCGGGCTCCGTTCTTCCAGCCAGGGTAGGAGATGGCAGATGTGCTCGAGGCAGGCGAGCGGCCTGGCGCGCAGCAGCTCGGCGACGGGGAACGAGCCGCTGGCCACCGCCACCGCGGGAGAGCCGGCGTTGGCTGCCATCTCGAGGTCGAAGGTGGCGTCGCCGATCACCAGCGCACCGGGGGGCGAGACGCCGAGCTCGGCGTGCAGGTCGAAGAGCATCTGCGGATGGGGCTTCGAGCGGGCCTCGTCGGAGGTGCGCGTGGCGTGGAAGCGGCCGCCGAGGCCGCTCGAGGCGAGGTCGCGGTCGAGGCCTCGGCGGCTCTTGCCGGTCGCCACCGCCAGCAGGTAGCCGCGCTCGGCGAGCGCATCGAGCATGGCGGCGGCGCCAGCGAAGAGCAGGTGCCGGTCGCGGTAGGTCGTCACCCAATGGTGGCGGTAGCGCTCGACCAGGCGGTCCCAGAGCGGCTCGTCGCCGGTAAATCCCAGCGCCTTCATGGCCTGCCGCAAGTCCATGCCGATGGTGCGTCGCGCTGTCGCCTCGGCCACCTCTCCCAGCTCGAGGTCGAGCGCGGCCTGCTGGATGCAGCCGACGATCGAGGCCACCGAGTCCATCAAGGTGCCGTCCCAGTCGAAGACCAGGAGGTCGAAGGGACGGCCGGGCACGGCGGAGAGCTCTCGCGGGTGTGGTGGGCGTGGGCGCAACGGCGCTCGCCGATCCTACCTCAGCCGACCGCGCCCCGCTCAGGCGAGGGGCCGGCGCTCGCTCGCCACTCCGCGGCCGGAGAAGAGCTCGGCGGAGACCGTGGCACCCGCCGGCACCTCGGCACCGAAACCGACGATCGCGCCCGACACCGTGGCGCCGGCGCCGACCCGCGCCCCCGGCAGCACCAGCGCCCGTTCGACGACCGCGCCCGCCTCCACCCGCGCGCCGTCCTCGACCACGCCGGCCTCGAGCCGGGCCGAGGCCGCGACCGCGGCGCCGGCGGCGACCCAGCTCCGGCCATCGCCGGCGGCGAGCCGCTCGAGGACTGCTTCGAGGTAGCGCCGCGGCGTGCCGAGATCCTGCCAGGCGCGTGCGGTGGTGACCCCGCGGATCACCGCTCCTTCGGCGAGCAGCGGCTCGTAGAGCTGGCGCACGATGTCCGCCGGGCGCGACGCGACACGCTCCAGGAGCGCGGGCGCGAGCGCATGGGCGCCGGCGAAGACCAGGCGCCGCGCCGGCGGCTCGATTTCGATGCCGGCGCTGCGGAAGCTCACGATGCGGCCGTCCGCGGCGAGGCCCACGCCGCCGCCGAAGCTCCCCGGGTCGGCGGTCTCGGAGAGCAGCAGCGTAGCCGCGGCGCCATGCGCGCGGTGGTCCGCCGCGAGCTCGGCGAGCGGCCAGTCGCAGAGGCTGTCGCCGTTGACCAGCAGCACCGCCTCCGCCGGCCGCAGCAGCTCGGCGAGCGGGGCGAGCGCCCCCAAGGTGCCGAGGATCTCGGGCTCGTGCGAGTAGACCAGCGGCATGCCACGGTGCTCGGGGCCGAGCGCCGCCGGGACCTGCTCGCCGAGGTGATGGAGGTTTACAGCGGCGACCTCGCAAGGAAGGCCCGCCAGGCGGTCGAGGGTGTAGGCGACGAGCGGGCGTCCGAGGACCGGCAGCAGCGGCTTCGGGCGGGCGAGGGTCAAGGGCCGCAGGCGCGTGCCCAGGCCGGCGGCGAGGACGAGCGCCCGCAACCTCGGGGAGGTCACCACGCTAGCGAGTGGACTCCTCCGAAAAGACCATGTCGGGCGGTGCCTCCGGGTGATCCTGGAGGTAGTCGCTGTAGAGGCGCATGTAGTTGCGCCGCTCTGCCTTCTCGAGGTCGAGGCCGCAGCGGCGGGCCACGGTGTCGGCACCGTCGCCCTCGAACTCGGCGAAGTCGCCGATCGGGGTGTGGTCGAGGGAGATGGTGACGCCGCCGAGCTGCCACTCCTCGCGCACTTTCTGGTAGCGACGCACGGCGGCGAAGCCCAGGCGCTCGAGCAGGGTGCGTGCGGCCTCGGGGTTGTCGACCGTGGTCTCGTGCTCCTCGCGCAGCTTCATGCGGCCCTCGAAGCGGGCCGGCCCCTTGTAGGTGAGGGCGGCGCCGCGGCCGTCGACCCGCAGGCGCAGCAGGCACCCCGCCGACTCGAGCTCGCCATCCTTGTCCAGCAGCCAGTTGTCCTCGAAGGAGGGGGGGGCACGGCGCTCGGCCTCGAGCTCCGCCAACCGCTCTCGCAGGCCTCCATGCTCCACCTCGGCGAACTTGATCTCTCGCTCGACAGAATCCTTGTTGCCCATTCTCTGGCCGCCTAGACCTCTGCCGCGAGATCGAGCAGGCGTGCCACCGTGCGAATCCCGTTGTAGAAGTGACTGATGTTGAACTTCTCGTTGGGTGAATGGAGGTTGTCGTCGGAGAGCCCGAAGCCCACCAGGGCCACCGGCACCTTCAAGACTCTGCCGAAAGTGGAGACGATGGGGATCGAGCCGCCCTCCCGCACCCGCACCGGCCGCTTGCCCCACACGTCCGCGAGCGCCTGCATGGCGGCCTCGACCAGCGGGCCGCTGGTGTCGATCAGCACCGCCTCGGCGCCGTGCAGGTAGCTGACCTCGACCGTGACGCCCTTCGGCTTCACGTCCTGGACGAAGCGAGTGAAGAGCTCGGCGACCCTGGCCGGCGTCTGGTCGGGGACCAGGCGCATGGAAACCTTCGCCCCCGCCCACGACGGCAGCACGGTCTTGGCGCCGGCGCCCTGGTAGCCGCCGAAGATGCCGTTGACATCGCAGGTGGGCCGCGCCCAGCTCCGCTCGTGGGTAGTGTAGAACTCCTCGCCGAACACCTCCTCGATCCCCAAGCCCCGCTTGTACTCCTCCTCGTCGAACGGCAGGCGCGCGAACTCCTCGCGCTCCCAGGTCTCGAGCGGCCGCACGTCGTCGTAGAAGCCGGGGATCAGGATGCGGCCGGTCTCCGGGTCGCGCAGGCGGGCGATGATGTGGGCGAGCGCGTTGGCGGGGTTGGCCACCGCGCCTCCGAAGGTGCCGGAGTGGAGGTCGCGGTTCGGGCCGGTGACCTTGAGCTCCATGTAGCAGAGACCCTTCAAGCCGTAGAGCAGCGACGGCTGGCCGGGCGCGAACATCGAGCTGTCGGAGACCACCACCACGTCGCAGGCCAGGCGCCGGCCGGCGTCCTGCTTGACGTAGGTGTCGATCGCGGAGCCGCCGGACTCCTCCTCGCCCTCGAGCAGGAACTTGACGTTCATCGGCAGGGCGCCGCGCTCGGCGAGCATCGCGGCCATCGCCTTCACGTGCGCATAGGACTGGCCCTTGTCGTCGGTGGCGCCGCGGGCGAAGAGCATGTCGCCCTCGACCGTGGGCTCGAAGGGCGGGCTCTTCCACAGCTCGAGCGGGTCGGCCGGCTGCACGTCGTAGTGGCCGTAGAAGAGGATCGTCGGCTTGCCGAGGGCGCCCAGCCACTCGGCGTAGACCAGGGGGTGGCCGGCGGTTTCGATGCGCTCGGCGGTGAGGCCCGCCGCGCGCAGGCGCTCGAGGATGAACTCGCTCGCCCGCCGCACCTCGGCCGCGTAGGCCGGGTCGGTCGAGATCGACGGGATGCGCAGGAACTCTTTGAGCTCCTCCAGGTACCCGGCCTTTTCGCGGTCGATGCGCTCCAGAACGTCGTCGGTCACCGTGGCCATCCGCAGCCTCCCTCACCCGCTGGTCGTTTCCTCGTAGCTTGTGCGTCCATGCGCACCTGCGCTAGCGCCCTGGGGTCGCACAGTGTAGCAGAGCGCGACGGCCGCGGACCGCTTTCGGGGCCTCCTCAGGCGGCGCCGTGAACGCCCGCCAGCCGCCGCAGGTTCACGGCGTTGAGCACGAAATGGGCGACGATCGAGCCCAGGAGGTTACCGCTCCACAGCGCGAGCCCGCCGAGGGTGAATCCGGCCAGGGTCGCGAACAGGGTCCACAGCCGGAACGGGGCGCCGGGTCCGGTGTGGAGCAGGCCGAAGAGCAGACTCGCCGGCACCAGTCCCCACTGGCCCTGGACGGCGCCGCGGAAGAAGAGCTCTTCGGCGAAGCCGGAGAGCGCCGCGAGCGCCACGGTGCGGCCGGGCTCCATGCCGGCCAGCAGCCCGGCGAAGTGCTGCTCCAGGACCTCCCCGGCCGGCAGCAGGGCCTTGAGCAGGCGCCATATGGCGAGCAGCACCGCGCCGGCCGCGACGCCGAGCGCGAGGTCGAGCCACCAGCGCTCGGGGTCGAGGAGCAGCGCCGGGGAGAGACTCCCCTCGCGGGCACTCACCCAGATTCCGCCGGCGATGGCGAGCGCGAGATAGAAGCCCCAGGCCAGGCGATAGAAACCGGGGACGGCAGGCAGGCTAATCGTCGAAGCCCTTTCCCGTCTTCTTCCAGTCGGACAGGAACTGGTCGAGCCCGGCATCGGTCAGCGGGTGCTTGTAGAGCTGCGCCATCACCTTGAACGGGATGGTGGCGACGTCGGCGCCCAGGATCGCGGCCCGCGTGACGTGCGTCGGGGTGCGCACCGAGGCCACCAGCACCCGGGTCTCGTAACCGTAGTTGTGGTACTGGGTGACGATCTCCTCGATCACCTGCATGCCGTCATGGCCCACGTCGTCGAGCCGGCCGATGAAGGGTGAGATGTAGGTGGCGCCGGCCTTGGCTGCCAGCAGGGCCTGGTTGGAGGAGAAACAGAGGGTGACGTTGGTCTTGATGCCCTCCTCCTTGAAGGTGCGCACGGCTCTCAGGCCGGCGGGCAGCAGCGGCACCTTGACCACCACGTTGGGGGCGAGCGCGGCGAGCTTGCGGCCCTGGGCCAGGATCTCGTCGTATTCGGTGGCCAGGACCTCGCCGGAGACCGGCCGGTCGCCTCCCACCAGCTCGGCCACCTCGCGGACCGTCGCCAGGTAGGGACGGCCGGCCTTGGCGATCAGGCTGGGGTTGGTGGTGACACCGTCGAGCATCCCCCACTCGAGGCCGGTCTTGATCTCGTCGAGCTCCGCGGTATCGAGAAAGAAGTCCATCTTGAGCCTTCCTGTCAGTTGACCTTCCTGGTTGGGCGGATTGCCTACTTCAGTCGCTCGGCGTCAGTTGATCGCTTCGGGCGTTTCGGCTTCCTCGTCGCTCTCCTCGACCTCCGCGGCCGCCTCGTCCTCCTCGACCTTGGCCAGCGCCACCAGGCGGTCGCCCGGGTCGAGGTCGATGAGCTTGACGCCCTGGGTGTTGCGGCCGATGACGCGGATTCCTCCGACATCGATGCGGATGATCATCCCTTCCTGCGTGATCAGCATGGCGCCGGTTGCCGGCTGGACCTGCTTGACGCCCACCACCTGCCCGGTCTTGGCCGTGAGATCCATGTTGATGATCCCCAGGCCGCCCCGGCCCTGAAGGCGGTACTCGGCGAGCGCCGTCCGCTTGCCGTAGCCATTCTCGGACACGGTCAGGAGGTCACCCTCGGCGGCGAGCACCTCCATCGCCACCACCTGGTCCCCTTCCCGCAGGTCGATGCCACGCACGCCTGTCGCCACTCGGCCCATGGCGCGGATGTCGGACTCCGGGAAGCGGATAGCGTAGCCCTTGTTCGTCGCCAGCAGGATCTCGTTTCGGGGCTCGACCACCTTGACCGAGAGCAGCCGGTCGTTCTCGGTGACGTTGACGGCGATGATGCCGCGGGCGAGCGGCCGCGCGAAGGCGGCGAGCGAGGTTTTCTTGACCGTGCCGCGCTCGGTGGCGAACACCAGGAAGCGGTCCTCGGGGAACTCGCGCACCGAGACGGTGGTGGCGAAGCGCTCCTCGTCGGTGAGCTCCAGGAGGTTGACGATCGCCTTGCCGCGCGCCGCCGGACCGGCCTCGGGGATGGCGTGCACCTTCAGCCAGTAGACGCGGCCGCTCTGGGTGAAGACCAGCACGTAGTCGTGCGCCGAGGCCACGTAGAGGTGCTCGACGACGTCCTCCTCCTTGGTGGTCATGCCGGTCCTGCCCTTGCCGCCGCGGCGCTGCGCGCGGTAGAGGGTGAGCGGCGAGCGCTTGACGTAGCCCGAGCGGGTGACGGTGATCACCATCGGCTCGTCGGCGATCATGTCCTCGATCGAGATGTCGGCCATCGCCGAGATGATCTCGGTGCGCCGGGGGTCGCCGTAGGTCTCCTTGAGCTCGGCGAGCTCGCGGCGGATCTCCTCCAGCACCAGCTGGTCGGAGCCCAGGATGGCGCGCAGGCGCTCGATCAACAGCATGATCTCGCGGTGCTCCTCGACCACCTTCTCGCGCTCGAGCCCGGTCAGGCGCTGCAGGCGCATGTCGAGGATAGCCGCCGCCTGCACCTCCGAGAACTCGAAGCGGCTGATGAGGTTGGCGCGCGCGTCGGACGGCGTGTGGCTCGCGCGGATGGTCGAGATCACCTCGTCGAGGTGATCGAGGGCCTTCAAGATGCCCTCGAGGATGTGGGCCCGCTCCTCGGCCTTCCTCAAGTCGTACCGCGTGCGGCGGACGATGACCGTCTTCCGGTGGTCGAGGAAGTGGCGCAAGAGCTCGAGGAGCGTCATCACCCGCGGCCGGTTGTCGACGATCGCCAGCAGGATGATGCCGAAGGTCACCTGGAGCTGGGTCAGCTTGTAGAGCTGGTTGAGGATCACCTCCCCCACCTCGCCCCGCCGCACGTCGATGACGACGCGCAGGCCCGAGCGGTCCGACTCGTCGCGCAGGTCGGTGATGCCGTCGATCGCCTTGTTGCGCACCAGCTCGCTGATGCGCTCCAGCAGTCGCGCCTTGTTGACCTGGAAGGGGATCTCGGTGACCACGATCTGCTGCCGCTCGCCCTTGCTCTCCTCGACCGTGGCGCGGGCGCGGAGCTGGATGGTGCCGCGGCCGGTCGAGTAGGCGGCGCGGATCCCTGCCTTGCCGTGGATGAAGGCGGCGGTGGGGAAGTCGGGTCCGGGGATGACCTTCATCACCTCCTCGAGGCCGACGTCCGGATCGTCGATCAGCAGGTTCAGGGCGTCGACCACCTCGGGGAGGTTGTGGGGCGGGATGTTGGTCGCCATGCCGACCGCGATACCGGAGGCGCCGTTGACCAGCAGATTGGGCACCCGCGACGGCAGCACGGTGGGCTCGGAGAGCGAGCCGTCGTAGTTCGGTACCCAGTCGACGGTCTCCTTGTCGATGTCGTCCTTGATCATCTCCTCGGCGAGGCGGTCGAGCCTCACCTCGGTGTAGCGCATGGCCGCCGGGTTGTCGCCGTCGAGCGAGCCGAAGTTGCCCTGGCCGTCGACCAGGGTGTAGCGCATGGAGAAGTCCTGCGCCATGCGCACCACGCTGTCGTAGATGGCGGTGTCGCCGTGCGGGTGGTACTTGCCCATCACGTCGCCGACGATGCGCGCCGACTTCTTGTACGGCCGGTTGGAGGTGCTGCCGCTCTCCCACATGCCGTAGAGCACGCGGCGATGCACCGGCTTCAGGCCGTCGCGCACGTCGGGCAGCGCGCGGCCGATGATCACGCTCATCGCGTAATCGAGGTAGCTGCGCTTCATCTCCTCCTCGATGCCGACCGGGATCGGCATCTCGGTGGGTGGCGGCAGCGGCTGATCTTTCTCGTCCATCGGTTGTCGTCTTTCCTCGCTTCGGATTTGCTCGCTTCGGATGGCGCCGCGGCAGGGGCCCTGGTGGGTGGCCGCGGGCCGCGGCCGTTAGACGTCGAGGTTCTTGACCTCGAGCGCGTTGTTCTGGATGAACTCGCGCCGCGGCTCGACCTCGTCGCCCATCAGCACGGTGAAGATCTCGTCCGCCTGGACCTCGTCCTCCACCAGAACCCTGAGCAGGCGGCGCTTGGTGGGGTCCATGGTGGTCTCCCAGAGCTGCTGCGGGTTCATCTCGCCCAGGCCCTTGTAGCGCTGGATCGAGAGGCCCTTCTTGGCACCCTCGTAGAGCGTGGAGAGCGCCTCCTCGATCGTCGCGCGCTCGGAGACCTCGCCTCCCTTGACCAGGCTGAAGCCCTTGGCGGCGAGCGCCTCGAGACCGGGTGCGTTGGTGGCCAGGGCCCGGTACTCGGCCGAGGTCATCAGGCTCCAGTCCAGGCGCACCTCGCGCTCGACTCCGTCGCGCCGCGCCAGGAAGCGGACGCTGTGCGTCGAGTGCTCCTCGTCGAGGCCCACCGAGACCTGGGCGAAGCCCGCGGCGGAGAGCCGCGCCGCCACCGCCTCGACCCGTGCCTGGTCGGCGAGCGATCCCTTGTCGCGCAGACCGCCGGCGAGCGCGATCTTCAACGCCTCGGCGGGATAGCCGCGTGACACCAGGCGCTCGAGGTTCTGGCGGAAGACCTCGATCTTGTCGAGGAAGTGGCCGAGCCTCGCGCCGGCGAGGCGCTGGCCCTCCGTGCCGTTGCCGCCGCCGTGGATCTCGACCTCCCAGGCATCCTGGATGCGCGAGATCAGGTAGGCCTGGTAGTCGCGGTCGTCCTTCAGGTAGGTCTCGCTCTTGCCGTGCGCCACCTTGTAGAGCGGCGGCTGGGCGATGTAGAGGTGGCCGCGGCGGATTACGTCGCCCATCTGGCGGTAGAAGAAGGTCAGGATCAAGGTGCGGATGTGGCTGCCGTCGACGTCGGCGTCGCACATGATGATCAGCTTGTGATACCTCAGCTTCGCGACGTCGAAGTCGTCGGTGCCGATGCCGGTGCCGAGGGCGGTGATGATGGTCTTGATCTCGTCGGAGGACAGCATCTTGTCGAAGCGCGCCTTCTCGACGTTCAGGATCTTGCCCTTCAAGGGCAGCACGGCCTGGAAGCGACGGTCGCGGCCCTGCTTGGCCGAGCCGCCCGCGGAGTCGCCCTCGACCAGGAACAGCTCCGCCGCCGCCGGGTTGCGCTCCTGGCAGTCGGCGAGCTTGCCGGGGAGGTTCGACGCGTCGAGCGCGCCCTTGCGCCGCGTCAGGTCTCTGGCCTTGCGCGCCGCCTCGCGGGCGTGCGCCGCCTCGACGCATTTCTCGACGATCCGCCGCGCCTCCTTGGGGTTCTCCTCGAGGTGGGTCGCCAGCCGCTCGTTGACCACCTGCTCCACCCAGCCCTTGATGTCGGAGGAGACCAGCTTCTCCTTGGTCTGGGAGGAGAACTTGGGGTCCTTGATGCGCACCGAGACGACCGCGGTCAGCCCCTCGCGGACGTCCTCGCCGGAGAGGTTCTCCTTGAGCGCCTTCGACAGGCCGCTCGCCTGGGCATAGGCGTTGATGGTGCGGGTGAGCGCCCCCTTGAAGCCGATCAGGTGCGTGCCGCCGTCGCGGTTGTTGATGGTGTTGGTGAAACTGTAGATCGCCTCCTGGTAGCCGTCGTTCCACTGCAGGGCGACCTCGACGCTCTCCGGCCCGGTGCCGTCGTCGCGCACGTCCTCGAGGTAGATCGGCCGCGGATGGAGCGGCGTCTTGTTGCGCGACAGGTGCTCGACGAAAGAGGCGATGCCGCCCTCGAAGGCGAAGTCGACAGACTTCTCCGTGCGCTCGTCGTGCATGCGAATGTGCACGCCGCGGTTGAGGAACGACAGCTCGCGCAGCCGCTGCGCCAGCGTGTCGTAGTGCATCTCGAGGATGGCGAAGATCTCGGCGTCGGCCCAGAAGCGGACCTTGGTGCCAGTCTTGTCGCTCTTGCCCAGGGCCTTGATCGGCTCCTCCGGCACGCCGCGATGGTAGACCTGGTACCACACCTGGCCGTCGCGACGGATCTCGAGCTCGAGGGTCTCGGAGAGGGCGTTGACCACCGACACGCCGACGCCGTGCAGCCCGCCCGACACTTTGTAGGAGTTCTTGTCGAACTTACCCCCGGAGTGCAGCTCGGTCATGATGACCTCGGCGGCCGAGCGGCCCTCCTTCTTGTGGAGGTCGACCGGGATGCCGCGGCCGTCGTCCTCCACGGTCACCGAGTTGTCGCTGTGGATGGTGACGTCGACGTGGGTGGCGTAGCCCGCCTGCACCTCGTCGATCGAGTTGTCGACCAGCTCGAAGACCATGTGGTGCAGGCCCGAGGCGTCGCCGGTGTCGCCGATGTACATCCCGGGCCGAGTACGGACGGCCTCGAGGCCTTTGAGTACCCTGATGTTCTCGGCGGTGTAGCCGGGCGTCGGCGGCGCCTCGAGCAGCTCCGCCGCCAGGTCCTTGACCTCGTTTTCCAGCTCTGGCTCCGGCACGCGTTCTCCCTTCCAAGCGACCGCCGAAGCCTATCACACGAACACTCTTTTCACCAAGGCGTATCTGCCTAAAAACAAAGGGGTTGCCGGCGGCCTGCCGGTCTCCTCAGGCGGGCCGCAGGCGGCCGGCCTCGAGCTGCCAGCGGCGGCCCAAAAAGAGGCCCTCCCAGGCCGCCGGCCGGCTCGAGGTGACGACGCTCTGGCGCTCCGGTCCGAACGCCTTCCAGACCCTCCCGAGGCTGTCCCGGGAGAGCTCGGCGTCGGCGTCGTCGAGCAGGTGGATCGGCTGCCGGCCGGCCGCCTCCAGCACTCGACCGTGGGCCGCGGCGAGCAGCAGCCCCACGGCCCGGCGCTCGCCGGCCGAGGCCACCCGGCGCAGGGGATGGCCACCGAGGCGGACCTCGAGGTCGTCGCGGTGAGGGCCGACCAGGGCTGCCTCACGCCGCCGCTCCTCCGGCAGCGCCCGCTCCAGGGCTTGGGCCACGGCTTGGGGCTCGCCGGCGCCGTCGGGCGGCGAGGCCCGGTAGGCGAGCTCGACCGCAGGCAGGCCGAGGCCGCTTGCCGCGATGGTCTCCGAGAACGCTCGCTCGAGCCGCTCGAAGTAGCTCTCCCGCAGCGCGATGACCGCCGCCGCGGCTTGCGCCAGCACCTGGTTCCAGGCCCCGAGGTCGGATCCGCGGGAGAGCAGGGCGCCCCGCTTCTGCGCCAGGGCGTGGCGATAGCGGGCGAGGGAACCGAGCGTCGCCGGCTTGAGGCTCACGACGCCGCGGTCCAGCAGCCGGCGGCGCAGGCGCGGCTCGCCGGAGAGCGCCTCGGCGTCGGCCGCCGTCCAGATCACCACCGGCTGCACGCCGAGGTGGTCGGCGAGGCTCCCTTGCTTGCCGTTGACCGCCCGCCGGCGCTCGCCGCGCCACCAGGAGACCTCGAGGCCGGTACGCACCTCGGTCTCGACTTCACCGCCCAGGCTGAATTCGTCCTCGCCGTGGCGGCGGCAATCGGCGAGCTGCGCGGCGCGGAAACTCTTGGTGGTCGCGAGCACGTATATTGCCTCGAGCAGGCTGGTCTTGCCGGCGCCGTTGTCCCCCAGCAGGAGATGGCTGCCCGGCCCGAGCTGCCAGTGGAGCGGATCGAGGTTGCGGAAGCTGCGCGCAGAGAGGGTCGACAGCAAACGGGCTCGGGACCTAGATCCGCATCGGCATGATGACGCAGAGGTAGCGCTCGTCCGGACCGTCGAGCGGATAGCCCACCGCCTGGGTGTTCTCGTCCTTGAGCTGCAGGCGGACGCGGTCGGTCTCGACCGCGGTCAGGAAGTCTGTCAGGTAGTCCGGGTTCATGCCCAGCTTGAGCTCTTCACCGGCGTACTCGCAGGCCAGCTCCTCGACCGCCTCGCCCAAGTCCGGGTTGGCGGCCGAGATAGTGAGCTGGTCGGTCTCGAACTGCAGGCGCACCGAGCGCGCCCGGTCGCCGGTGAGGAGCGCCACCCGCCGCACGGCGTCCATCAACTGGCGGCGCTCGAAGGACGCGGCGTGGGGGTTCTCCTTGGCGATCACCCGCTCGTAGTCCGGGAACGACCCCTCCAGGATGCGGCACACCAGCTCGCGCCGCCCGACGCGGAACGACAGGTGGTGCGGGCCGTGGCGGTAGGCGAGAGTGCTGTCGCCCTCGAAGCGCAGCAGCTCTTGCAGGGCCTTGCGCGGCACCAGTACGCCGTCCTTGGGCAGGCCCTCCTGGGGGGTGGCGTCGCCGGCCTTGGCCGCCGCGTTCTCGACCAGGGCCAGACGGTGGCCGTCGGTAGCCACCATCTCAAGCGACTTCTCCTTCACCTTCATCAGGGCGCCGTTGAGCTGGAAGCGCGACTCCTCGGCGGAGACCGCGAACAGCACCTTGGCGATCATGCGCCGGAACTCGGGGGACGCCATCTCGAAGGTCACGCCATCGGCGACCTGCGGCAGGGTGGGGAAGTCCTCGGGGTTCATGCCCCGGATCTTGAAGCGTGAGGCGCGGGCGCGGATGGAGAGCGTCTGCGGCTCCTCCTCGACCAGCAGCACGTCGTCGCCCTCCACGGCGCGGATGATCTCGACCAGCTTCTTGGCCTGCACCGCGACCTTGCCGGCGCGCGTCACCTCGCCGGGGCACCAGGAGGTGAGCGAGACGTCGAGGTCGGTGCCGGCGAGCGACAGGCGGTCGTCCTTGGCGGTGAGCAGGAGATGAGCCAGCGCCGGGATGGTCGTCTTGCGCTCGACGATGCCTTGCATCGGGCCGAGCTCGGTCAAGAAATCGGCGCGGTTCAGTCGGATCTCCATCGTCTCTTCTC
>JBIOXV010000179.1:0-2648 GCA_044869805.1 Thermoanaerobaculia bacterium | reverse complement strand
AAGCCGACGCCCGGACTCGAACCGGGGACCCCTTCTCCATGAAGAAGGGCCAGGCGTCAAGCAGGGTGTCCTCCGAGTGAGTGGTCGCCTCAGGGGTCGCGCCCTCGTGCACGAGCGGGGTTGCGAGCGCTGCTCATTTCTCCATCGCACCTCTTGGGGTGACGAGTTTCGTGGGAGCGTGCTCCGGTGGCGCAATTCATTACTGGACCGTCAGGCGGTCAAAGGGATCGTGGCGCCTGCCGGAGCAAAGGGCTGGTTGCGGGTGAGCATCCACCAGATCGCCTCCGCCAGCGAGCGGGCGACGGTGAGGGCGGCGATCGCCGTGCCTCGTTTGGGGCCGAGGCGGGCGCGGGTACGCTCGGCGCGGGCGCGGTAGGCGGGGTGGGAGCGGATCGCGTTGTGGGCCGCCTCGATCAGCGCCCTACATGGGAGGGGCCGGCGAGTCAAGGGCGGGGGTCGGCCGGATCGCATGCGGAGGACGTCTTCGATGCGAGTTGGGTGGCCCTGCCCTACATGGGCGCTCGCGGTGGCGGCGCAGGAGGTCGGATTGGGGCTGCGGCGGCTCATTCCAGACCGGGGCAACGTTGCTGTGCCGGGCGCTTTGTTGGAGCGCGCCGCAAACTCTTCCGTCGGTGGGGCCGGTGCTCGCATGGGATCGGTCAGGCGGCCTGCTCGAGCTCCGCGAGGACGTGGTGGGCGCGGCGGGCGATCTTGCGCGCGACGGTCAGGGCGGCGCGCTTGCTGCCGCTGCGCTCCTTGCCGGCGAGGTAGAGCGAGTGGTCGGGACTACGCCGCTGGCAGGCGTGGTGGGCGGCTTCGACGAGCGCCCATCGAAGCTCAGGCGAGCCTTGCTTGCTGAGCTTGCCGCGGCGCCGGGTCTCCGCCGATTCGGAGACGACCGGATCGAGGCCTGCGGCCCGGACGACCTGGCGGGCGCGGCGGAAGCGGTTGGCCTGGCCGATCTCGGCCAGGAGGTGGGCGGCGAGCACGGGGCCGACGCCGAAGATCGTGCACAGCGCCTTCAGGCGTGGGTCGCTGCGCGCACGCTGGCGCAGCTCGGCGTCGATGACCGCGAGCTGTTCGTCGAGCACCGCGATCAGCACGAACATGGCCTCGACATTTGCTCGCGCCGCCGGTGGTAGCGCGAGCGAGCGGGCCCAGCGTTGGCCGGAGATGCTGAGCAGGCCGCCGCGGCTGCACGGCCACCCCTCATGGGTGAGCAGGGCGTGCAGGCGCTGGGCGAAGCGCATCCGGTCCTGGGCGAGCGCGCGGCGCAGGCGGGTGCGGTCACGCAGGTACTGGATGTCCTCGGGCGGAAGCCAAGAGGTCGGAAGCATCTCCTTGGCCAAGAGCCGCGCGAGCCAGGCAGCATCGAGACGGTCGGTCTTCGGCCGCCGCTTCGAGCCGCGTAGCGCCCGCGCCTGCCCGGGGTCGCAGAGGCGCACCTCGAAGCCGTGGGAAGAGAGCTCGCGCCACACCCAGCGCCAGCCGGTCGTCGCCTCGAGCGCGACCGCCTCGAGCTTGCCCTCCCATCGCGTCGCCCAGTCGTTGAGCGCCTCGCGCATGGCCGGCAGCCGCTCCTGGACAAGCTCGCCGCTCTCGGCGTCCAGCACCGCCGCCTGGAAGATCCGCTTGTGGATGTCGATCGCTGCGTACACCATCTTGCTTGGGCCTCCTTCGTCGATGCGAGTTGACGAGGCCGCGAACCTATCGCGGCCGGAGGCCCCTCCCATGACATCCAGCGCAGGTAGGGCGGGCCATGCTTGGAGAGGGCGCCGCGGCGGTCGACCTCTCCCGACTGGCGCACCCGCGGGCAGAGGCCCGTATAGCTGACCAGCTTGCGCGCTGAGGGGAAGCGGCCGATGTCGCCGATCTCGGCAGCAATCGTGGAGCCGAGCACCCAGCCGACGCCGGGACAGCTGAGAAGCAGCGGCAGGTAGCGGTGCTCGACGCCGAGGCGGCGCAGCTCGCGCTCGAGCTCGGCGATCTCCTCCTCGAGGGTGTCGATCAGGTGGAGGCTCGCAACGAGCGTCGAGCGCCAAGGCTCGGGCAGCTGCGTCCGCGCGAGGAACCGCCGCCCGCCCGCCCCGAAGAGGTCGGCGACGGGCGCCTGCAGGCCGTGCTGGAAGAGGAGCGCGTGCACGCGGTTCTTGAGCGACGTGCGCTTGTGCACGAGGAAGAGGCGGAAGCGCGCCCGCTCGCGCTCGGCCCGCACCGCCGGGTCGGGAAGCCAGACCTCGGGGACGAGCTCGCGGCGGGCGAGCTCGGCCAACACCCAGGCGTCGATCCGATCGGTCTTACAGGCCAGCGGCGCCAGCCCCTTCACCCGCTGCGCGTCGGCGATGCGCACGTCCCAGCCGGCCAGCTCGAGCTGGTCGTGGACGAAGCGGGCGCCGCTCATCGACTCGATCGCCGCCAGCACCGGACGCTGGCCGGCGCCAAGACGATTGACGAGGTGGGCGAGCCCGTCGCTATCCGGCGGGCAGGCGCCGGCATCGAACCGCTCCCCCTCGGCGAGCAGTGCGTGCCAGTCCAGACGCTTGCGGCTGAGGTCGAGTCCGACGTACAACATCGCTGGGCCTCCTTCGTTGTGGATAGGCCGGAGTGTCTCCGGCCGGGAGGCCCTTCTTCATCGGATTCATTACGAG
>JBIOXV010000178.1:0-55186 GCA_044869805.1 Thermoanaerobaculia bacterium | reverse complement strand
AGGTTTCTTCCAACCTTCCTTGCAGAACTTTGAACCGGGTTCTAGGAGATCCGATCGAGTCGCCCCAATTTGATGGTAGCAAGCGGGAATCTGAGGCAACTTCCGGGAACCTGCACTCGCGCAAGACTGGCGTCACGCGATGGACGACCTCGCCGCGCCTGGCATCGACGCCGGCAGCCACGTGATCCTCGCGGGCCAAGGCGCCTTCCGCCTGCGCCGCCGACTCGAATTCATCACGTTTCGTGCACCCCGCCTCAGATTAGGCTTTCTTCCCCGGGCGCAGACTTGCGCGCCTCGCCGAAGCCGCCGTAGCCTGCAAGCGTGAGCGCCGCCGGAGCAGACGAGCAAGCTGTTTTTTCGCTTCGCGCAAAACCCCCGCTCGCAAGCTCGCTGGGCGCTTGCCAGGGGCGGACCCCTGGACCCCCGGAAGCGCTCGCTTTGCTCGGGAAGAGGCAACACTGCGGCTGGCGGGATGAGCGAGGCGCTATTCCATCAGTCGCGCAGCATCTCGTGAGGATTGCAGACCTGCAACTGCGACGACCGTCTCGGGCGGAGTCCCGTTTTACGGGCCATAAAACTGATAGCAAGGCGGGCTGCGGAGAGAAGAATTTTACGGCCGTAAAATCGCCGCCGGCCGCAACGTAGAGGCAGCTTGGACGACTCCGACAACCCACAAGCCGGCGCTCGGCGACCGCGAGGTCGGCCACGGCTACCCGACCCCGAGCGGCGCAGCCTCACCTCGATGGTCCGCCTCTCGCCGGCGGAGCTTGCCCGGCTCGAGGAGTCGGCGACGGCGGCCGGCCTCGCGGTCGCAACCTACCTCCGGGAGGTGGGCTTGCGACATCGGGTGCGGCCCGCGCGCTCCGCCGTCGAGCTACGGATGGTCGGTGATCTCAATCGGCTTGGCAATAACCTCAACCAGCTTCTCGTGCTCACCTACACGCACCGGGCACCCGCCGCTCTGGCACCAACCCTCGAGAGCCTTCGCCTGCTCCTGGAGACGATCCTCGCCGTGCTGGGCGGCGAGTCGACCCGGGAGCTGCCGTGATCGCGAAGCTCTGCAAGGTGGGCTCGCAGCCCCGCCGGCTGATCGACTACCTCGGGCGGACGGCACGGCCCAATGCCTTCCTGCTCGACGCCAACGTCCCGGGCTCGAACCCGACCGAGTGGGCGGGCTGGATCGCCAGCGTCAACCAAACTTACCGGCCGAGAAAGGGTCAGTTTGTCAAGCATTTCGTCCTCTCGTATGCGACCGGGGAGCATCGGCCCGACGACGAGATACGTGAGACTGTGCGGTTCTTTCTCCAGCGGATGGGCTATGGGGAGGCTCCCTACGTGGCGTTTCTCCACAAGGACACGGACAACGAGCACGTTCACATCGTGACCACGCCGACGACCTGGGAGGGCCTGGCGATCTCCGAGGCATTCGACGAGCTGCGCTCGGTGCGCATCGCTCGCGAGATCGAGGAGCGCTGGAGCCTCGTGCGAGTCGAGGCGCCGGAGGCGGCGTATCTCAAGAGCCCAGGCCAGGGTGAGATGCAGCGGGCAGCCAAGGGCGAGGAGTCGGTGCGGGCCGTCTTCCAGGTCGAGGTGGCGCAGGCCGGCAGAGACTCGCAGAGCTTTGCTGATTTTCTTACAACCCTTCGAGCTCGAGGATTCTCGACGCAGGTGCTCCTGGACCAGGGCGGCCAGCTCCGCGGTATCTCCTTCTCGAGCGATGGCGTGGCCTTCAAGGGCTCGCAGCTCGGCCGGGCCTTCCGTGCCGGGAAGCTTCTCTCGACCTTCCACCTTTCCTACGACCCGGACGGGGACCGAGCGGAGGTGCTTCGCCTTGCGGGTCGAAGGCCGCCCGGCGAGGCCCAGGCCGGCGGCAGCGGTGAGCCTCGTGGCCTTCGCGATGCCCTGCGACGCGAGCCGGACGGCGCCGAGGACCTGCGGCAGCTCGACCTCCGGCCCGAGCTACCTGCTCGACAGCTCGTGTCGCTCGACTGGCTGCGAAGCGATCGAGTGATGCCGGATGGTCCCTACATCGTGCTCCCTTTGAGCCAGAAGGAAGTCGCCGCGGGGCTGGAGCGGATCGACCTCTACTCGGCCGATGCCGGCAACCGCGACCTGACGCTCCAACAGGCGCTTGCCGAAGCCCGGCGGGCGGAACGTTCGGGAGCGGCCGCGATCCTGACGCGAGGAGAGGGTGCGGAGCACTCTCGACTCGTTGGCTTTCGCAACCTCATCGCCGAACAGGTCGTGACTCTTCGGCAAGGCGGCTTCGAGCCCGCCGTGCTCGTTCGGGTGGGCGATCGCTATGACCTCTGGCTGCGAAGCCACGAACACCTCTCCCCGGAGGAGAGATCCGCGCTTCGCCAGGAGATTGCCGATCGCTATGGCATCGGCTCGCCCAAGGGTAGGTTCCAGGACGCGATCCGCTTGCCCGGCAGCTCGTTCGAGAACGCCGGCCAGCGGTTCAGGGTGCGCCTTACCGAGGCGACGGAGGAACCGTTCTCGGCTTCCAGGCCGTGGCTCCAGGCTTTGCGCGGCGAAACGCGCGAAGACCTCCAGCACCGGCTGCGGGGGCTGGATGCTCCGCGCCTCGAAGCGCCCCTCACCAGGGCCGAGGCATGCCGCTCCCTCGACCGCAAAACCTTTCCACACCCCAGCCGACTCGGAGGGATCGAAGCGCACCTCGCGCTGGAGCGACGACGGGCACCCCGAGATGTGGGAAGCGCCGCGGACCGCGAGCCCATCGAAGCCCTCATCGCACGAGCCCAAGCGATCAACCAGGAGGCCATCCGCGAGGCGCTGGCCGCGGAGCCAGGAGGGCCGCGCGAGGCTCGCGAGCGGCTGCTGGCGGTGGAGAGCGAGGTCGCCGGCCGGCTCTACGAAGCCCGTCAAGCCTTCGAACACGCGCGAGAAAAGATGCTCGCCGCCTGGCAGCGGGTCGAAGCTGCGGCAGCAGCAGTCGAAGCCTCTCCGTCGCTCGAGCGAATCTACGCCTACCAGGTGCTCGCGCACACCTATGGCCTCGCCCGAGAGGAAATGAGCCGGGGTGAGCACACCTATTCTCGTCTCGCCCTGGCGCAGCTCTCCCTCCACCGAGAGCGCTTCGGGTGGGCGCTTCTCGAACGCGAGCGGCCCGATGAGACCTGGAACACTCTCGAGAGACTCGTCCGGCGAGAGGCCCGCCTTTCGACCCAGCTCGGGCTCGCTACCCAGGCACCGGCCGGCGCCTTCACCACCGCCACCGAGCTGCGCGCCCACCTGGGCGAGCTGGAGGCGCGCTGGGCAGAGCTTCGCTCTCAGGGAGGGCTTGGCCAGCGCTGGCCCGCGGCCGAGCAGTCGCTGCGCGAGCGAACCGTCGCCAAGCTCCTCCTGGAGCGGGCCGAAGCGCGCGAGGCGGGGTTAGCGAGAGGGGAGCCGAGATTCCTCGAGCTGGCCCACCGGGAGCCTGCGGACGGACTTCGCGGCTACAGCCTCTGGCGGGTAGAGTCTTCGGAGCGGGCGGCCGTCGAGGAGGCTCTTGCCATCCAGGCCGCCACGGCCCGCGAGCGGTTGGCGGAGGCCACCTCGCGGGTCGCCGCCGGCGACTTCTCCCCCGAGGCCCTGCGACGGCTCAATGCAGCGCTTTTGATCGAGATCCCGCCGAACCGGATCAGCCTGCCCGTGCTCCCGGCCGACGCGGCCCCAGGCGCCGGCCTCGACGCGCTGGCGCGGCTCGCTCCCGAGATCGTGAGCGGTGCGCAGCGGCTCGCGCATAGTGATGCATCACGGCCGGAGGAGTCCACCAGGCTCTTCGCCGCCTCGGCAGAGGCCGTTGCCTGGCTTCGCCACCTTGACGGCCAGCAGCGAGCTGCCGCAGGCGTCCCCGAGCCGGGCCGTCCGCCGCGGGAAGTCTCCACGCTCGCTTGGCGAGCAGCCTGGGTCGAGGCCGCTTCCGGGCGAGGCTTGCCGCCCCAGGCCGCTGCCTCTCATCTCGGCAACCTGGCCCGAGCCTCGCCCGAAGGCGCGCCCCGCGCCTTCGACATCGCGGTGAGCTGGGGCCTCTCCCTGGGGCGCGACCTCTCCCACCGGGCCGGCCGGTGGCTCCGAGACGTGCTGGCGGACGGCGAGGAGCGGCGGGCGCACCTGCGGCGATGAGGGTCGGAGCGGGTTATTAGGCAATGGTCCCTCGCGTGACCAGATTGGCGCGGTAGGCGACCGTTCACATGTGAACGGTCTTTCAGTCGCGGCTAATCAATGCCGGAATCTGCCGAGCGGCCGCAAGCGGAAGCGGGGTCCAGGGGGTGTGCCCCCCGGCCAGCGACGGCGAGACTGCAAGCCCGGGCGTCGTGACACGAAGGGCCGCGCGGTGGCCGCTTCGTGGCACGAGAGCACTGCTGGCGGGGGTGCCAGGGGAGCGAGCCAGGTGGCGAAGCGGCGAGTACCCCTGCCGCACCTGACTGGTCAGCGACGGGCGCCGGTAGTGACTCTCGCAAGCAAACCTACCAGGTCATCCAATAAGGCACTCGCCTTGGTCCGCAGCTCAAGAAGGTCCGGCGGCAGCGGCTGGACTCGTGAGGCTCCCGCTGATCCCCGCGCGGGAACGCCAGTCCGGCCTGGCGACCGTTGTCCAGCGGCTTGGCGCTGACTTCCCTGCTCCTCCAGCAGGCGAAGGCGACGAAAGCTCCATACCGTTTCCTCGAATTGAATGCGCGAGCAGCCTAGAGCCTTCAGCACGCGGCTAAGGTTCTCACCTGAAGGCCGCCGCCCGCCGCTCTCATACAGGCTCCACGTTGAGGGGCTGAGCCTTGCCAGTTTCGCCAGCTCGGCCTGAGAGCGAAAGCCACGAAGATGTTGGATCGCGCCGGCGACGTCAACGTTCTCGACGGGAAGAATCTCAAACCGCGCTCCGCGGCTGACAGCCTGCGTTCGCTCAGACCCTGAGCTACGATCAGGCGGCGAGGGGGCCATCGTCGTCCGTCTCCGGTGCGGAAGGCGCGAGAAAAAGGCCAAGCCGCTTCACGGTGTGGATCTGCCGCTTGAGCGCCTGCGGCGCCTGCTCCGGCCCGAGCAGGTTCTGAGCGCACTGCCAGGCGAGGGCAGCTCGGCTGTGCTTGCCAAGCTGATCGAAGAGCAGGTGCTTCCAGATCCAGGCTTCGGCAAGCCGTGGCCAATCTTGGAGCGACAGGGCCACACGGCCCACGACCTTGAGCGACGCCACGGTGGCGGCAGCCTGGCCGGAGGCCCAATCGAGGAAGGCCCAACGCAACCCGACCTCGAAGGCGAGCAAGGCGTCTCCCGAGCCAGTGCGAAGCTGGGCGCAGGCGCAACCGACGGCGAAGTCGGCTCGCCAAAGCTCCCGTCTGGCCAGAGCAACCTCCGCGAGCAGCAGCCAGCCGCGCGCCAGGTGGTCGCCCAGCCAGCGGACGCGATGCTCGCCCACGCCCGCCCGCTGGGCGAGATGAAGAGCCAGGAGCACGCGCTCTTCGATCTCGACGAGGCTCGATTCGCCGCTTTCCTCTGCCCGGCGCAGAAGCTCGGCCACGACCGGCAGCTCGTGGAGGCTGCGATCTCTCTGGGCTCTTGCCCACCGCTCGGCGGGCGTAAGGGCCAGGAGCGCGGCCACCTGCGGCCGGGCCTGCTCCGCCGCCTCCGAGAGCCGGACCAGGAGCGACCGGACCGCGGCGCCGGCCCGCTCGGCAAGGGCATCCTCTACGCTTCTCGACAAGGCGGGCGCAGGGCTCTCCGGCTCTCGTACATCGCGCGCCAAGCGCTCGAGAAACCGCAGTGGGTCGGCGTTGATCTCCAGCGACGGGAAGAGCTGGCGCAGCAGGCGCGCCATGGCCCGCGCCTCTTCGGGGCTCTCCTCGATCCAGTCCGGGAAGTCGTCATCCGGGCCGGCCACGGTTCATCCTCACTACGACGGTGGCCCGCCGGGCCACGGTTGCCATGCATGGATCAGGGCTCATCGCTCCTCGGGCTCGTCGGCCTGAGCTTCAATGCGACTGACGAGCTGCTGGCCCGCCAGCCGAAGGGCTGTCGCACCGGCAGCCTCGATCACCAGCGAGAGCGCCGCCGGGTCGCTTGCCAGCTCGACGAAGGTTGCGATCAATGAAACCACCTCGGCCTCGAAGGTGGCGACCGTGCCGGCGACGGCATCCTCGCCGTCCTGGCCGACGAGGAGCACGGGAAAGCCGTCTTCGCCTTCCGCATCGGCGAGCCGGATTGTCGGCCGCCGCGCGGCGAGCGGCAGCGCCGCCATCGCGAGCAGCGCCAGCTCCCGGCTGTAGAACACGGCGAACGCCTTTGTATCGGTGCTCTCGCCGACGCGACGGACCTCGAACTGCTCGGCGGTCACCTCGACCACGGTCCACGGCCCAGCACGCTCGGCCGCCGCCGTGCTAGTGGGCATCGGAAGCCGCTGCAAGCGAGAGAGGACGCGCTCGTCGAACACGCTCATGCCTCCACGGTGGGCTCGTGCTCGCACGCCGGTGCGGCTGTGTCGAGCCAGGGACCGGGGCCGCTTCCTTGCATCGGGAGCCAGGAGGGTTGCGCCCCAGGAACATCGTAACTGTACTGCAACCATGACATGCTATTAGCAGCACTATGTGAGGCAGGCAGCCCTGCGCCTGCGGCATCGGAGATACACTCCGCCAGTGGACCCAACCGAGGAGGTCGAGCGGCTAGGCCAGGCCCTCCAGAGGCTGATCGAATCGCACGACACGACCGCGCGAGCGCTCTCCCGGCGGCTCGGCTATCACCATGGGCACTTGACTCTGGTCTTCCACGGCCACCGGCCCATGCGAGTGAGGCTCGTCTTCGAGCTGCTCGACAAGCTGCGTGCTGCGCCCATCCGCTTCTTCAAAGCGTGCTATCCGCTGGGCGGCCCTGCCCACATCGAGCTGCGGAAGGATGCGAAGCCCTCGATCGACCTGCCGGGCGCCATGCCCTTGACCGAGGCCGCGCAGCGCCGGGCGGATCGGCTGGGCTTGCGGCTTACCCCGGCCGGGGCCGCGGAGAAGCTCGGCCGCATCCTCCGGCGAGAGATCCGGGCCTCGGGCAAGACACAGCGGGAGATCTCGCTCGACCTGGGGCTCGGCGCCGGCGCCCTCGGCCAGGCCCTCCGGGGCAACAGCGAGCTCACGTTCCTGCACGTCTTCGGCGTGCTCGCGACGATTGGCCGGTCCCCGGGCCGGCTGTTCGCGGAGCTCTTCGCCCCGGAACCCGGCGACCCCATGGCGCGGTTCGAGCTGGCGCTCGAGCTGGATCACCAGGAGGAGCAATTTCGAGCGACCGCGGAAGGGGCCTTGGCTCGGAGGAAGGGAGGGAACACCCCCAAGCCTCGTCCGGCCAAGCGGAAGGCGCCCCGAACGCGGAGCGGCCGGAAGTCGAGCTGAGCGGCGCCTCAGCGACCCGAGGAGCGCCGGATCGGCGCCAGGTCGCGGAGCAGAGCCTCGAGAAACGCGGCGTCGGCCCGCGCGTCGAGGGCCACGTCATGGAAGAGCAGCAGCGCCGCGGCGGCCTCGCGAGGGATTCGCTTGGACTGGAACACGGCGTACATCTGCCGGGCCAGGCGGGCCACCAGGTGATCGAGGCGCAGCTTCGCGAGCGGCAGCGCCAAGTCCAGGCTCACGAGGGCCGCGTCATAGGGCAGGTTCCGGGCAAGAAACGCCTGGTGCGCGGCTTCCAGGTGCCGCACAGCCTCGGCCAGCTCCCCGTGGCCCGTCAAGAGACGGCCCTTGAGCCACCACGCTCGGCGCATGAATTCCGGCGTCGCATACTCGCGGTACAGCTCCTCCGCCTGCTCCATCAGTTGCAGGGCAAGCTCACCTTGACCGTCCGCTTCGAGGTAGAGGAATCGGTTGTGGAGGAGGTCGAGGCCCAGCGCCGGATCAAGGCGAGGGTCGATGTACGAGGTTGCAAGGTGCAGGTCTCGCAGTGCCTCGCGCGGCCTGAGCTGGTTGTAGTAGCAGCGGGCAAGGAGCATCCGTGCGCGGCCGATCGAGTGTCGATCCTCCAGGCGGCCGTAGAGGCCGAGGCACTCTTCGATGAGGGCCTGCGCCTCGGCGGCCCGCCGCTGGTCGATCCGCAAAGTGGCCTGGTAGGCGAGAAGCAGGGCCTTCAGGCAAGGCTCGCCGCCTGCGGCCTCCAATGTGCGTAGCGCTCTACGGTGCAGCACATCGGCCGCGCCATATCGCTCGCGGAGTCGGAGCAGGTTCCCCAGGTTCGCGACCGCTTGAGCCTCGGCGACTAGCAACACCGGCTCCGCGCCCTGGTTCGGGCCGCGGCTGCGAGCGAGCCGGACAGCTAGCCGGCCCAGCTCGAAAGCCCGGCGCGGCTCGGCGTGGCGCAGAGCGTGGCTCCGGCGGACCAGCTCCTGCACCACCTCTGGCCTCCGCGCCCACGTGCTGTTGCGCAGGTAGAGGAGCCTTTGCGGGCCTTCGCGCGTCACCAGCTCGGCGCAGACTGCGGCAACGCGCTCTGGCGAGAGTGGCCGCGTGCGGCGAAGCGTCGTCGCGACGGCCGCGCGGAGCGGTGCGACATACGACTCTTTTTCCACGGACACGTTGACTGCGACTATACCGGAGGAAGCAAAGCCGGGGAAGAGATCTTCCTGAAACCTCCTCCCCGGCTGCACCGCCGCCTCAGCCGAACGGGTCGGACTCCGGGCCAGCATCGGCGCAGTCGCCCGTACAAGCCGTTGGATTGACCTCTTCGCCGTCCTTGGTCCAGAGCTCCGCCACCCACGCCCGCAGGGCAGCCCACACTGTGCCCACCTCCCAACGCGCCAACCCGATCGAGTTCCCGGCCCAGGCGACCGGCGTGGCCAGCGCCGCCACCAGCCCCAAGGCCGCCACCCGGCGCAAGATCGAACGCCGCATATCTCCTCCTTTGCCGCCGCGAAGCCCCGGCACCACCACCGCGGCAGTCCGTGTTCGCAGCCAGCCGTGCGGCCATTGTGCTGGGGCTTTAGCGGCTCGAGAGTGCGGGACTTACAGGCAGCGGTGGGACGCACCGTAGAACCGGGTGCCGAGGGCGCGACGAGTGTTCACCGGAGGCGACACAGGCCGATGTCGGGCCGGCCCAACCCACCCGGTTTCAAGTAGATAGCTGCGTCTGCACACCGAGGCGCAGCCCCGTAGCCGAAACGCCGAAAACTCGCCGATAGAGGGGGTGGCAGCGCGGGCACAGCGCCGCAGTGAGGCCGAAGGGGGCCGGCGGGGTGGATTCGCTGCACGCCAGGCCCGCTCGCCCCTGCGAGAGGCCACCGTTCTGTCATCGTGGTTTGCACTTTGCATCAACGAAACCCTGCAAACTGCAAACTTCTGATCGAGATGAGCGCGACTCCTGCATGCTCGGCCCACTTCGCGGCTGCCAGCCAGCTTTCGCGCCGGGCCACGAGGCCCTACGCCTGCTGACCAGAGCCGGAGACATGGCCCATGACGCCGATCGTCCTCGTCCTGTCCGTCCTACTCGCCGCCCCGGCCGTGTCCTCCGCCGAGGGCGGCAGCGCCGAGTACCCGGCAGCGCTGGCGGTTGCTGATGCGGGGTCGTCCGCATCGCGAGCTACAGACTCCGGCCCGGCCTGGGAGGAGCGCGTCATCTGGCATTGCGGCCAGGAGGGCCGCGAGGCGTACTTTATTCCGCAGCGCGCGCTCGACGGGCTGGCGCTCGAAGAGCTGCCCATCGGAGAGGACATGGCTCTCCTGCGCAGAGCGTTTCGCCTGGACAAGCGTCTGGAAGACCCTGAGCGGTCCGACGACGAGGAGGAGGGAAGCACAGACTGCTTCTCGTTCACCCAAGCGTACTGCGCTCTGCCCGGCCCCGCGAGTAGTCTCCAGGCGGCGGTCCGGACCAGCGGCTTGAGCTTCCTGGGTCGGGCTGTGCAGCGAGTCCCCGGCCTCTTGCCCGGAGGCCCGGACGCCGCCGACATGGTGTATCTCGAGGTGGTGAAGATCCTGAGGGACGCGACGGGACAGATTGGAACAGGGCAGGTGCTGGGGCTGATCGAGGCGGCGGATCGCGTGTGGGTGGGCGGCCTGCCGTTGTGCAGTTATAAGGCGGTCCCTGAGGCTGCGATCATGCCGGGAGATCTCGTCCTGATCGTCGGGAGACTCCACGAAGAGGTTGCCGAGGTGGTCCAGGCGTGGCTCCGCTTCCCCGTGGAGGAAGGGCTGATCCAGCCAGGGCCTTTCGCCGCGGTCCTCGACCAGTTACCCATGCCCCTCACGGAGCTGGTCGCGAGTCTCGCGCCCGGAGCTCCAGATCCGTCGCGGCCGAGCTTCGCGGACCTCCAGCGGTCCGAGCCGGCCAGCGGCGACTCGGCGTACGCGGAGCGCATCGTCTGGAACCCGAAGGTGCCGGGCGAGGCTCTCTTCGTTCCTCGGGCGATTCTCGAGGCGACGCCCGTCGCCGAGCTGCCGCTGGCCGACCTCTCCAAGCTCTGGCTCCTCTGGCAGGTTGGGCTCGCCGAGGCTCCTGACCTCTGGTGGGCGCAGGGAAAGATGAACCCGGAGAGATGGCGCAGAGAGCAGCGCGCACGGAAGACCGAGCCGATCCGCGACTGCGAGGTACCGCGTATCCTGTTCCGCGTTAGCCGCGCATCCGGCGGAGGTGGGCCGATCGCCAAGCGTTTGCAGTTCCAGGACGCAGCCTTCCTGGGCACCGTCGCCGCTGTGGTGCCCGGATGGGCAGGGGCGCCGGTGGAGATTGTGTATCTCCGCGTCGACGAGATCCTGCGGGACCACAAAGGGGTGCTGACAGTGGGGCAGGTGATTCACCAGTTTCGACCCGCCGGCGAGGTCGTCGTCGCCGGGCGAACGTTCTGCGCTGAGCGCGACGCTTGGGAGATCGAGACCCGGCCCGGCGACACGGTGCTCATCGGCGGACATCTCGATGGGAGATCCGGGCGGCTCTTCGCCACGTTCGAGTTCCTCGTGCGAGATGGGCTAATCCAGAACCGACCCGCGTCAGGAACCAGCGACCGGCTGCCCATGCCGCTGGCCGAGCTGCGAGAGCAGTTCTATGGTGGCCAGTTTTCGCTCCTCTCGAGAGCCGACGAGTGAACCGACCTGGCAGCGGTGGCAGTGAACCTTCGCGCTAGCGATTCAATCACGTCACATGAACCTCAGGAGCTGAAGATGCCAAGAATCTCGGTACGCAGTAGAGATCATGCCTCACGCGACAGGTCTACGGAGAATCGCCTTTGCACGGTGGGCCTGCTCGCGGCCTGCTTGCTGATCGGCCTGGCCTGGACCGGCGGAGCCGCCTTCGGCAGAGGTGACGCGCCGGGTGCGACCCCAGCAGCGCGCCCGTTGCCGGCGGATAGGTCCACTGCCCCGAGCGGCGATCTGAGTTACGCCGACAAGATCCTCTGGCATAGCGAGGCTCGGCGAGAGGCCCTCTTTCTGCCTCAGGCGGTGCTCAACGAGACGCCGCTCGAAAGGCTCCCGCTACAGGGCGACGCGAAGCGCTCTGTGCGCTGGGCGCTCGGCCTCGAGTCAGAGGAATTCAATGAGCACATGCAGCGGACGAAGGAGAAGGTTCCTGCAGTCCCTCCAGAAGCCGGCCGTCGCCCCTCCGGCAAGCCTGTCGCACTACACTCGCTTGTTGAAGGACCAGATCTCACTTTCGTCGGGCAGGTTGTCGCAGTCAGCGACGGCCTTCACGGCGTTTGGGGCTGCGCCGCCGAAGCAGTCTTCATCCGTGTGGATCAGATTATCCAAGACCGGCGCCACCAGCTCCGCCCGGGAACGGTAATAGCCAAAGTCCGGACTGGCGGCTCCATCGAGGTTGGAGGCCAGGAAATTCGATCAGAGCGCCCCAACGACCAAGAAGACACTAGGCCTGGTGACCAAGTCCTTATCGGCGGGAACATCGCCCGAGACGACTCCGGCACGCTGTGGGACACCTTCGAGCTCGTGGTCCGCGAAGGCGTGATCCAGCCTAGCACTAGCATGAACTTGACAGACGAGCTGCCCAAGCCACTGTCCAGACTCCTCGAGGAGTACCAGGGCGATCCACTTGGGGAGGTGTATCCGTGAGCACACCTGGCCCGCAGCGCCTAGCCTCACCGCTCGCGGTCCTACTCCTGGTGACTTCGCCCACCCTTGCGCACGCGGGTGCTGCTTGCGTCAATGATCGGCACGACGACGGTGAGCCGCAAGCGACCTTCTATCGTGGCGTCACACAAGCGGCAGGTGGAACGATCACCTTCGTGAACGACACACAGTCGACCGGTTCCCTCGAACAGGACCTGCCTGGCGTGACCAATCTCTCACAGGCACTGAGTTCGGCGGCGCAAACTTGGCGGAATGCCTGCCCTAACAACCAATATATGCCGAGCTTCGCCACCGACAACAGCCAGCAGCGACCGGAGAACCCGAACGATCAACAGATGCTGGCGTGGTTGACGAGCGTCGGAGTACGCTACGCGCTCAACTCGCAGCCGACTGACATTCCTGGGCCGGGGACCTCGCCAGCCTGGTTCGACTCCGGGACGGGTGTTCTATGGCTAGCAGGTATCTGCCCGACTGGGGCGCAGATGTACGCCTGTGAAAATGTGGGCGGCGCCCGTCGAATCGACTGGGGCTCTACGGGTGGGCAGCTTCTGCTTCAACACGAAATCGGGCACGCCTTGGGGCTGGGCCATGACAGCAGCAGTAGAGACTGCCGGTCTTTCAACGGGATCATGGAGACGCCGGTAACTGAAGGGCTCGGAATCAATCCGGAACACTGTGCGCTGACGGACCACCGCAACTGCGACGAGTCCCTGCTCCCCGCAGGCCAAACCTGCCCGCCGCGGCCGCAGACTGTCCATCCGCCGCCGCCACCACCGTGTGATGGCAGCAACGGGCCTAAGCTCGGGCCGTGCGAACCCGAAGACCCCATCGGCGGCCTGCGCCGTATCTGCGAGTTCCTGCCCATCCTCTGCGTCGATGGGAACGAGACGCCTTGGTGGACGGCCAGCTCCAACCCGCCGCATTGGGAGTGCACCGCAACCTCCGTCGACTCCTGCGACTCCTCGGGATGTGGCTCGACGGTAACGGTGACCTGCCGCTACACATTCGCCCCCAACGAGCTTTCCCCGCCGCAGTACACGACCGGTCCCAGCGTCTTCGTAGCCAACGTGACCCCCGCTTCAAGCCTCGAAACGGCCGTGCCGACGTCGATGACCGTCCGCGGCTGGGCTGCCTCGAACTTCATGGTTGCCCAGATGGCCTTCTGGCTCGACGGCGAGCCGGTGCCCTTGAGCGGCTTCACCTACGGGACCTCTGCGCCCGAGGGCTGCGCCGAGGTGTCAGATCCCCGGTGCCCGAACGTCGGCTTCACAGGGACGGTCCCCACCGCCGGCCTCGCGGTCGGCGAGCACCTCTTGCAGGCAGTGGCGGTAGACAGCCGGGTCCAGTTCCCGGGCGCCAGCCTGGTGTCGATTCCCTTCACTCTCACGAATACCTGCCCGGACATCGCCCCTCCGAACGCATCGCTGACCTCACCAGCCGAAGGGACCACGGTGTCTGGAACGGTTCTCCTGGCCGCGAGCGCCACCGACAACGTTGGAGTTACGCAGGTCAAGTTCGTCGTCGATGGGGTGGTGGCGGCGAGCGATGCCTCGGCGCCGTGGTCCTGGAGCTGGTACGGCCCGAGCTACGGCGCCGGCACTCACACCCTCCAGGCGCGGGCCTTCGATGCCTGCGGCAACAGCCGCACCTCGGCACCAGTGTCAGTGACAGTGGTGCTGCCGCCGGACATCGCCGTCTACCAGGCGTTCGATGGCATCGAGGTGCCGCGTGGAGGTTCGTCGACGATCAACGACACGACCCCCAGCGTGGCGAGCTCACGGCGGTTCCGAATCGCGAACCTGGGCGGGAGTTCTCTCGTGCTCTTCAACCCCAGCTCGCTGATCTCCGCTCCTTGCCTCGACCTCAACGAGCTGCCAACGACCCCAGTTGCCCCAGGCGGCGAGACCTTCTTCCGGGTGCGGCTCTACTGCCCGACACCCGGGACCTACAGTGGTTCGGTCGCGATTCAATCGAACGACCCGGACGAGGCCACATACAGCTTCACCGTGAGCGGCAACGTGCTGGGAGGTGGCTCGCCGCCGCCCGCGCCGGACATCGCCGTCTACCAGGACTACGACTCGATCGAGATTCCACAAGGCGGCAGCTCGACCATCAACTCGACGCCGGTCAACCAGGGTTCCAGCCGCCGCTTCCGCATCACGAACCTGGGAAATGCGGACCTCTCGCTGTCGAACCCGTCGAGCTTGGTCACCGGCACCTGCCTGTCCATGAACGAGTTCCCGGTCACACCGGTCCCGCCGGGCGGCAACGCCTACTTCCGGGTGCGGCTCTACTGCCCGACTCCTGGCACCTTCAGCGGTACGGTGGCGATCCAGTCGAACGATCCGAACGAGGCCACCTACTCGTTCTCGGTGACGGGAATCGTCACTCCCTAGACGGGCTCTACCTGGAGGCGGGGGCCTTCTCCTGCCTCCAGGCATGCGACCACACGCAGAGGCCGAAGACCGGGCAAGATCTCCGAAGTGTCGCAGCGGGCCTGGCAGGCCACGGGCGTTCCCTTGTGGCAGCGCCCCGCCGCCCGCTGGCGCGCGACGGCTCGAACCCAAAATGCTGCACTCCGCGGATCGCCTCGAAACGCATGCTGTGTGCATGCTGATCGTGTAGCTGGGCGAGTCCGCCTGAGAGTGTACCGCGCAAGCAACTGAACCTGTTGAAGTTGCGAGCTAGCTACAGCGTAGCCACGCGAAGAACCCGGCAACCGGAGCCTACACGGCAGTAGGTGAGGATTGCCGGGAGGACCCGCGACAACGCAGACGGCCCGCGCAGCAGGTTTATTCACAGGCTCTCAGCGGCTGCCGGGCTTCTCGAGCGCGGTCTCCATCCACCCCGGCGGCGGCTCCCCCGAGCTCGGGTCGTAGGTCGGGATGTCGAGCTTGAGCAGGCTGAAGAAGGGCACGCCGAACGGGTTGCCCTCCGCGCTGCGATCGACGATGCTGCCCACCACCACCACCTCGGCGCCGGCCGCCACCACCACCGCCGCCGCCTCGCGCGTGCTCTTGCCGGTGGTCACCGCGTCTTCCACCAGGGCGATGCGCTCGCCGCCCCGGAGCTGAAAGCTGCGGCGCAGCCTCATCTCGCCTTTCTCCCGCTCGGTGAAGCGGAAGGGCACGCCGAGCGCCGCCGCCACCTCGTGGCCGATGATCACCCCGCCCAGCGCCGGCGACAGCACCGAGTCCGGCCTCAAGGGAGCGAGCCGCCGCGCCAGCGCCTTGCCCGCCCGACGCGCCAGCTTGGGGTCCTCCAGCAACCGGGCGCATTGCACGTAGGCGGGCGAGTGCAGCCCGGACGAGAGCACGAAGTGGCCGCGGCGCAGGGCGCCGGTCTTTTCCAGCAGCCGCTCGAGCTCGTCGGCCGGCAGGATCTCAGCCCACATCCCCGGCGTCCTTACGATGGATCTCGTACTGCTCCATCTTCTTGTACAGGTTGCTGCGCGGCGTATCCACCGACTGCGCGGTCTGGGTGATGTTCCAGCCGTTCTCCTCCAGCTTGTGCAGCAGGAAGAGGCGCTCGGAGAGCTCCCTGAACTCGCGCAGAGTGGCGACCGCCATCAGGCCGGCGCCCAGCTCCGGCCGCGCGCCGCCGGTGGCGTGCAGCACGTCCTCTCGGCGGATGACATCGCCCGAGGAGAGGATGAGCAGCCGCTCGACGAGGTTCTTGAGCTCTCGTACATTGCCTTTCCAGGGCAAGGTCTTGAGATGCGCCAGCGCATCGTCGGCGAAGGTCTTGGGCCGGTAGTTGTTGGCCGCCGCGTAGCGCCGCACGAAGTACTCGACGAGCAGCGAGATGTCCTCGATGCGCTCGCGCAGGGCCGGTGCATGGATGGGGATCACGTTGAGCCGGTAGTAGAGGTCCTCGCGGAAGCGGCCCTCGGCGATCTCCTTCTCGAGGTCGCGGTGAGTGGCGGCGATCACCCGCACGTCCACGCGCTCGGTGCGCTCGGCGCCCACCGGCTCGACCTCGCCGTTCTGCAGCACGCGCAGCACCTTGGCCTGGGTGCGAGCGGACATGTCGCCGATCTCGTCGAGGAAAATGGTTCCGGTGTGGGCAGCCACGAACTTCCCCACCTGCCTCCGGACGGCACCCGTGAAGCTCCCCTTCTCGTGTCCGAAGAGCTCCGACTCGATCAGCTCCTCGGGGATCGCCGCGCAGTTGACCTGCACGATCGGCCGCTCGCGGCGCGGGCTGCCGCGGTGGATGGCGCGCGCCACCAGCTCCTTGCCGGTGCCGCTTTCGCCGGAGACCAGCACGGTCGCCGGCGTGGGGGCCGCCTTGTCCACCATCTCGCGCAGCCGGACCATGGCCGCCGAGGAGCCGATCAGCTCGTCCGGCTCGTGGCGCAGGGAGCGGTTCTCGGCCGCCAGCCGCGAGCTGTCGATGGCGTTGGCGAGCGACAGCAGCACCCGCTCTCGCTGCAGCGGCTTCTCGAAGTAGTCGTAGGCCCCGCGGCGGGTGGCCTCGATCGCGGTGTTGATGTCGCCATGCCCGCTGATGATCAGGGTCGGCATGTCGTAGCCGCGCTCGCGGAAGGCCTGCAGCACGGCGAGGCCGTCCATCTCCGGCATCTTGACGTCGAGCAGCACGGCGTCCGGCGGCCGGTCGGCGACCCGGGCCAGTGCCGCGGCGCCGCTCGCCGCCTCGTCGACCCGGTAGCCCTCGTACTCGAGGATCATGCGCAGGCTCTCGCGGATGGCGGGCTCGTCATCCACCACCAGCACGGACGCGCGGACGGGTTGACCCTTCTTCATCGCGGCTCGCGACCTCTCGAGTGCGTGGTTTGGTGGCAGCAGCCGGGCCGGAGGCGATCTCCCGGCCGGCACCGCCGTCGCCGATTGGGAGCAAGAGTCTATAGCAGGAGGAAGGCTCGCGCGGGCGTGCCGCGCGAGCCTGGGGCAGCCGGCTACTGCGCCTGCGGGAAGGAGAGCAGCGGCGGCAGCTCCTCGCCCTGGGGCGAGAACCGCCGCACGTAGAGGCGCAGGCGATTGCCCTTGGGCGCCGCCTTGACCGCCCCTTCGAACTCCTCGACCGAGCTCACGTTCTTGCCGTTGACGCTGGTGATGATCGAGATCACCTCGCCGGTCCGCAGGCCATCCTCGTAGAGCGGGCTGGTGGGGGCGACCGCCGTCACCCACACGCCCGCGACGTTCTCCGGCAGGCCGTGGCTCGAACGCAGGCCCGGCGTGAGGTCCTGGTAACGCATGCCCAACCAGTCGATGGTCGAGTCCTCGTCGCGCTGCGGCGGCTCCTCGGCCTGGCCGGCCCGCGCGTCGCGCTCCGCGAGCTTCAGCGTGAACTCCCGGCGCTTGCCCTCGCGCAGCACGTCGAGACGGATGCTGGCGTCCGGGCCCAGGCCGGAGACGTAGTCGATCAGCGCGCGGGTGTTCTTGATCGGCCGGTCGTTGACTTCGAGGATGATGTCCTCGGGCCTCAAGCCCGCCTTGTCGGCCGGCTGGCCGGGCAGCACGTTGATCACCAGCGCGCCGTTGGTCGAGTCGAGGCCGTAGGCCTCCACCGCGTCGAAGTCCAGGTTGCGGATGTTGACGCCCATGTAGCCGCGCCGGACCTTCCCCGACTCGACGAGCTGCGGCAGGATCTGCTTCAGGGTGTTCGAGGGGACGGCGAAACCGATGTTCTCGGCCGCGAAGTTGATCGCCGTATTGATGCCGATCACCTCGCCCGCCAGGTTGAGCAGCGGGCCGCCGGAGTTGCCGAAGTTGATCGCGGCGTCGGTCTGGATGAAGTTCTCGAACGAGGTGTCGTTGATGCCGATCGACCGGCCCTTGGCGCTCACCACCCCCACGGTTACCGAGTGCGTGAGGTCGAGCGGGCTGCCGACCGCCATCACCCACTCGCCGACGCGCAGCGCGTCGCTGTCACCCAGGCGCAGGTAGGTGAGCCGGCGCGGCAGCTCGATCTTCAGCACCGCGATGTCGGTCGCCGGGTCCGTGCCCTTGACCGTCGCCTTGTACTCGCGGTCCTCGAGCACCACGGTCACCGTCTCGGCCTCGCGGATGACGTGGTAGTTGGTCACCACCAGGCCATCCTCGCTGACCACGAAGCCGCTACCCCCGGAGTCCTGCCGGAAGGGCTCGTCGTCCTGTTGCTCCGGCCGCGGGGTGGGCTGTCCCGGCTGCTGGCGCTGCCGGGGGCCGAAGAAGAACTCGAAGGGGTTGGCAGGGCCCGCCTCGCTGCGCCGCTCGATGTTGACGGCGCGGATGGTCACCACCGCCGGGTCGACGGCGGAGGCGAGGTTGGCGAAGTCCGGCAGGCCGGCGGGAAGGCCGGGCGCCACGGTCGAGGCGGCGGCGGGAATCGCTGGGCCGCTGGCCGCGGTCGGGGTGATCTCCAACCCGCCGGCCAGCACCATGCCGAACGCCGCGGCGCCGAGCACGAGGAGGAAGGTCACGAACTGGCGGCTCCGGGAGTCCTTCATATGCTCTCGATCCTCTCTCATGGTTCGCACGCGGTAGGGGCCGCGTATCGTCCTTGAACGGCAGCGGGGTGGCTGCAAGCGTCCTGCCAGGCTCGATCGACCTTCCTCGGGGCTCGAGCGGGGAGCACGACGCCATTTTGGCGCAGCGCGGCCCACGGGCCACGGCCAGAGTGCCTCGGCATTGCGGGAAGGTCTTCCGTCCGTTATACTTCGCCAGCCTTCTGACCTCCGCTGCAAAGGAGAGTGGGCATCATGCCCACTTTTTTTGTTGGGGCGGAAGAAGTTCGAACCCAGAAGGAACGCAGGCCCATAAGGAACGCATAAGTGATCGGTTCGACCATGACCGCCGGAGGTCCCAGCATCAGCCCTGAGCTCGCTCGCGAGCTGGCCGCGATCGCGGCCGGCCAGGGTTGTGAGCTGGCCCGCGTCGAGTTCAAGGGCGGCGTGCTGCGCCTCATCCTGGACCGGCTCGAGGGCGGCGTCAATCTCGCCGACTGCGAGGCGGTATCCAAGCAGGCCTCGGCCCTCCTCGACGTCACCGAGTTCGGGGACCGCCGCTACACGCTCGAGGTGAGCTCTCCCGGCCTGGACCGCGAGCTCTACGGCCCCCGCGACTACCAGCGCTTCCAGGGGCGCGCCGTGCGGGTTACGTTTCTCGAGCCCGAAGGCGGCGCCAAGCGCACGGTGACCGGCCGGCTGAGCGCCTTCCGGCCCGGCGAGGGCCCGGAGGGCGATGCCCCGGGCGGCGTCATCGAGGTCGTGCCGGTCGAAGGCCGCGACACCCTGGAGATCCCCCTCGACCGTATCAAGCTCGCGCGGCTCGAGATCGAGCTCTGAGCACTGAACCATAGGAATCAGCGATGCCGCAAGCACAGACCGCAGACATCAACCTCGGCGAGATCATCAAGCAGGTCGCGCGCGAGAAGGATATCGACGTCGGGCGCTGGACCGCGGCGCTCGAGGACGCCATGGCCTCGGCCGCCAAGAAGCAGCACCGCATCAAAGAACCAGTGCGCGCCAGGCTCGATCCGGCGACCGGAAAGTTCGAGGCCTTCATCGTCAAGCTGGTGGTCGAGGAGGTGCAGGACCCGCTCGCCGAGTGGACGGTGGACGAGGCCCGCGACCACAAGGCGGACGCCGAGGTGGGTGACGAGATCCACCTGCCGATCCCCACCGACGGCCTGGGCCGGATCGCCGCCCAGTCCGCCAAACAGGTGCTCTACCAGCGGGTGCGCGAGGCCGAGCGCGAGAACATTTACAACGAGTACGCCGGCCGCGTTGGCGAGGTGCTCAACGGCACCGTCAAGCGCTTCGAGCGCGGCGACATCATCGTCGACCTCGGGCGCACCGAGGCCATCGTGCCGCGCGGCGAGCAGGCCCGCCACGAGCGCTACAGCCAAGGCGAGCGCATCCGCGGCGTGATCGTCGACGTCCACACCCAGCCCAAGGGGCCGCAGATCGTGATCTCGCGCACCGACCCTCGGCTGCTGGTCAAGCTCTTCGAGATGGAGGTGCCGGAGATCTACGACGGCACGGTGGTGATCAAGAACGCGGTGCGGGCCCCCGGCGAGCGGGCCAAGGTGGCGGTGATGAGCCGCGAGCGCGACGTCGACCCGGTGGGCGCCTGCGTGGGCATGAAGGGCTCGCGCGTGCAGTCCATCATCCGCGAGCTGCGCGGCGAGAAGATCGACATCATCGAGCACAGCGACGACCTGGTGACCTTCGCCCAGAGCGCCTTGGCGCCGGCCAAGATCACCCGCGTCTCGGTCACCCACCTGGGAGAGGTCCCCCACCTCGACGTGATCGTCGAGGACGAGCAGCTCTCGCTGGCCATCGGCAAGCGCGGCCAGAACGTGCGCCTGGCCTCCGAGCTGATCGGAGCCAAGATCGACATCAAGAGCGAGACCGACGTCAAGGACGAGGTGGCGGACGCGCTCGCCAAGATGCTGCAGACCGCCATGGCGCAGGTGACCGCCGACTCCGTCGTCCCCGAGCTCGACCTGTCCGAAGTCCCGGGGGTTTCCGCCGAGGCCGCGGCGGCGCTGCGCGAGGCGGGCTTCGGCACCGTCGACGCGCTGCTGGAGGCGGACGTCGCCGTGCTGGAGCAGGTCGAGGGTGTCGACGACCGCGCGGCGCAGGCCCTGATCGACTGGGCACAACAGAAGGAAGAAACGCGCAAGGCAGACCTCGATCTCGGTCTCGGCAGGGTCGAGGAGCGCGCCGCGCCGATGGACGACACCGACTTCATGGCGGCGCTCTCCAAGGCGTTCCAGGAGAGCGAGGCGGTGCGCACCCGCGCCGCTGGTGAGGCCGAGCAAGAGGCCGCAGAGCCGCAGGAAGCCGCCACCGACGTCGAGGAGAAGAGCTGAAGCACGGGGCGCGCGCCGGCGGTGCCACCAGGATAGGTTGAAGGAGAGCTATGGGAAAGATTCCAGTCCAGGACCTGGCCAAGATGATGGGCATCTCGAACCAGGATCTGGTCTTCAAGCTGCGCTCGATCGGCGTTCGGGTGGAGGGCGACAACGCCCACATCGACACCGACATCATCTCGGCGATTCTGCAGGGTAAGAAGCTCCCGCATCCGCGCGAGGTGATCCTGCGCGACGAGCAGACTCCTGCCGCGGCGGCGGTGCAACAGCGCCGACCCACCCCCACGCCGGCCCGGCGCCCGCCGCCGAGCCCGCTGCGCCCCAATCGCCCGCGCACCCTGATCCAGCGCACGGACCGCATTCAGACGCTGCCCACGTTCGAGCGCCCTGCCCCGCCGGGGCCACCGGCCCAGGCGCACCCCGTCGAGCCGCGCGCCGCCGAGGCGCCCGAGCCGGCGATCGCCGCCTCCGTGGCACCACCGCCTCCGGTCGTGGTCTCCGGGATGGGAGCGCCGCGCGCCACCATCATCAGCCGGCCGCCGATCGGCGCCCCCCGGCCACCGCTGACCGCCGGCCGACCGGCGCCGGGCGCGTCCACGCCCGGCCGGCCCGAGCGGCGCGAGGGCACCGCCCCCGCCCCGGTGCGCGAAGACAAGGAGAAGGACAAGAAGGGGATCAAGCGGCCCAAGAAGCCCGGCACCCTGCGCGCCGTCCCGGACGAGGACCTCGCCGCCTACCGCGGCTCGCTCAAGTCGATCGCGGAGGTCGAGGAGGTCGAGGACGTGGCGATCGATGCCGCGACCGCCAGCGGCCGCCGGCGGCGGCGCGTCGAGCGCAAGGAAGTCGCCGGAACCAGCAACGGCAAGGTGCTGCAGTTCCGCGAGGCGGCCCCCACCGGCCCGGTGATGATCTCCGAGGGCATGACCGTCCGCGACTTCGCCGAGAAGCTCGGGGTCAAGGCCAAGGACCTCATCAAGGCGCTCTTCCAGCGCGGCATCCTGGCCAACATCAACCACCTGCTGGAGCCCGACCTGGCGCAGCAGCTCGCCGCCGAGATGGGCATCGAGACCCTGGTGGTGAGCTTCGAGGAGGAGGTCCAGCTCAAGAAGGAGCTGGCGAAGCCCACCGACTCGTCCAACCGGGTGACACGGGCGCCGGTGGTCACCATCATGGGTCACGTCGACCACGGCAAGACCTCGCTGCTCGACGCCATCCGCTCCTCGAAGATCACCGAGGGCGAGCACGGCGGCATCACCCAGCACATCGGCGCTTACCAGGTGCGGGTGGGCGAGCGCTCGATCGTCTTCCTCGACACCCCGGGCCACGAGGCCTTCACCATGATGCGCGCCCGCGGCGCCCGCGCCACCGACATCGTCGTCCTGGTGGTGGCTGCCGACGACGGCGTGATGCCGCAGACGCTCGAGGCCGTCGACCATGCGCGCGCCGCCAAGGTGCCGCTGGTGGTGGCGCTCAACAAGATCGACAAGGACAACGCCAACCCGGACCGGGTCAAGAAGCAGCTCTCCGACCACGGCCTGCTGATCGAAGAGTGGGGTGGCGACACCGTGCTGGTGCCGATGTCGGCGACCAAGAAGCAGGGCATCTCTGAGCTCCTGGAGATGCTCGTCCTGACCGCCGACCTGCGCGACCTCAAGGCCAGCCCCGAGCTGCCCGCCCAGGGCACCGTGCTCGAGGCGCGCAAGGACATCGGGCGCGGCATCGTCGCCACCGTCCTGGTGCAGGATGGAAGCCTCGCGGTGGGCGACCTCTTCGTCTCCGGCGCCACCTGGGGACGGGTGCGCGCGATGGCCGACGACGAGGGGAACCGCATCCCCAAAGTCGGCCCTTCGACCCCGGTCGAGGTGACCGGCTTCGCGGAGCTGCCGGAGGCCGGCGACCTCTTCCAGGTGGTCGAGGACGAGGCCAAGGCGCGCAGCATCGCCGACTTTCGGCGCCAGGAGCAGCGGCGCCGCGACCTGACGCCGACCGCCGGCCGCCTGTCGCTCGAGCAGCTCTTCAACCGCATCGAGGAGGGCGAGGTCAAGGAGCTGCCGGTCATCGTCAAGGCCGACGTGCAGGGCTCGGTGGAGGTCCTCAAGGACACCATCGAGAAGGCCTCGGGCGAGAAGGTCAAGGTGCGGGTCATCCTCGCCGCCGCTGGCGCGATCTCCACCAACGACGTGCTGCTGGCCTCGGCTTCGGGGGCGATCGTCATTGGCTTCAACGTCCGCCCGGAGCGCAACGCGGCCGAGCTGGCGGACAAGGAAGGCGTCGACATCCGCCTCCACACCGTGATCTACGAGCTGGCCGACGAGCTGCGCAAGGCCATGGCCGGCCTGCTGGAGCCCACCTACGAGGAGGCGGTCAAGGGCCGGGCCGAGGTGCGCGAGATCTTCAAGGTGCCCAAGTCGGGGATGGTGGCCGGCTGCCACGTGATCGAGGGAGTCATCCCGCGCAACGCCCAGGTGCGGCTGCTGCGCGACAACGTCGTGGTCTACGACGGCCGCATCGCGTCGCTCCGGCGCTTCAAGGACGATGCGTCGGAGGTACGCTCCGGCTTCGACTGCGGCATCGCGCTCGACCGCTATCAGGACGTCAAGCCCGGCGACGTGATCGAGGCCTACATCACGAGCGAGGTCGCACCGACCCTCTAGCGGGGGCCGGGAGCGCTTGCCAGGCGCCGCCCGCGGCGCATCCGATCATGGTCGTCGGTATTTCCATTTGCGAGCTCCATTTGCCACAGGCCCGCAGCCTGAAGGACAAGCGGCGGGTGGTGAAGTCCCTGGTGGAGCGCATCCACCAGCGGTTCCGCGTCTCGGTGGCCGAGACGGCGTTTCACGATCTCCATCAGCGAGCGGAGATCTCGATCGCCATCGTCGGCCAGGGCGAAGGGGAGGTCGAGCACCTGCTGGAGTCGATCCGCGGCCTGCTCGACGGGGAGATCGAGGCCTACGTGACTGCCTGGGAGCCGCAGTTCCTGGAGAGCGGGCGATGAGCCGGCGCACCGATCGGGTGGCGGACCTGGTGCGCGCGGAGCTCGCCGACATCCTGCGCCGCGACCTCTCCGACCCGCGCCTCGCCCTGGCCACGGTCGCCGAGGTTCAGGTCTCCCCCGACCTGCACCTCGCCCGGGTGCGGGTCTCTGTCCTGGGCAGCGACACCGAGCGCGAGCAGGCGATCGCCGCGCTCTCCCACGCCGCCGGCTTCGTGCGCCGCCAGCTCGGCCGGCGCCTGAAGCTCCGAGCCACGCCCGAGCTCGTCTTCGAGCTCGACCACGGCGCCGAGTACAGCCAGCAGATCTCGGACCTTCTGGAGGACCTGCATCGTGACGACCACCGTTCCTGAAGAGCTGCTGCGTCGGCTCCGCCTCGGCCACCGCTTCCTCTTGACCAGCCACGCCAACCCGGACGGTGACGCCATCGGCTCGGAGATCGGCCTGGCGCGCATCCTGCGCAGCCTGGGCAAGAGCGTCACCATCTGGAACCGGGACCCGGTGCCCGCGATCTATCGCGCGCTGCCCGGCAGCGACCGCATCCATGTCGGCACCGAGCCGCCGGCCGGCTTCCCCGACGCCTTCGACTCGACGGTGGTGCTCGAGTGCCCCAGCCTCGACCGCACCGGCCTCGAGGACCATCTGGACGGCACCGCCCTCATCAACCTCGACCACCACCTCGGCAACCAGCACTACGGCCAGGTCAACTGGGTCGACCCGGCGGCGCCGGCGGCCGGCGAGCTGGTCTACCGGCTGGCCCACGCGCTCAAGGTGACGCTCGACCGCGAGACGGCCACCGCCCTCTACCTGACGCTGGTCACCGACACCGGCGGCTTCCGCTTCTCGAACGCCAACCCGGCCGCCTTCGAGTCCGCCGCCACCCTGGTGCGCGAGGGGGCGCGGCCGGAGCAGGTCTCGGAGTGGCTCTACGAGAGCACTCCGCTCGCCACCATCAAGCTCCTGGCCGAGATGCTGCGCACCCTCGAGCTCGCCGCGGACGGGCGCGTGGCCTCGGCGCTCGTCACCCAAGAGATGATGGCCCGGGCCGGCGCCACCGCGGGCGACACCGAGGGCCTGACGGACTACCCGCGTTCGATCGCCGGCGTCGCGGCCGCCGCCCTGCTGCGCGAGAAAGAGCCGGGCCAGTTCAAGGTATCGCTGCGCAGCCGCGGCGAGGTGGACGTCGAGAAGGTGGCCCGCCACCACGGCGGCGGCGGCCACAGGAACGCCGCCGGCTGCGAGATCGCGGGCACCGCGGACGAGGTGCGGCAGCGCATCGTCGCGGATCTCACCGCGGCCGTGGCCTGAGGCGGAGCCGGGAGCTGCAAAGGTGAGCGAAGCGCTGCGCCACGGCGTGCTGCTGCTCGACAAGCAGCCGGAGTGGACCTCGCACGACGTGGTGCAGAAGGTCCGCCGCCTGATCCAGGAGAAGAAGGTGGGGCACTGCGGCACCCTCGACCCCGCGGCCACCGGCCTGCTGGTGGTCACGGTGGGCCGGGCCACGCGCCTCACCCGCTTTCTGATCCGGGCGCCCAAGATCTACGAAGGGACGATCCGCCTGGGAGTGGCCACCGACAGCTACGACGCCGAGGGCAAGGTGATCGCCGAGCGGCCGGTGGAAGGCGTGACCGTCGAGGCCCTGTCGGCGGCGATGAAGGAGTTCGAGGGCGCCTTCGAGCAGCTCCCGCCTCCCTTTTCGGCGAAGAAAGTGGGCGGTGTCAAGCTCTACGAGCTGGCCCGCCGGGGCGAAGAGGTGCCGCCGCAGGAAGCGAAGACGGTCACCGTCTTCGAGTTCTCGCCGCTCCCCGGGCCCACTGGCGGCATTCTCGAGGGGCACAGCGTGGCCTTCCGGCTCGCCTGCTCCTCGGGCACGTACGCCCGCACCCTGGTGCACGACCTCGGCGCCCGGCTGGGCTGCGGCGCCCACCTCTCGGCGCTGCGCCGCCTGTCCGTGGGCCCGTTCCAGGTCGGCGACGCGCTGACCGTTCCCGACCTGGCGGCGAAGCTCGACGCCGGCGCGGAGCTGGGCGCGGCCTGGCGGCCCTTCGACCAGATCCCCCTGCCCTTCGCCGAGGTGACCGCCGACAGCCAGCAGGAGCAGCGCATCCACCACGGCCAGACGGTGCTGGTGCGCGACCTGGCCGGCGCCGAAGGCGATTGGGTGAAGCTGATCAACCTGCGGCGCCAGTTCATCGCCGTGGGCACCGTCGTGGAGCGCATCGGCAGCGCCGGCGTGGGCGTGGTGCAGCCGAAAGTCGTGTTCAAGTGACCCTGTGGTAGGATCCAACCCCGTTTTAGTAGGAGGAGTTCGTGTTGTCTCAGAGCACAGAAACCAAGACCAAGATCATCCAGGACTTCCGGCGTCACGACCAGGATTCGGGCTCGCCGGAGGTGCAAGTGGCTCTCTTGACCGGTCGCATCACGGAGCTCACCGAGCACTTCAAGTCCCATCCCAAGGACCATCACAGCCGCCGCGGCCTGCTGAAGCTCGTCGGTCATCGCCGCCGCCTGCTCGACTACCTCAAGAAGAAGGACCTCGAGCGCTACCGCTCGACCATCGAGCGCCTCGGCATTCGAAAGTAGCCGCGGTCGACCACGCCCGCACTCTCAACTTGAGCGCGGCTCATCGGAACTCTAGCTGCTTCCAAGGCTCGGCCCTGCGACCGCGGAGGCCGAGCCTGCACAGCGCCCCACCCGTGGGGCAACGCGAGAAGGAACCCTCATGAAGCAAACCAAGACAGTCACCATCGGTGACCACACCATCACGCTCGAGACCGGGCGCCTCGCCAAGCAGGCCGACGGCGCCTGCGTCGTGCGCCTCGGCGACAGCGTGGTGCTCGCCACCGCCGTCGCCGCCAAGGGCGATCTGCCGCCGCGCGGCTTCCTGCCGCTCACCGTCGAGTACCGCGAGTACACGTCGGCGGCCGGCCGCATCCCGGGCGGCTTCTTCAAGCGCGAAGGCAGGCCGACGGAGAAGGAGATCATCACCTGCCGTCTCACCGACCGGGGCTTGCGGCCGCTGTTCCCCGAGGGCTATCAGGCCGAGACCCAGATCATCGCCACCGTGCTCTCGGCCGACGGCGAGAACGATCCCGACATCCTGGCGATCAACGCCGCCTCGGCCGCCCTGGTCCTGTCCTCGATCCCGTTCTACAACCCGCTCGCCGCGGTGCGCGTCGGGCTGATCGACGGCCAGCTCATCGTCAACCCGACCAACAGCCAGCGCGATGTGTCGGAGCTCGACCTGGTGGTGGCCGGCACGGAGGAGGCGGTGGCCATGGTGGAGGCCGGCGCCAACCAGATCTCCGAGGAGCTGATGCTCAAGGCGATCTGGACGGCGCACGTCGAGGTCCAGAAGCTGATCCACGCGCAGCACGAGATGTTCCGCGCCGGCGGCTTCCGGAAGCCGACCTGGAAGGCGCCGGAGGAGTACCCCGAGGAGGTCTACCAGGAGGTGCGCTCGGCGCTCTGGGCGCCGCTCTCGAACGCCCTCCACACCAAGCGCAAGTTCGAGCGCCGCGACGCGGTCGCCGCGGTGGTCGGCCAGTACCTGTCGCAGATCCCCAAGGAGCAGGAGGAGCGCTTCGGCTGGACCAAGAAGATCATCCATCGCCTCGAAGAGGAAATCCTCCGCGACACCGTGCTGCAGAGCCGCCGCCGCTTCGACGACCGCGTGCCCAACGAGATCCGCGACATCGAGATCGAGGTCGGCCTGCTCCCCCGCACCCACGGCTCCGCCCTGTTCCAGCGCGGCGAGACGCAGGCCCTGGTCACCGCCACCCTGGGCTCGCGGCGCGACGCCCAGATCATCGAGGAGTACGAGGGCGAGACCCTGCAGCGCTTCCTCCTGCACTACAACTTCCCGCCCTTCTCGGTGGGCGAGACCAAGCCTCTGCGCTCTCCCGGCCGCCGCGAGCTGGGCCACGGCGTGCTCGCCCGCCGCTCCCTGATGCCGGTGCTGCCGCACGAGGACGACTTCGCCTACACCGTGCGCGTGGTGTCCGACATCCTGGAATCGAACGGCTCCTCCTCCATGGCCACGATCTGCGGCGGCTCGCTCGCTCTCTTCGACGCCGGCGTGCCGATGCTGGCGCCGGTGGCCGGCGTGGCGATGGGCCTGATCAAGGGTGACGGCGACGAATTCGTGGTGCTCTCCGACATCGCCGGCCAGGAGGATCACTACGGCGACATGGACTTCAAGGTCGCCGGGACCCGCAAGGGGATCACCGCGCTGCAGATGGACATCAAGATCAGCGGCGTCACCGAGGAGATCATGCGCGTCGCCCTCGCCCAGGCGCGAGAGGGGCGCTTCCACATCCTCGACCTCATGGAGCGGGTGCTCGCCATGCCGCGCCAGGAGCTGTCGCAGTACGCCCCACGCCTCCACACCCTGCACATCCCCAAGGACAAGATCCGCGACGTCATCGGCCCCGGAGGCAAGACCATTCGCTCGATCATCGAGGAGACCGGCTGCGAGGTCGACATCGAGGACTCGGGCAAGGTGGTCATCGCTTCCCCGGACGAGCAGGCGGCCCAGCGCGCCATCCAGATGATCGAGCGCCTGACCGAGGTGCCAGAAGTGGGCAAGACCTACACCGGCACCGTGCGGCGCATCGAGAGCTTCGGCGCCTTCGTCGAGATCCTGCCCGGCACCGACGGCCTGCTGCACATCAGCGAGGTGGCGCCCTACCGCGTGCGCGAGGTCAGCGACGTGCTGAAGGAGGGCGACGAGGCTCAGGTCAAGGTGCTGTCAGTCGACGAGACCGGCAGGATCCGCCTGTCGCGCAAGGCGGTGATCATGGAGTCGCCGGACTTCAACGCCGCCGACTACGCCGGCATGGACGCCGCAGTCGAGCCGCGTACGGGCTCGGACCGCGGGGACTCCGACCGGGGCGGCCGCGATCGCCGCCCCGGGGGGCCACCCCGCGGCGGCCGGGACCGCGGGCGCGGCGCCGGCGGCAGCCGGCCGCCCCGCGAACAGCGAGGCTGAGGAACCGGCTGCACGGCGCCCCAAATCCGAGCCATGGGAGCCGAGGCATGACGCCCAGCGGCATCGACTGCGAGGCCCTCGTCGCCTACCTCGACGAGTACCTGCAGGCCGGCCGCGGGCGTGACTTCGGCCCCAACGGCCTCCAAGTCGAGGGCCACCGCCGCATCGCCCGGCTGGTCACCGGGGTGTCCGCCTGCCTCCCTCTCTTCGAGCGGGCCGCGGAATGGGGCGCCGACGCGGTGCTCGTCCACCACGGCCTGCTGTGGGACAACGAGCCCCGCACTCTGACCGGCGTGCAGTACGGCCGGATCGCCGCCCTGGTGCGCCACGGCCTGCACCTGCTCGCTTATCACCTGCCGCTGGATCGCCACCCCGAGGTGGGCAACAACGCGGTCGCCGCCGCGCTGCTGGGCTTGACCGACGTGGAGCCCTTCGCTCCCTTCGACGGCCTCCCTCTGGGCATGGCGGGCCGCTTCCCAGCGCCGATCTCGGCCGGCGAGCTGCTGGGCCGCTGCGCGGAGGTCTTCGAGCAGGCACCGCTCGCCTTCACCTACGGCCCTGACCCGTTGTCGTCGCTGGGCATCGTCTCCGGTGGCGCCCAGCGCGAGCTCCACGCCGCGATCCGCCAAGGCTTGGACGCCTACCTGACGGGCGAAGCCTCCGAGTGGGTGATGAACGTGGCGCGCGAGGCCGGCATCCATTACCTGGCCTGTGGCCACTACGCCACCGAGCGCCTGGGAGTCCGCGCCCTGGGCGAGCACCTGGCCGACCGCTTCGGCATCGAGGTCGCGTTCATCGACGTGCCGAACCCGGTGTGAGCAAGCTGCCGCGAGCAAGGAGATCGAGATGAAGCGGAGCGCACAGCCCGAGCTCCTCCCCTGGGTTGGGCTCCTCCGGGTAGCACTGGGTTTGGCGGCTCTGCTCTGCATTCACCTACCGGCTCGGGCCTCGGAGGTAGCAGCAGAAGACGTGGGCGCCCTGCTCCAGCGCCAGACCCAAGCGCTGCTCGACGCGGTCACCTCAGGGAATGCCGCGGTCTGGGATAGCTACCTGCACGAGCAGGTGCGTTACACCGCGGAGGACGGCACGGTCTACACGAAGTCCGAGATGGTCGCCGCCATCAAGCCCCTGCCGCCGGGCGTTTCCGGCGTCATCGAGGTGCTCGACTTCCAGGCCACCCCCCACGGCAGCGTCGCCGTCACCAACTACCTGGTCGACGAGCACGAGGACTACCACGGGCACAAGCTGCACTGCCAGTACCGCAGCACCGAGACCTGGCTCCAGACTCCCGCGGGGTGGCGGATGATCGCCGGCCAGGTCCTCGCCTTGCGCAAGGACCCCCCGGCCATCGAGCTCACGGCCCGCCAGCTCGACGAGTACGTGGGCCGCTATGCCTTGACGCCCGAGATCACTTACGAGATCCGTCGCAGCGAGGCCGGGCTCGAGGGCCAGCGGACCGGCCGACCCGCCGAGACGCTGAAGGCCGAGGTGCCGGACGTGCTCTTCGTCCCCGGCCAGATGCGCTACCGCAAGGTCTTCCAGCGCGGGCCGGACGGCCGCCTCACTGGCTTCGTCGAGCGCCGCGAGGCCTGGGACATCGAGTGGAAGCGGGTGCCGTAGGAAGGACCGTGGCCGGGCATGGCCGCCACGGCGGCGCGCCTACCCCGCCGCCTTCCTGAACAGCCTGAAAAAGTTCTCCGTGGTCCTCTTTGCCAGCGCCTCGAAGCTCTCCCCGCACTCCTCTGCCAGCCGCTGCCCCACCTCCACCACGTAGGCCGGGCGGTTGGGCTTGCCGCGGTAGGGCAAGGGCGCGAGGTAGGGAGTGTCGGTCTCGATCAGGGCGCGCTCGGGCGGCAGGATGGGGATCACTTCGCGCACGTTGTCGGCCCTGGGGAAGGTGATCATCCCCGAGAGGCCAAGGTAGAAGCCGCGCTCGATCAGCTCGCGGCCCATCGCCAAGCCCCCGGCGAAGGAGTGGAAGTCGGCCTGGAGTGCCGCAAATTCCGGGCGCCGCACCAGCTCGAGCATGGCGTCGTTGCTGTCGCGGTTGTGGACCACGGCCGGCAGGCCCAGCTCGATGGCGAGCGCCCACTGCTCGGCCAGGGCGTGCTCCTGCACGTCGCGGGGAGAGTGGTGGTAGTAGAAGTCGAGGCCGCACTCCCCCACCGCCACGGCCCTGGGATCGGCGAGCAGCGCCCGCAGGCGCTCGCGGCTGCCCTCCTCCCAGCTCGACGCCTCGTGAGGGTGCACGCCGAGCGCGCACCACACGTCTTCGTGCCGGTGGCAGAGGGCGAGGACGTCGGCGGCGTCCTCCAGGCGCACGGCCGGTAGCAGGAAGCCGCGTACGCCACGCTGCCGCGCCTCGTCGAGGGCGTGTTCGCGCTCGCCGGGCGGCAGGTTCTGAAGATGACAGTGCGAGTCGATGATCGTGGCGCTGCTCACCGCACCCGCGTCCCGTTGGGCACCGGCTTCTCGGGCGCCAGCAGGATGGCGCCGTCGCCCGGCGAGGCGGCGAGCACCATGCCCTGCGACTCGATGCCCATGAGCTTCGCCGGCTGCAGGTTGGCGACGATCACCACCTGCCTCCCTACCAGCGCCTCGGGCGCGTACTGCTGGGCGATCCCCGCCACCACGGTGCGCTGCTCGTCGCCGAGGTCGACGGTGAGCTTGACCAACTTGCTGCTCTTGGGCACCGGCTCGGCGGCGACCACGGTGGCGACCTTGAGCTCGGTCTGCATGAACTGATCGATGGTGACCATGGGGCCTTTCGCGGCGGACTGGCCTTGGGTCGCACCGCCTGGCGGCGCGGCCTCGGCGAGGTAGGCCGCCTTGTCGATGCGCGGGAAGAGAGGCGTCGGCGCGGGCAGCGGCGCGCCCGCCGGAGTGCGCCCCCAGGCCAGGGCGTCGAGGCTCGCCGGCGGCTCGGCCGTGCCCACGGCCCGCAGCACGGCGGCCGCGGTCTCGGGGATGAACGGCAGCAGCCCGGTGGCCACGATGCGCGTCGCCTCCAGCCCGTTCCACAGAATGCGGGAGAGGCGGGTTTGCTCGGCTTGCTTGCCGATCAGCTTCCAGGGCTCGCGCTGCACGATGTACTGGTTGGTCTCGGCGAGCAGGCGCCACAGGGCCTCGAGCGCGCGGCTGAAGGCCGGCTCGTCCATCGCGCTCCGGTACTCCGCCGCCACCTCGGCCGCGACGGCGATCAGCGGGTTGTCGTCGCAGGCCTCGGGCGGCGTCTTGCCGTCGAAGGCCTTGCGCGACAGGGTGACGACGCGGCTCACGGTATTGCCGAGGTCGTTGGCAAGATCGCTGTTGAAACGGTCGATGAACGCCTCGTCGGAGAAGCTCGCGTCCTGGCCGAAGACCATCTCGCGCAGCAGGAAGTAGCGCAGGGTGTCGACCCCGAAGCGGCGAGTCAGCTCGTCGGGGCGCACCACGTTGCCCACCGACTTCGAGATCTTCTTGGCGTCGCGTAGCCACCAGCCGTGGGCCCAGACCTGGGTCGGGACCGGCAGGCCCGCGGACATCAGGAACGCCGGCCAGTACACCGCGTGGTGGCGGAGGATGTCCTTGCCGATCAGGTGCAGCCGGACGTCGCCTTCGCCCCAGAGGCGCCGGTAGCGCTCGTCGTCCCCCGGCCGGCCCCCAGAGCCCGCCCGGCCAAATCCCAGGGCGCTGATGTAGTTGGTGAGGGCGTCGAGCCAGACGTAAACGCGGTGCCGGGGATGGCCCTCGAACGGCAGCCCCCAAGTGTGCGAGGTCCGCGATACCGAGAGGTCTCTCAGCCCGGAGGCGACGAACGCCCGCACCTCGTTGGCGCGCACCCGAGGCCGTACCGGCTGCGCCGCGCTGTCGTACCAGGCGAGCAGCCGGTCCTGGTACTTCGACAGGCGGAAGAACACGTTCTCTTCCTCCTGCTTCTCGACCGCCGTCTCGTGCACCGGGCATCGCTGCCCGGATAGCAGCTCCTTCTCCGTGTAGTAAGTCTCGCACTGCACGCAGTACCAGCCCTCGTGCTGAGCGAGGTAGAGGTCGCCGGCCGCGTCGATGCGGCGGATGATCTCGGCCACCCCGGCCGCGTGCCGCGGCTCGGTGGTGCGGATGAAGTCGTCGTGCGAGATGCCGAGCTGGCGCCACAGCTCGTGGTAGCGCTCCACCACGCGATCGGCGAGCGCCAGCGGGGCGACGCCTTCCGCCGCCGCGGCGCGCTCGATCTTCTGGCCGTGCTCGTCGGTGCCGGTCAGAAAGTAGGTCTGGTCGCCGGCCAGGCGGCGGTAGCGGGCCCAGGTGTCGGCCACCACCGTGGTGTAGATGTGCCCGATGTGCGGCAGATCGTTGACGTAATAGATGGGCGTCGTGACGTAGAAGGTGCTCATCGCTCGCTCGCGGGGGTTCTCAGCGGAAAAACCGCGCCATCCTAGCAGAGGAGGCCGCGGCGGCCCGAGCCCCGGCGGGCGCGCTCACGGCCCCGCCGGGCCCGCTTCGCCGCTCACCAGGTCGACGGCCTCCTCGGCCTGGTACTCGTACTTCTCGCCGCAGAAGGCGCACTCCACCGCGATCTTGCCTTGCTCGTCGTGCAGCGGCTCGCTCTGGGCGCGGGCGATCGCCACCAGGTAGGCGAGGATGCGCTCGCGGCTGCACCGGCAGCGGTAGGCCAGGGTCGCGGCCTCGCTCCGTTCGGGCGCCAGGCCCGCGAGGGCGCGCTCCACCACCGCCTCGAGCCCGCCCTCGGCAAGGGTGCGGCTGACGCCGCTCACCGCCGCGAGGTTGGCCTCGAGGCGGGCGAGCGCGGCCTCCGGCGCGCCGGGCAGCACCTCGATCATCATCCCGCCGGCGGCCACCACGCCGCTGGGCTGCGCCAACACGCCGACCAGCACAGCCGAGCGCGTCTGCTCGCTCTGCTCCAAGTAGTGTGCGAGGTCCTCGCCGATCTCGCCCGAGAGCAGGGCCACCTCGCTCTGGTAGCGCCGGCGACCCGGCTCCTCGCGGATCACCCGCAGCACTCCGCTGCCCACCGCCGCGCCCACCGCGAGCTTGCCGTCGCTCTTGTGCGGCACGTCGACCCGCGGGTTGTCCACCATGCCGCGCAGGTTGCCGCGGTCGTCGACCTCGGCGACCACCCTGCCGAGCGGCCCGTCGCCCTTGATCTCGAGGATCAGGCGGCTCGGCGTCTTGAGCGCCATGCGCAGCAGGAGGGAGGCGCCGGCAAGGGCGCGGCCGAGCGCCGCGGAAGCGACCGGCGACAGGTCCAGCCGCCCGCGCGCAGTCTCGACCACCGCCGAGAGATCCACCGCCGCCCAGCGCAGGTCCCCGGCGTGGGCCAGCCCCTGCTCCAGCCTGCCGGCGGCGAACGGCGGCCGCTCGCCCGCCTCTGCTCCCTGCTGCTCCCGCCCTGGCTCCAAGCGGCCTCCTCGCTCCAGCCTCCGGCTCGCGCCCTCTCGGGGCTCGCACGCGCCTCAGGCGTGCGTCGAATGCCGAACCCTACCAGGGCCGCCGCTCGCGAAGCGAGACCCAGCGCCCGGAGCCGCCCAGGATCATGTGATCGACCAGCTTCAGGCCCACGGTCTCCGCCGCCTCGGCCATGCGCCGCGTGAAGAGGTAGTCCTCGGAGCTCGGGCTGGGGTCGCCGCTGGGATGGGTGTGGAACAGGAGCAGGGCCAGGGCGTCGCGCAAGATCGCCTCCTTGAGCACCGCGCGCGGCTCGACCGCGGCGCGGTTGAGCGTGCCGCGGAAGATCTCCCGTTCGCCGATCATGCGGTTGCGGGCATCGAGAAACAGCGCGCCCATCACCTCCTGCTGGCTGGCGCAGTAGCGCATCACCAGGTAGTCCGCCACCTCGCGCGGCCGCGCCAGCGACACCTTCTCCGGCAGCTCCAGGCGGGCGAGCCGGCGCCCGATCTCGACCGCGGCGAGCAGCGCGGCGAGCTTGGCGCGGCCAAGGCCGGCACAGGCCTTGCCGCCGAGGCGCAGCGAGCGCAGGCCGGCGAGGCCGCCGGCGACGCGCAGCAGCTCGCGCCCCATCTCGAGCGCCGATACGCCGCGCCGGCCAGTCCGCAGCAGCACGGCGAGCAGCTCGGCGTCGGCCAGGGCATGGCTCCCGTGCTCGAGCAGCCGCTCCCGCGGCCGCTCGTCGAGGGCCAGCTCACGGATCATCAGGCTCTCCATCGCCGCCTCCTTCCTTCGCTTGGAGAAGACGGCAAAGACCGCCCTGCTCTTGCGCCGGCCGCGTTGACAGCCCCGGGGCCGGCTGCTACAACCCGTGATCCATGGACCTCACTCTGCCCGACAACTTCGCCCAGCTCCCCGACGCTTACAGCACCTACGAGACGAGCCGCGTGGCCGTGCTGCCGGTGCCCTTCGAGCGCACCGTGTCCTACGGCCGCGGCACGGCGGGAGGGCCGCGCGCCATCGTCCGCGCCTCGCAGTTCGTCGAGACCTACGACCAGGAGCTGGCGAGCGAGCCGTTCCTGCAGGGCATCGCCACGCTCGAGCCCTTCGCGCTGCCGTCCGAGGAGATCGCCGAGGCCTTGGCCGAGGTCGAGGCCGAGGCGCGGCGACACATGCAGGCGGGAAAGTTCGTGGTCACCCTGGGCGGCGAGCACAGCCTGAGCGTGGCGCCGATCCGTGCCGCCAGGACCGTGTTCGGCGGCGACCTCGGCGTGGTGCAGTTCGACGCCCACGCCGATCTGCGCGACGAGTACGAGGGCACGCCGTGGAGCCACGCCTGCATCATGCGGCGGGTGCTGGAGCTGGGCCTGCCCACCCTCGCCGTGGGCATCCGCTCGCTGTCGACACCCGAGGCGCAACTGGTGACCGAGCGCGAGCTGCCGGTGATCTGGGGCCACGAGCTGGAGCGGGCGGCCGAGCGCTTCGCGCCGCTGCTCGACCGCCTGCCCGAGCGCGTGTACCTCACCTTCGACATCGACTACTTCGACCCCTCGCTGGTGCCGGCGACGGGCACTCCCGAGCCGGGGGGCGGCGCCTGGTACCCCACCGTGGGGCTGCTGCGCGAGCTGTTCCGGCGCAAGACCGTGGTGGCGATGGACGTCGTCGAGCTGGCGCCGCTCGCCGAGCAGCCGGTCAGCGACTTCGTGGCCGCCAAGCTGATCTACAAGTGCCTGGGGTATCTGCAAGCGAAAGAGAGCGGCGAAGGCTGAAGGAGAGTCCTCCGTGCCGCCCCGTTTTGCCGGCGAGAGCCGGCGAAACGGGCCGCTTCGTGTAGGCCGCGACGCGGCCTGAACGAACCTTTTCCTCCGGCCTCTCGTCTCCCCGATTGATGGCCGCCGCGCTGCCCAACCCCGACCTCCTGCTGGCCCGCCGCGCCGCGGCCGGCCAGCCCGAGGCGTGGAACGAGCTGATCGGGCTCTACGGCCGCCGCATCTACAATTTGGCTTACCAGTTCACGGCCGACCTCGCCGAAGCCGAGGACTTGACGCAGGAGATCTTCCTGCGTCTCTATCAGAACCTGCGTGCCTACCGTGGCGACGTGCCCCTGGTGGGCTGGACTCTGAGGCTCTCCCGGAACCTCTGCATCGACCACTTCCGCCACGCTAGGGCCCAGCACCGTCTCTCACGGGTGCCCGAGGAGGTGCTTTCGCGCCTGCCCTCGGCCTCCGACCCGCAGGCCGACGCCAACCGCAGCCAACAGCTTGCACTCATCTATCAGGCGCTCGCCGAGCTGCCCGAGGAGCTGGCGGAGATCATCGTGCTGCGCGATCTCCAGGGCCTCGCCTACGAGGATCTGGTCCAGGCCCTCGAGCTGCCGTTGGGCACCGTCAAGTCGCGCCTCAACCGCGCTCGCCAGGAGCTGACCGGCGCCGTCCAGCGCCGGCTGGGCGCCGGAGCAGCGGTCATCGCCGGCGCCGCGCACGGCCACGGGAGTAGCCCATGAGCCCCGACTGCCGCCGCTTCCGCGCCACGTTCGAGCCCGGCGAGCCCGCTGCTCACCGCGCCGGCTGCCTGGGCTGCGATGCCTTCGCTCGCGTAGTCGAGACGGCGCGGGCCGGCGGAGCGAAGCTGCCGTTGCCGGCAGGCCTGGAGGCCAGGCTGCGGGCCATCGCGGCGCCGGCGGCCGCCGCCGAGCCCGTCCTCGCGCCGGCGGTGGTGCTCGACCTGCCGCTCCCCTTGCCTTCCCTGCCGCTGCCGGCCGGGCTCGCTGCGCGCCTCGAAGCCATCGCCCGGCCGGTCGGGCCGGCGGCGGGGCGCCCGCGACTGCCGCTTCCCGCCTGGGTGCGCAGCCCGGCGGCGAGCCTCGCCGCCAGCCTCGTGGCGGTGGTCGTGTGCGGCCTGTTGTGGGGCGACCCGGTCGCCGCCTCTCAGCCGCTGGCCGGCGAGCTCGGCGAGCGCTGGACCGAGGTCCAGGCCCGGGGCCGCGAGGGCTGGGTGTGCGGCGTGCTGCTGCCGGCGCAAGAGACTTTCGACCGCAGCTTGATTCGTTCCCGCCAGCTCTTCGCCTCGTGGCACGAGCGCCTCGTCGAGCTCGAGGCCGAGGTCCGGGATGGCGTGACCCCGACGATCACCAATCCGGACTGATGCCGCATTCCGCGGAAGGAGAAGCTCCCATGCAACCCATCGCCCATCCCACCAGCGAGCACCCGCCGGCGCCGGCAGCCGAGCCGGCGGCGGTCCGGCGCGTGCCGCCGAAGAACCCTTGGCTGGCCGCCATCCTGTCGTTCTTCCCCGGCATGGGGAACGTCTACAACGGCCTCTACACCCGCGCCGTGACGTTCTTCCTGGCCATTGCCTCGTGCATGTACTTGGCCACCCAAGACCGCGGCGAGCCGGTCTTCGGCTTCGCCACCGCCTTCCTCTGGTTGTTCAACGTGCTCGACGCCTTTCGGCAGGCCACTTTGATCAACTACGGCTACGTCGACGACCTGGGCGCGATCTCGCCGGCGCGCGGCCAGTCGGCCCGCAACGAAAAGATCTTCGCCGGCGCCATGCTGCTCGCGCTGGGCACGGTGGGGGTGCTCAAGCTCTACCTGGAGATCGAGCTCGACTGGCTGCTCCGCCTCTGGCCGGTGGCCCTGCTCGGCGTCGGTGCCTGGCTGCTGTGGAGCGCGCTCTCGGGCCGCGGCGCCGGCGCTCCTGAAGACCAGGCCTAGCGGGCAAGCAACGTGCCGCCGGCCGGGCCGGCGGCACGCCGTCGTCCTCGGCTCGCCCTACCTACGCATCCACTTCGACGATCAGCGCGATCCCCTGCCCGCCGCCGATACACGCCGAAGCCACCCCCACCCCGCCACCCCGCCGCTTCAGCTCCTTCGCCAGCGTCAACGTGATGCGGGCGCCGGTGGCGCCCAGCGGATGGCCGAGCGCGATGGCCCCGCCGTTGACGTTGAGCTTCGCGGTGTCGAGGTCGAGGTCGCGGACGCAGGCCAGGATCTGGCCCGCGAAGGCTTCGTTGATCTCGATCAGGTCGAGGTCGGAGAGCTGCATGCCGGCCTTGGCCAGGGCGGCGCGGATCGCCGGCGCCGGACCGATGCCCATGCGCGAAGGCTCGACCCCCACCACCGCCCAGGCGACCAGCCGGGCGAGCGGCTGCTTGCCCCAGGCACGGGCCCGCTCCGCGGTGGCCAGGATCAGCATCGCCGCGCCGTCGACGATGCCGGAGGCGTTGCCGGCGGTCACGAAGCCGTTCTCCTCGAAGGCGGGGGGCAGCTTGGCCAACCCCTCCAGCGTGGTCTCCGGCCGCAGGTGCTCGTCGCGCTCGACGCGCTTTGCCTTCTTGCCGGAGCCCACCTCCACCGCCACCACCTCCTCGGCCAGCCGGCCGCTGTCCCAGGCCGCCGCGGCCTTGCGCTGGCTCTCCAGGGCGAAGCGGTCCTGCTCTTCGCGGCTGATGGCGAAATCGCGCGCCAGGTTGTTCGAGGTCTGCGCCATGTAGCAGCCGCAGTAGGGGTCCATCAGCGACTCCATGAGCAGGTCCTCGAGCTGGCCGTGGCCCAGCCGGTAGCCGCGCCGCGCGCCGCGCAGCACGTGCGGCGCCTGGCTCATGCTCTCGATGCCGCCCACCAGGCAGACCTGGGCCTCACCGGCGAGGGCGAGATGGGCGCCGGAGATGATGGCCTGGATGCCGGAGCCGCAGAGCCGGTTGACGGTCAAGGCCGGCACTTCCTTGGGCACGCCCGACTTGAGCGCTACGTGGCGGGCGCCGTAGATAGCGTCCGCCGAGGTCTGGAGAGCGTTTCCGACCACAGCGTGCTCGACTTCCTTCGGGTCCACGGCGGCGCGCTCGAAAAGGGCCTTGGCCGCGCGGCTGCCCAGCTCGATGGCCGAGAGATCGGCGAAGGAGCCGTTGAAGGCGGCCATCGGCGTGCGCACACCGTCGACCAGGACGAGGTCTCTGATTTCCATGCGGGAGCGATCCTCCTAGCTGAGGCGAGGGTTCTGGATCGGGAGCCGGCGGGGCCGGCGTTCGAGGTTCGCTGAGGGCCGGGCCTGCCCGGGGGGAACGCGCTATCATGCGCCCCGACCCGCAGCCGTCCAACCAGGAGACTTTACTATGAACTCGACCGCCGTCTTAGCCGAGCTCGATTCGCTGATCGCCAACCGCTCGATCCTCGACCATCCGTTCTACCGCGCCTGGACCGAGGGACGCCTGAGCGGCGACCAGCTCGCCACCTACGCCCATTACTACTACCCTCACGTCGCCGCCTTCCCCGGCTACCTCGAGGCCGCGATCGCGACCAGCACCGACCCCGCCGTGCGCGCCGAGCTCGAGGACAACCTGCGCGAGGAGCTCAGTCAGCCCAAGCCCCATGCCGAGCTGTGGCTCGACTTCGCCCGTGGCTGTGGGCTCGATGCCGGTGCCGTGGAGGCCGCCGAAGCCGCCCCGGGCGCCGCGGCCACGGTCGAGGCGTTCCGGTGCCTCGCCGGCCGGAGCTCCGCCGCGGCCCTCGCCGCCCTCTACACCTACGAGAGCCAGCAGCCCGAGGTGGCGGCGACCAAGGCGGCGGGCTTGGCCGAGCACTACGGCGTGGCCGACGGGGAGAGCCTGGCCTACTTCACGGTCCACGCCGAGGCCGACGTGCGCCACCGCGACGGCGAGCGCCGGGCCCTCGGCCGCTGCCTGGACCAGGGGGCGGCGCCGGAAGAGGTGCTGGGTGCCGCCTCCGCGGCCCTCGACGCCTACTGGAACCTGCTCGACGGCGTTTGCCGCGAGGCCGGCATCGCCTGCAACTGAAGCGCGGCCAGGCGGTGGAACTCACGCCGCAGAGGGTTCAAGTCCGAGAACGGTGAGGTACGGTGACCGAGGAGGATGAAGACCGCTCCCGCCTCGGGGTCCACCCACACGCTGCCGCCGGGGAAGCCCGGATGGCCGAAGGCGGCGGCCGAGAGCGCCGGGCCGGCCGAGCCGCCGACGGTCCGCTTCCACCAGCCGAGCACGTGGCTGCCGGGGCCGGCCAGGGCCTCGTGGAAGCGCAGCGCCGACAGCTCCCGGTGCGGTAACAGCCACTCTCGCGCCAGGCGCCAGACGTCCTCGACCGTCGCGAACAGCCCGGCGTGGCCCGCCAGGCCGCCCAGGAAGCGGGCGTTGCCGTCCTGCACCCTGCCCCAGGCGGGCGGCGGCAGCAGCTCGATCGCGAGACCCAGGCCGGCCGCGAGCCGCACCTCCTGGCCGGTGTCGATGCGGCACACCGCGGCCCCCGGCACGGCCCCGGGCGAGGGGCGGACGCTCTTCATGCCGAGCGGCATCAACAGGTGGCGCGACAGCAGGCGCCACAGGCTCTCGATCAGGCGCTCCTCCGCGGCGAAGCCCCACAGGATGTAGCCGAGGTCGCTGTAAGTGCCGCGCTTGGCGCCCAGGGCCGAGCCCGAGAGCAGGGCCGAGACTGCGCTCTCCCGGTCTCGGCACAGGTAGTAGAGGGGCGACCACGCCGCCAGCCCGGCGCGGTGGCGCAGCAGGTCCTGGAGCGATACCTCGGCGAACCGCGGGTCGGCCTCCGCCCAAACCTCGGTGACGCGGGTGCGCAGCGGCAGCAGGCCGACGGAATCGAGCAGCAGGGCGAGGGTTGCCATGAAGGGCTTGGTGATCGAGCCCAGATCGAACACCGTCGCTGCGCTGGCCTCCAGTCGGGGCCTGACCTGCTCGAGCCCGGCCGCGCCGGTCCACAGCACGCGCGACGCGGTGCCCACCAGCGCGGCGGCACACGAGAAGGTGCCGTCGTCGACGGTGCGGGCGAGGAAGGCCGCGAGGTCGGCCGGCCGGCTCTTCACGGGTTGCGTTTCAAGCGTAGTTGGCAGGGTCGCCAGTCTGGAAGGCCACGACGCGCTCGCCGGCGCGCACCACGCCGGCGGCGGCAAGCTCCTCCAGGGCCACCAGGCACGCCGCTCCCTCGGGACCGGCACGCAGACCGGCGCGGCGGGCCAGCCGCGAGGTCGCCTCCGGCAGCCGCTCCTCGGCCACCGCCACCGCCCGGCCCCCGCTCTCGCGCACGGCGCGCAGGATGAGGAAGTCGGCGATCGCCTTCGGCACCCGCAGGCCCCACACCTCGGTCTGCGGGTCCTCCCAGGCCGGCGCCGTCTCCCAGCCCTGCTCGAAGGCGCGCACGATCGGCGCGCAGCCCGCCATCTGCACCGCCACCCAGCGCGGGCGCCGGCTGTCGATCAGGCCGAGCCGCTCCAGCTCGTCGAAGGCCTTGGCCATGCCGACGATCCCGGTGCCGCCGCCCGTGGGATAGAAGACCCAGTCCGGCAGCGTCCAGCCGAGCTGCTCTGCGAGCTCCAACCCCATGGTCTTCTTGCCTTCCACGCGGTAGGGCTCGCGCAGCGTCGCCAGGCTCCAGTAGCCGCCGCCGAGCTCGGCCAGGCGCGCCGCGGCCTCGACCAGCGTGGCACCCGCGGCCAGCACCTCGGCGCCGTGCTCGCGGCAGCGCTCGACCACGGTGCGCGGCGTGTCGGCGGGAACCGCCACGCGCGCCGGCAGGCCGGCCGCCGCGGCATAGGCGGCGAGCGCCAGGGCGGCGTTGCCGGCGCTCGGCAGCTCCACCCCCGGCGCCCCCAGCTCGCGCGCCCGGTTGACGGCCAGCGACAGGCCGCGCGCCTTGAACGAGCCCGAGGGGTTGCCGGCCTCCTGCTTGAGCCAAACCTCGACGCCGGGCGGCGCAAAGCCCGCGAGCCGCACCAGGGGCGTGCCACCCTCGCCGAGGTCGACCCGGCCCTCGAAGTCGGCGACCGGCAGCAGCTCGCGATAGCGCCACAGGCTCCAGGGCCGGCCGGCGAGCTCCCGTTTCCAGGCCTCGCCGCGGCCCGGGTCGAGGTCGTAGCCCACCAGCCAGGGCGCCCCGGCCGGGGACAGGAAGGCGGGCTCGTCGAGCGGCGCCTCGGCGCCGGTCCTCGAGCACACCAGGCGGCGGGCCCAGCGCTCGCCGTTCAGCCGAGCTTCTCCTTGATCGAGTAGCTGTCGCGGCGGCGGAAGGCCGTGGCACTGATCATGTCGGCGATCAGGCCGGTGGTCAGCACCTGGATGCCGAGGATCATCAGCAGCACGCCGAACAGCAGCAGCGGCCGGTTGGACAGCCACTGGCCGCGGAACCAGAGCACCGCGAGGTAGGTGTTGATGCCGAGGCCGGCGGCCAGGGCCAGCAGGCCGATGACGCCGAAGAGGTGCAGCGGCCGGCCGGTGTAGCGGGTGATGAAGAGCACGGTGATCAGGTCGAGGAACCCCTTGTAGAGGCGGTCCCAGCCGTACTTGCTCTCGCCGTGCCGGCGCGGGTGATGGCGGACCTCGATCTCCCCCACTACGAAGCCGCGCCGGCTGGCGAGCACCGGGATGTAACGGTGCAGCTCGCCGTAGATCTCGACCTCCTCCGCCACCTCGCGGCGGTAGGCTTTGAAGCCGCAGTTGAAGTCGTGCAGCTCGACCCGCGCCATGCGCCGCGTCACCCAGTTGAAGAGGCGCGACGGGTAGCGCTTGGAGGCCGGGTCGCTCCGCTGGCGCTTCCAGCCGGAGACCAGATCGAGCCCGCCCTCCTCGAGCGCCGCCAGGAAGCGCGGGATCTCCTCCGGGTCGTCCTGCAGGTCGCCGTCCATGGTGATCAGGATGCGGCCGGCCGCGTGGTCGAAGCCGGCCGACAGCGCCGCCGCCTTGCCGAAGTTGCGGCGCAGGCGCACCAGCTTGATCCGCGGGTCGGCGGCGCGGACCTCGCGCACCCGCTGCGAGGTGCCGTCGCTCGAGCCGTCGTCGACGAAGATCACCTCGAACGAACGCCCGAGCCGCGACAGCACCTCCGCGATCCGCGCGCTGAGCTCGGCGACCGTGGCCGCCTCGTTCAAGACCGGGACGATGACGCTGACCGCGAGCTCCTCCGCCTCCTGGGCGGCGGCCGGCGGCACGGGCGCGAGATGGGTCACGGCTTCCAGGCGGGCGGACACGCGGAGGGATTGTAGCAACGTGGTCGACACAGCAGGAGCCGTCGTCGCGAGCGGGCCGCGCGCAAGGAGCGGGAGGACCAGGGGACCGGAGCCTACACGGAAGTAGGTGAGGATCCCCGGGAGGACCCGCGACGTAGCGCCCGGCCTGCTCGCGACGACGGCTACCCCATCAAACGGTGATACTCGGCCGTGGTCTCTGAGAGCGGCTCCACCCCCAGCTCGTCGCGCAGCAGCTCGCTCAGGCGGTCGTACTGGCGGCGGACCAGGTCGCGCCGGGCGAGCCGGCCGTAGATGCGCATCATCGCCACGTGCGCCCGCTCCTGGAGCCGGTCCGCGATCAGCAGCGTGCGATAGGCGTCCATGGCACGCTGCAGCTCGCCGCTCTCGAGCAGGGTTTCGCCCAGGCGGCGCAGCAGCTCGACGTAGGTCTGCAGCAGGGCCTCGCGCCGCTCGCTCACCCAGTCGCCGTGCTCGCCGGCGAGGAAGGGCCCGCCGTAGAGCCGCCAGGCGGCTTGCCAGTGCTCGATCGCGGCGGAGGCGTCGCCCGCCTCCTGGCGCTGCCGGCCGCGCTTGAGCAGAGCGTCGAACTCGACCACGTCGATCCGCCAGTCGATCGCCGGGCTCAGGCGGTACGAGCCGCCGCGGCGCTGGAGCGGCGGCGGCAGCCCCGGCAGGGCCCGCGTCAGGGCCCGGCGCAGGTGGCTCAGGGTGGGATGGAAGTTGCGTTCGATCGCGGCGTCGTCCTCGTCGCCCCACACCGCCTCGACCAGCTCCTCGCGGCTCGCCTCGAGCTCGGGGGAGGAGGCCAGGTAGGTGAAGACCCGCAGCGCCTTCTTGAGCGGCCAGGTGACCTCGCGTGTGGCGCCTCCGTCGCCGGCCCGCACCCGCGGCGGGCCCAACAAGCCGGCGCTCACCACCGGCCCCGCCGCCTGGCGTTTGCCCGCGGGCTCCTGGCGCGCGGCCGCGGGCGCGGACAGGCGCAGCAGCGAGAGCAGGAGGTGGTCGGCCACGGTCGAGGGTACGGCCGGCAGCTCCAGCGCCGCAGCGCCCTCTGCCGCCGCCGCTCCGCCCTCGAGCGCGGCCAGCAGCGGCGCGAGGCCGCGGGGCAGCGGGCCCAAGGCGGCGAGCTCCTGGGCGGCCGTCGCCGCCACCTCGGGCGCGGCGCCGCCGGCCCTGGCCGCCGCCAGCAGGGCGCGGGCCACCGCCGGCACGGCACCGCCGGCCTGGCTCCGCGCCTCCCGCCTCGCCGCCAGCTCGGCCAGGCCGGCCGCCGCGCGCCGGCGATCCCCCGTGGCCGCCTCCGCGGCCAGCGCCAGCAGCTCGCCGCCGCCGCCTTCCCGAGGCCGGGTGAGGCGGAAGGCGGCGCGCAGCAGCGTTACCGGCGCCGCCCCGAGGAGCTGCGGCCACTCGAGCTCCAGCAGCTCGCCGGCACGCAGCGGGTCGGCGGCCTGGACCAAGGCCGCGAGGGCATCCTCCACCCGGCCGAGGCTGAAGGCGACCGCCGCCAGGCGCTGCGCGGCGGCGAAGGCGCGCGCCACCGGCCAGCGTCGCCCGCGCTCGAGACGCAAATGCGCGGCCAGCAGGCGAGGTAGCCGGCGCGAGCGGCTGGCTTCGACCACCAACCCCTGGCGGTCGAGGAAGTCGGAGAGAGCACCCAGGCGCGGATCGCCCTCGCCCCAGACCTGCCGCCAGAAGCTCTCCTCCAGGGTCTCGCCGCCAGCCAGCTCGAGGAGCAGCTCCTGCACGTCGGCGGGCAAGGGTGCGACCACCTCCTGGCGCAGGAAGCTGGCCACCGCCGGCACGGCCACCAGCCCTTCCGCCGAGGGATCGAGCCGGCGGCTTCCGGCGCCGGCGGTCAGCGCCAGCTCGAGGGGCATCCACCAGCCATCGCTCGCCTGCCACAGCCGCCGCACGAGCTCGGACCCGTGGCCGCCCGCGGTGTGGCGTTCCACCAGCTCACCCACCTCTGCCTCGGTCAGCAGCAGCTCGGTGGGAGGGATCACCGCGGCGAGGGCGGCTCCCTCGGCGGACGACCGCTCGCGGCCCCAGAACAGAAAGCGGACGCCCGGCGGGGCAACGCGTTCGACGAAGTCGGCAGGAGCGGGGTCCGGCCGCGCCCACAGCAGCCAGCGCACCTCCGGGCTGCGGCGCACGAAGCCTTGCGGAGAGTCCTCGACGCTGGCAGCGCGCCTCCCCTCTTCTTGCGCCAGCGCGGCCAGCGCCTCGCTGGCACCGGCGCCGGGCCAGGCCCAGAGCTGGACCCGGGGCTCAGTCTGGCGGCGGAGGAGGTCGGCGGCGCGGTGGGCGTGGGGCGGCGGATCGAGCGGGGGCATCGTCAGCTCGAGCGGCTTCTCGAGCGCAGTGTGTCACGGAACCCGGGGCGCTCAGCGCCGTGCCGCGGCCGACCTCCGCCGGCGCCCGCGCCGGGGCTCGACTCGCGCCGGCTGCCCGCCTTCCACCTCGGCGCCGCCTGGTTCCGCGCCGCGCTCCGGGGTGCTCCAACCCGACGCCGCTGCCTCAGCGTTCAGGGCGGCGAGGCAGCGGCTGGTGATCTTGCCGATGCTCGACGGCCGGTATCCCAACCGCGCCGCCACCTCCTCGGGCTCGAGCCCGAACCAGAATCGCAGGCGCAGAAGGCGCTGGTGCCGCTCCGGAAGGCAGCCGAGCAGTGATTCCAGGTCCCGTGTCACGTCGCCCTGCTCCTGGGCCGGCTCCATGGGCTCGGCCAGCCACTCCAGAGTTTCCTCGTCCATCGGCTCGTCACGCCGCCGGCGGCGAGCCCGCCAGTACATCAGACACTTGCGCTTGAGCACCCCTACCAACCAGCTCTGGGGGTCGCGGACTGTCCCGGTACGGTAGACCAGGGCAAGGAGCGCCTGCTGGAGGAGGTCCTCGGCGTCCTCCGGGGGCACCCGGAAAGAGCGCAGCACCGCCATCAGACGCGGTCGCAACGCCTGCAGGAAGGTGTCCTGACTAAAAAGCGGCTGGGCCTCTGGCAACGAGGTCTCACCCTTTCTTCCACTGTTTAGCATACCCTACCACTTCCCTCTACTTAGTACAAACTTTCGGTTCTGGTGCTACGCATCATGACAGAGCCATTCGCACAATCACAGCGCCTTTCGCCGATTGTCGCACGGCGAGTGTCAGCACCTGCCCGGCCGGTGCCGGCTTCCACTAGGATGCGGCGCCGTGCTGGCGACGCTCCCGCGATCCCGAGTCGACCTTCTGGTAGTGGTGGCGGCCGTGCTGCCCACCCTCGCAGCCGCCGTGTACTTCGTCGGGCTGCAGGGCAACCCACAGGCGAGGACGGTCTACTTCGCGGCCAAGGTCGTGCAGTTCGCGCTGCCGCTCCTGTGGCTCGCGGTCGCGGGGGTGAGGCTCTCGAGGCCGGGAGCCAGGCCGTCCGGCCGCGGCGTCCTCGAGGGTCTCGGCCTGGGCGCCCTGCTCGGAGGCGCGGCCGCGGCCTGGTACTTCGCATGGCTGGCGCGCTCGCCGCTCGCTCCCGAGGTGTCGGCCCGCGTGCAGACCGCCCTCGCCGACTTTCGCATCGATTCCCCGCTCACCTACCTGGCGATGTCGGCCGGCCTGTCGCTAGTACACTCGTTCCTCGAGGAGTACTACTGGCGCTGGTTCGTGTTCCAGCGCGCCGCGCGCTGGCTGCCCTACCCCGCCGCCGTCGCCGTAGCCAGCGCCGCCTTCGCTTCGCACCACCTGATCGTGGTGGCGCGGTACGTTCCCCCGGAGCGCTTCTGGAGCCTGGCCGTGCCAGCCACGGCCGCGATCGCGGTGGCGGGCGCGCTGTGGTGCTGGCTCTTCCGCAGGTCCGGCAACCTGCTCGCACCCTGGGCCTCGCACCTCGTGGTGGATGCTGTGCTGATGGGGATCGGCGCCCGCCTCATCTGGTAGCGATCTGCTGCACGGTCGCTACAGGGCGCGCGGCTCCTCTCTCAGGAGGTCAGGACTGCGCCTGCAGCCGGTCGCGGACCTTCTGCATGTCGTCCCAGGTGGGGCGCTTCAGGGCCTCGTTGCGCAGGATGGCGGCCGGGTGGTAGGTCACCATCAGGTCGGCGCCGAAGAGCGAGTACCACTGGCCCCGCAGGCGGCCGATCGGCAGGTCGTTGCCCAGCAGGGCCTGGGCGGCGATTCGCCCCAGGGCGACGATCACCCGCGGGCGGATGGCCGCGACCTGGCCCTCGAGATAAGAGCGGCAGCTCTCCACCTCGTCGGGCAGCGGGTCGCGGTTGCCGGGCGGCCGGCACTTGACGATGTTGGCGATGTAGACCTGCTCGCGACCGAGGCCGATGGCCTTGATGATGCGGGTCAGGAGCTCGCCGGCGGGCCCCACGAACGGCAGGCCCCGGCGGTCCTCCTCGGCGCCTGGCCCCTCGCCGATGAACATCAGCTCGGCGTGCGGGTCGCCGGAGCCGAAGACCACCGTCTTGCGTGTCTCCGCCAGCCGGCAGCGGGTGCAGCCGGCCGCCTCGGCGGCGAGCTCCGGCAGGTCAGGCCCGCCGGCGTCGCTTGCGGCAGCGGCGTCCCGCGGCGCTGAGCTGGAGAGGAGAGCCGGCGCGGCCTCAGGGCGCGGCGAGCGGCGGTAGACCTCGCCGTAGCCCACCTCGCCCAGGTACTGGAGCAGCTCCGCGAGCGAGGTCGGCCGCATAGGCTCGGGAGTATCAGGCGCCGGCGGTCTCGCCTTCGGCCTCGGCCTCCGCCGGCTCCTCGGCAGGCTGGCCGTAGCCCCAGTCGACCAGGTTCTTCTCGATCTCGCGCATTGCCACTACCGTCGGCTTGCGGCTCGGCATGTCGATCTTGGGCCGCGCGCCGCGCATCAGTTGCTCGGCACGGTTGGCGGCGACGAGGACGAAGCGGAACTTGCTGTCCAGGGACTCCACGTCCATCGGCTCGGAGCTGTCCTTCTCTTGCGGCGTGGTCACCATTCGCAGTCTCTCCTTCTAGGCCTGGCTCGTGCGGCGGCGGATTCAGGCGGCGCCGACCTCGACGCGCGCGAAGTCGCGCAGCACCTCCTCCACCCGCTCCCGCATTCGCGCCAGGCGTTGGCGCTTCTCGATCACGATCGCGGCCAGCTTCTCGGTGGCGCGCTCGGCATCATCGTTGACGATCACGTACTCGTACTGGTCGTAACACTTGATCTCGGACAGAGCCTTCTGCAGCCGGCGGGCGATGGCGTCCGGCTCGTCCAAGGCCCGTGCCGTGAGGCGGCTGCACAAGGCCTCGAAGCTCGGCGGCACGATGAAGATGCCGTGTGCCTCGGGGTAGCGCCGCATCACCCGCGCCGCGCCCTGCACGTCCACGTCGAGCACCACATCGATCCCCCGCTCCAGGCGCGGCAACACCTCGTCGTAGGAGGTGCCGTAGCGGTTGCCGTGCACCACCGCGTGCTCCAGGAAGCGGTCGCCGTCGACCATGGCCTGGAAGGTCGCCGCGTCCACGAAGTGGTAGGCCTTGCCCTCCTCCTCGCCAGCGCGCGGCGCACGGGTGGTGTGGGACACCGAGAAAGCGATCGTCCCCCCCGCGAACAGCCCGCTGTCGAACATGCGATGGATCAGGGTGGTCTTGCCAGCCCCGGACGGCGCCGAGAGGATGAAGAGTTCGCCCCGCGCCATGGCTCGAGCCAGGCATCTTACCACGGCCGTAACTCGGGATGCCTTCAACGCCCCTTCGGGGCGGGCGCCGCCCGATCTCCAAGGGGCGCACGCCGTGCGCCCCTACTCCACGTTCTGCGCCTGCTCCCGCATCTGCTCCCCCAACGTCTTGGCGTCGAGCAGCAGGCGGGTGACCTCCGGGTGCCGGCACTTGGCGCCTAAGGTATTGAGCTCGCGGAAGATCTCCTGCACCAGGAAGTCCAGGCGCTTGCCCAGGGCGCCCGGCTGATCGACCACCTCGCGGAAATGCTGGAGGTGGACCCGCAGCCGGTCCAGCTCCTCGCGCACGTCGGCGCGGTCGGCCAGCACCGCTACCTCTTGGGCCAGCCGCTGCTCGTCTACCGGCACCGCGCCGAGCAGGGTCGAGAGGCGCCGCCGCAGGGCCTCGGCCGCCTCCTGCTGCGCCGCCGGCACCAGTGGCTCGAGCCGCTCGGCGATCGCCTCCAGGGCGGCAAGCCGTTCGAGCAGGGTGGCGCGCAGCTTGGCGCCCTCGAGCACCCGCGCCGAGATCAGCTCGGCGAGCGCCAGCCGGGTCACGGAGAGAACCAAGTCGAGGTCCGCCGGCTGCCAGTCGAGCTCGGCGGGCCGCACCTCCACGGCCTCGGGGATGCGCAGCAGGTCGCCGAGCGTCAGTTGCGAGCTGACCACGCCCTCGGCGATCAGCGAGGCGCTGGCGTGGTGCAGGGCGCGGACGATGTCCTTGCGCACTTCGACCGCCGCCCGGCCCGCTGCCAGCGGCCGAATCTCGAGGCCGGCCTCCACGCGGCCGCGGCCGAGCTCGCCCGCCAGCAGGTCGCGCACCGGCGCCTCCGCCGCCCGGTACTCGTCGCGCAGGCGGACGGCGAGGTCGAGGAACTTGCCGTTGACGCTGCGCAGCGACACCGCCACGGAGTAGCGGCCGTTGTCGCCCTGGGCCTGGCCGAAGCCGGTCATGCTTCTCATCCTTTGACCTCCAGCAAGCGCCGCGGCCTGCCGGCGACGCTTGCTTCCTCGCTGCGTGGCGCCGTCATCTCGCCCCTACCAGCTTCTCCGCCTCTTCCTCCGCTGCCATCAGCCGCCGCTCCAGCTCACGCGCCGCCGTCTCGACCTCGGCGTCGCGGGGCACCCGGTAGGGCTCGCCGTAGACCAGGGCCACGCGGGCGAAGGGCAGCGGGATCACGAAGCGGTCCCAGCTCTCGAGGCGCTTGGCGCGGCTGGCGCCGAGGGCCACCGGCACCAGCGGCAGGGCGGAGAGCGCGGCGAGCTGGATGGCGCCGGGCTTGACCACGGAGGCCGGCCCGCGCGGGCCATCGGGGGTGATCCCCAGGTCATAGCCCTGGCGCACCCGCCGCAGCAGGTCGCGGAAGCCCGCCGCGCCGCCCCGGGTGCTCGAGCCCCGGCTGGAGTCGATGCCGAAGTGGCCCATGGTGCGGGCGATGAGCTCGCCGTCCTTGTGTTGGCTGATCAGCACCGAGATCTTGCCGCCGCGGTAGCTGTAGGGCATGAGCAGCAAGTGGCGGTGCCAGAAGGCGATGATGAAGCGCTCTCCCGCCTGCTCCATGCGCCGCAGCTCGGCGTCCCCGTGGTGCGAGAGGCGCACCGTGGCGCGCAGCAGGCGGATGAAGCCGGCGCCCAGCCAGGCGAGGAGGGCGGCCTTGCGGTCCGGCCGCGCGACCTCGGGTGCGGCTTCGCCCACGGCGGTCATCGTGCCCGATTCTAGCCGCCCCGATCCTGGCGGCCGGAGAGCGCGGCTTGCCCTCGCTGCCGCCGGCCACGGATAATCCTTCCCCGGCATGACCTCCCGACCCGCGAAGGACCCCAAGACACCCAAGGAGCAAATCCCGGTCGTCATCCTGTGTGGCGGCAAGGGCACCCGGCTGCGCGAGGAGACCGGCTATCGCCCCAAGCCGATGGTGGAGATCGGCGAGCAGCCCATCCTCTGGCACATCATGAAGATCTACAGCACCTACGGCCTCGGCCGCTTCGTGCTCTGCCTGGGCTACCTGGGCTGGGAGATCAAGCAGTACTTCCTGCGCTACCACGAGATGCACCGCGATTTCACACTCACCATGGACACGCGGTCCGCCGACGGGAGCATGCCGATCGAGTTCCACAACCGCCTGGCGGACGAGCCGTGGCGCGTCACCTGCGCCGAGACCGGCGCCGAGACCGCGACCGGCGGCCGGCTGTGGCGGGTGCGCCAGTACCTCGACACCTCCACCTTCTGCTTCACCTACGGCGACGCGGTGGGCAACGTGGACATCGACGCGCTGCTCGACTTCCACTGGCGCGAGGGCCGGCTGGCCACGGTGACCGGCGTGCACCCCACCTCGCGCTACGGCGAGATGCGGGTCGCCGGCCCCAAGGTGGTGGAGTTCAACGAGAAGCCGACGCTCGCCGAGGGCGTGGTCAGCGGCGGCTTCTTCGTCTTCGAGCGCGAGGTCTTCGACTACCTGAACGACGATCCGCAGCTCTTCCTCGAGCTCGACCCCCTCCAGCGCCTGGCCCGCGACGGCCAGCTCTCGGTCTACCTGCACGAGGGCTACTGGCACCCGATGGACACCTACCGCGACTACCTGCATCTGAACGAGGTCTGGAAGCAGGGCCAGCCGCCCTGGAAGACCTGGTAGTGGCCGATCTCGCCTGCCGCTTCTGCTCCGCGCCGCTCGAGCGGGTGTTGGTGGACCTCGGCGCGTCGCCGCTCGCCAACTCCAACCTGAAGCCGGCCGACCTGCTGGCGAGCGAGGTCTTCCACCCGCTGTGTACCTACGTCTGCGAGCATTGCTGGCTGGTGCAGCTTCCCGAAGCCGAGAGCCCGGAGGCGATCTTCTCCGACTACGCATACTTCTCCTCGTACTCCGAGAGCTGGGTGCGGCACGCGGAGCGCTACGTGGAGATGGCCGTCGAGCGCTTCGACCTCGGCCGCGGCTCGCAGGTGATGGAGATCGCCTCCAACGACGGCTACCTGCTGCAGTTCTTCGCCGGGCGCGGCATCCCTTGCCTGGGCATCGAGCCCGCGGGCAACGTGGCGGCGGCGGCCGAGGCCAAGGGCATCCCCACGCGCTGCCGCTTCTTCGGCCGCGAGCTGGCGGCCGAGCTGGTGTCCGAGGGCAGGCAGGCCGACCTGGTGGTGGGAAACAACGTGCTCGCCCATGTGCCGGGCCTCAACGACTTCGTCGCCGGCCTCGCCCTGGTCCTCAAGCCGGGAGGCACGATCACCCTGGAGTTCCCGCACTTGCTGAGGCTGATCGACGAAGGCCAGTTCGACACCATCTACCACGAGCACTTTTCGTACTTCTCCTGCCTCACGGCGCGGCAGGTCTTCGCCGCCCACGGCCTGGCGCTCTTCGACGTCGAGGAGCTGTCCACGCACGGCGGCTCGCTGCGGGTCTTCGTACGCCACGCCGAGGAGGGCACCGAGCCCGGCGATCGGGTGCGCGAGCTCTGCGCGCGAGAGGAAGCGGCGGGGCTGGCGAGCCCCGGGGGCTACGCGGGCTTTGCCGGCCGCGTGGCCGAGGTGAAGCGGTCGCTGCTGCGCTTCCTCCTCGCGGCCCAGGAGAGAGGCGAGACGGTCGCCGGCTACGGCGCCCCGGCCAAAGGCAACACCCTCCTCAACCACTGCGGCATCCGCTCCGACCTGGTGGCGTTCACGGTGGACCGGAGCCCTCACAAGCAGGGGCTCTACCTGCCCGGGACGCGCATCCCGATCCTCTCGCCCGACCGCATCGCCGAGAGCCGCCCCGACTACTTGCTGATCCTGCCCTGGAACCTGAAGGAAGAGATCATGCAGCAGATGGCCGGCATCCGCGCCTGGGGCGGGCGCTTCGTGGTCGCCGTGCCTCGCCTCGAGGTGCTGGCTTGAACTTCCTGCCCCTCCCCGTCGAGGGCGCCTTCCTGATCGAGCCGGAGCGGATCGAGGATGGGCGCGGCTTCTTCGCGCGCACGTTCTGTCGCGACGAGTTCGCGACCCATGGCCTCGAGACCGCGATCGCCCAGTGCAGCATCTCCTTCAACCACCGGCGGGGCACGCTCCGCGGCCTGCACCTCCAGGCGGCGCCGCACGAGGAGGTGAAGCTGGTGCGCTGCACGCGGGGCGCGATCTTCGACGTGTTGGTGGACCTGCGTCCCGGCTCCCCGAGCTTCCTCCGCCACGCCACGGTGGGCCTCTCCGCCGAGTCGCGGGCCCAGGTCTACGTGCCGCGCGGCGTGGCGCACGGCTTCCAGACGCTCGAGAACGGCACCGAGGTCAGCTACCAGATCTCGACTCCGTTCGCGGCCGCGGCGGCGCGTGGCTACCGCTACGACGACCCGGCCTTCGCCATCCCCTGGCCCGAGCCGGTGACCGTGATCTCGGAGAAGGACCAGCGGCTGCCCTACTTCACGCCGGGAAAAGACTGAGTGAGCGCGCAAGGGCAGCGGGTGATCGCGATCGGTGACGCCGAGCTGCACCTCGACCTCGACGCGCTAGGCGAGGAGATGCACCGCCTCGTCGCCCGCCTCTATCCCATCTGCCGCAGCATCACCGGCCAGGGGGTGCGCGACACGCTGCACATCGCCGGCGAGACCCTGGCCGCGGCCGGCGTCGAGACGCCGCTCGGCGTACACGAGGTGCCCACCGGCACGCAGGTCTTCGACTGGACGGTGCCGGATGAGTGGAACGTGCGCGAGGCCTGGGTCAAGGACCCGGCGGGCCGCAAGGTGATCGACTTCGGCGCCCACAGCCTGCACCTGCTCAACTACAGCGTACCCTTCGCCGGCAAAGTCTCGCGGGCTGAGCTGGAGCAGCACCTCTACTCGCTGCCCGAGCAGCCGGAGCTAGTGCCCTACCGCACCTCGTACTACCGGCCGGCGTGGGGCTTCTGCCTGCCGCACCGGCTGCGCGAGGCGATGCCGGAAGGTGAGTACGAGGTGCTCGTAGACACCACTCTCGAGCCCGGCTCCCTCACCTACGGCGAGCTGGTCCTGCCCGGCGAGAGCGAGCGCGAGGTGCTCTTCTCCTGTCACGTCTGCCACCCGTCGCTCGCCAACGACAACCTCTCCGGCCTCGCGGTCTGCCTCCACCTGGCGCGCGAGCTGGCGCCCCTCGCCCGGCGCTACACCTACCGCTTCCTGTTCATCCCCGGCACCATCGGCTCGATCACTTGGCTGGCGCTGCACAGGGAAGAGGCGAAGCGCATCGCACACGGCCTGGTGGCCGCCAACCTCGGCGACCCCGGCGGCTTCACCTACAAGGAGAGCCGGCGCGGCAACGCCGAGATCGACCGTGCCGTGCCCGTCGCGCTGGCCGGCGCGGGCTTGGAGCTACGGCAGCTCGACTTCGTGCCCTTCGGCTACGACGAGCGCCAGTACTGCTCGCCGGGCTTCGACCTGCCCGTGGGTTCGCTCACACGCACGCCGTGGGGCCAGTACCCCGAGTACCACACCTCGGCCGACGACCTCGACCTGGTGCGGCCGGCGGCGCTCGCCGGCTCGCTCGCCGCCTACCTCGAGGTGGTGGCGGTGCTCGAGGGAAACCGCCGCTACCGTAGCCTGAACCCGTTCTGCGAGCCGCAGCTTGGCCGCCGCGGGCTCTACGGCTCGATCGGCGGCGCCGCCGGCAAGGAGCGCGAGCTGGCCCTGCTCTGGGTACTGAACCAGTCCGACGGTGGGCAGTCGGACGGCGGCCGCTCCCTGCTCGAGGTTGCCGAGCGCTCGGGCCTGCCGTTCGCGACCGTGCGCCAAGCCGCGGACGCGCTCCTTGGCGCCGGCCTGCTCGAAGAGATCGAGGAAAGCGAGACCGAAACATGAGCGAGCCCCTGGTAAGCGAACTACGGGACCGCGTGGCCCTGGTGACCGGCGCCTCGGGAGGCATCGGCGGCGCCCTCGCCGAGGCCCTGGCCGACAGGGGCGCGCGTTTGATCCTGGTGGGCCGCGACGCGGCGCGCCTCGCGGCGCTGGCCGAGCACCTGCGCGGCCGCTCGCCGGAGATCGACGTGCAGCCCACGGACCTGGCGGACGACACCGCGTTGCGCCGGATGGCGAGCCGGGTGGGCACGGCCTTCGGCGGCGTGGACCTGCTGGCCCACGTCGCGGGGGCTTTCGCAGCGGGCACGGTCGAGGCCGCGCCGGTCGCCGACCTCGACCTCCAGCTCGCGGTGAACCTGCGCGCTCCCTACCTGCTGACGCAGCTCCTGCTTCCCGGGCTACGCGCCAGAAAGGGGCAGATCGTGTTCATGAGCTCCTCGGCCGGGCTCACTCCCCGGGCCTCGGTCTCGGCCTACGCGGCGAGCAAGGCCGCGTTCACGGCGCTCGCCAGCGCGCTGCGGGAGGAAGTGAACCGGGATGGCGTCCGGGTGCT
>JBIOXV010000177.1:0-24178 GCA_044869805.1 Thermoanaerobaculia bacterium | reverse complement strand
TCGCCGAGGTGCGCGGCCGCGGCTTGATGGTCGGCATGGAGCTGGTCGAGGATCGCGCCACGCTGGCGCCGGCGCGGCCGCTGGTCGACGCCTTGACCCGGCGCGCCTACGAGAACGGCCTCTTGCTCCTCTCCTGCGGCCGCAGCACGGTGCGCTTCATGCCGCCGCTCTGCGTCACCCAGCCCGAGGTGGACGAGGCGCTGGCGATCCTCGAGGCGAGCCTCGTCGAAGCGCTGGCCGAGACGAGCGCGGTGTCGGCATGAGGGCTCCCGCCCAGGTCCTTAGCTGCGCTCAGGACGACATCATGAAGGCCGGGGGCGGGCACCACCAAGTGCGAGCCTCGGTAGGGTTCTACCTGGCGGTCGCCGGGGTGCTCCTGCTGAGTGCCGCTGGCGCTGCCACCGCCGCGCGCGAGCCGGTCCTCAATTCGGTGACCGCGCCGCACAGCTACTACTGGCGCGAGCTGTACTTGCCGCAGCTCACCAGCGGGCCCTCGGGCGCGGCCTTCTCTCCCGACGGCAGCGAGCTCGTCTACAGCATGGCGGGCTCGCTCTGGCGGCAGCGGATCGGCGAGGGCGAGGCGATCGAGCTGACCCACGGCCCGGGCTACGACTACCAGCCGGACTGGTCCCGCGACGGCCGCTGGGTGGTGTTCGTGCGCCACCAGGGCGACGCCCTGGAGCTGTGGGCCCTGGACCTCGAGGGCGCGCCCGGGCAGGCCCACGAGCACGCCCTGACCGTGAGCGGCGTGGTGAACGTCGAGCCGCGCTTCTCGCCCGACGGCACGCGGCTCGCCTTCGTCTCGACCCGGGAGGGAGGGCAGTTCAACGTCTGGACGGCGCGCTTCGCGGACGGCCGGCTCGAGCAGGCGGCACCGCTGCTGCCGCTGCGCGAGAGCGCGGTCAAGCGCTACTACTACGCGGCCACCGACCATGTCATCAACCCGAGCTGGTCGCCGGACGGCCGCCAGCTCTACGTGGTCACCAACCGCGAGGTGGCCTGGGGCACCGGCGACATCTGGCGGCTGCCGCTCGCGGACCCGGCGGCGGGGGAAAGGCTGATCCGCGAAGAGACCTCCTGGGCGGCGCGGCCGGAGATCTCGCCCGACGGGAGGCGCCTGCTCTACGCGAGCTATCACGGCCGCCAATGGCACCAGCTCTGGCTGGCGAGCGCGGGGGGCGAGTCCCCTATGCCGCTCACCTTCGGCGACTTCGACCGGCGGCACGCGCGCTGGTCTCCGGACGGCCGCCGGGTGCTCTACGTGAGCAACGAGCACGGGAACACCGAGCTCTGGGTGCAAGAGGTGGTCGGTGGCGCGCGGGTGAAGGTCGCCGCCGCAGTCCGACGATACCGGCGCGTCATGGCCACGCTAGCGGTCGCCGTGCGCGACGAGGCGGGCCGGGCGGTGCCGGCACGGGTCGCAGTCCTCGCAGCCGACCGCAGGCACTACGCACCCGTCGAGGCGTGGGTGCACGCCGACGACTCCTTCGACCGAGCCGTCCAGGCCCACGAGGACCACTACTTCCACTGCGACGGCGACTGCCGCCTCACCGTGCCGCGGGGCCGCGTCACGGTGAGAGTGCAGCGGGGCCTCGAGTACCTGCCGGCCGCGAGCACGATCCAGGCCCTCTCCGCGGCGGGTGCGCGCGACGGCTCATCGATCGAGGCCCCGCCTCTCATCTTCCGTCTGGTGCCGAACCGCCTGCCCGGGTCGTTCGGCTCCTGGACCAGCCTCGATCAGCACGTACACATGAATTACGGCGGCCACTACCGCCACGAGCCGCTGACACTGGCGCGCCAGGCGAGGGCCGAGGACCTCGACGTGGTCTACAACCTGGTGGTCAACAAGGAGCAGCGAGTCAATGACATCGCCTCGTTCGGCGCCGCGCCGTTCCACGCGCCAGGGGTCACGGTCTTCCACGGGCAGGAGTACCACACCAGCTACTGGGGCCACCTCGCGCTGCTGCACCTGGGCGATCACTTCCTCACCCCCGATTTCGCCGCCTATCGCCACTCGGGCTTCGTCTCGCCCTTCCCCCACAACGGCGTGATCGCCGATCTCGCGCACGCTCAGGGCGCGCTGGTGGGCTACGTTCATCCCTACGACTGGGCGATCGTGCCGGAGCGCGAGAAGAGCCTCACGCACCAGTTTCCCGCCGACGTGGCGCACGGCAAGGTGGACTACTTCGAGGTCGTGTCGTTCAGCGACCCGCGCTCCAACGACCAGGTCTGGCACCGGCTGCTGAACCTGGGCTACCGCATCCCGGCCGGAGCCGGCACCGACGCGATGGCGAACTACGCTTCGCTGCGCGGCCCGGTGGGAGTGAACCGGCTGTTCGTGCCGGAGGTGGCGAGCGAGGCCGGGGCGCTGGCGGAGCATGAGCCAAGGCTCGACAGCTCGCTCGACCCGGCGGCCCTGGTGCGGGCGCTGAGAGGGGGCCGCGGCTTCGTCACCAACGCGCCGCTGCTGGGCCTGCGAGTCGAGGGCGCGGCACCCGGCGACACCCTTCGTCCGACCGAGCCGCGAAACGCGCGCTTCGAGGCCGCGGTGCGCTCGATAGTCCCCCTCGACCACATCGAGCTGCTGGTGAACGGCAAGGTGGTGCAGAGCTTTTCCGCTCCCAACGGGCGCGACGGCGACTGGAGCGGCCAGGTCCGGCTCGAGGCGAGCGGCTGGGTGGCGCTGAGAGCCTACGCCGATGATTCTGATCCCTGGGTCGCCGACCTCTATCCCTACGGCCACACCAACCCGGTGTGGGTGGAGGTGGCGGGCCGCCCGCCGCGCTCACCCGAGGACGCGCGCTACTTCGTGCGCTGGCTGGACCGCGTCCTCGCCGACGCCACCGCCCGCGACGACTACAACGACGAGGCAGAGCGAAAGGCGACGCTCGAGTACCTGGCCGAGGCCAGGGTGGTGTTCGAGGAGCAGGCACCACAGGACTGAGGATGTAGGATCGCGGCGAGGTGTGCCATGGGCCGGGAGCTCGAAATTGTCGTAGAGCGAGATGAAGAAGGCTTCTACGTGGCTTCAGTTCCCGCCCTGCCCGGATGCCACACGCAGGCCAAGTCCCTGGACGAGCTGTTGGAGCGGATCAGGGAGGCCGTCGAGGTCTACCTCGAAGAGGCCACATCGTAGTGTCTCCCGGGTATTGCCAAGGGCCACTTAGGCGGCTACCTCCACGTACTCGACCCGGCTCGATGGCTCTGGGATGGGGAAGCCGTCCTCGCGGAGGCCCTCGAGATGGAATTCGATCGCCTCTCGGATCTCGGCTTCAGCTTCTTCCAGCGACGCCCCGGTAGCTATACACCCCGGAAGGTCGGGAACATACGCGGAGTAGTTGTTCGTCGCCTTTTCGATTACGACCGCGTAGCGCATGGGGACCTCACTTCCTAAGTCCGGCTTGCTTGAGGATACTGTTCAGCGTACCCGGTGCCAAATCGTCGCTCGGCTTTCCGGGAACTGTGACCCGCCCCGGCCTGACCGGATGCTTGAACTGGCGGTGGCTTCCTCGCGTAGCTACCAGCATCCAGCCTTCCTCCTGAAGCTGGCGCAGGACGTCCCGGACCTTCATGCCGCAGTGCCCTCTCGCCCGAAGGTCCCTGGCACGCCTACGAGCCTGATCACGGTCCGGCTCTTCAGTCCTCGTCCTCCGTGTGAGTCGCCGTCGCGCTGACCGACGCCCCCACCACCGTCCCGCCCTGGCCCTCCCACCACAGCTCGCCGCGCTTCCTCGGCCGGTTGCCGATCTCGTCGAGGGTCGCGGCGTCGTAGAGGCGGCCGTTGACCATCGTGAAGGTCACGTTCTGGCTGGTGCGGATGTCGGCCAGCGGATTGCCGTCGACCACCATCAAATCGGCGAGCTTGCCGGCCTCGAGCGAGCCGATGTCCTTGTCCAGGCCGAGGTAGTGGGCGCCGTTCCAGGTGGCCGCGCGCAGGGCCTGGTGCGGAGTCATGCCGCCCTGCACCAGCATCCAGATCTCCCAGTGCGCGGCCAGGCCCTCGCGCTGGCCATGGGCGCCGATGTTGACCTCGACCCCGGCGGCCCCCAGCTCGGCGGCGACGCGCGAGTTGTTGAAGTGGTTCCACTCCTCCTCGGGTGCGATGCCGCGGCGGCGCGAGCGGGCGTCGAGGATCTGGCGCGGCACGAAGGTCGAGAGCTTCGCGTTCTCCCACACGTTGGTGGTGGCGTACCAGTACTCCTCACCCCACAGACCGCCGTAGCCCACCACCAGGGTCGGCGTGTAGCCCACTTCGGTGGCGCTCCAGAGCTGGCGCACGTCGGCGTAGACGGCAGGCACCGGGATCGAGTGCTCGACGCCGGTGTGGCCGTCGACCACCATGCTCATGTTGTGCTGGAACAGCGAGCCGCCCTCCGGCACCACCATCATCTCCAGCTCGCGCGCCGCGGCCACCACCTGCTGGCGCTGCTCGCGCCGCGGCTGGTTGTAGCTCTTGACCGAGAAGGCGCCCACCGCCTTCATGCGCCGCAGGTGCGAGCGCGCGTCGTCGAGCGAATCGATCACCGCCTTGAACGGCGCCTTGGCGCCGTAGAGGATGGTGCCGGTCGAGTAGATGCGCGGCGCGGCGATCAGCCCGGCGCGCGCCATCTCCGCGGCGGCGAAGATCTCGCTGGTGTCGTTCGACGGGTCGTGCAGCGTGGTGACGCCGAAGGCAAGGCTCGCCAGGTTGCCCCAGTTGGTCTCCGGGATCACCTCGTCGCCGCCCAGGCCGCCGTGCCAGTGCACGTCGACCAGGCCCGGCAGCACGGTCTTGCCGGCGGCGTCGATGGTCTTGGTGCCCGGCGGCACGGCGACCTCGCCCTGGCGGCCGACGGCGCTGATGCGGTTGCCCTCGACCAGCACCACACCGTCCTCGATCACCTCGTCGCCCTTCATGGTGACCACCCGGCCGCCGGTGATGGCGAGGCGGCCCTTGGGCACGTCGCTCTCGGCCTGGAAGCCGATCTCGACGCCCGCCTCCGCGGGCTCGGGCAGCTTCTCCGGCGCTCCCGGCTCGAAGGTGAAGGCTTCCTCGAGCTTGCGGGTGAAGAGCTGGTCGCCGAGCGCCCAGTGGAGCGAGCGCGAGTCGCCGGACCAGTGCAGGTACTCGCCGGCGTCGCGCGTCACCTTGGCCAGGGGCACGGACTTGGTCTCGGGCCCGAGGTCCACCGACTTGCCGGTGGGCACGAAGGGCGCGATGTAGGCATTGAAGCGCTCGGTGAAGGCCACCCACTTGCCGTCCGGCGAGAGGCGGATCTCGGTGGCGTTCTCGCTCGTCAGGTGCGTGCGCTCGTCGCTGCCGTCGAGCTCGATCGACTTGAAGGTGCGCTTGCCCTCGGCGGCGGGAGCCACGAAGTACACGCGCTCGCCGTCGGCGCCAAACTGTGGGTCGCGGCCCTCTTGGGTGATGCGCTCCGCCTCGCCGCCCGCCGCCGGCACCACGTAGAGGCCGGGCTCGCGGCCGTGGAAGGGGCTGGTCAGCACGTCGCCCGCGCCGCGGCGGAACACCACCTGCTTGCCGTCCGGGGTGAAGGTGGCCTCGGCGTAGTGGCCTGGCGAGCGGGTGATCACGCGGCCTTCGCCGCCGGCCGCCGGCGCGATGCGCAGCGAGCCGAGCTGGCGGTCGTCCCAGGTCGAGTAGACGATCCAGCGGCCGTCGCGCGAGAACGAGGGGTAGTGCTCGAAGTGGTCGTTCTGCTTGGTCAGGCGGCGCGGCGTGCCGTTGGGCAGGTCTTTGACGTAGATGTGGCCGAGGGACTGGTAGACCACGCGGTCGCCCTTGGGGGCTACCTCCACCCAGCGCAGCATGCGGGTGGGAAAGCGCGGCGGCGCCACCTGCTGCGGGAAGCGCAGCGCCTCGAGCACGCGGCGGCTCGACTTCAGGTGGAACGGGATCTCGGCCGCCGCGCGGCTCGCCACCTCGAGGCGGCGGATCTTGCCCTTGGCCCAGAACACGATGCTCTTGCCGTCCGGAGTCCAGGCCATGCCCGGATACACGCCGTGGATCGCCCAGGTCTCCTGCATGTCGCGCTCGAGCCCGTCGTATAGCGCCTGCTCGCGGCCGGAGGCGAGATCGGCGACGTGCAGGACGGTCTTGCCCCGCACCCGCCGGATGAAGGCCAGCGACTTGCCATCCGGTGAAGGCGTGGGCCGGATGGCGCCGCCGGTACCGTCGAGCAGCACCTCGATCTCTCCCGTCTGGCGGTCGAGGCGTTTGATGACGTAGATGCCGGCGTTGGGGTCCTTGTTGTACTGGAAGGTCGGTCCCGGGGTGTCGTCCTGGCTGAAGTACAGGTAGCGGCCGTCAGGGGAGAAGGCGGGCTCGCCGACGTCTTTCTGCTCGTTGGGCTTGACGGTGAGCTGCAGGCCGTCGCCGCCCGAGCGGTGGTAGAGCCAGATCTCGCCCGAGCCCAGCGAGCGGCGCTCGGTGAAGTGCTTGCGCGCCGCCAGGTACTCTCCGTCCGGTGACCAGGCGGGGCTGTTGAGCAGCCGGAAGCTCTCCTTGCTCACCTGGCGCGGGTTGGTGCCGTCGCGGTCGATCAGCCAGACGTTGTCGCCACCGGCGCGATCGGAGGTGAAGGCGATGGTCTTGCCGTCGGGCGAGAACCGGGGCTGCATGTCCCAGGCCATCCCCGAGGTCAGGGAGTTGGCCTCGCCGCCGGCGATGGGCAGCGTGTAGAGGTCTCCCAGCAGATCGAAGACGATCGTCTTGCCGTCCGGCGCCACGTCGAGCGACAGCCAGGTGCCCTCGGTCACGTCGATGGCCACGTCTTGCCCGGGCTGGCCCTCGGGATCGTCGACGTTCCACTTCTTCTTCTCGTCCTGCTTGGCTCCTCCCTCGTCGTTGACTGCCTCGGCGGCGGGCTTTTCCGGCTCCGGCTGGGGAGCGGGTGGCTGGGCGGCGACCTGCAGGGGCGACGCGGCGAGCAGGGCGAGGATGGGGAGCAGAGTGGCGAGGCGACGGGTTCCGAGGTCGGGTTTCATGCCGAGGGATCTCCAGGAGTTTCAAGGGCCAGCTCCGGCGTGGGCGCGGAGCGGGTGGGGAAGCGAATCAGCAGCTCTTCGGCCAACAGGGCGTAGGCCGCCGCGCCGGTGGCGGACGGATCGTAGTCGAAGATCGTCTGGCCGGCGCCGGGTGCCTCGGCGAGCCGGGTGTTGACGCGGATTTCGACCGCGAAGACCTGGGTGCCGAAGGCCTGGCGGACGGCGTCCACCGTGGTGCGGGTGGCCTTCAGGCGGTAGTCGACCATGGTGAGCAGCAGACTCGCCGAGGACGCCTTGATGCCGGCGCGGGCGGCGAGGCGCTCGGCCGCGGCGACGAGGTGCGCGACCCCTTCCCACGCCAGGTACTGCGGCACTACCGGCACGATGAAGCCGTCGCAGGCGACGAGAGCGTTGAGCGGCAGCAGCGAGAGGGAAGGCGGGCAGTCGAGGAAGATGAAGTCGTAGTCCTCGCGCACCGGCGCCAGTCGGTCGGCCAGCCGGCGCTCTTTCTGGCGCAGGACGCCGAGCTCGAGGTCGGCATGGAGGAGGTCCACCGACGCCGGCACCACGTCGAGGCCCGGGGTCGCGGTCGGCCGCACCGCGTCCCGCATCGAGGTGTCGCCGAGCAGCACATCGGCCGCCGAGCGCTCGGAGTCGCCGCGCGCCAGGCCGAGCGACAGGCTGGCGGAGCCCTGGCTGTCGAGGTCCACCAGCAGCACCCGCCGGCCGCGGCGGGCGAGGGCGGCGGCGAGGTTCACCGCGGTGGTGGTCTTGCCGACCCCACCCTTCTTGCTGACCAGCGCGACGATCATCGGCGACGGGGGCCTCGGAGCGAAAGGCGTCTTGTAATATCTCGATTGTACTGTGGCGGCTGGATGGCCTCGGATCGAGGTGGGAGGCGGCGCGTGGATTGTAGAGCAGGGCCATCCTTTTAGGGCGGACGCGAGCGTGGATATGCCGGATCAACTGTTTGACAGACCGGGCATGCTGGCGTAGCTTGGCAGCAGCTCTTGAATCGTTTTCTGTAGGGGCGAGGCCCGCCATGAGACAACTGTTTTCGCCGCGTCGCCAGGGCGACGGGGGCCTGTGCCTCCCGTGGCTCTTCTGCTCCGCCCTCCTGCTCTCCCCATGGGGTACGCAGCTCGCGGCGCAAGAGTTTTCGGACGCCGCCTCCGTGGTCGTCGTCGAGGTCCCTGTGCAGGTGGTCGACGACCAGGGCCAGCCCGTCCGCGGCCTCAAGCCCGAGAACTTCCGTATCACCGACGGCCGCCGCGAGCGCGAGATCATCGACTTCGAGGTGATCGACCGCGGCAGCGTGGTCGAGGGTGCCGTGGTGCCGCCGGCGGGCCGCCGGCACTTCCTTCTGCTCTTCGACCTCTCCTTCTCCGATCCCAGCTCGATCCTCGCGGCCCGCCAGGCGGCGCGGAGCGTGCTCGACCGCATGCACCCCACCGACCTGGTGGCGGTGGGGACCTTCACCCTGCTGCGTGGCACCGAGCTGCTGCTGCGCTTCACCTCCGATCGCAAGCAGGCCGAGGTGGCCATCGATACGCTGGGCGCGCCGCAGGCCGTGGACCGCAGCCCGGACCCGCTGGGGTTGATGATCACCGGCGCCAGCTCGATCGGCGGCGGCTCGCCGACCGGAGCGCAGTCGGAAGCGGCCGCTGTCCGGGCGGGCAACCAGGCGGCGGTGGAGGAGTTTCTGCGCGAGATGGAGGACGTCTCCACCCGCAACGACCGCACCGCCCAGGAGAACCGCATCCAGGGCTTGGTGCGCTCGATGGCGGACCTCGCCGGCCTGATGCGCTCGGTCGAAGGCCGCAAGTACGTGGTCTACCTGTCGGAGGGCTTCGACAGCAGAATCCTGACCGGCGAGGGGGGGCAGGACGACGATCGCAACCGCGCCATCGAGTCGGGCGAGCTGTGGAACGTGTCGACCGACGAGATGTTCGGCAGCGGCCGGCTCCAGAACAGCCTGGAGACCATGCTCGAGGAGTTCCGGCGCGCCGACTGCGCCATCCAGGCGGTCGACATCGGCCGGCTGCGGGGGCAGGCCGAAGGACCGTCCATGGCCGGCGGCCAGGAAGGCCTCTTCGCCATGGCCAAGGGTACGGGCGGCGAGCTCTACCGTAACTTCAACGACCTGGGCGAGGCGATGGGCAAGATGCTGGAGAAGACCAGCGTCACCTACGTGCTCGCCTTCCAGCCCGAGGACCTCGAGCCCGACGGCGGCTACCACCCGATCAAGGTGCGCCTGCAGAACGCGCCGCGCGGCGCCCGCCTGGTGCACCGCCCCGGCTACTTCGCACCCAAGCCGGGCGCCCAGGCCTCGCCCGAAGAACAGCGGCTGGAGCTCGCCGCCAAGCTGCTCGCGGGCGAGCCCGGCGGCGAGCTCGGCGTGGCGGTGCTGGCGGTGCCGTTCCGCCAGGCGGGCGGCAAGGCGGCGGTGCCGGTGCTGATCGAGGTGGACGGCAAGCGCCTGACCGCGGCCGCCACCACCGGCAGCGCCTCGGCGGAGATCTATGCCTACGCGCTCGACCCGTCGGGCGCGGTGGCCGACTACTTCTTCCAGACCCTGGACTTCGACCTCGGCAAGCTCGGGCCGCGGCTGGCCGCGGGCGGCGTCAAGTTCTACGGCCGCTTCGACCTCGAGCCCGGCCCCTACAACGTGCGCGTGCTGGTGCGCAACGCCACCCGCAACACCACCGGCGTCGCCACCGCCGCGCTCGAGGTGCCCGGCTTCGAGCCGGGGAGCCTGGAGGTCCTGCCGCCGCTGGTGCCCGAGATGTCGCTGGACAAGTGGCTGATGGTGCGCCAGGCGCCGACCCCGGGCGAGACGGAGTTCATCTATCCGTTCACGCTCGGCGATGGCGAGTCGTTCATCCCCGCCGCGGTGCCGGTAGTCGCCGGTGGCAAGCCGGTGCAGCTCGGGGTCTTCGCCTACGAGGCCGGAGAGGAGGCGGTCTCTCTCTCGGCGCAGATCATGAACTCCCAGGGCGACGTGGTGCTCGGCCAGCAGTTGCCCATCGTGCGCCGCTATTCTCCCGCCGCCGGCGGCCCCACTCACTTCCTCGCCGCGCTGCAGGTCGCCGGCGTGGCGCCCGGCGACTACACGCTGGCGGTGGGAGTCGCGGACGGCAAGAGCGGCCGCCGCGACCTCGCCACCATCCCGGTAAGGATCGAGGCCGGCCCGGCGGGGACCCCCGGCGCCGGAGGCTCGACCGTGGTGGTCGAGGGCCTGCCACCGGTCGAGGAGCCGCGCGGGCCGAGCGTCAGGGACCGCGAGCGCGTCCCGCTGCTCGAGAACGCCTACCACGAGGTGCTGGCCAAGCTGTCGAGCGGCTTCGAGCGCGACGCGGCGCAGCTCCTGGTGGCGATGGAGAAGGCCGAGGCCAAGGCCACGGACGACCTGCTGCTCGAGGCCCTGCACGGCGCCGAGATGACGGTCGCCCGCCAGCTCGCCCGTCAGGCGCCCGACGCCCTGATCCCGGTGATGCTGCTTCACGAGGCGAGCTACATCGGCTACCGGGACCCCCAGGAGCGGCTGCTGGCGCGCCACAGCCGTACCATGGTGCAGGAGCTGGCGGAGCTCTACGTCGATGCCGGCGGCACGCCCACCTCGGTGGCGGCCAACGTTTTCACCAGCCTGGGAGGCTCCCTGCAGCAAGGGGGCCTGACCTCGTCGGCCAACAGCCTGTTCCTGCGCGCCCTGGACCTCGAGCAGGGCAACGAGGGCGCGCTGCTGTCGCTCGCCGTCTACTCCGAGAAGATCTCGGACTACGACCAGGCGGTCTCCTACCTCGAGAAGCTGGTCGAGCTCCATCCCGGCAACAGCGAAGGTTGGCTGCGCCTGGGGCTGAACCTCCAGCGCCTGGGGCGGGAGGAGGCGGCGGAGCGCTGGCTGCAACGGGCGCTCTCGACCGAGGCGCAGGAGTGGGTGCGCGCCCTGGCCTACGAGGAGCTCGCCGCCGCCGCCCAGCGCGCCGGGGACCTCGACCGTGCCGAGAAAGTGCTGCGCCAGGGCATCGACCAGGTGCCGAGCGACCAGCGCCTCTACCTGCAGCTCGCCAATGTCCTCGACCGCCGCGGCCAGATCCGCGCCGCCCTGGTCGTGCTCGACGGCCTGCGGCCGGCGGCCGAGGGCGCCGAGTCCCCGCGCATGAAGTACAACCACTGGCCCGCCGCCGCTCTCGAGCGCAGCCGCCAGGAGCTCAAGAACACGGCGTCGAGCCGCCTGCCCGTGCTGGCGCGGGTGGTGAGCGACCTCGCCAAGACGGAGTGGGCGCGATGAAGACCTCCAAGTGGATCCTCCTGGCGGCCGCCGCGCTCCTGCTGTCGCCGGTCCTCGAGCAGCCGCCCGCGGCCGCCGCCGGCGGCGGCGCGCTCCGGGTCGCCATCTCCTATCCCCAGGAAGGCGACAACTCCTACGGCGAGTTCGAGCTCGCGGCCACCGTCGAAGCCGGCGAGCCGATCAAGGCCGTCGAGTTCTACGTCGACGGAGAGCTCGAGGGGGTGGTCAAGCATCCGCCCTACAAGCTCAAGGTCGACGTCGGCTGGGAGAACCAGGACCACCACTACCGGGTGGTGGCGATCAGCGCCTCCGGCCTCACCGCCGAAGCTCACCGCACCACCCGCGCGGTGGCGGTGGACGACAACGTCACCATCCAGCTCCGGCAGCTCTACGTCACGGTGGGGAGCGGTGGAGCTCGCGGCCTCGGTCTCGAGCGCGGCGACTTCGAGATCTTCGACGAGGGCGACCGGCAGGAGACCATCACCTTCGAGCGCGGCGACATCCCGATCACCGCCGTGGTGCTGCTCGATACCAGCGAGAGCATGACGGGTACGCTGCTCGACAAGGCGCTCGAGGGGGCGCGGGTGTTCATCCACGGCCTGAAGGGCCTGGACCAGGGGATGATCGTGCTGTTCTCGGACCGCCTGCTGGCGGCGACGCCCTTCTCGAGCGAGGCCGCCGAGCTCTCGACCGCGCTCACCGGCGTCACCCCCATGGGCGGCTCGGCGATCAACGACCATCTCTACCTCGCATTGAAGCGGCTGGACGCGCAGCCCGGCCGCCCGGTGGTGGTCCTACTCTCCGACGGCCTCGACGTGCACAGCGCGCTGCCGATGAAGGAAGTGGTCTGGAAGGCCAGCCGCAGCCAGGCCCTGATCTACTGGATCCAGCTCCTGGGCGAGGGCGAGTCGGGGGGTGACACCTTCTCGACCGCCTGGCGCAGCGGCGACCAGCAGAAGGTGGAGATGGAGCAGCTCAAGGAGGCGGTGGAGCAGAGCGGTGGCGAGATCCTGCCCATCGCGCGGCCCGAGGAGCTGACCAGCGCCTTCGCCAACATCCTGGTCGAGCTGCGCTCCCAGTACGTGCTCGGCTACTACCCGTCCAACGCCGCCGGTGACGGGAGCTGGCACAAGGTCCGCGTGGCGGTCAAAGGCACGCAGCGGGTGCGGCATCGTGGCGGCTACATAGATAACTAAGGCCCAGCGCCCCGGCGAGCTCTCTTCGCTATCATCCGGCGCCATGCTCTCCGCGGCGGATGCCATCGAGATCCGCTCCCTTGCAACAGAAGCCGACTATGAGGCCTGCCTGGCCCTGCAGATCGCGGTGTGGGGCGAAGACCTGCGCGAGTGCGTGCCGCCACGGATCTTGAAGATCAGCCAGCAGGTGGGCAGCGTGGCCGCCGGCGGCTTCGACGCCTCCGGCCGGCTGCTGGGCTTCGTCTGGGGCCTGACCGGCGTGCGGCACGGCCGACTGGCCCATTGGTCCCACATGCTCGGCGTGCTGCCCGAGGCGCGCGACGGCAACCTCGGCCGGCGGCTCAAGCTCTTTCAGCGACAAGAGCTGCTGGCGATCGGCGTGGAGAGCGTCTACTGGACCTTCGACCCGCTGGAGAGCCGCAACGCGCACCTCAACTTCAACCGCCTGGGTGTCGAGGTCGAGCGCTACGTGGAGGACTACTACGGCAGCGGCGCCACCAGCCATCTCCACCGCGGCCTCGGCACCGACCGCTTCATCGTCGCCTGGCATCTGCGGAGCGAGAAGACTGCTCGCGCCCTGGCGGACGAGCTGCCCGGAGATCTCGCGGCCTTCGAGGAGGCTCCGGTCGCCAACACGCGGTACGGGGAGGATGGACGTTCGCTGCCCTTGGAGGCCGACCCGCCTGCGGTCCCCGTGGTGCGGATCGAGATCCCGGCGAGCATCCAGGAGGTGAAGGCCGCCGACCCCGAGGCCGGCACCGCCTGGCGGCGCTCGACCCGACGCGCCTTCGAGGCGTGCCTCGCTCGCGGGCAGAAGATCGAAGCCTTCTACCGCTCACCGACCTCTGGGCGCAGCTTCTACGTCGCATGCTGAGCCTCGAGTCGATCACCCTGACCGAGGTCGGGCTGCCGCTCAAGGAACCGTTCCGCATCTCCTCCGGCGTGGTGGCGCAGCGGCGCATTCTCCTGCTCGAGGTGCGGGAGACGGGCGGCGCCGTGGGCTGGGGCGAGTGCGTCGCCGGGGAGGAGCCCTACTTCAGCCCGGAGACGATCGACACCGCGTGGTACGCGATCGAGACCTGGCTCGCGCCCTTGGTGCTCGGGGCCGCCTTCGAGCACCCGCGTGAGGTCTTCCCGCGCCTCGAAGCCGAGGTTCGCGGCCATCCCATGGCCAAGGCCGCGATCGAGATGGCGATCTGGGAGCTGGCGGCGACGCTGGCCGGCAGGCCGCTCGCCGACTACCTCTGTGCCGGCCGCGCCGAGCCACGCCCCGAGGTCGAGGTCGGCATCTCGCTCGGCATCCAGGACAGCCCCGAGCGGCTGGTGGAGAAGGCGCGCCGGTCCTACGACGAGGGCTACAGGAAAATCAAGATCAAGATCGCGCCGGGCGCCGACGTCGATTTCGTGGCCGCGGTGCGCGCCGCCCTGGGGCCCGAGGCGCCGCTGATGGCGGACGCCAACTCCGCCTACTCGCTGGCCGACGCCAAGCACCTGCGGCGCCTCGACGAGCTCGACCTGATGATGATCGAGCAGCCGCTCGACCGCACGGACCTGCTGCGGCACGCGGCCCTGCAGCGGCGGATGACGACTCCGATCTGCCTCGACGAGTCGATCACCGGCCCGGACCGCGCCGAGGACATGATCGCGCTCGGCGCCGGCCGCATCGTCAACATCAAGCCGGGCCGGGTCGGGGGCTTCGCCCAGTCGCTCGCCATCCACGACCTCTGCCTCGCCGCCGGCATCCCGGTGTGGTGCGGCGGCATGCTGGAGAGCGGCGTGGGCCGCGCCCACAACGTGGCCCTGGCGTCGCTGCCCGGCTTCACCAAGCCGGGGGACCTGTCGCCCAGTCGGCGCTATTGGGAGCGCGACCTCGTCGACCCGGAGTGGACCATGGACGGCGGCCTGGTCCGTGTGCCGCGCGAGCGGCCGGGCATGGGAGTCGATGTCGACCGCGAGCGGGTCGCGGCGCTCGCCGTGCGCCGCGGAGAGCTGGTGAAGCAATCGTCGTGAGCGGGCCAGGCGGAAGGAGCGGGAGGACCCGGGAACCGCAGCGTACGCGGCAGTACGTGAGGATTCCCGGGAGGACCCGCGACGAAGCGCCTGGCCCGCGCAACAGATTGATTCGCCAGCTCTCGAGATAGGATCGCGCGCATGATCCCCATCGATCTCGCAGGCAAGCGCGCCCTCGTGATGGGCGTCGCCAACAGCCGCAGCCTGGCCTGGGCGATCGCCGAGCGGCTGCACGAGGCCGGCGCCGAGCTGGCCTTCACCTATCAGGGCGAACGCCTGCGGGCAGAGCTCGAGAAGCTCACCACGGGCATTCCCGGCCGCCGCCTCTACAACTGCGACGTCACCATCGAGGCGGAGCTCGAGGCGGTGTTCGCGGACCTCCAGACCGCCTGGGGCGCGCTCGACTACGTGGTGCACGCCATCGCCTTCGCGCCGCGCGCCGCCATGGACGGCCGCTACATCGAGACCACGCGCAACGACTGGGTGACGGCGCTCGAGATCTCCGCCTACTCGCTGCTCGCGGTAGCGCGTGAGGCCGAGCCGCTGCTCGCCGAGGGCGGCGGCCTGATCACGCTCTCCTACTACGCGGCCGAGAAGGTGGTGCCCAAGTACAACGTGATGGGGGTGGCGAAGAGCGCCCTCGAGGCCACGGTGCGCTACCTGGCCTACGACCTGGGGCCCAAGGGCGTGCGCGTCAACGCGGTCTCCGCTGGGCCGGTGCGCACGGTGGCGGCGCGCAGCATCCCGGGCTTCATCCAGATGTACAAGAAGGTGGGAGGTGCCGCGCCCTTGGGCCGCAACGTCACTCACGAGGAGGTCGGCAACCTCGGGCTCTACCTGCTGTCGCCGCTCGCCTCGGGGATCACCGGCGAGACGGTGTACGTGGATGCGGGGTTTCACGTCATGGGCATGCAGCTCGAGGAGGCAGGTGAATAAGCCTGCTGCGCGGGCCGGGCGCTGCGTCGCGGGTCCTCCCGGCAATCCTCACGTACTGGCGTGTACGCTGCGGTTGCCGGGTCCTCCCACTCCTTGCGCGCGGCCCGCTCGCGACGGCTTCTTCACCTGCCTCCCATTCTCTTCATGACCCTCCCGGCCGGCGTCCTACGGCTCTTTTCTGACGAGCTGGCGGCGCGTTTGCTGGCGCTGCGGCGCGAGCTTCACCGGCATCCCGAGCTGTCCTGGCAGGAGCAGCGCACGGCCGAGCGGCTGGAGGCGGAGCTGGCGGCGATCGGGGCGGTCGAGGTGAGGCGAGTGGCCGGCACCGGCGTCGTGGCGCGGATCGCCGGCCGTGAGCGGCAAGCGCCGGTGGTAGCGATCCGTGGCGACATCGACGCGCTGCCGATCCAGGAGGCCACCGGCCTGGCGTTTACCTCCGAGCAGCCCGGCGTGATGCACGCCTGCGGCCACGACGTGCACGCGGCCTGGACGGTGGGGGCGGCGGCGCTGCTCGCTGCCGAGCCGGCGGCCGGCGACGTGCTGGTGGTGCTGCAGCCCGCCGAGGAGGTGGCGGGCGGGGCGCTCGCCGTGCTCGAGTCGGGCGCCCTCGACGGCGCCGCCGCCATCTTCGGCGCGCACGTGGACCGGCGGTTCGAGGTCGGCCAGGTGGTGGCCGAGGCCGGGCCTCTGGCCGCCGCCAGCGACCTCTTCGAGATCGAGCTCGTGGGTCGCGGTGCCCACGGCGCGCGGCCCCACGAGGCCGTCGACCCGGTGGTCGGCGCGGCGTCGCTGATCCAGGCATTGCAGACCATCGTCTCCCGGCGCCTCGCGCCCGGCGAGCCCGGGGTGGTCACCGTGGGCTCGATCCACGGCGGCCAGGCCGCCAACGTGATCCCCGAGTCGGTGGCGCTCTCGGGCACGCTGCGCGCCACCCGCGCCACCACCCGCGACCTGCTGCGCGAGGAGATCACCCGCATGGCGGAGGAGACGGCGCGCCTCCACCGGCTGCGGGCCGCGGTGCGGTTCTTCGACTCGACCCCCGCGCTGTTGAATGCTGAGCGGGAGGCGGCCTGGGCCCGCCAGGCGGTGGCCGACCTCCTTGGGCAGGAGGCCCTGGTGCCGCTGGGCACCCTCAACATGGCCGGCGAGGACTTCGCCTACTACCTCGAGCGGCTGCCCGGCTGCTTCCTGCGCCTCGGCGCCCGGGAGCCTGGCGGCGAGGTGATTCCTGCCCATTCCCCGCGCTTCTACGCCGCCGAAGAGAGTGTGCTGGTCGGTGCCGCGGTGCTGGCCCGGGTGGCGCGGCAGGCCTCCGCGGCCCTCTCGTCGAGCTAGCCCCCACCCCGCGCTTCATCCGCTTCAGCCCCGGGAACTTACGCCGCAAGGGAGCCTTGACGTGGGTCGGGCGAAGGGTTAGGCTGCGCATCAAATGCAGCGGATTACCGCGCCGGCTGAGCCGTGCGCCCACGACGACTTCGAAGGCCTCCAAGCGAGAGGTCAGGCGGCCTTCGACGAGGGCCGCCTCGCCGAGTCGATCGGCCTCCTCGAGCAGGCGCTCGCCTGGGCGGAGCAGCACGGCGACCGGCGGCAGGCCGACCTCGCCTTCTGCAACCTGACCAGCGCCCAGATCGCCCGCGACGACAAGCAGCCGCTCTCCGCCGCGACGCTGCAGCGGCTGCGCGAGGTGCTGCTGGCGAGTGAGGATCTGACCAACTGCCGTCTCGCCGCCTACAACCTGGCCCGCGCCTTCGAGTTCAGGAACGACAGCAAGAAGGGCCTGTTCTACGCCCGCATCGCCCTCGATCGCGCCGAGCTCCTGGGGCGCTCGGACTGGATCGCCTCGAGCCACAACCAGATCGGCAACTTCCTGCTCGCCGAGAGCTTCTTCGACCAGGCCGCCGCCGAGTACGAGCTGGCGCTGTCGCTCTATCCGCGGGCGGCCGAGCTGCGTCGCGCCCTGGTGCAGGGCAACCTCGGCTACTGCTCGGTGGCCCGTGGCATGGCGAAGACCGGGCTCGACCTCTTGTACCGGAGCTTCCGCGTGCTGGCGCGGCTGGGCAGCGAGACCGACGTCGCGGTGGCGCACGCCGACCTCTGCTACGCCCTCCTCGAGGTCGGGCGCGCGCGCGACGCCGTCCGCCACGGCGGCAAGGCCCTGGCACTCGCCGAGCGCTGCGGCGCCAAGGACGTGGTGAAGAACTCTCTGTACCTGCTCGGCGCGGCCACCCAACAGGGCGGCGACCGGCAGGGCGCGCACGACTGTTTCCTGAGGCTCCAGGAGCGCTACTACCCGAGCACTCCTTTCGTCGCCGAGTTCCTGCTCTCCGTCGACGTCCGCCGCATGATCAACCTGCGAGCGGCGTAAGGGGCGAGTCGTATGAGAACCGTCGCCCGTTGCCTGGCCGTGACCCTCGCCCTGCTGCTCGGCGGCACGGCGGCCTCCGCCGAGTTGCGGCCCAGGGCCCTGGGCTCGGGTGGCGAGATCTACCGCGTGCTGACCGGCACCTACGGCCAGTACTTCCCCGCGGGTCTGACGCCGTCCACCAACCCGGTGCTGATCCTCGAGGTGCTGAAGCCGGGCGCCCAGCGCCCGACGCGCCTCCTGGTCCCGGGTACCGAGTCGGACGACGTGGAGCACGCCGCCTCGGTGCGCTTCGAGGAGCGTTCCAGCTCGGTCGTGGTGCTGTGGGCGAGCCAGAAGAACTTCATCCGCTCGTGGATCAACCTCGCGATCCTGACCGGCTCCCAATGGTCGCAGCCGATCGAGCTCTCGGGCGACGTGTGGAGCCAGAAGTCGTCGCCCTCGGTTTCGGTGAGCCACGACCACTACCTGACGCGCTCCGGCACCGGCACCGTGGCTCACGAGCGCGAGGTCTTCAACGTGGTGTGGTGGGAGCAGTCCGGGGCCGGGGACCGCGTGGTGTACTCGCCAGTGGTCTTCGTGGATGGCGCCTACATCGGCTGGAACCCGGTGTTCGTGCTCACCGACCTGACCGACGGCGACCCCAGCTTCGGCGTGCCGCTGCGCGTGCACGACGACCTGCTGCGCGCCCCGGCGATCGCCAGCGGCCAGGGCCCGTCGGACACCGTGGCCGCCTTCGTGCACCCCGAGAGCAAGCAGCTCATCAGCGTCGAGATCAGCTCGATCCCCGGCGAGATGACGATCCTCGCCGACCAGGTCGCGGCAGATTTGGGGAATTTCATCCTGGCCAACCCCGGCGCGGACTTCGCCGCCCTCGGCGACCGGGCCCGGCATCAGATCGTGGACTTCGGCGTGCGTCTCGGCATGCACCCCGGCCTGCTCGACTTCGTGGGCGGGCGGGTCGCCGCCGTCCTCGGCCAGACCCCGGCCGGCTCCTCCCTCTCCTCGCTCGGCGAGAAGGCACGCCACCAGATCGTCGACTTCGGGGCGCGGATGATCGCGCAAGGCCTGACCGGCGCCGAGGATCGCACCTCCGCCTGGCTCGCGGAGTTCGGCTCCGAGGAGTACCCGGAAGTCGACGACGGCCAGCCCCTCCACTCTCTGCGCGTCCGCCTGGTCGCCGCCCGCCCCGGCCCCAGCACCGAGGCCGGCACCACCTCGGTGTTCCTCTCCGAGAACGGCATCGACGTCCTGGTCGCCTGGCAGGTCGACACCATGGTGCGCTACCTCGAAGAGTCGAGCGGCACCTGGAGCGACATCCGCCAGCTCCAGCTCTCAGCCGACCTCTCCCTCGAGCACGCCTTCGAGCTGCTGTCGTCGAGGGTGAGGAAGAACTAGGAGCAGGGCAGACCGCAGCGCCGGGCGGAGCCTACCGCTCGAACTGATTCGCCTCGATCGCTTGCACCCCGGCCCAGTCCCAGGGCCTCTTCCGCCAGCCTTCTAGCTCGTAGCGCGCTCTCCGCAGGGCCAGTGCCGCATCTCCAGTGTCCCGACGGATGGCACGCCGAACCCTCCGTGCGCGTCTCTGGACCGGAGCGCTCGGCGAGAAGCCTCGGTCGGCTAGGTACGGCAGGCGAGATCGCGCCCTCACCTGAGGGGGCGAGTCGACGCCTGGGTTCAGAAGAAGTGAGGCTGGATCGAGGGGGGAGAAAGAAGGGGCGCTAGGTCCGCCCTACCGCTCGCGCACCCGCTGCCGCAGGATCTGCTCCGCCCTCGCGGCGTCGATCGGACCTTCGAGGGCGATGCGGCGGGCGGCGGTCCAGGCGCCGTCGCGGGTCTCGCGGTAGCGGAGCGCGCCGGGTTCGCCCCAGCTCACCACGGCGCGGAGGCCGTCTTCGGCGAGGAACATCCAGGTCGGGCCGGCGCCCACGCCCGGGGCGCGGCGATCGTTGACCAGCCGCAGCCAGACGTGGTGAGGAGCGCCTTCCTGGCCCTCGGGGGCCGGGGCGCGGATCTCGAGGATGCGGCTCACCGTGGCGGTGGCCTCGCCCTCCATGCCGCCTTCGCCGAACACCCGGGCACCCATCTCGATCATGTGGCCGCGTGCGTGCTCGGCGAGTGAAACGATGCTGCCGGTCTCGAGGCCGTTGTCCAGGATGTCGGTCGCCACGTCGTCGGCGAGGAAGGTCAGTAGACCGGGGTGCAGGCGGTGGCCCATCTCGATCATGTGGCCGCGCGCGTGCTCCGCGAGGCTCACCAGCCCGTCGGCGGAGAAGAGGTCTTCGTCGTCCGAGATACGACCTGCGGTGCCGTCGGCCAGCACGCCGAGCTCGGCCGGCAGCACCCGGGCGTCGAATACCAGGAAGCGCTCGCTGGCCTTGTTGACGAAGCCCATGACCACGCTGTTCTCGTCGCGACCGGTCTCGATCTTGGGTGAGCGCAGGAGGTCGGCGGACAGCGCCGTGGCCTGCTGGGGAAGCGGGTTGGGGTCGAGGTCGCTCAGGTTGTAGACCTCGTTGCGGCCGAGGTAGGCGCCGTCGATCAGGAAGATCGGCGTGTAGTAGACCTCCTCGGAGCCGGCCGCCTTCTCCCACCAGGCCACGTGCAGCACGGTGCGGCTGTGGCGCACCGGCGGCTGGCCCTCGGCCGCCACCACCTCGAAGAAGTCGCGGGTGATGGACACCTGGGGCGGGCCCTTGAGCGGCGCGATGTCGCCCGACACCTCGAACACCTGCGACCAGGTGCCGGCCTTGAGCCACGCCAGGTTGACCCGCGAGTGCTGCGGCTGGGGCCTGCTCTCCCAGAACACGAACAGGCTGTTGGAGGCGTCCTCGAACACCAGCGAGGGCTGGCCTTCCACCGCCGGCCCCTCGGTCTCTGGCACCTGCAGTCGGCGCAGCGGCTCGCCCGGCACCTGGATGTCGATGGCGATCAGGGGATGGCTGCCAGCCCCGGGAGCACAGTTGGTGAACAGGTCCCTGCACTGCCCGCTCTTCGCCACGTAGATCTCGCCGCTGAAACCCAGGGCGGCGTCGCGGGGCGCTTGGGCCTCGAGCGCACCGGCCCCGAGGGCGAGGAATGCGGCGACGACGAGAGCACGATGAATTCGCGGCATGGGTTCAGGCCTTGATGTTGACGAGCCGCTTGACGTTGAGCAGCAGCAGCAGATCCGCCACGCCCTCGGCGCCGGGGTAGAACTCCTCCTGCAAGCGGGCGAACTGGGCGCGGGCAGCGAGCGGGTCGCCGGCGAGCTTGAAAGCCTCGCCGAGGAGGAAGAGCGAGTTCTTGCGCATCTCGGGGTTGCCGGTCTCTTCCGCTAGGCGCAGGCCGGCGATGGCGTGGCGGATGGCGCTGCGGTAGCGATCGACCTCGAGGTAGGCGAAGCAGAGGCTCACCTCTACCACGGTCTGCATCGCCCGCGCCCCGGCCCGCCGCAGCAGGCGCAGGGCGCGGAAATGCGCTTGGAACCCCTGCCGATAGCGGCCCTGCACCACGTGGCAGTAGCCGAGGTTGTCCAGGGCCAGGGCCCGCCGCAGCGGGTTCTCGTCGGAGAGGGCTTCGAGCGCGCTCTCGAACTCCGTTCTCGCCTCGTCGAACTTGCTGTCCCCCAAGAGCACGTTGCCGAGCTGGTTGTGGCTGGAGGAGAGCCAGTCGGAGCGGTCGGCCTCGCGGGCGTAGCGGTGGGCGATCCGGGTGTAGAAGAGGGCCTTGGAGTTGTCCTTGGCGACCTCGTAGGCGCGGCCCAGGGTGTAGGCGGCGAGGAAGCAGCTCTCGGGATCTGAGTTCTTGGCCAGGATGCGCCGCAGGTCGCCTCTGACGCTCTCGGTGTCACCGGTCTCCACCAGCACCGCCGCGCGGTTGCACAGCGTGCGGTCGACCTGCCAGCCCTCTCCATGCTCGCCGAGCCAGGCCAGGGCGCCGTCCAGGATCTCGAGCGCCTCCGGCATCTGGCCGGCGAGCGCCGCGCTCCAGGCGCGCTCCTTGAACTGGTGGTAGGCGTCGCTGGAGGCGGCCGTCATGGGCGCGAGTGGACTTCTTTGAGGTGGGGCGACCGGTCGACCTCCGCCGGGCGTTGGGCCGCGGCACCGGGCCGGCGGTGGATGATCAGGTGCTCGATCTCCTCCTGGTCCTCGGCCGGCAGGGCGTTGAACTGCTGGATCATCAGCACCTCGCGCGGGCTGACCGCGCCGCCGCGGTCCTCCTCGAAGAACTCCGAGACGCTGACCTTGAACTCGGCCAGCATGCGGAAGAGCGTGTCGAGGCTGACGCGGTACTCGCCGCGCTCGATGCGGGAGAGGTCGGACTGCTGAATGCCAATGCGGGCGGCGAGGTCGTTCTGGGTGAGCTTGCGCTCTTTCCGCAGCCGGCGGATCTTCCGCCCCACCAACTCCACCTGCTGGGTTCGCTGTGCCACCATCGGGTCGTGGCCTCCGGGCCGGATGACCGTGTTTCGCTTGAGCGGGGCGATGCTACAGTAGCATCCGTGGGTCGTCAAGAGCCGGGTCGTCGAGAGCCCTGTGCTACCATCCCGCCGCCTCGATGAGCTCGCCCTCCTCTTCCGCCAAGATCTTCGTTCTCGACACCTCGGTCATCCTCTACGACTTCCAAAGCATCCACAACTTCGAAGAGCACGACGTGGCGGTGCCGGTCACCGTCCTCGAGGAGCTCGACCAGTTCAAGAAGGGCGGCAACGTCATCAACCTGCACGCCCGCGAGTTCGTGCGCGAGCTCGACCGCCAGTCGGCGCACCACGATCTGCGCGACTGGGTGCCGATCAACGGGCCGACGCGGGGGCGGTTCCGGGTCATCACCGACGACGGCTCCGGCATCGACGCGGTGGCGGCGTTCGGCAACCGCAAGAACGACCACCGCATCCTGAACGCCGCGCTGTCGCTCGCCCAGCAGGAGAGCGACCGGCGGGTGATCCTGGTCTCCAAGGACATCAACCTGCGGGTCAAGGCGCGGGCCTTGGGGCTTGAGGCCGAGGACTACGAGACGGTCAAGATCAAGGACCTCGAGCGCCTCTACACCGGCAAGAGCGAGGTCGAGGTCGAGGATGGAGGGCTGATCGACCGTCTGTACAGCGAGGGCGGCGTGCCGATCGAGCTGCTGGGCCTGCCCGACGCCCCCCCGGCCCACCACTACTTCATCCTGCGCAGCGCCACGCGCTCGGCCCTCGCCTGCTTCAACCCGCGTACCCGGGCCGCCGAGCGGGTGGTGAAGACCCCGGCCTACGGCGTACAGCCCAGGAACGCCGAGCAGACCTTCGCCCTGCACGCGGTGCTCAACCCGGCGGTGCCGCTGGTCAGCCTTTCCGGGCCGGCCGGTACGGGCAAGACGCTGCTCGCCCTGGCGGGGGCGCTCGAGCAGCGGCGCGCCTACCGCCAGATCCTCCTGGCGCGGCCCATCGTGCCGCTTTCGAACAAGGACATCGGCTACCTGCCCGGCGACATCAGCTCCAAGATCAGCCCCTACATGCAGCCGGTGTGGGACAGCCTGGGGGTGATCAAGGACCAGTTCGGCGAGCGCCAGAAGGAGGCCAAGCGCATCGACGAGATGAGCGAGCTCGGGAAGCTCCAGGTGGTGCCGCTCGCCTACATCCGCGGGCGCAGCTTCTCGAACATCATCTTCGTGGTCGACGAGGCGCAGAACCTGACCCCACACGAAGTCAAGACCATCATCACCCGCGCCGGCGAGGGCACCAAGATCGTGTTCACCGGCGACATCTTCCAGATCGACACCCCGTACCTCGACGCCAACAGTAACGGGCTCTCCTACCTGATCGACCGCATCCGCGACAGCCCGCTCTATGCCCACGTCAACCTGGACAAGGGCGAACGCTCGGAGCTGGCCAACCTCGCGAGCCGCCTGTTGTAGCCCGCGGCCCCTTGCACTTGGTGAGTGGCCTGCTAGACTGACCCCGCCAAGTGCGACAACCTGCGACCCGGCTCTCGTGTGCTGCGGCAGCCCTGGCCATCGGGCTCGTGGCGGGCCTTTCGGCGCGCGCCGCCAACCTGACGGTGCAGCTTCGCGACGGCACGGGCGCCACCTCCATGCTCTACAGCGTGGACCTCGACAACGGCCGCGTGTACGAGATCGAGCCGCGTCGCGCCGGCGAGGTGGTGCGCATCCGTCCCCTGGCGCAGAACCTCTTCTCGGCGATCGGCCGTCCCCTGGACCAGGTGGCGGCGCCGGGGGAGTTCACGATCGAGGGGGTGCAGGACCGCACCGGGCGCACCCGCGCTCTGCTGCTGGTCGAGACCTCCTCGGGCTACATGGCCTACCTGACCCGGCCCGGAGAGGACCAGCAGCTCGGCGCCGTGCGCACGGTGACCGGCCGGCCGGCCGAGCCGCTGGCCGGCACCGACGGGCAGTACGCCCTGCTGCTGCGGCGCGAGG
>JBIOXV010000176.1:0-38373 GCA_044869805.1 Thermoanaerobaculia bacterium | reverse complement strand
GCGCGACCCCTGCTCGGACATCCCGGGCTCGGACCTTTCAGACCTGCGGCCTGAGCTCGCGGTAGAGCCAGGCCTGCGCCAGCGACCAGTCGCGCTTCACCGTGCGCGGCGAGACCTCCAGCGCCTCCGCGGTCTCCTCGATCGAGAGGCCGCCGAAGAATCGGCACTCGATCACCTGCGCCTGGCGGGGGAAGAGCGCCGCGAGCCGGGAGAGGGCCTGGTCGATGGCGAGCAGGTCAGAGCCGCGGTCGTCGGCGATCGCCTCGATGCCGGAGAGCGGCAAGGGCCCCTCGCCGCCGCCGCGCATCAGCCGCCCGCGGCGGCGCGCGGCGTCCACCAGCACCTGCCGCATGGCGCGGGCCACCGCGCCGAAGAAGTAGGCGCGGCCTCGGCCTCCGAGCTCGCGGCCGGCGATCAGCTTGAGGTAGGCCTCGTGCACCAGCGCGGTGGTGTCGAGCGTCTGCCGCGGCCGGCGCTCCACCGCGAGGAAGCGGTGGGCGATCGAGCGCAGCTCCTCGTAGACCAGCGGCACCAGCTCGTCGAGCACCGCCGGCCCGCCCTCGCCGCGGCGCTCCAAGAGGTCGGTGATCGTCTCGTTGGCCACCCAAGCCTCGCCGGAGCTCGTGGGCCGGGAGACGCTCAGGCCCGCAGGAAAGCTATGAACTGGTGGAGATGGGTGAGCGTCGCCTCGCGACCGGTGACCGCCACCAGCTCGAAGAGCGAGGGGCCGCCGGTGGCGTTGGTCAGCGCCATGCGCACCGGGTGGATCAGCACCGCCGGCTTCACGCCCTGGCGCTCGGCCTCCTGGCGCAGGGCCTGGTCGAGCGCGGGGGCGTCCCAGCCTTCGAGCGCTCCCCACCACTGCTTCAGGCTTTCCAGACGGCCGGGCAGCTCGGTGTCGGCCTTGAACTTGGCGCAGGCTGCCGGGTCGTAGGTGAGCGCTGAAGCGAAGTAGGGCGGCAGCGGCTCGGCGAGCTCGCGCAGGGTGCGGGCGCGCACCCGGTAGAGCTCCAGCACCTGGGTCAGGCGCTCGCGGTCGGCGCCCGCGAGGCCGACCGCGGCGAGGAACGGCCCGAGGTGCGGCAGCAGCTCCTCCCACGGCAGGCGCATGATGTACTGCTGGTTCATCCACAGCAGCTTCTCGCGGTCGAAGACCGCCGCCGCCTTGTTCAGCCGCTCGGCGGTGAACAGCGCGATCATCTCCTGCCGCGTCATCAGCTCACGGTCGTCGCCCGGCGACCAGCCGAGGAGTGCCAGGTAGTTGTAGAGCGCCGGTGGCAGGATGCCCTCGTTCCTGAACTCCTCGACCGAGGTCGAGCCGATGCGCTTGGAGAGGCGCTTCCTGTCCGGCCCCAGGATCAGCGGCAGGTGGGCGAAGAGCGGCACCGTGCCGCCCAGGGCCTGGAACAGCGGCACGTGCTTGGGGGTGTTCGAGAGGTGGTCCTCGCCACGGATGACGTGGGTGATGCCCATGTCGATGTCGTCGCAGACCACCGACATGTGGTAGGTCGGAGAGCCGTCCGAGCGCAGCAGGATGAAGTCGTCCAGCACCTTGGGGAGGAACTCCATGTCGCCGCGCAGCAGGTCGAGGAAGCGGATCGGCTCGTCCGGCATCTCGAAGCGGACGGCGAACGGCAGGCCGGCCGCCAGCTTGGCCTCGGTCTCGGCGGCCGAGAGCCTTCGGCAGGTGCGGGGATAGCGAAAAGCTTCACCCGCCCGCTCGATCGCGGCGCGCTGGGCGTCGATCTCGGCGGGCGTGCAGAAGCAGCGATAGGCCTTGCCCGCCGCCAACAGCTCCTCGCCGCGCGCGCGGTGACGCGGCAGGCGCTCGCTCTGCAGGAAAGGCCCCTCGTCCCACTCGATGCCGATCCAGGCCAGGGCCTCCTGGATCTGGCGCGTCATGGCCTCGTCGGAGCGCTCGCGGTCGGTGTCCTCGATGCGCAGCGTGAACGAGCCGCCGAGATTCTGGCGCAGGAGGTCGTTGTAGATCGCGGTGCGCGCGCCACCCACGTGCAGGAAGCCGGTGGGCGACGGCGCGAAACGGACGCGGACCGGGCCGCGGAGCGCGGTGGTCACGGGCCGGCCGCCGGTGCTTGCCCGAGTCTCTCGTCGAGCAGCGCGCGCACCAGCCGAGGCTCGGCGGCGCCGCCGCTCTCCTTGAGCACCTGGGCGACGAAGAAGCCGAAGAGGCCCGCCTTGCCGGCGCGGAAGCGCTCGACCTCGGCCGGGTGGGCGGCCAGCACCTGCTCGACGACCGGCAGCAGCACAGGTCGGACTTCGCCGAGCCGCGCGGCGTCCTCGGCCGAGAGCGGCGCGGGCGCCGGTGGCGGCTCCTGCGCCGGCGTGCGCTCGGTCGCCGCAGGCGGAGGAGCGCGCCGGGGCGGGGGCGAGGCGGCCGTCTCCACCTTGTGGACTTCCTTGGCCCACGAGTCGCGCAGCGGCACGATGCGGTTAAAGACCAGGTTGCCGTCGCGCGAGTCCACCGGGTCGCGAAAGAAATAGCCCTGGCGCTCGAGCTGGATGCGCTCGCCCAGAGAGGCGTCCGCGGCCGCCGGCTCGACGCGGCTGCCTGCCAGCACCTCGAGGCTGTGCGGGTTGAGCGTCTGCTCGAAGCCGCCCTCCGCGAGGTCGGGCCGCTCGACCGAGAACAGCCGGTCGTAGAGCCGCACCTCGGCCGGCAGCGAGTGCTCCGCCGACACCCAGTGGATGGTGCCGGGCACCTTGCGGCCGTCCGGTGCGGCACCGCCGCGGCTCGCCGGGTCGTGGCTGCAGACGAGCTCCACGACCTCGCCGCTCGCGTCCTTGATCACCCGCTCGCAGCGCACCAGGTAGGCGTAGCGCAGCCGCACCTCGCGGCCGGGCGCCAGGCGGTGGAAGCCCTTGGGCGGGTCCTCCAGGAAGTCGTCGCGCTCGACGTAGAGCTGGCGTGAGAAGGGCACCTTCCGCGAGCCTTCCTTGGGCACGTCGTGGGGGTAGAGCGGCGCCTCCAGCTCCTCGGTCCGGCCTTCGGGGTAGGTTTCGATCACCAGCTTGAGGGGCCGGAGCACGCCCATCAGGCGCGGCACCTCACGGTTCAGGTCGTCGCGCACGCAGTGCTCGAGGAGCGCCACGTCCACCGTGCTGTTGGCCTTGGCGACGCCGATCTTGTCGCAGAAGTCGCGGATCGACTCGGGGGTGAAGCCGCGGCGGCGCAGGCCGGAGAGGGTGGGCATGCGCGGGTCGTCCCAGCCCGAGACCTGGCCGCGCTCGACGAGCTCCAGGAGCTTGCGCTTGGAGAGCACGGTGTAGGAGAGGTTGAGGCGCGCGAACTCGGTCTGCTCCGGCCGGTCGGGGATGTCGAGCGCGATCAGGATCCAGTCGTAGAGCTCGCGGTTGTTCTCGAACTCCAGGGTGCACAGCGAGTGGGTGATGCCCTCGATGGCGTCCGACAGGCAGTGGGCGAAGTCGTAGAACGGGTAGATCACCCAGGCGTCGCCGCGGTGGTAGTGGGTGGCCCGCCGGATGCGGTAGAGCAGCGGGTCGCGCATCTTCATGTTGGGCGACGCCATGTCGATGCGCGCCCTGAGCACGTGCGCGCCGTCCGGGAACTCTCCCGCCCGCATACGCGCGAAGAGATCGAGGCTCTCGGCCACCGAGCGGCCGGCGTAGGGCGACAGGCGGCCGGGCTCGGTGACCGTGCCGCGGTAGGCGCGGATCTCCTCGTCCGAGAGGCTGCACACGTACGCCTTGCCGCGGCGGATCAGCTCGACCGCGAAGTCGTAGAGCTGCTCGAAGTAGTCCGAGGCGTAGAACAGATTGTCGCCCCAGTCGAAGCCCAGCCAGCCGATGTCGCGCTGGATCGCCGCGACGTACTCCGGGCTCTCGGTCTCGGGGTTGGTGTCGTCCATCCGCAGATGGCAGACGCCGCCGTACTCGCGGGCGAGGCCGAAGTTCAGGCACACCGACTTGGCGTGGCCGATGTGGGGATAGCCGTTGGGCTCGGGGGGGAAGCGGGTGACCACCCGGCCGCCGTACTTGCCGGCCGCGCGGTCGCGGTCGATCATCTCCCGGATGAAGTCCTTCCCGGGGGCGGTGGTCGGCGAGTCGCTCAAGGCTTCAGGGCAAAGTTGGCGGAGAGGGAGGGATTCGAACCCTCGGTCCAGGGTTTAACCCCGGACAACTGCTTAGCAGGCAGCCCTGTTCGACCACTCCAGCACCTCTCCGCGAAAAGGCTGGCCGAACGGCCGGAACGGGAATTGTACGGGGCGGGGCGGGCGAGAGTCAAAGACGCTTGGCGCCTCCGCCAACGGCGGCTATGCTCCCGCCCGTGAAGGGCGCCATGGGAGACAGAACGTGATGCCGGCCAGCGACCATCCCGACCGCAACGATCCCGAAATCGACCAGCTCGCCATCAACACCATCCGCTTCCTGGCCGTCGACATGGTGGAGAAGGCGGCTAGCGGCCATCCCGGCGCGCCGCTCGGCCAGGCGCCGATGGCATACCTGCTGTGGACGCGCTTCCTGCGCCACGACCCGGCTGACTCCGCCTGGCCGGACCGCGACCGCTTCGTGCTGTCGTGCGGCCATGCCTCGGCGCTGCTCTACGCGCTGCTCCACCTCTCGGGCTACGACCTGCCCGTCGAGGAGCTGAAGCGCTTCCGCCAGCTCGGCTCGAAGACACCCGGCCACCCGGAGCACGGCCTGGCCGACGGCGTCGAGACCACGACCGGCCCGCTCGGCCAGGGCCTGGGCAACGCCGTGGGCATGGCGATCGCCCGGCGCCTGCTCGCCGCGCGCTTCAACCGCCCCGGCTTTCCACTCTTCTCGCACCGCATCTGGGTGTTCGCGAGCGACGGCGACATGATGGAGGGCGTCGCCTCCGAGGCCAGCTCGCTTGCCGGCCACCTGGGGTTGGCGCCGCTCAAGGTGTTCTACGACGACAACCACATCACCATCGACGGCTCGACCGAGCTCGCCTTCTCCGACGAGGTGGGCAAGCGCTACGAGGCCTACGGCTGGCGGGTGCTGCGGGTGGAGGACGGCAACGACCTCGCGGCGCTCGCCGCCGCCTTCGAGGCCGCCGAGGCCGAGAGCGAGCGGCCGACGCTGGTCTCGGTGCGCACCCACATCGGCTACGGCAGCCCCAAGAAGCAGGACACCGCCGCAGCGCACGGCGAGGCCCTGGGCGCGGAGGAGGTGGTGGCCACCAAGAAGAACCTCGGCTGGCCGACCGAGCCCACCTTCCTGGTGCCAGGGGAAGCGCTGGCCCCGTTCCACGCCGCCGCGGCGAGGGGTGGAGAGGCGAACGCCGCGTGGCAGAGCCTGCTCGAACGCTACGAGCGCGAGCACCCCGAGGCCGCGGCCGAGCTCGCCCGCCGGCGGGGCGGCAAGCTTCCCGAGGGCTGGGACGCCGACCTCCCCGCCTTCGGCCCCGAGGACGGCGAGATGGCGACGCGGCAGGCCTCGGGCGCGGTGCTCAACACGCTGGCCAAGAAGCTCCCGGAGCTGATCGGCGGCTCGGCGGACCTCGCGCCGTCGAACAACACGCTGATCAAAGGCGAGCCGGCGTTCTCCTCCGCCGAGCCCGGCGGCCGCAACTTCCACTTCGGCGTGCGCGAGCACGCCATGGGCGCGACCTTGAACGGCATGGCGCTCAGCGGGCTGCTGCGCCCCTACGGCGGCACCTTCCTGATCTTCTCGGACTACATGCGGCCGGCGATCCGCCTGGCGGCGGTGATGGAGCTGCCGGTGATCTACGTCTTCACCCACGACTCGATCTTTCTGGGCGAGGACGGCCCCACTCACCAGCCGGTCTCGCAGCTCCTCTCCATGCGCTCGATCCCCCATCTCACCGTGCTGCGGCCGGCCGATGCCAACGAGACGGTGGCAGCCTGGAAGGTCGCGATCGAGAACCGCAAGGGGCCCACGGCGCTGGCGCTCACCCGCCAGAAGCTACCCGTGCTGGCCGACCGCGAGCGCATTGCCGAGGGCGTGCCGCGTGGCGCCTACGTGCTCTCCGACGCCGAGGGTGGAGAGCCCGAGCTGCTGCTGCTGGCGAGCGGCTCCGAGGTGAGCCTGGTGCTCGCGGCGCAGCAGGCCCTCATTGCCGAGGGCATCGGCGCGCGCGTGGTGAGCTTCCCTTCCTGGCAGCTCTTCGACGCCCAGGACGAGGCGTACCGCCGCTCGGTGCTGCCGCCTGCCGTGCGGCCGCGTCTGGCGGTCGAGGCGGCGACTCCCATCGGCTGGCACAAGTACGTGGGCGACGGCGGCGACGTGCTCGGCCAGGAGGGCTTCGGCGCCTCCGCCCCGTACAAGGACCTCGCCAAGCACTTCGGCTACACGGTGGAGAAGGTGGTGGCGGCGGCGAAGAAGCTGCTGTCTCGCGAGTGACCCGGCCGCGGATGACACTGAGGATGCCCCAGCGCAGGCTGTCTTACCAGGGCCTTACTGGATCAGCGATGACCACGAAGGTCTCTACCAAAGGCCAGATCATCCTGCCCAAGGAGATCCGTCAACGGCTCGGCTGGAAACCTGGGACCGAGCTTGTCGTCGAGAGCCTGGGTAATCGCGTGGTCTTCAGGCTTCCGACCGAGGTCCCCTCAGTCACGCTCGACGAGTTGATGGGCTGTGCTGGGTACGAGGGGCCGGCGCTGTCCCTGGAAGACATGGAGGCGGCCCTCGCCAGAGGGGCCAAAGAGCAGCAGTGATCGCTCTCGACACGAACCTGGTGGTGCGGTCCGTGGCGATCTGGCGGAGGGGGTGGGATTCGAACCCACGGACGGCGTGAACCGTCGCCGGTTTTCAAGACCGGTGCTTTCAACCGCTCAGCCACCCCTCCGCGACGGAGCAGCCTAACATCCGCGGTCCGGCGACTGCCCGCGCCGGGCGCACCTACGCCACGCCGCTGATCCGCTCGAGCCCGCCCATGTAGGGCCGCAGCGCTTCGGGCACCAGCACCGAGCCGTCCGCCTGCTGGTAGCACTCGAGGATGGCGATCAGGGTGCGCCCCACGGCGAGGCCTGAGCCGTTCAGAGTGTGGAGCAGGCGCGGCTTGCCGCCGCCCTGCGGCCGGAAGCGCAGCTCGGCACGGCGGGCCTGGAAGTCCGTGCAGTTGCTGCACGAGGAGATCTCGCGGTAGGCGTCCTGGCCCGGCAGCCAGACTTCGAGGTCGTAGGTCTTGGCGGCGGCGAAGCCCAGGTCGCCGGTCGCGAGCGTCACCACGCGGTAAGCGAGGCCCAGCCGCTTCAGCACCTCCTCGGCGTGCGAGGTCAGGGCCTCGAGCGCTTCGTAGCTCGTCTCGGGTGTCGTCAGGTGCACCATCTCCACCTTGTTGAACTGGTGCTGGCGGATCAGGCCGCGCACGTCCTTGCCGTAGGAGCCGGCCTCGCTGCGGAAGCACGGCGTGTAGGCGGTCATGCGGCGCGGCAGCTCCGCCTCGTCGAGCACCTCGCCGCGGAAGAGGTTGGTGATCGGCACCTCGGCGGTCGGCACCAGGTAGTAGGGGAAGCCCTCGAGATGGAAGAGGTCGCCCGCGAACTTGGGGAGCTGGCCGGTGCCGTAGAGTGAGTCGGCGTTGACGATGAACGGCGGCAGCACCTCGGTGTAGCCGTGCTCGCGGGTGTGGAGGTCGAGCATGAACGAGATCAGCGCCCGCTCGAGCCGCGCGCCCGCGCCCCAGTAGGCGGTGAAGCGCGCGCCCGCCACCTTGGCGCCGCGCTCGAAGTCGAGGATGCCGAGCTCCGGCCCCAGGTCCCAGTGCGCCTTGGCCGGGAAGTCGAAGCGCGGCGGCTCGCCGACCACGCGCTCCACGCGGTTGGCCGTCTCGTCGGCCCCCACGGGCACGCTGTCGTGCGGCAGATTGGGGAGCGAGGCCTCGAGCTCCGCCAGGCGGGGGTCGATCGCCGCGGAGCGCGCTTCGAGCTCCTCGAGACGGGACTTGAGCTCGCCCACGGCGGCGATCTCGGCCGCCGCGTCGCCGCCCTGGCGCTTGATCTCGCCGATGGCGCGGCTGGCGTCGTTGCGCCGCCGCTTCGCGTCTTCGAGCTCCACCAGTCCGGCGCGGCGGTCGGCATCGAGGCGCAGCCACTCCTCGACCAGCGCGACCTCGCCACGCCGGTTGGCCAGCGCCGTGCGCACGCGGTCCGTTTCGTTGCGCAGCAGGTCTCGCGACAGCATGATCGAGAGAGTCTATCCGCTAGCCGCCGGCCACCGGAAGGCGCGCCGCCGGTGCGGCCGAGGCGATCTGCTATCGTCCCCCGCCGCGAGGAGCGCGATGAAGAGCTTCCTTTCCTCTCTGCTCGGCGGCAAGGGCGAGCCCACCGGGCCGCTCACCAGGAAAGGCCTGCTGGCGAGCGACCTGTGGGTCGACCAGCCTTACGCGCACGAGCAGATCGCCGGGAAGCTGCGGCGCGGTGAGATCGACGGCGACACGGCCGTGCGCCTGACGCAGTTCGTGGATCAGGGCTTCTTGACGTTGCCGCTGCAAGACGCCGGCGCGGCGCTCGACGACGTGGTCGAGGCGATCGACCGCGCCTGGCGCGAGAAGCCTGCCGAGCTCGCTTACGCCTACCACAGCCCACTGAAGCTCTTCCCGCTCGCCGACGAGGCAGCGGAGAGGAAGCCGTCCTACCGCATCGCCGATCTGCACTCGTACTCGCAGGGCGCCCTCGACCTCTACCTGAACCGCGAGATCTTCACCCTCCTCGAGCTGATTCTCGGCCGCGAGGCGGTGGCCACGCAGTCGTTGACCTTCGAGTTCGGGAGCCAGCAGGAGCTGCACCGCGACCCGGTGCACGTGCAGATGTCGCCGCCCAGCCATCTGCTGGCGGCGTGGATCGCGCTCGAGGACATCGACCCGGCCTGCGGGCCGCTGACCTACGTGCCGGGCTCCCACCGCCTGCCGTACTTCCGGTTCCCGGACGGCGACTACCGCCTGCACGCCGGGCGCCACGGCGAGAAGGAGGTGCGCGAGGCCGCGGAGTTCGATCGCCGCGAGTGCGAGAAGGCGGGGCTCCACCGCAAGGCGTTCACGCCGCAGAAGGGCGAGGTGCTGCTCTGGCACCACTCGCTGCTGCACGGCGGCTCGGTGCCGGAGAACTCTGCGCTGACGCGGCGGAGCTTCGTGGTGCACTACACGAGCCGCGAGAATTACCCGCGCCAGCGGCAGACGGTGCTGGTGCCGGGGGAGGGCGGCGGCCCGCCGAGGAGCCGCACGGTGGGCACGGATCGGCTGCTGGCGCGCGACGGCGCGCGCGGCTTCGACAATCCGTTGCGGGGTACGGCTCAGTAGACTCCGGCTCCACCCATCGCCGTCCCCAGGTGAGGGCGAGGAGACCCAGGAGGCTGAGGATCGTGCCCGCGAGGAGGCCGGGCGGGCGGTAGGTGAGCTCGACCTCGCCGCGGCCCGCGGCGAGTGGAATTCCCATCAGCAATCCATCGACGGTTTCGATCGGGACGAGGTGGCCATCGACCCGCGCCCTCCAGCCCGGGGCGTGGGTTTCCGCGACGACGAGTCGCGCCGGGGATTTGGTTTTCCAGGCGATCTTCCAGCGGCCCGGGCGCTGTTCGACCACTTCGACCCGCCCGGCGCCGGCTGGTTCGAGGCGGGCGAGGTCGAGTGCGCTCCGCCGCTCGTAGACGCTGGCGTCGTGGCCCTGGTAGGCGAGGCGCCAGGAGGGGTCGATGGGTGGCGCGAAGGGCTCGTCGAGCACCCAGCGCACGCCTAGCCGGTCGAGCCACGGGCTCTGCCAGCGGGTGATGGGCCGGAAGTAGACGGGGTCCGACGAGGCGAGACGCGCGCCGTACACCTCTTCGTAGGCGAGCAGCTTGAGTGGGTCGTCGCCACGCAGGTCGGAGAGGCCGAAGACCATCGCGGTGTTCGGCCGCAGGGCCTGGCCCGGCGCCACCACCCGGCCGGGTTGCCGCGCCAGGAAGTCGAGGGCCGGTGTCGAGGGGAAGTGCCGGCTCGCGGGCAGGGCCGGTAGCGTGCGGCCGTGGGCCACGGCGAGGTCGGCGGCGGCGAGGGCGATCACCAGAGTGGCCAGGGCCGCGCGCCGCGCCGGAGTCAGCCAGAGCGCGAGCGCCAGGCCGAGCCCAAGGCCTAGCACCCAGAAAGTCCAGGCTGCTTGTGTGGAGAGCGCGCCATGGGCGCTCCACTCGTCGTCGAGAACGAACCACGCCAGGAAGAGCACCGCGGCGACGCCCGCGAGCCCGACGAGCAGCGGCCTTGCCTTCCCCTCCTTCCATCCTTCCAGGCCCTTGCCGGCGAGCAGCGCGAGCGCCAGCTCCACGGCCAGCAGCAGGTAATGGTGCAGGCTTTTCTGGAGCAGGGGCAGCGCCTGCAGGAGCTGGCGGATGCCCGGCAGGTGGTAGGCGCAAGCGAGGGCGATGAGCGCCGTCCACGCCAGTGCCCGCAGCCGGCGGTCCTGCCGGGCCGAGGCCAGGCCGACCGCGGCGAGCGGCAGCGCCACGGCACCGAGGTAGACGGCGGTGGGCACGAACGAGAACGGCCCCCAGTAGCCGCCGGTCGCGGGATGGCCGAAGGCGTCCGGCAGCAGGAAGCGCAGCCACAGCCTGGCGACGAGGTCGAGCGTCATGGGCTCGCCCGGCGCCCAGTGGTGCCACTTCGCGCTGCCCAGGATGGCGAAGGCGAGCGGAACGATGGCGGCTCCGGCGACGGCGAGCGCCGTGGCCCAGCCGGCGGCGACGCGGCCGAGCCCACGCCACGGCCGCTCCGCGCCGCGTAGCACGAAGTAGAACCCGGCCGCGAGGCCGGTGAAGAAGGGCGTCTCCGGATGGCCGGTCAGGAGCTGGCAGGCTCCGGCCACGGCCAGCATCCGGAACCCGGGCCTGCCGCGAGCGATCCGCTCGGTGGCGAGGAAGACGCACGGCGCGAAGCAGAAGCCCATGGGGAAGAGCAGGAAGCTCACTACGCGCCCGCAGAGCGCGAAGCTCACGGCGGCGAGCAGTGCGCCGTCCCGGCCGATGTCGAGCTCGCGCGCCAGCCGATACGCACCGAGGCCCGCGATCATCGTCTTCACCCAGGGCAGCAGCACGAAGCCGACCGCCACCGGCAGCGCCGCGAAGAGCCAGTGGAACGGCGACAGCGGCCCGCTCATGCCGTTGGCCCAGAACGGCGCGCCGGCGAGCTGATACGGGTTCCAGAACGGCAGCCGGCCGGCGCCGAGCTCCCGCTTCAGATGGAGCATCCACGGCTCGATCAGGAAGCTCACGTCGACGAGCTCGCGGTTGTGGCTCGTGCCCAGGGCCTGGCCCTGCCAGGGCGCGAGGTCGGCGAGCATCGCCGACGGGCTGGGGATGCCGTCGGGGAGGGCGAGCGCCGGGGCGAGGAGCGCGATGCCGGCCAGGCCCACCACCGTCCAGGCCAGCCCCGCCTCGCGCCGCCGGACGAGGAGCCCGGCGAGGCTGGCGACGAGCAGCACCGGCAGGAGGGGATGCATCGCGATCCCGAAACCATAGCAAACGCCCCACGATGACCCCGAAAGCGCCGGGGTATCATCCCGGCCGGATGCGCGCTTCCTCTGTTTTTGGCCGCGATCTCCGCGGCCTCCTGCCCGGCACGGCCGTGGCACTCGCGGTCTGGCTCGCGGCCCGCCTCTTCGCCGCCTCCGAGGTCGATGCCACCTTTCGCGCCGAGACGCTCTATCTGGGGCTGCTGGCGGCGCTGGTGATCGCCGCCGCGGCGTGGTCGGCGCCGCGGCCGGCGCTAGAGGCCGGCGCCGGGGCGCCGCTCGCGGTCGCCGCGCTCTGGGCGCTGCCGGGTGGGCCGACCCGCGCCGCGGTGCTGATGGCCGTGCTGGCGGCGGCTTTCGTGACCGCGGCCTGGCGAGCGACGGCGCTGGTGCCCGCTAGCGCCGAGGTCCCATGGCCGCGCCGCGTGGCGCAAGCGGCGATGCTCTTCGTGCCTCTCGCCATCGGCGCCCAGGTGCTGCTGCGGGGCCGGCTGCTGGTGGAGGCCGCGGGCGATGTGTGGGCCCTGGCGGCGTTCTGGCTCGGAGCGGTGCTCGCGGGGCTCGCCGCAGCGGTGCTCGCCGGGCGATGGGGAGCACGGCCGGCAGCGGGCCTCGCGGCGGCGGTGGCGCTCTTCGCGCCTGGATTCAACCGTACGGCGATGCTCTGCCTGGTCGGGCTCGCGCTGGTGGGCGAGGTCGTGGCCCGGCTCCGCCCGCGGATCTCTGCCGTGCCCATTCGGTCGGCCTGGGGCCGCATCGCGGTTGCGGCGCTCACCGTGGCCGTCGCCTTGCTCTTCGCCGCCACGGCGCTGCTAGCCTCGCCGCCCTGGCTACGGCGCCAGCCGCTCGCGGACGCGCTCGCCGCCGCCGACGTGCCGCCGAGCGGCCTGGTCCTGGTCGAGGGCCAGCCGGTCAGCCTCGATGCCACCTACCCGGATCGGCGGGTGCTGCTCCAGCCCAGCACGGTTTCCGAGCTGGTCTTCGACACCCAGCTCACGCACGCCGTGGCGCTCGCGGCCGGCACGCCGCTGGCGAGCTTCGAGCTCACGGACACGGCCGGGGGGAGGCACCGTTTCGTGATGGAGGCCGGCCGTCATTCCGGGGAGTGGGCCGCGCTGCGGCCGGACGTGGCCGCGACTCCCGGCTTCACAGCGCCGGCCCCGTGGCGATCGCAGCTCGATCCTTCCGGCCGCTTCTTCGCCCAAACCTACCGCGCCCGCTGGCGCCTTCGGTCACCGGTGCGTGCCGTGATGCTCGAGGTGGCGCGCGACCGCGCGCTGCCGGCGGCGACAGAGATCGTGTTTCAACGCGCGGAGCTGCGCCCTTGAGGAGGCCGTTGCACCCCGTGGCGACGACTCCGTGGCTGGGGCCGGCGTTGCGACTGCTCGCCGCGGGCCTCGCGGGCTGGGCGCTGTGGCGGCTCGGGCCGCTTGCCAGGAACGATGCCTTCGCCGGCACGCTCGCCGTGCTGCCGCTGGTGGCGGTCGCGCTGTTCGAGGTCGAACGCGCCGCCCGGCGGATCACCGGCCACGGCCACGGCGGGCGGAAGCCACCGGCGCTGCGCTCGGCCGCCGCCCTCGGCCTCGGGCTGTGGGCCTTGGTGGTAGTGGTCCGGCCGCACCTCGCCCTGGCCGGCCTCGACCGGCCGCTGATGGCTGCTTTCGCCCTGCTGCTCGCCGGCTGGGTGGCGGCGCTGCTCCTGGCGCTGCGCCCTCTCCTCGGCCGCCGGCTGCCGGCGCGGCCGTCAGGGCTGTTTCTGCTCTTGCCCTTCGTCGTCTACCTGGCGCTGCTGCCCTGGTCTACGCGCGAGCGGCCGCCGGACGGCGACGAGCCCTGGTACCTGCTCATCACTCACAGCCTGGCCCACGACTGGGACGCCGACCTCACCAACAACTACGCGGCGGAGGACTGGCGCGCTTACCTTTCGCGGCCGCTCACGCCGCAGCCGGGCGACCCCACGGGGCCGAAGGGCGAGCTCTACTCGCGCCACAACGCGCTGCTCCCGCTCGCCCTCGCCCCGGCCTATCGGGTGGGGGGCCTGAGCGGCGCGCTCCTGACCATGGCGCTCTTGACCGCGGCGCTCGCCTGGATGACCCTGCGCCTCGGCCGGCACTACGCGCCCGAGCGGGCGGGCGAGGCGCTCCTCGCCTACGCGCTGGTGGCTTTCGCGCCGCCGTTGCTCCTCTACTCGAACCAGATCTGGGTCGAGGTGCCGGCGGCCCTGCTGTCGATGATCGCCCTCGACGCGGTGCTCGAGGGGCGGCGGGCGCTGGCCGGCGGGGCGGCGGCGACCGTCGGCTGGAGCGATCGCCGGCGCTGGCTCACCCTCGGCGCCTGCGTGCTGCTGCTGCCGCTGCTCAAGATCCGCTTCATGCTGCTCGCCGCGCCGCTGCTGGTGCTCGGCTGGTGGCACGCGGGGCGGCCGTGGCGGCCGGTGCTCGCCATCGGCCTCGCGCTGGCGGCGCTCGGCGGCGCCATCCTGCTGCACAACCAGTGGCTCTACGACAACCCGCTCAAGATCCACACCTGGCAGGAGGTGGAGCTCGGCCGCTACCCGGCGGCGAACTACCTCTACGGAGCGTCCGGCCTGTTCTTCGACGCCGCCTTCGGCCTCTTCGCCTGTGCGCCGCTGTGGCTGCTGCTGATCCCGGCCGTCGGGCTGCTCGCCTGGCGGCGCCATCCCCTGCCGCTGGACCTGCTGCTCTTCGTGCTGCCCTATCTCGCCATCGTGGCGCCGCGCGCCGAGTGGTACGGCGGCTGGTCGCCGCCCTTCCGCTACGCGCTGGTGGCGCTGCCGCTCCTCGGGCTGGCGCTGGCGCCGCTCCTCGCGCATCGCCGCACGGCCGGAGCCAAGGCGCTGCTCGCGGCCCTCGGCGCCGCCACGCTGGCGCTCACCCTGCTGTGGGTCGCCGTGCCGGGCTGGACCTACAACTTCGCCGACGGCCGTACCTATCTGCTCGATCACCTGAGCGCCCGCTGGGGCGCCGACGTGGCGCGGCTCTTCCCGAGCTCGGTGCGCCCGCGGGCCGCCACCTGGGTGTGGCCGGCCGCGGCCCTGGTGCTAGTGCCGCTGCTCTGGTGGCGCCCGCGGAGGTGGCCGCGACGGGCGGCGTGCTGGGGGCTCGCCGCGGCGCTCGCCGCCACCGCCGCGCTGCCGCTCGCCGCGCGGGCACTGCCGACCCGGCGGATCGAGCTCGAGGACCCCCAGGTGGTGAAGACCGGGGGCCATCTCCACCCCGACCGCTGGGTGATCGAACGCACGCGCTACCGCGGCGGCTGGGTGCTGCGCGAGGGCGAGAGCCTCTCGGCGCCGGTGGTCGCCGGCGGCGGCAGAGCGAGGCTGGCGGTCGACGCCTTCTTCGTGCGCCACCACCCGGGGCCGCTACTCTTGACCGTGCGAGCCGGGGAGCAGTCGCTGGCCACGCTGCGCCTCTCGCGCCCCCGCCAGTGGCAGCGCCACGAGCTCGGCGAGATCGCCTGGCCGGCCGGCGCGGTGCTCACCATCGAGGCGTTGCCCGCGCCCGAGTACGCTCGGTCTGGCGACGCTCGATCCGGGGGCGCTGCTGCGCAGCCCAACGGCGCGGTGCTCGACCGCGTAGAGATCGCCTGGAGGTGAGCCCCCGAGAATGACGCCATCCCTGACCGTCGTCGTCCCCACCACGGGCGCGAGCCCCTGGCTGGGCCGCAGCCTCGCGGCGTTGCGCGAGGACGGCGGCGCAGAGCTCTCGATCGTACTCGTGTACCAGGGGGACGCGGCACTTCCCGAGGGCACGGCCGGCGGCTGCACCGAGGTGCTACTCCTGCCCGAGCCGGTGGGTTTCGCGGCTGCGGCCAACCTGGGGCTGGCTCGCGCCACGAGCGAGCTGGTGGCGCTGGTCAACGACGACGCGGTGGTCCAGCCGGGCTGGTGCTCGGCCCTGATCGAGGCGCTGCGCGCCGATCCCACCGTGGCCGCGGTGCAGGGCGTAAACCTGAGGCTCGGCGCGGACGGCGGCGGAGCGCTCGCCGACGGCTTCGGGCTCGGCTGGAACCGCGCCTGGCAGGCCGTGCAGCTCGGCCGCGACGAGCCGCCGCCTCGGCCCACGGCCGCGCCGCGCGAGGTGTTCGGGGTCTCGGCCACGGCGGCGGTGTTCCGCCGTGCCGCCCTCGAGGCCGTGGCGCTGCCGGTGGAGACCGGAAAGATGGCGCCACGCAGCGCGGTCTTCGAGCCGCGCCTCGACTCGTACTACGAGGACGTGGATCTCGCCGTGCGGCTCAGGGCCGCGGGCTACCGGGCGCTCTCCGTGCCCGCGGCCCGGGCGCTGCACGCCGGTTCGGTGACCGGCGCGACGCTCGGGCGGCGACTCACGGCGCTGATCCACGGCAACCGCTGGTTGGTGCTGGCGCGCCTGCTGGGCCGGAGCTTCTGGCCGCGCCTGCCGCTGGTGCTGTGGGCCGACGCGAAAGGCGCGGCCGCCGCCGTGCTGCGCGGGCGGGGTGGGGAAGCGGCGGGCATCGCCGCCGGCCTGGCGCGGGCGCTGGTGCGCCTGCCCGGCTTCGCCAGCCTACGCCGACCGCTGGTGCCGCTCGAAGAGCTGCGCGCTTTCTCCGTCCCGGCGCGGCGGCAAGGGTGGCGATGAGCGCGAGCGGCCCGCGGCTCTCGGGGGTGGTCGTCCACTGGCACGACGAGGACGCCCTCGCCGACCTGCTGGCCGCCTGGCCCGACGATCCCCGCTGCGAGCTGATCGTGGTCGACAACGGCAGCGAGCGGCCGCTGCCGCCAGGGGTCTACACGCTGGTTTCTCCCGGCTCCAACCTGGGCTTCGCCGGCGGCGCCAACCTGGGCTTCGAGGCGGCGAGGGCGCCGGCCGTGCTGCTGCTCAACCCGGACGCGCGGCCGGAGCCGGGAGCGCTCGCGGCCTTGCTCGCCGGCATCGCCGCGCACCCGGAAGCGGCGGGACTCGCGCCGCGCCTGGTCGGCGGCGACGGGCGCCCACAGTACGGCTGGCAGCTCCGCCGCCTGCCGCGGCTCTCCGACCTCCTCGCTCAGGCCCTGTGCTTCGCGCCGCGCCTGGGACCAAAGCACGAGCCGCCGGCCGGGGTCGAGATAGAGCAGCCGGCCGCGGCAGCGCTGCTGCTGCGACGCGCGGCCTGGGCGCAGGTCGGGGGCTTCGACGCACGTTTCTTCCCCGCCTGGTTCGAGGACGTGGACCTCGCCCGCCGCCTGCGCCGGCTCGGCCTGGTGCTGCGCTACTGGCCGGCGGCGGTGTTCCGGCATCGGCTCGGGGCGAGCGTGCCGCGCCTCGGCTACGGCGCCTTCCTCTGGGTACACGACCGCAACCTGGTGCGCTACGCGCGGCTCCACCACGGGCGCGCCGCGGCGGCACTGCTTACCGCGGCACTCGCCCTGGGCTCGCTCCTGCGCCTGTCCGCGCTGCCGCTGCGCCGGCCACGGCGGGCGGCGTCGCGCCGCGAGGCGGCGGCGGGCCTCCTCGCGGTGCTGGCCGGTGCGCTCTCGGGCTGGCGGAGGCCGCGCCGCTACGCCGAGCGTTTCGCCCCGGCGGCCGGGGGCCCGCGCCAGTGAGTGAACTACCGGCAGTCGGGGTGGCGACCGTCACCTACAACTCGGCGCCTGAGCTGCCGGGCTACTTCGAGGCGCTCGCCGCGCTCGCCCACCGGCCGCTCTCGGCGCTGATCGTCGACTGCGCGAGCGGCGACGGCAGCGCCGAGCTGGCGCGGCGCCTCGCGGGAAGCGCCGGCCTGCCGATCGAGGTGATCGCGCTGCCCGACAACCGCGGCTTCGCCGGCGGCATGAACGCGGCCCTGGCGGCGAGCGAGGCGCCCTTCGTGCTGTCGCTCAACGCGGATGCGCGGCCGGCGCCGGGCTACGCCGGCACGCTCCTCGACCGCTTGCTTTCGCGGCCGCGGGCCGCGGCCGCGACCGGCCGCCTGCTGCGCCTACCGGAGCCCGGCGGGCCGCCGCGGCTCGACGCCTGCGGCATGCGCCTGACGGCCTCCTGGCGGCACCTCGACCGCGGCTCGGGCGAGGTGGGTCGCGGGCAGTACGCGGTGGCCGAGCGGGTGTTCGGCGCCACGGGCGCGGCCTCGCTCTTCCGGCGCGAAGCGCTCGACGACGTGGCGGTCGCCGGCGAGATCTTCGACTCGCGCTTCCACTCCTTCCGCGAGGACGCGGAGCTGGCCTTCCGCTTCGCCGAGCGCGGCTGGGAAGTGATCTACGAGCCGGCGGCCATGGCCCACCACCGGCGCTTCACCCTGCCGGAGCGGCGCTCGGCGCTGCCGGCCGCGATCAATTTCCACTCGCTCAAGAACCGCTACCTGCTGCGGGTCTACCATCAGAGGGCGAGGAACGCTCTGCTGACTTCGGTGCCCACTTTGGTCCGCGACCTGGGCGCGCTCCTCTACGTCCTGCTGCGCGAGCGGAGCTCGCTCGCCGCCTATTCCTGGCTGTGGCGCCACCGGCGAGAGCTCGCGGCGCGCCGCCGGGCGATCCAGGGCCGGCGCACGCGGCCGGCGCGCGAGGTGGACCGCTGGTTCTTCCGCGGGGGCCTGCCACTGTGAGCGCTGCGAGCCATCGACCGCCGGGGACGGCGCGGCCCCACGTCGCGCTGATCGGCAGCCGCGGCGTGCCCGGCCGCTACGGCGGCTACGAGACGCTGATGGAGGAGCTGGGCGTGCGCCTGCTGGCGCGCGGCTTCCGAGTCACTGTCTACTGCCGGGCGCACGTCACGTCGCGTTCGCTCCGCGAGCACCGCGGCCTCGAGCTGGTGGTGCTGCCGACCCTCGCCACCAAGCACCTCGATACCCCGGTGCACACCTTCCTCTCCTGCCTCGACGCCCTGCGCCGCGGCTTCGACGCCGCCCTCGTGGTCAACTCCGCGAACGCCCTCTTCCTGCCGCTCCTCGGCCTGGCGGGGGTGCCCACCGCCCTGCACGTCGACGGCATAGAGCGCCGCCGTGCCAAGTGGGGCGCCTTCGGGCGCGGCGTCTACGCGCTCTCCGAGCGCCTCGCCTGCCTGCTGCCGGATGCCCTGGTGACCGACGCCGAGGTGATCCGGCGTCACTACCTCGAGCGTTACGGCGCGCCCTCGACGGCGATCGCCTATGGCGTCGAGCCCACTCCGCCCGCCGGCGCCGAGGTGCTGCCGCGCCTGGGCCTCGAGCCTCGCGGCTACTTTCTCTACGTCAGCCGCTTCGAGCCCGAGAACAACCCGCACCGGGTGGTGGAGGCCTACCGCGGCGTGGGCGGCGAGCTGCCGCTGGTGATGGTGGGCGGCGCTCCCTACGCCAAGGGCTTCATCCGGGATTTCAAGGCGCGGGCCGATCGGCGCGTGCTCTTCCCGGGGCCGATCTATGGCGAGGGCTACCGCGAGCTCCTCTGCGGCGCGCTCGCCTATGTCCACGCCACCGAGGTCGGCGGCACCCATCCCGCCCTGGTAGAAGCCATGGGCTACGGCGCTTGCGTGCTGGTCAACCGCACCCCCGAGAACCTGGAGGTGGCCGGCGAGACGGGCCTGTACTTCGAGGCCGGGCGGCCGGCTACGCTGACCGCGGCGTGCGAGTGGGTACGGGCCCATCCGGACGAGGCGGCGGCACGAGGGCGGGAGGCGGCCGAGCGGGCGGCGCGGCTCTACTCCTGGGAGCAGGTTGCGGACGCCTACGCCGAGCTTTTCCGGCGGCTGATGGGGCGCGGCGGCTGAGCCGTTCTTGGAGATTCTTGTCCCGCTATGTTAGCCTGGCATAGACAGCCCGGCCATCGCCTCCGTTTAAACAGCAGAACCGTTGTGAGAAGCTTCCGGGTGGCCGTGAGACGACGATGCTGAAGCAGAGAGCCCGCACTCTATCCGTCGTCATCTTCTGTCTCGATCTGTTCCTGGTCACGGCGGCCTTCTTCGGCGCGTACTGGCTGCGCAGCGAGCTCCTCCCTCGCCTGCTGCCCTCGTTCCTCCCCGGCCATCTCTACCCTCTCGACCATTACCTGCCGCTGCTCCCCCTGGCCCTCCTGATCTGGGGCCTGCTCTTCCTCCAGACGCGGCGCTACCGCTCGCACCGCACGGTGCCGCTGTTCGACGAGGTATGGGAGATCTTCCGCATCTGCCTGCTGAGCGCGGTGATCTTCGCGCTGGTGATCTACATCTTCCGGCTCGACAACCGGCTGCTGCCCAACGACCTCTTCAGCCGGCTGTGGATCCTGCTCTTCGCCGGCCTCTCTTGCGTGCTGCTGCTGCTCGAGAAGGTCGCCGTGCGCATGACCGCCCGCTACGTGCGGGCGAGCGGCTACAACTACCGCTCGGTGCTGCTGGTGGGCACCGGCCACGCCGCGGCCGAGGTGGTCGACTCGATCGAGAACCACCGCTACTGGGGCTTCAGGGTGATGGGCTTCGTCGACGCCAACGGCACGCCGCCGCCGGCGGAGCTCGCCGAGCGCTACCCGGTGCTGGGCAAGGTGGACGAGATCCCGGCGATCGTCGAGCGCAACGTGGTCGACGACGTGATCTTCGCCGTCAATCGCCGCGAGCTGGAGCGCATGGAGGAGCTGATCTGGAGCCTGCACGAGCAGGGCATCCGCACCCGCTTCGCGCTCAACTTCTTCACCGAGCCCAAGAGCCGGGTCGAGCTCGAAGAGCTGGACGGCATCCCGATCCTCACTTTCGCCACCGGGCCGGCGAGCCAGCTTCAGCTCCTCGCCAAGCGAATGATCGACCTGACGTTCGCCGCCGGCCTGCTGGTCGTCGGCGCGCCGCTCCTCGGCCTGGTGGCGCTCGCGATCAGGCTCACCTCGCCTGGCCAGGTTCTCTTCCAGCAGACCCGCTGCGGCCTCAACGGGCGCCTGTTCACGCTCTACAAGTTCCGCACCATGGTGGAGAACGCCGAGGCGCAGCGCGCGAAGCTCCTGCACCTGAACGAGATGAACGGGCCGGTGTTCAAGCTGCGGCGGGACCCGCGGGTGACGGCGCTGGGGCGGTTCCTGCGCCGTTTCAGCCTCGACGAGCTGCCGCAGCTCGTCAACGTGATCCGCGGCGACATGAGCCTGGTGGGCCCGCGGCCGCCGATCCCGGAAGAGGTGGCCAAGTACCAGCGCTGGCAGCGGCGCCGGCTGTCGATGAAGCCGGGCCTCACCTGCCTGTGGCAGATCTCGGGCCGCAACGAGGTGGACTTCGATCGCTGGATGGAGCTCGACCTCGAGTACATCGACTCCTGGTCGCCCGCGCTCGACTTCAAGATCCTGCTCAAGACGATTCCCGTGGTGCTCTCGGGCCGCGGGGCGTCGTAGGGAAGCGCTCCGCTCGCTGCCGGCCCGTTCGGAAGCGGATCCGACCATGGCGCAGCGGATCGCTCACCTCGCCCTGCTGGTGCGGGACTACGACGAGGCCATCGCCTACTACACCGGCAAGCTGGGCTTTCGCCTGGTGACAGACGAGCCTCGAGGCGGCGCCAAGCGTTGGGTCGTCGTCGCGCCGCCGGGAGACGCCGGCACCTCCCTCCTCCTCGCCCGGGCCGCGACCCCGGAGCAGGAAGCGCACGTCGGCAACCAGACCGGCGGCCGCGTGTTCCTCTTCCTCCACACCGACGACTTCTGGGCCGATTACCACGCGCTGAGGGAGCAGGGCGTGCGGTTCACCGAGCAGCCGCGCGAGGAGGAGTACGGCACGGTGGTGGTGTTCGAGGACCTCTACGGGAACAAGTGGGATCTGGTCGAGCGGAGCACCGCCTGACCGGAGTACCTCGCCGGCATGTGCCGGCTAATCCCGCCCTGACCGATTCCAGGCATGCTTGACCAGGTTGTCAGAAATGATAACCTGCTCGCGTGGCTGTCATCGCCTGGGGTGCTTGGCAGGTCGAGCACATCACCCGGCGTCATCGAGTCACAGCGCAGGACTTCGACGCCGCCTGGCACGACCCTGAGCGTAGAGACCTGACGGAGGAGCGCCACGAGAGGCACGGCCCTTACTACGTGAGCATCGGCAGCGCCGCGATCGAGAAGCCTCTGAAGTTGGTCTGGCGGTGGCAGGGCCGCGGAGACACGGTCTGGCCCATCACCGCGTTTTTCCCCTCGCGCCGCCGGCGCCCTTGACGGAGACACGACAATGCCAGTACGACACTACCGAAAGGACCCGCGCACAGAGGACCAGCGGCGTGCGGACCGAGCCATGCTGCGGGGCTTCGAAAGCGGCGAGCTCCTCGCGGTGGAACCGGCTGCCGAGCAGGAGGCGATCGACTACGTGGAGCGCCGCCACCAGGCCCGGCGGGAGCTGGTGGCGACCCTCGGCCAAGAGCTCGGCGTGCTGCGTCGCGCCCACGGTCTCACCCAGGACCAGGTAGCGCGCGCCGTGGGCACGAACAAGAGCAACATCAGTCGGTTGGAGAGCGGGCGCTACGGAGGGCTCACCGTCGAGCGTTTCATCGCGGTGCTCGATGCATTTCAGGTCCTCGGCAGCCCCACCGTCCTCCAATCCGCCAGCGGCAGCACTTCGCAGCGCTCGCCCGCTTCTCGCGCCGGCTCGCCCGCCCGGACGCGCACCAGGGCGGTGCCGCGGCCGTAGGCGCCGAGGTCGTGGGAGCCGACCGGGGCGTGCGGAAGCGCCAGGACCCGGCTGCCTTCGAAGGCGATCTCGGCGGGGAGGAAGCGGTCGCGGTTCGTGGCGCCGGGCAGAGACCCGGCGAGCTCGGCCGCGAGGGCGCCCTGCCAGAAGTCGTCGGGCAGGCCCAGCAGCCGGCGCAGCGCCGGGCGCACGAAGAGCCAGAAGCCGACCATCGCACCGGCGGGATTGCCGGGCAGGCCGAAGACCAGGCCGCCGCCGTGGTCCGGTCCATGGGGGTGGCGGGCAGCGACCAGGGGCTTGCCGGGCTGGATGGCCACGGCCTCGAAGAGGGTCTCGCAGCCATGGTCGGCGAGCACACCCTCGACCAGGTCCAGCTCGCCGGCGGAGACGCCGCCGGTGGTGAGCAGCACGTCGTAGCCGAGGCCTTTCTCGATCAGGCCGGCGAGGGAATCGAGGCGGTCGCGCGCGATGCCGAGCGGCTCGAAGGCGATACCCAGGGAGGCACCCGCGGCGAGCAGGAAGTCGGTATGCGAGTCGCGGAGCTGGCCGGGGCGGGGCTCGACATCGGGAGGCACCACCTCGTCGCCGGTGATGACCACGGCCACGCGCGGCGCGCGGTGGACCTCCACCTCGGCCGTGCCATGGGTGGCGAGGAGCGCCAGTGCTCCCGGGGTGAGGAGCGAGCCCGCAGGCAACAGCTCGTCGCCGGCGCGCTGCACCTCGGCGCGGCGGCGGATGTTCGCCCCCGCCTCGAAGGAGCGCGTGAAGCTCACTGCTTCGGCGCCTCGGTCCGAAGCCTCGACAGGGATCACCCGGTCCGCGCCGGCGGGCACCGTGGCGCCGGTCATGATGCGCGCCGCGCTGCCGGCCGGGAGCTCGAGGCCGGGTGGGTCGCCGGCGACCACGGCGCCGATCACCGGCAGCGCGGCGCCTGGGGCGACCTCCCCGGCCACGGCATAGCCGTCCATGGCCGAGACGTCGGCAGCCGGCACGTCGATCGTCGCGGCGCGCGCGCGCGCCAGCACCCGCCCCTCGCTGGCGCGCCGCGGCAGCCGCTCGGCCGGCAGCGGCGCCAGGTGGGGGAGCAGGCGCTGCCAGGCAGTCTCGGGAGGGATCATTTCGGGCTCCGTGCCTTTCGCGGCAAGCTCCGGGTCGCGGGCTGCGGCCCGCGGGCCAATGCTATGGGGTCCGAGGCCTCAGGGGCGGATGCTATACTCGCGCGCCGCTCTGGCCCGGGGCGCGACGCTTCCATCTGGCCATGTTTGCCGTGTCCTTTTCCATCTCTTCGCCGTCGTGACCAAAGCCTTCGAGTACCGGGGTGACCTCGCCCACACCACGCTGCCGGAGATGCTCTTCACGATCTTCCGGTTCCAGGTGCCGGGGATCCTGGAGGCGCGGCGCGAGACCGTGGTCAAGCGCGTCTACGTGCGCGACGGCGCCGTCCTCCACGCCACCTCCTCCGACATCGACGACAGCCTCGGCGGCTACCTGAAGCGCACCGGGCGGCTGCCCGCCGACGAGTTCGATGCGATGATGCGGATGCGTGCCGAGACCAAGCGCCGCTTCGGCGCCCTGCTGGTAGAGCGCGGGCTGCTCGGGCCGCACGAGGTCTATGTCGCGATCCGCGAGCAGGTCGAGGCGATCGTCTGGAGCCTGTTCTACTGGCAGGACGGAGAGGTGGGCTTCCGCATCGGCGAGTTCCCACCCTTCGACCAGGTGCGCATCCAGGTGCCGGTGCGGCAAGTGATCCTGGCCGGCATCAAGCGCGCGCCCAACCCCAAGGCGCTGCTGGCGCGCCTGGGCAAGAAGGAGACGGTGTTCGAGCCCTGCTACCAGGTCGAGGAGCTGATCGAGACCGGGCTCGACAACGTGGACTTTGCCTTGCTCAAGCTGGTCGACGGCAAGCGGACGCTGTTCGACGTCTGCACGCACGGGCCGCTGCCTCCGGCCGACAACGCCAAGCTGATGTACGCTTTCCAGGTGCTGCAGCTCATCCGCCGGGCGGAGGCCAGGGCCGAGGCGGGCGCCGCCACCAAGTCCGATCCCGGCAAGATCAAGATCCGTCTGAAGACCGAGTGGGACCGCGGCGGCGAGGAGTAGCCAGCCGCGAGCGAGCCCCAAGCGAGCCACTCAGGGAGCTGGTTTTCCCATGCCGATCTACGAGTACCGATGCGACAGTTGCGGCCACCGCAGCGAAGAAATGCAGCGCCTCGCGGACCCGCCGCTCACCGTCTGCCCGAGCTGCGGCGGGCCGTACCGCAAGCTGATCTCCGCTCCCGCGTTCCAGTTCAAGGGCAGCGGCTGGTACGTCACGGACTACGCCCGCAACCAGGAGGGGAAGGGCAAGGGCAAGAGCGAGGAAGGCGCGAAGGGCGAGGGCGCAGGCAAGGCCGAGGGCGCTGGCGGCAAGGAGGCGTCGCCCGCGGACGCCGGCGCCAAGGCCTCGGGAAGCGAGCCGGCGAGCGGTGAGAAGGCTTCGGCCACGAAGGGCGGAGCCAAGACGGATTCGTAGGCTCTGCCGGTCTAGTCGATATACCCCAGCGCCTTGAGCTGCTCGATCGATTCCGGGTCGAGCTCGGCCGCCGGGAGATTGCCCAGCGATTTCAAGCCCTGCTGCACCCGGGAGAGCCACTCGGCGAGGGCCGGAGAGGGCCGGCCGTCGGTGGGCGCGAGGTTCTTGCTTTCCCGGGGATCGCTGACCAGATCGAAGAGCCGGCGCGCTCCCGCGAGCCGCAGGATCTCCTTCTGGCCGTGCGCCAGGACCGCCACCTCGAGCAGGCCGCCGGCACGGGCGTTGCCACCTTCGCCGTGGCCCAGCACGGCCCCCTTGTGCGCCTGAAAGGTCGTAACTCGCTCCCGGAAAGCGGGCGCCCGCTCGCTGATCACGGCCGACCAGTCGTAGCCCGCCAACGCCGCCGGCGCCGGCAGGCCGAGCAGGCCGAGCACGGTGGGCGCGAGGTCGGTGATCAGGGCCGGCTCCGAAATAGTAAGGCCGGCGGGGACCTTCCCCGGCCAGGCCAGCCCCATGGGGATGCGCAGGTTGGGATCGTAGACATTCCTGCCGTGGCCCCAGTAGCCGTGCTCTCCAAGGCTCTCGCCGTGGTCGCTGGTGAAGAGGACCAGGTTGTGGCCGCCCGGCTCGATGCGCTCGAGAGCGGCGAGCAGCCGGCCGACCTCGCGGTCCGCGAACGCGACCTCGGTGTCGTAGCGATCGGAGCGCGAGGCACCCTCCGAGATCGGCACACCGAGGCGCGGGGCGAGCTCCTCCTGCAGGCGGTAGGGGGCGTGCGGCTCCACGTAGTGCACCCACAGCAGGAAGGGCCGCCTGCCTTCGGCCGCCTGTTGTTTCTCCATCCATGAGACGGCTGCCCGGGTGAGGTCTTCGCCGGTCGCCTCCCCTCGGAACACGCCCCACCAGCGCTTGCGGGAGAGCACTTCCTCGTAGAGCTCGAAGTGCTCGCCCAGGCCGGTGAGCTTGTCGCGCACCGTCCAGTTGCCGACGAACGCCGCCGTGCGGTAGCCCCCCTGGGCGAGGAGCCTGGGCAGCGACGACAGGCCGGGGCGCAGGCGCAGGCCGTTTCTCGTGGCGCCGTGCTGGTGGGGCTCGAGCGAGGTCAGCATCGAGGCGAGGGCCGGGCCGGTCAGGGGCTCGACCGTGCGCGCCTCGGTGAAGCGGACGCCGCTCGTGAGGAGGCGATCGATCGCCGGGCTGGTCGGCCGCGGATAGCCGGAGCAGGAAAGGCGGTCGGCCCGCAGGGTGTCGACGGTGACGATCAGGATGTTGGGCGCCCGGCGCAGGGCGCCCTCGGCCGGTCCCTTCCCAGACCCGATCCAGGCCAGGGTGGCCGCGATCAGGAAGGCAGGGAGCTGCGGCAATGAAGGGTGCGGCAATCGTCGCAAGGCGGGCGAAAGTGTACCCCAGCCGAGCGACCTCCGGAGCCGGGGAAACCGCTCCTCCCGTGAGCAGCAGGCGCTTGCGGTGGCCCTGCCGGGCAGGCTACCGTAGCCGCCCATGCCGAGGATCACCAAGGTCTACACCCGCACCGGCGACCAGGGCACGACCGGCCTCGGCGGCGGCCAGCGCGTGGCCAAGGACGCGCTGCGGATCGCGGCCTACGGCACGGTCGACGAGCTCAACTCGGTGCTCGGCGTGGCCCTCGCCAGCGGGCTCGACGGGCGCCTGGTGCCGGAGCTGCGACGCATCCAGAACGAGCTCTTCCATCTGGGCTCGGACCTCTGCGTGCTCGAGGAGGACAAGCAGCGGATGCCGGTACCGGGGATCGAGGGCCGCCACATCGAGGCTCTGGAGAGCCTGATGGACGCGCTCTCGGAGGAGCTCGCCCCGCTCGCCAACTTCGTACTGCCCGGCGGCAGCCTCGGCGCCGCGCACCTGCACGTCGCCCGGACTGTCGCCCGGCGCGCCGAGCGGGTGCTCGTCGCGCTGGGGCGCGAGGAGGCGATCGGCGCCGCGACCATCCCCTACCTCAACCGCCTGTCGGACGCGCTGTTCGTGATGGCCCGCTACGAGAACTTGAAGAAAGGCGGAGCGGATGTGCTGTGGGATAGCAGGGCTTGAGCCCGTGAATCCATCTGCTGCGCGGTCGATCTGCTGTGTCGCGGGTCCTCCCGGCAATCCTCACGTACTAGCGTGTACGCTCCGGTTGCCGGGTTCGCTGGCTCATGGACAGGGCGCTCCTTGCAGCTCGACCGCCCGTGACGATGGCTTCACGGGCTCACCCCGTCAGGCCACCGTCTCGCGCACCACTTCTTCCAGCGATGTCACGCCGTCGCGGATCTTCTGCATGCCGCTGGCACGCAGCGAGATCATGCCGCGCTCCATCGCCTTCTGGCGCAGCTCGAAGGCGGTGGCGCCAGAGAGGATGAGCTCGCGCACCTCGTCGTCGATCTCCATCACCTCGTAGAGGCCGACGCGGCCCTTGTAGCCAGTGCCGCTGCAGCGGTCGCAGCCACGGCCGCGGAACAGCGACATGCTGCGCGCCTCCTGCTCGCCGAAGCCGATGTTCACCAGTCCGGCGAGCGGCACCTCGAAGGGCTCCTTGCAGAAGGTGCAGATGCGGCGCACCAGGCGCTGGGCGACGATCAGGTGCACCGAGGTCGCCACCAGGAAGGGCTCGATGCCCATGTTCATCAGGCGGTTGATGGACGACGGCGCGTCGTTGGTGTGCAGGGTGGAGAGCACGAGGTGGCCGGTCATGGCGGCCTTGATCGCCACCTCCGCGGTTTCGAAGTCGCGGATCTCGCCGACCAGGATGATGTTGGGGTCCTGGCGCAGGAAGGAGCGCAGGGCGGCGGCGAAGTTGAGGCCGATCTGCTCCTTCATCTGCACCTGGTTGATGCCCGGCAGGTTGAACTCGACCGGGTCCTCGGCGGTGATGATGTTGACCTCCGGCTGGTTGATGCGCTGCAGGGCGGAGTAGAGCGTGTTGGTCTTGCCGGAGCCGGTGGGGCCGGTCACCAGCACCATGCCGTAGGGCTTGAGGATCGCCTGCTCGAAGCGGCGCAGGGACTCGAGCTCGAAGCCGAGCCGCGCCATGTCCAGCATCAGGTTGTCCTTGTCGAGCAGCCGCATGACGATCTTCTCGCCGAAGATCGTCGGCAGCACCGAGACCCGCAGGTCGAGGTCCTTGAACTTGCCGCCCACCTTGGTCTTGATCTTGATCCGCCCGTCCTGCGGCAGCCGCTTCTCGGCGATGTCGAGCTTGGCCATGATCTTGATGCGGCTGGTGATCGCTTCCTTGAGCTTCACCGGCGGGTGCATCACCTCGTAGAGCAGGCCGTCGATGCGGTAGCGGACTCGGTAGTCCTTCTCGTAGGGCTCGACGTGGATGTCCGAGGCGCCGCGCTTGATGGCGTCGGTGAGGAAGATGTTGACCAGCTTGACCACCGGCGCCTGCTCGGACTCCTCTTCGAGCGCCCCCAGGTCGAGCTCCTGCTCCTCCTCCAGGACCTCGAGGTCGGTCTCGGTCTCCTCCGAGAGGTCTTCCATCACCTTCTTGAGCTCGATCGAGTGCGTGCTGCCGTAGTAGCGGTCGATGGCGTTGCGCAGGCTGGTCTCGGAGGCCACCACCGGCTCGACCCGGTAGCCGGTCATGAACTTCACGTCGTCCATGGCGAAGACGTTGGTGGGGTCGATCATCGCCAGGGTGATCGTGGCTCCGGCCTTGGACACCGGCAAGATGGTGTACTTGCGCGCGATGTCGGCGGGGACGATCTTGATCACTACCTCGTCGATCTCGATGCCGTCGAGGCCGATGGCCGGCACCCCGAAGTGCTGGGCGAGGGCCTCGACGAGGTCGTACTCCGAGAGGTGGCCGAGCTTGACGAGGAGGCTGCCGACGCGGCCGCCCTGCTCTTTTTGGAGGGCGAGCGCCTCCTGGAGCTGTAGTGGATTGACCTTGCCGGTCTTGACCAGGATGTCGCCGAATCGATTCGCCATGCAGTTCCCCCGAGAGGCACCGACTCGGAGATCCACGGGAACCAGCGCCCGAGATGATGCCGCCGCCTAGGATGGTCGGAGTCGAGCAGGCGAAAGTCTATAGCGGGGAAGAGGGTGCGGCAACCATGCGCTTCTCGCAATGGAAGCGAATACCGGCCAGGCGCCCTGGAGCCGGCTCAGGTGCGCGCAAGGAGCGCCAGCGCACGCTCGGCCACCGCCGCGGGCTCGATCGCCAACAGGCAGGCGCGGGTGTCGTCGAAGCGCTTGTGGCAGAAGCTGCAGGGCAGCACGACGGCGAGGGCGTCGTCGCCGGCGCCGCCCTCGGGGTGATACGGGCCGTGCCTGGCCGGGTCCGTCGGCCCCAGGAGCGCCAGCACGGGAGTGCCCAGGGCGTGGGCCAGGTGCAGGGGCCCGGTGTCGCCCGCGAGCACGATGCCGGCGCCTCTGAGCAGGCGCGCGAGCGTCGGGAGATCTGGAGCCGCGACCGGCTCGGCGGCCCCCGCGCTCGCCGCCTCGACCGCCGCCGCGAGCCGCTCTTCTCCCGGCGCCACGGCGACCTTGACGGCCAGCCCGTGTGCGCCAAGCCGCCGGGCAACCTCACCCCAGCGCGCCGGCGGATAGACCTTGTTGCCCCAGCCGGCGCCGGGATGGATGAGCGCGAAGCCGTGCTCCGGCCAGGGCTCGGCGCCGGCGAACAGCTTCTCGCCCCCGAAGTCGGCCGGCTCGGGAGACAGATCGAGCGCCGCGAGCAGCGACAGCGCGCGCTCCACGGCGTGAGCGCCGCGCGGCGCCACCCCGAGGCTGATCCACACGGCGCTTTCGGGCTCGCGGCGGAAGGGGCGCGCGAGGCCGATCCGGTGGTCGGCGAGCGACAGCGCGGCGAGCAGGCCTCCCTTGTGGTTGCCCATGAGATCGAGCGCCACGTCTGCCTGGAAGCGGCGCAGGGCGGCCAGGAAGCGCGCCACCTCGGCGAGCGTCGCGGGCGCGAATGGCCGCCGCCGCCAGGAGCGCAGGCGCACCGGGATCAGCACGTCGAGGTCCGGATGGCCGGCGAGGAGCGGCGCCATCGCCTCCTCAACCACCCAACCGAGATGCGCTGCCGGAAGCCGGCGCCGGAGCGCCGTCGCTACCGGCAGGCAGTGCACTACGTCGCCCAGGGCGCTGGTGCGAATGAGGAGGATGCGCACGGGAGAGCCGGCGGGTCAGGGAAGCGAACGGATCTTTTGGATCAGGTCGCTCGTCGCGTGATCCTTGGGGTCTCCCACCAGGCGCGTGGCTCCGCCGTAGGCACGCACCGTCTCGTACTCGGGCACGCGCTCCGGCGTGCCGTAGTCCGTGCCCTTGCAGTGCACGTCGGGCCGCAGCCGGGCGAGCAGCGGTGCCGGCGAGTCGCCGGCGAAGACCACGACGTAGTCGACCGGCGCCAGGGCCGCCAGCAGCTCGGCGCGCTCGACGGCGGGCACGATGGGCCGCCCTGCGCCCTTGAGGCGGGCCACCGAGTCGTCGTCGTTGATCGCCACCACCAGCACGTCGCCTTCGCGGCGTGCCGCCTCGAGGTAGCGCAGGTGCCCGACGTGCAGGAGGTCGAAGTGGCCGTTGGCGAGCGCCACCCGGTGGCCGCTCGCGCGCACCGTCGCGAGCTCGCGGGCAAGCTCGTCCTCGCTCAACACGCGGCCCATACGAGCTCGGCGAGCGGGGAAGGGTCGGTCTCGATCGCGGCCCTGAGCTCGGCCGGTGAGACGGTGGCCGTCCCCATCTTCATCACCACTACTCCACCGGCGTAGTTGGCGAGCAGCGCCGCCTCGAGCGGCGAGCCGCCCGCGGCCAGCGCAAGGGCGAAGGCCCCGATCACCGTGTCGCCGGCGCCAGTGACGTCGGCCACCTGGTCCGTGCCGTGGACGGGAAGGTGCGCCGCCCGGCCCTCCTCGAAGAGCGACATGCCGCGGCTGCCGCGGGTGACGAGCAGGAAGCGCGCCTGGAGACGCTCGCGGAGCCGCCGGCCGCCGGCGGTCACGGCGCCGAGGTCGTCGCCGAGCGGCCCGCCGAGCACCCCTTCCGCCTCCTCCTCGTTCGGGGTGCCGCCGTCGAGGCCGGCGAAGTCCGCCAGCCGGTAGCGGCTGTCGACCAGCACCGGCGCTCCCGGCGCGAGGAGCGCGCGCAGCGCCGGCAGGAGCTCCGGCACCGCGCTCCCGTACCCATAGTCGCTCACCACCGCCACGCCCGGCCGCACGCCGTGACGCTCGAGGGCGGCGGTGAAGGTATGACGGTCCTCGTCGGTCAGGGTGAGGGGTTCTTCGACGTCGAAACGTACGATCTGCTGCTTGATGGCGTGCCTGCCGCCCGCCAGGATGCGGGTCTTGGTGGGAGTGCGGTACCCGGCGCGGATGGCGATGCCTTCGGTCGAGACCCCCAGGGCCGCGAGCGCGGCGAGCAGCTCCCGCCCGCTGGCGTCGTCGCCGACCACCCCCAGGGGAAGGGGCCGGCCACCCAGCGCGGCGATATTGGCCACCGCGTTGGCGCCGCCGCCCGGCACCGTGCGCTCGCTCTCGAAGCGCAGGATCAGGACCGGCGCCTCGCGGCTGATCCGCTTCGGGGTGCCGGAAATGAAGCGGTCGGCCACCAGGTCGGCGAGCACGGCGACCGCGCATCCAGGCATGCGGGCGACCAGGTCCAGCAGCCGGTCGGTCGACGGAAGTGGTTTCCCATCAGGCATTTGCGAGGCGGATCTTAGCACGCGCCGCGAGTCGGGCTGAGCTTTGGCCGGCGGTGTCCGTCCATAGCTCATGGGTAAGGACGGGATTCCCCTGCCACGAACAGTTGGCACGGCGCATGCGTACATTCAGAGACGGATTTTGTCTCTTTCGAGGAGGGCTCACCATGGCAATCGACAAAGTGGAGGAGGTGGCCCACGGGCGCGGCTGGGACTTCGAGGCCATGGCGATGCCGTTCGTCGACGCCCTCTACAACACCGCCTATCGGATGACCCGCAACACCGAGGACGCCGAGGACCTGGTGCAGGAGACCTACCTCAAGGCCTACCGCTACTACGACAAGTTCGAGGAGGGGACCAACTTCAAGGCGTGGCTCTTCAAGATCATGAAGAACACGTTCATCAACAACTACCGCCGCAGGCAGCAGACCCCTCCGCAGAGCGACTTCGCGGAGATCGAAGAGTCGTTCGAGAGCCAGGTGAGCAAGGACGCCGCCGGCCAGATCAAGAGCCCGGAGCAGGAGTTCCTGGAGAACGTGCTCGACGAGGACGTGCAGCGGGCGCTCGATCAACTGCCGCCGGACTACCGGATGGTGGTCATCCTCGCCGACCTCGAGGGGTTCTCGTACAAGGAGATCGCCGAGATCCTGGAGGTGCCGGTCGGCACCGTGATGAGCCGCCTCTACCGCGGCCGCCGGCTGCTCGAAGCGGTGATGCTGAGCTACGCCCGCGAGTACGGCTACCTGCGCTCCGGCGAGCCCTCCAAGATGCGCAGCCGCCCGGCCGGTGCGGCGCCCGAGCGCGGGCCGCAGGAAGCCGAGGAATTTCCGACCCAGGCGAACGGTTAGACTGTCTGGACTAACCCGGACCGCGCCGAAGTCTCGCGTCGTCCCCTGATTTCTCGAAGCCCCGCGGAGGAAATGGATGGACTGCCGGAAGGTTTCGGAGATCGCATTCCTCTACGTGGACAACGAGATGGGGTCGGATCTGCAGAAGCCCTTTCAAGACCATCTCTCCCGCTGCCCGTGCTGCGCCAGCCGCGTGGACCAGACTCGCAAGCTCATCGTCCTGGTCCGCCAGCGCTGCGTGCGGCAGCCGGCACCGCAGCGCCTGCGGGTGCGCATCCTGACCAGCCTGCCGCACCGCCAGGAATGGAGCTAGAGCGGCGGGCCTGCGACACGATGTTGCAACGAATTGGACCACCCATGCGACGCGCCCTGCAGATCCCGTCCCTCGCCTTGGTTGCCCTCGCCCTGCTCGTCGTCGTCGGGGCACAGCCGGCGGCTTCGCAGCTCGCGGACCTGCCGGGTCTCTCCGGCGCCGGACTGCGCGCGTCGGACCTGACCAAGGGCGACACCATCCTCGTGGTCTGGACCTCGTGGTCGCCGCGCTGCCGTGACGTCGTCGAGCGCATCAACGCGCTCGACCAGCGGTGGCGAGGCAAGGCCCGCGTCTACGCCGTCAACTTCAACGAGGAGCGGGCCGATGCGGAGCGCTTCCTCGCCGGCAAGTCGCTCGCCGTGCCAGTAGTACTGGACGCGGACGGCGCGTTCTCGAAGAAGAACGCCATCACGGTGCTCCCCGGCCTGATCGTCGTGCAGGACGGCCGGGTGACCTACGCCGGCAAGCTGCCGGATGCCGCCGACGGTCTGCTCGCCGGGCTCCTCGAGCGCTGAGCGCGCCTAGCTGGGTGCGCCTAGTCGTTCCTGCCGATCCGAAGAAATCCTCGCCTCGGCCATTGCCCTGCCCGATTTCTGTGCTATTGTCGGCAAGTATTTCTGCCTGAGAAAGTGACTTTAGGGCCAAACGATAGCGACCCTGCGCAGATTGATGCGAGCGCCGAGCCCAGCACCGCAGCGGAAGCTCGCTCTGCCGCAGAGGCTCTGGCTGTTGCCGGGTTCGCTGGCCCTCCTGCTGGGCGCCTCCCTTTATCTCTATCTCGCCGGCGCGGATTGGCTCAGCGGAGCGACCGGCGTCGCGGTCTCGACGGCGGTGGTGCTGCCGGCTCCGGCCGCGCTGCCCGCGGCTCCGGACCTCCCTCCCCCCGTTCAGCGCGCGGTTCATTCGGGTGAGACCCTGAGCCAGGTCTTCGAGAACCTGGGGCTGACCTCGCAGGAGAGCCAGTCCGCCGTGGTGGCGATCCGGCCCCACCTCGACCCGCGCCGCCTGCGCCCGGGTGACGTGTACCTGGCCTCCTATGATCCGAGCCACCAGCTCGCGTCGTTCGAGATGGCGGTCGCCGATCGTGGCCGGGTGAAGCTCGCCAGGCTCGACGGCACCTGGCGCTCGACCTTCACCCCGGTGGTGCGCGAGGTCCGGCAGCGGGTGATCACCGGCGAGCTCGAGGACTTCCTCGAGGCCGCGATGCGCAAGGCGGAGGCCGACCCGGTGCTCGCCTACCGGATGGCCGACGTCCTGCAGTGGGACCTCGACTTCACCCGCGACTTGCGGGTCGGCGACAAGTTCCAGGTGCTGTTCGAGGAGGTCTACCTCGACGGCGCTTACGAGTCAGTGGGGAACGTCGTGGCGCTGCGCTACGAGAACCGCGGCCGAGTGGTGGCGGCCTATCGCCATGCCGACGGCTACTACGACGCCGAGGGCCGGCCACTCAAGAAGATGTTCCTGCGCGCACCGCTGCGCTTCACCCGCGTCACCTCGGGCTTTTCGCACCGCCGCTTCCATCCCGTGCTCCATACCTACCGCCCGCACTATGGCGTCGACTACGGAGCGCCGGTGGGCACGCCGGTGATGGTTACCGCCAACGGCACGGTGAGCTCCGCGGGCTGGGACCGGGGCGGCGGCAAGACCGTCAAGGTGCGTCACCCCGGCGGCTACACCACCTGCTATCTCCACCTCTCGCGCTTCGCGGAGGGCATCCGGCCCGGGCGGGGAGTGCAGCAGGGCGACGTGATCGGCTTCGTGGGGGCCACCGGACTGGCGACCGGCGCTCACCTCGACTATCGGGTCAACCTGAACGGCAAGTGGATCAATCCGCTGTCGCTCGACGCCATGCCGGCGCGACCCCTCGCCGGCGCCGAGCTGGCAAGCTTCCACGAGTCACGAGCCCTGCTCGCCGCGAGCCTCGCCGCGGGCAAGGTGCTCGACCTGCCGCGGGCGCCGGAAACCAAGCTGGCGCGCAGCGGCCCCGCCGCGGAGACGACCGGCGGCACCGCCGGCGTCGCCACCGCTCGGCGCTAGAAAGAACTTCTAGTAGCAGGAACCGTCGCCCGCGGGCCGCTGGTGACGGTTCTAGTCGCGGCCGGCGGACACGTGCCGGAGCTTCCCTGACTTGGCGGTGATCAGGGTCTCGACCTCGCGGCGGGTGGGCTCGTCCAGGGCCTGGAAGTCGCGGATCAGGCTCATGTCGCGCTCGCTCATCGACTCCTTGGCCATGTCGTCGAAGAACTCGCCGATCGAGATCTGGAACTCGGAGAGGATGCGGAAGAGGGTATCGAGGCTGACCCGGTACTCGCCCTTCTCCATGCGGGAGAGATCAGACTGCTGGATGCCGATCCGCGCCGAGAGCTCGGTCTGCGTGAGATTGTGCTCTTTGCGGAGCTGGCGGATCTTGCGACCTACCAGCTTGACCGGCCGAATCTTGTAGATGGTGGCCATCTTGGCGCGTTCTCCCCGACCCCTAGAGGCAGTTGAAATGTCGAACTGGCATAGCAGGGTGCCGAGGCCCACAGACTAGCGACCCCCTCCAGTGAAGTCAAGATGGGGTGGCGACATAGGCCGCGGGGACCTTCCGGGCATGCACGCCCGGCCCTCCCGGCCAGGCCCCGCGTCTCCCTCGCCACGGCTTGCCGGGCGATGCTTGCTGATAGTGTCGCCGCCCCGCATGAGGCAGAATCTCTTTCTGCTGCGCGAGCTCGTCCTGCGCGATTTCAAGGGCCGCTACGCCGGCTCCCTGTTCGGGCTTTTCTGGTCTTTTGCCCAGCCGCTGTGGCTGCTCCTCCTCTTCAGCTTCGTCTTCGCCACGGTGATGAAGATCTCGCTGGCCGGGGAGCGGACCGAGAGCTTCGCGGTCTTCGTGTTCTGCGGCCTGCTGCCGTGGACGGCGCTCAACGAGGGCCTGAATCGCTCGGCGACGGCGGTGACCGACAACGCCAACCTGGTGAAAAAGCTGCGCTTTCCGTCCCAGATCCTGGTCCTGACCGTGGCCTTGACGGCGCTGCTCCACGAGGCGATCGCCCTCCTCCTGTTCATGGGCTTCCTGGTCGTCTCCGGCGAGCTCGAGTGGCGCGGGCTGCCGCTGCTCGCACTGGCGGTTCCGCTGCAGGTGGCGCTCACCGTGGGGCTGGGCCTGCTGCTGGCCACCGTTCACGTCTTCTTCCGCGACACCGCCCAGTTCCTGGGGCTGGCCCTCTCCGGATGGTTCTACTTCACCCCGATCGTGTACCCTCTGACCCTCGTGCCGGAGGCTTTCCGAGGCTGGATCGAGCTCAACCCGCTCACTGCCCTGGTCGGCCTGTACCGACAAGCCCTGCTGGGCGGCTCCCTGTCTCCGCCCGCGGGCACCGGCGCGCTGGCGATCTTTGCCGGTGTGGCGCTCGCCGTGGGCTGGTCGCTCTTCGACCGCCTCGAGCCGTTGTTCGTCGATGAGATCTGAGCCATTCCCCTCGGATGGCGCAAAGCTTGCTTTCTCAGCGCTGTCCGTTCGTCAAGAAGCACGCGCCCGCAGGCGGGCGCCTGCCGCCAACCCTGCCTCACTCTTCGAAGGGCTTGATCGTATGGTGATTCAGCGGTCCGACCTCTCCGCAGCCGTCCGTGGCCTCGCCGGCCTCCTCCTGGGGGCCATCCTGTTGACCGGCTGCGCCGCCAACTCAGCCGCCAGCCCGGAGCCGGCACCCGCTGCCGAGAAGCCGGCTGCGCCGCCGTCGGCGACCGAGAAGCCAGCGACTCCGACTCCTCCGACGCCGGCGACCAGCAGCCCGCCGCCGAAGCCCGCGACCTCGAACCCTGTGCGCACGCCGGAGCAGGCGCTGTCCGCGGTCCAGGGCTCCTACGTCGACGTGCCGCCGCCGCCGCGGGCGGGCATCGAGCCGCCCGACGGCGTATGGCTGACCGACGAGACCGGCACCGAGTTCTACATCGAGAAGATGAAGCGCTACGAGGGCAAGTACAAGTGGATCAACGACCACCAGATCAACTACCTCGGCGTCAAGGTCGACATCGTCGATGCCGATGACGAGTGGTTCTACGTCAAGGTCTACCGAGTGAAGGACTACGACCGCAGCGTAAAGCGGGTCGACCCCACGCCCGAGCAGCTGGCGGCCGCGGCGGCGGCCTTCGTGAACCAGACGGGCAAGGGCGACCGGCTGGAGTTCCAGGCCTTCGACCGCGGGCTGCCGGCCACCGGCCTGTGGCGCAACGGCTTTTCGATCGCCGACATGAACGGCGACGGGCACCTGGACATCGTGCACAGCCCGCCGCGCAAGGGGGGCGGGCTGCCGGTGATCTTCCTCGGCGACGGCAAGGGCGGCTGGCAAGTGTGGCGCGAGGTGCGCTACCCGCGCGAATACGACTACGGCGACGTCGCGGTGGGCGACTTCAACGGCGACGGGCACCGCGACCTCGCGCTCGCCATCCACCTGCGGGGCGTGCGGGTGCTGGTGGGCGACGGCAAGGGCCGCTTCACCGAGTGGTCGGACGGCATCGACTACCAGGTGCCGGGCCAGGGCGGCGACGGCTCCGGCTTCTCCTCCCGCGTCGTCCGGGTCGTCGATTGGAACGGCGACCGGCGTCCCGACCTGCTCACTCTCTCGGAGGGCCCCCGTATCGGCAGCCCCACGGCCGAGCAGCGCCGGCGCGAGGGGCTGGGCGGGATCTCTTTCGTGGCCGACGGGCCGGTCGTCTTCCTGAACCAGGGCGACGGCAAGTGGGAGAGGCGGGCGCAGCCCGCCGACCTGCAGCGCATCTTCGGCGACGACGTCGAGCTCGGCGACTTCAACGGCGATGGCCGGGTCGACTTCGCCACCTCCTCCAGCCGTATGACGCGCAAGGACCTGGTCAACCTCGGCGGGCCGGGGGAAGAATGGAAGCCGGAAACCGTCGATCTCGTGCGCGCCAACGCCTATGTGCGAGGCGTCTCCGTGGCCGACGTGGACCGCGACGGGCGGGACGACCTCTTCGTCTCGTTCATCTGCTACGAGCTGGGGATCTGGAGGAGCGGGATCGACCTGCTCTACTCGCACCCGGAGGGGGCCTGGGAGCGCAAGCCGCTCGTGGCGCGCGAGAACCGCAATGCCTTCTACGGTATGGCCGCCGGTGACCTCGACGGGGATGGCGCCACCGATGTGGTGGCGGTCGACAACGACGGTGGCATGCTGGTGCTGCTCGGCGATGGCAAAGGCGGCTTCGCGGAGGAGAGCTCTCCCGAGCTCGACAAGCTGCGCGGCATCTGCCGCGGCTACCGGGTGGAGCTGGCGGACCTCGACGGCGATGGCCGGGACGAGGTGATCGCCAACTACGCGGACGAGCCGTCGGCCCTCTACGACCCTCAGCGCTGCCTGAACGGGGGCGGCCTGGTGGCCGTCGCCGCGGCGCCCAAGGCCCGATAAAAACCTCCTGGGCTGCTTGACACCCCGAACAGCCGTCCTATAGTGTAAGAGCATAAGTAGACCCGACCGCCAGGATGGGCTCCTGGGGAGCAAGACCTTGGGAGCCACTGAGGTGTCGCGGGTTCTTGCTCCGGCCGAAGGTGCGATGGGTGGGCGGCGAGCTGGCTCGTAGCAGGGCTTCGGACAACGCAGGCTCGTAGTTGAATCTTTTGCTTGGAGGTGATGTTCCTCAGCAGGAAGAAACCAAAGGACGCGACTGACAGCTAGTTGGGTGTGTTGGGTGGGAGATTCCTTCGGGTTTCCCCCTGGGAAACAACCTAGTCACCTTTGAGGAGATTGTCTGTCATGAAGAAGACTGCGGTTTGCATCGCGCTCGTGGGCCTGCTGGCCCTGGGCGGTCAGGCGATCGCGGAGATCGGGACGATCGACGATGTACCGGCGGCGACGTTGTTGCTGCCGTACTTCTCGGTCGATCTCGATGATCCGCAGGCGCTGACGACCCTGTTCTCGATCAACAATGCATCGGCGGCACCGGCGATCGCCCACGTGACGTTGTGGACGGATCTGTCGGTTCCGACGTTGGACTTCAATGTCTACCTGACCGGGTATGACGTGGTGACCTTCAACCTGCGCGACCTGTTCACCACGGGTA
>JBIOXV010000175.1:0-42533 GCA_044869805.1 Thermoanaerobaculia bacterium | reverse complement strand
CGTTGGCGGCCCACTGCTGCCACCCGATGCCCGACGACGAGGCGCTCGCCATGCTCCGCGACCTGGGAGTGAGCCACGTCGTCGTCCATCCGCCGCGACGCTGGGGGCCGATCAAGCGGCGCCAGGTAGAAGAGCTCGGCGAGCGCCCCGGCATAACCCAGGTGTTCGCGGGAGGCACCCGACACCTGCCCGTGGTGGTGTTCGAGATCGCGGACGGGCGACCTGAAGGCGGGCAACCGGCCGCGCCGCGCTGAAGCGCATGCTAGGCTGCCGGGCCGATTTGCCACCCTCTTGCCGCCGGAGGTTTCCCATGCCGCGTGCCTTCCTGAAGTCGCTCGTCGCCCTCACTTTCTGCCTCGCCTGGAGCGCGCCCGCCACCGCGGCGGCGCCGCGCACTCTGGTGCACGCCGGGACCCTCATCGACGGCCTCGCCGCGGCGCCGCGCAAGGCGGTGACAGTGGTCATCGAGGGCCCCAAGATCGTGGCCGTGGTCGACGGCTACCAGGCGCCGGCGGCGGGCGACAAAGTGATCGACCTCCGAGACTTCGTGGTGCTGCCCGGCCTGATCGACATGCACGTGCACCTGGGCACCGAGTCCTCGCCGACCTCGTACATCGAGCGTTTCACTTTCGGCACTGCCGACCTCGCCTTGCGCGCGGCGAGCGACGGCAGGAAGACGCTCCTCGCCGGCTTCACCACGGTGCGCAACCTGGGTGACGGCGAAGGGGTGACCGCCGCGCTGCGCGACGCCGTGCGCCGCGGCTACGTCGAAGGCCCGCGCATCTTCACCGCCGGCAAGGGCATCGGCACCACCGGCGGCCACGCCGATCCCACCAACGGCTGGGCCGAGCGCATCCAGCGCGACCCGGGCCCGAAGGAGGGAGTGATCAACGGGCCGTTCGAGGCCGCGAAGGCGGTGCGCCAGCGCTACAAAGAGAGCGCCGACCTGATCAAGATCACCGCCACCGGCGGCGTGCTGTCGCTCGCCAAGAGCCCGCACAACCCGCAGTTCACCGAGGAGGAGATCCGCGCCATCGTGACCACGGCGCGCGACTACGACTTCACGGTCGCCGCCCACGCCCACGGCGCCGAGGGCATGAAGCGAGCGATCCGCGCCGGGGTGGACTCGATCGAGCACGGCACGCTGATGGACGACGAGGTGATCCGCCTGATGGTCGAGCACGGCACCTACCTGGTGCCGACGCTCTCCGCCGGCCGCTTCGTGGGCGAGAAGGCGCAGATCGAAGGCTTCTATCCCGAGATCGTGCGGCCGAAGGCGGCGGCGATCGGGCCGCAGATGCAGGCGATGTTCGCCCGCGTGCTCAAGGCCGGGGTGAAGGTCGCCTTCGGCACCGACATGGGCGTGGGGCCGCACGGCGAGAACGCCAAGGAATTCGCCTACATGGTGGAGGCCGGCATGGCGCCGATGAAGGCGATCCAGGCGGCGACGATCGAGGCCGCGAAGCTGCTGCACCGCGAGGACGAGCTGGGAAGCGTGAGCGCCGGCAAGTGGGCGGACCTGATCGCCGTCAAGCGCGACCCGCTGGCGGACGTGGCGGCGTTGCAGGTGGTGGATTTCGTGATGAAGGACGGCACGGTCTACAAGACGCCGCGGTGAGGGCGCCCTAAGGAGGCGGGAGCCCGACGCCGGTCCTCACGGGCGCGCACCACCGCCGGACTTACACCAAAACGAGCCGGCTTGGTGTATCGTCGGCCCTGGAGGACTGGGATGGGACGGACCAACATCGAGCTCGACGACCGGCTCGTCAAGACCGCCATGGATCTGACCAGTGCTCGCAGCAAGCGCGAGGTCGTAGACATCGCGCTGCGCCGCTTGGTGGAGAAGGGTGGCCTGTACCGCGCGATCCGCGACCTCCGCGGGAAGCTCCCCTGGGAAGGCAACCTCGAAGCGTGGCGCTCGTCTCGGACGCCGCGCCGATGATGATCGTCGACTCCAACGCCTGGGCCGACTTCTTCAACGGCGTCGAGTCGCCGCATGTCGCGCGCTTGGACGCCGCTCTCCGAGACGAGGAGGACCTGGCAGTCCTTCCGATCATCGTCACTGAGGTCCTGCAGGGGTTCCGGAGCGAGCGCGGTTTCCAGCAGGCCGAGGCAGTGCTCGCCTCGCTGCCGGTGATCCACCCCACGCTGGACTGCCATGTGCGAGCCGCGCGCCTGTTCCGCTCCTTGCGCCGTCAGGGGGTGACGGTGCGCGGCGCCATCGACTGCGTGATAGCGCAGGCTTGTCTCGATCTCGAAGCCCACCTCCTGAGCCCCGATCGAGATTTCGAGCTGATCGCCCGTCACACCCGGCTGCGCCTCGTGGGCGGCTGATGGGCACCGCGATCCAACGACCCCGCCACCCACTCGCACTCTCAGGCCAAGGCCAGCACCCCTGCCTGTCGCGGTCCGACCTGTACTCGGGATGGCGGGATGCGTCGCGCTCGTTGTCCTTCGCTGGGACTACGGCCGGCGGTCGAAGTCTGCGTGCGGGCGGACAGCCTGGTTATAGAGCGTAGCCCCCATATCTACGGTCGCATGATATGGTCGAGCCATATGAAGACTACGCTGGATCTGGACGACGAGCTGCTGACCGACGCCAAGCGCCGCGCCGCCGCCGGCGGATCGACCTTGAAGGCGTTTGTCGAGGAAGCTCTCCGCGCCCGTCTGCTGCAGCAGCCGGCGCCATCCAAGAGCTACAAGTTGACGCTGCCCGTGATCGAGGGCAGGAGGCCGCCGGCGGTGGAAATCGCCGACCGCAGAGAGCTCTACGACTTCATGGAGGAGCGCTCCTGATCGCCGTCGACAGCAATGTCCTCATCGCGGCCCATCGCGTCGAGCATCCCTTGCACGCCACTGCCATGGCGCGCCTGGTCGAGATCGCCGAGGGGGAGTCACCCTGGGGGCTGCCGGTGTTCAGCCTCGCCGAGTTCCTCCGTGTGGTGACACATCCACGAGTCTTCGATCCGCCGACGCCGCTCCCGGTCGGTCTCGATTTCCTCGAGCGCCTGCTGGCGAGCCCGACGATCCGGGTGCTGGTTCCAGGAGAGCGCTACTGGCGGCGCTTCCGCGCGGCCTCCGAGGCCTCCGACGCTCGCGGAAACCTGCTCTTCGATGTCCAGATCGCCGCGGTCTGCCTGGAGCACGGAGCGACCCGGCTGGTGACCGCGGACCGCGACTTCGGACGCTTTCCCGAGATCAAACCCGACTATCTGTGACCTTCGCCTCTCGCTCACTCCCCCGCCCGCCACCTCTCCCCCAGCTCCCCCGCCAGGATCACCTCCGGCGTGAGCTCCACTCCAAACCGCTCGCGCACCGCCCGCCGGGCCTCGAGCATCAGCCCCAGCACGTCCTCCGCCGTGGCACCGCCCAGGTTGACGATCACGTTGGCGTGCTTGGGGCTGATCGCGGCCCCGCCGCGTTCGGTGCCTTTGAGGCCGCAGGCCTCGATCAGCCGCCCCGCGAAGTCGCCCGGCGGGTTCTTGAAGATCGAGCCGGCGTTGCCCACGCCGTAGGGCAGGCTCGCCCAGCGCTTGGCGTTGAGCTCCTCGATCCTCGCCGTACACGCCACGGCATCTGCCGGCCGCAGCCGGAAGCTGGCGCGGGTCACGATCGCGCCCGTGCCCTGGAGCGCCGTCGAGCGGTAGCCGGCGCCCAGCTTCCCGACGCCGATCCGGCGCCGCGTGCCGTCGCGGTCCACCAGCCAGGCCGAGAGCAGCACGTCCTTGATCTCGGTGCCGTAGCAGCCGGCGTTCATCCACACCGCGCCGCCAACCGTCGAAGGGAAGCCGCACAGCGGCTCGAGGCCCGAGAGGCCGCGGCGCGCCGTCTGGCGGGCGAGGGTGGGCAGAGCGAGGGCGCCGCCCGCCGTGACGCTCGCGCTGCCGAAGCGCACCCGCTTGAAGCCTTTGCCCAGCCTGGCCACCGCGCCGGGAAGGCCGGCGTCCGGGACGAGCAGGTTCGAGCCCAGGCCGAGGAGGTGAAAGGGCACGCCCTCCTCGCCCACCGCCGCCAGCAGGCTCGCCAACGCCCGCTCCGTTCCGACCTCGGCCAGCAGCTCCGCCGGGCCGCCGATCTTGAAGGTGGTGTGGCGGGCCAGCGGCTCGGCGGGCTTGAGCACCAGGCCGCGCACCTTCCGCAGTCGACCGAGAAGCGCGGAAACCGCCGCTTGACGGTCCGGGCGGGCCTCCGCTACCATCGGCGCTCCTTACCGATCCCTGCCGTGGCAGGCCGTGGAAGACATTCCCGGCTCACGAGTCCCCCGTCTCCGTCGCTGCATCGCGCCTTTCGCCGCCTGCTCTCGGGCAGGCGGAAATAGGGCGCATATTGTCTGTCGAAACCGCCCCGCGGCCGGGTAGAATACCGCCATCCCGCGGAGGAGAAAGCCCTGAAGGAGCAAACTCGTATGACCGATCCGAAGTCCGACCGTTTGAAAGCGATTGAAGGCACCCTGGCCCAGATCGAGCGCCAGTTCGGCAAGGGCTCGATCATGCGTCTCGGCCAGCGCGAGCACCTGGCGATCCCGGCCATCCCCACCGGCTCGCTGGCCGTCGACCACGCCATCGGCATCGGCGGCTTCCCGCGCGGGCGGGTGGTAGAGGTCTACGGCCCGGAGTCCTCGGGCAAGACGACGCTGGCCCTCTCAGTGGTGCGTGAGGCTCAGAAGCTCGGCGGCGCCGCCGCCTTCATCGATGCCGAGCACGCGCTCGACGCCGAGTACGCGCGAAAGATCGGCGTCGACATCGACAACCTGCTGGTGTCGCAGCCCGACAACGGCGAGCAGGCGCTCGAGATCGCCGAGATGCTGGTGCGCTCGAACGCCGTCGACGTGGTGGTGGTGGACTCGGTGGCGGCGCTGGTGCCGCGCGCCGAGCTCGAGGGCGAGATGGGCGACTCGCACGTCGGCCTGCAGGCGCGCCTGATGTCGCAGGCCCTGCGCAAGCTGACCGCGATCGTCGCCAAGTCCAAGACCTGCCTGGTGTTCATCAACCAGATCCGCGAGAAGATCGGGGTCATGTTCGGCAGCCCGGAGACCACCACCGGCGGCCGGGCGCTCAAGTTCTATGCCTCGGTGCGCATCGACATCCGCCGCATCGCCTCGATCAAGGAGGGCGAGGAGGTGACCGGCAGCCGCGCCAAGGTGAAGGTGGTCAAGAACAAGACGGCGGCGCCGTTCCGCCAGGCCGAGTTCGACCTCGACTACGGCGAGGGCATCTCGCGCACCGGCGAGCTGGTGGACCTCGGCGTCGAACACAAGCTGGTGATCAAGAGCGGCGCCTGGTTCAGTTGCGGCGAGGTCCGCCTCGGCCAGGGCCGCGAGAATGCCAAGCAGTTCCTGCGCGACAACCCGGACCTGGCGGACGAGATCGAGGCCAAGCTGCGCGAGAAGATGGGGCTGCCGGTGCCGGTGCGCCCGGGCAACGGCGTGGTGGAGAAAGTAGCCGCGGAGTAGGAGCGTTCCAAGCCGGGCGATCCCGTTTCGGGTGTGGCGGCCGGGCTCGTCCCGGCCGCTATACCCCGGACCAGTCTCCACCATGCGCGCCTCCACGCCTCGCCGCCGCCTTTTCACTGTCGTCCTCGGGCTCCTCGTCCTCGCCGCCTGCGAGCTGCTGTCCTTCGCCGCGCTGTCGACCCGGGCCGGCCAGGCTGTGTCCTGGGGCGATCTCGAGCGCGAGCGCGCCGCGGTCTCGGGCGCGGACGCCGCCGACATCGCCGCGCCGGCCCTCCCCGAGCGCGACTTCCCGCGCCGCCACCGCGACGAGCAGGCGATCCATCCCTTCCTGGGCTTCGTGATGGACGCCGGCCGCCATCCCGCGGCGCGGCGGGCCTTCGATCCCGAGGCCATCCAGCACGGCTTCCCGCAGAACGTCGAGCCCCTGTTCCAGCAGGCCGCGCCGGACAAGGTGGTGGTGGCGGTGCTGGGCGGCTCGGTGGCCAACCTGCTCGCCGGCCAGGGCCGCGACCTGCTCAGCGCCGAGCTCGCCCGCCTGCCGCGCTTCGCCGGCCGCAGGATCGCGCTGCTGAACCTCGCGGCCTTCGGCTACAAGCAGCCGCAGCAGCTCGCCACGCTCTCCTACTTCCTGGCGCTGGGGGCGCACTTCGATTTCGTGATCAACCTCGACGGCTTCAACGACGTGGCCCTGCCCGCCGCCGACTTGGTGCCGCGCGGGGTCTTCCCCTTCTTCCCCCAGAGCTGGTTCGCACGGGTCGCCGGGCTCGACCCCGAGCTGGTGGCGCGTCTGGGCGAGCTCACGCACCGCCGCCGCTCCCGGCAGGAGCGAGCTTCCGCTTTCTCGCGCTGCCCGTGGCGCTGGAGCTTCACGGCGGGCCTCGCCTGGAAGGCCCTCGACGGCCGGCTCGCGGGGAGGGTCGCGGAGGCCGAGCGCGCGCTCGAGACTTACGACGCGACCCGCCTTGGCTACGCCGCCCGCGGCCCGGCCCGCACCTACGCCTCGGCGGACGACCTCTACCGCGACCTTGCCCAGGTGTGGGCCCGGGCCTCGTGGCAGATGCACCTCCTCTGCCGCGGGGAGGGCATCGAGTACCTGCACCTGCTGCAGCCCAACCAGTACGTGGAAGGCGCCAAGCCCATGGGCGAGGAGGAGCGCAAGACCGCCGTGCTCGCCGACCATCCGTACCGGGCCGCGGTCCTCGGCGGCTACCCGCGGCTGCGCGAGGCCGGCGCCGAGCTGGCGCGGCGCGGGGTGGCCTTCCACGACCTGACGCGAATCTTCGCCGCGGTCGAGGTACCGCTCTACGAGGACTCCTGCTGCCACCTCAACCGGCGCGGCAACGAGCTGCTGGCCCAGGCCGTGGCCGGGGCGGTCGCGGCCTCCACCGGCTCCTGAAGCTCGAGCACCCCGCCTGGGAGTCAGCCGGACCTAGTAAGATCCGCCTCGCCTCGGAAATGTCTCTTTCCTTCTGATCCCAACCAACTCGAGGGCTTCGCGATGATCGCAGTCGGAGACAAGCTTCCCAGCGTCAAGCTGCAAACCAAGACCAGCGACGGTGTTGAAGGCGTGGACACCGGCGCTCTCTTCGCGGGCAAGAAGGCCGTGCTCTTCGCGGTGCCCGGCGCCTTCACCCCCACCTGCTCGGACGATCACCTGCCCGGCTTCCTGGTCCACGCCGACGCGCTCAGGGCCAAGGGAGTCGAGCTCGTGGCCTGCACCGCGGTCAACGACGCACACGTCATGGGCGCCTGGGCCAAGGCCAGGAACGCTGGCGACCACGTGCTGATGCTGGCCGACGGCAACGGCGAGCTGGCGCGCGCCATCGGCCTGGAGATCGACCTCGCCCGCGCCGGCATGGGCACGCGGTCGCGGCGCTACGCCATGGTGCTGGAGGACGGCGTGGTGCGCTACCTGGGCGTGGAGCCGGCGCCCGGGGTGACGGTCTCCGGCGCCCCGGCGGTGCTGGCGGCGGTGTAGAGAGCGCGGCAGGCTCAGCGCGTGGTGGCGGAGTCGCTGTGGAGCAGGCGGGCCGGAAGCAGGAGGATGGCGCGCAGCAGCGCGAAGACTCCTTCGACCGCGACCCCGACCAGCCGGAACGGCAGCGAGAGCAACCAAACCACCGGCCAAAGTACCAGCGCCAGCAGCGCGAGCGGCCAACTGAACAGGAGCAGCAGCAGCCAGAGCAGGAGCTTCACCACCTCGAAACCCTCCATCGCCAGGTACCGCGACCGGCCGCGGGCCGGCCGGCCTGAGGCTAGACTACGGCAGGCCACTCCATGCGGTTGCATTCAGGTCGCCGGTAGCCCGGAGCGCAATCCGCCGCGGTGGCTCCACGCTCTCCCCCAGTCTTCACTCGGCTGCCGGCCGCCGTCATCGAGCCCTCCCTCGAGTCCTACTGCCGTGGCCTCCTCCCCCTGGCGCCCCTTCAGCGCACAAACCCCCGGCGTCGGCGCGTTCGCCCTGGGGCGCACCGCCGCGGTGCTCGGGGCGCAGATCCTCTCGGTCACCGTCGGCTGGCAGCTCTACGAGCGCACCGGCAGCGCCTGGTCCCTGGGGCTGGTCGGCGCCTTCGAGCTGGCCCCGGTGCTGCTGCTGATGGTGCCGGCGGGCAACGCCGTCGATCGCTTCGCCCGCCGCAACGTGGCGATCGCCGCGCAGGCGCTGTTCGCTCTCGCCGCCCTCGGTCTCGCGGCGGCGAGCCACTGGCAGGCGCCGGTGGCGACGATCTACGCCCTGCTGGTGCTGGTCGGCACCGCCCGCGCCTTCGCCTCGCCGGCCACCTCCGCCCTGCTGCCCGAGCTCCTCAGGCCGGACCAGTTCCTCGCCGTCAACGCCCGGCTGGCCTCCTGCTTCGAGATCGCGCTGATCGCCGGGCCGGCGCTCGGCGGCTGGCTGATCGCCGCCACCGGCGGCGCGACCGGGGCCTACCTCGCCGCAGCCGCGGCCCAGGCCGGCTTCATCGTCGCGCTCGCCACCCTGCCGGCCCGGCGGCCCTCGGCGGCGGGCGGCGAGCGTTCGACCACCGATGTCTTCGCCGGCTTCTCCTTCATCCGCGGCAACCCGGTCTTCCTCGCCGCCATCACCCTCGATCTGTTCGCCGTGCTGCTGGGCGGCGCCGTCGCCCTGCTGCCGATCTTCGCCAAGGACATCCTGGGCGTCGGGCCGGTGGGCCTCGGCTGGCTGCGCGCCGCGCCGTCGCTCGGCGCCCTCGTCATGGCTCTCGCCCTCACCCGGCTGCCGCCCTGGAAGCGGCCGGGCCGCGTGCTGCTGCTGACCGTGGCGGGCTTCGGCCTCGCCACCGTGGGCTTCGGGCTGTCGCGCTCGATGGCGCTGTCGCTCCTCTGCCTGGCGCTGGTCGGGGTCTTCGACCAGATCAGCGTCGTCATCCGCTGGACCCTCGAGCAGATCCTCACCCCCAACCACCTGCGCGGCCGGGTGTCGGCGATCCACTACGTGTTCATCGGCTTTTCGAACGAGCTCGGCGGCTTCGAGAGCGGCGCCACGGCCGCGCTCTTCGGCCCCGTGCTCTCGGTGGCGGGCGGCGGGCTCGGCGCCCTCGCCGTGGTCGGGATCGTGGCCTGGGCCTGGCCGCAGCTCGCCCGCCTCGGGCCGCTCGACACCCTGGGGCCGGTCGAGCCGGTCACCGACGGGATCGCTACGGTCCCGCCGGCGGCATAGAGGTGGCGACGGACACCCGGTTCCTACCCTCGGTCTTGGCGCGATAGAGGGCGGCGTCGGCGGCCTCGATCAGCGACTCGGGGCGGTCGTCCGGCCCGGGGACGAGGGCGGCCACGCCGAGGCTCGCGGTCAGCCGCCCGCCCGGGGCCTCGGGGTGGTGCAGCGCCAGCTCTTCGATGCTCGCCCGGAGCTGCTCCGCGACCCGCAAGGCGCCCTCGAGATCGGTGCCCGGCAGCAGCAGCGCGAACTCCTCGCCGCCGAAGCGGGCGGCGAGGTCGCCGGTGCGCCGCGCATGCTCGGCTAGGTGCGCCGCCACCGCTTTCAGCGCCAGGTCCCCCTCGCGATGGCCGCGGCTGTCGTTGAGGCGCTTGAAGTGATCGAGGTCGAGGAGCACGAAGGCGAGCGGCAGCCGGTGGCGGCGGGCGCGGCTCCACTCGTCGTCGAAGGCCTGCTGCAGGCGGCGGCGGTTGAAGATGCCGGTGAGCTCGTCCTGGAGCGACAGCTCCTCGAGGCGGGCGTTGGCCACCTCGAGCAGGCGGTTCTTCTCCACCACCTCTCCCTGGGCGCGCGACAGCTCGTCGACGGCGCGCCGCAGCTCGACGGTCTGCTCGGCCACCCGGGCCTCGAGCTGCGCCGCCCGCTGATGCAGGGTGCGGCTGCGCAGCCGCGTGTAGCCGCGCAGGCCGAGGAGCCCGAGGGCGACCCACGCCGCGAGCGCCCACGGCGCGCCGTACCAGGGCGGCCGCACGCGGAACGACCACGAGGTCTCCGGCCCGGTCTCGCCATTGGGGCCGGTGGTGCGGGCGCGCAGGGTGTAGGCCCCGGCGGGCAGCCGCCCGAGCTCGGCGAACGGCTCACGGGCCGACGGGCCCCAGCTCTCGTCCAGGGGATCGAGCCGCGTCTGGTAGGCGAGGCCGGGACGAAAGGAGACCGGGCCGAGCTCGATGCGCAACCGCCCCGCCGCGGGAGGCAGCACCAGCCCGCCGGCGAGCGCTGTCGCCAACGGCTCCCCCGCCAGCGTGGCGCGGCGCACCAGGGGCGCGGGCGGCACGGCGAGGTCGCCGCGCAGGCTCCCCGCGTGGCGAAAGAGGCCCTTCTCGCCGGTCAGCCACACCACGCCGTCCGGCTCGGCGACGATCCTCTGGATGTTGCGCGCCGAGACGGAGACCAGCGTGCGCAGCTCGGGCTCGCTGCCGTCGCCGCTCCGCACCGCCACGATCGGCGGCGTGGTGTTGAGCCAGACGTTTCCCTCGGCGTCCTCCTCCACGTGGAAGACCCGCTCATGGCCGTTCAGATGGGCAAAGGCAGGGTCCTCTGCCAGCTCGCCGGTGGCCTCGTCGAGACGCAGCAGCCGGTCGCCCCAAGCGGCGAGGACGGCGTCCCCGACGGCGAAGAGCCCGGTCTCGTTTCCGATCTCCTCCGGCGCGGATTTGAGCTCGACCCGCGCCCGTTCAGCCGCCAGGTCCCCGGGGTCGACCTCCACTCGCGCCAGCCCGTCGAAGGTGGTGCCGCACCACACCACGCCGCCCTCGCGCTCGAGGATCTGCCGCACGTAGCGGGGGACGGCCGCGACGCGTCCGCGCCAGTGCCAGCTGCCGTTTTCCTCGACCAGCACGCCCAGGCCGTCGCGCAGCCCCACCCAGACCCGCCGCGGCTCGGCCTTCGAGCGCACCAGCTCGTAGGCCTTGCTGACCTCGGTGCCGGCGATCAGCCGGGCTTCCTTCGCTCCCAGGAGATAGACCCCGACCGAGGTCCCCACCATCAGCTCCTCGCCCAGCGGCAGCAGGCTCCAGGCCGGGGCGGGAGGCAGCCCCGCCACCTGCCGCATAGAGAGCGCGCGGCTGCTGACAGGCGCGTCGCCACGGGCGTCTCCGGCGGCGGCCTCGCCCGGGGCCGGTGCACCCGCGGTCGTGAACACGCCGGCCGAAGTCGCCGCCCATAGCTGGCCTTGATGATGGGTGACGTCCATGGGAGAGCCCTGCAGGCCGGCTCGCGCGTCGATCACCGACAGCGGCGAGCTGACCTCGAGCCGCGCCAGGCCGGTGTGGAGAGACAGCCACAGGGAGCCCTCGCGGTCCACCGCCAGCCCGGTGACAAAGTCGTCCGGCAGCCCGACCTCGGTGTCGATCACCTGATCGACCTCGCCGCCAGGCGCCAGCAGCAGCACGCCGCCGCGCACCGAGCCGAGCGCGTATCGCCCGTCCGGCAGCCGGCAGCCCCGAGTCAGCCCCCTGGCGACCGCCCAGCGCGAGGCCTCGGGCGCGAAGGGCTCGACCCGCCCGCCGGTGAATCGAAACAGCCCTTCCCCCTCGACGGCCATCAGCACCCCGCCTTCGGCGGGCAGCATCAGCGCCACGCGGCGGCCGCGGAACGACTCGCCTCCCGGCACCGGCGCGAGCCCTTTGCCAGCCAGGCGGTGCAGGCCGTCCGGCACCCAGACGTAGATCTCGTCGCCGGCTCGAAGGATCGCGGGTGACGGAGCGCCGGCGGGGATCTCGGCGACGGTGGCGAGAGTGGCGCCGTCCCAGACCAGCACCCGCCGCTCGGCCGCGAACACGAAGCCGCCGGGCATCGCCTCCACGCCGTGTACCTCGCCGATCCGGCGCTCCGCCTCGGGCAGCAGCTCGGCCAAGGAGCGGTACTCGAGCGCGCCACCGGCTCCGGCGGCCACGTAACCCAGCTCGTCCACCGAACCCACCGCCACCCTTCCCTGGCCATCGCTCGCCACCGCGAAGGCGGCCGAATGGGTGCGGGTGGTGAGCTGCTGCCACCAGTGGCCGTCGTAGATCAGGATGCCGGAGAGGTTGGCCACGTACAGCAGGCCGCGCGAGTCCTGGGTGACGTCGAAGCTCTCGGGGGCGGTGGGCTCGACGCCGAAGTCGTAGCTGTGGAGCAGCGGGAAGCCGCGCTCGTCGGGGGCGGCGGCGCAGGGCGCCGCGAGGGTCGCCAGGCCGAGCAGGAGCAGAGACGCGGTCGAAGCGTAGGCGGCGCGCATCAGAGGGCTCGGCGGTGAGAGCGATTGATAGCACAGGCGGCACGCGGCGTGACACCATCGGCCGCGATTCGCCGAGTCCTTGGTAGCAGATCGCCTCATGCGGCCGGCATGGCGCCGCTCGCGCAGCGCTCGACCGAGAGGAACCGAGATGAACAGGAGCTGGTGGAGGGGTGTCGCGTGGCTCGCCGCCGCGGGGGCGGCTCTGGTGGCCGGCGCGGAGGAGCCGGCCGGGCCGAAGAGCGTCGGCGGCAAGGGAAAGTTCTCGAGCACGCAGTGGACCTTCGAGCTGGGCTCGGCCTTCGCGTTCCCCGGCGAGCTGAGCTTCGACGAGGGCAAGGGCGTGATCGTGGCGCTGACCAACGCCGGGCTCGAGCCGGCCGAGATCGCCGCGTGGGTGGACCGCCGCTGGGTGCTCGACAACTGGATCAAGGACGACGAGACCCTGGTCGCCTATCTCGAGTTCAGCGCCGCGGGCGTGCTCAAGGGGGTCTCCTGGTACTTCGGCTCGGGCGACGGCTGCGGCTTCTGCGCCAGCTCCGAGATCCGCTCGACGGTCAAGGCGGCCGGCGGGCGCCTCCAGGGCGCGGTGCGCGGTGAGGTCAAGGACAAGGACAGCGGCGAGCTCGAATACGCGGTGGACGTCGAGCTGGATACGCCGATCGAGGTCGAATTCCCGGGCAAGCGCCTGCCGGCCGCCGGCGGCGAGCCGGGCGCGGCCTACCTCGAATTCTACCGGCTGCTGCGGGAGGGGAAGAACGCCGAGGTGCGGGAGAAGCTGGACTCGGAGTGGAAGGAGCATCTGGCCGAGGCGAGCGCCGAGGCGCTCTCGACCTTCTTCTCCGGCCTGCAGGAGAAGCACCCCGATACGGTGCAGGTGGTGGACGGCTTCGTGGAAGGCGACCGTGCCGTGCTCCGCATCCGCGGCGAGAAGCCCTGGGGCAAGCTGCGCGGCGAGGTGCGCTTGGACCGCGAGGGCGGCGTCTGGCGCTACGACCACGCGTGGACGACGGTCGAGCTCGGCAGCGACTGACCTGCACCGAGAAATCCCCCACCGCCCGGGGGATTTCCCGCGCTCCTCCTGGGAAGGCCTGCGAGCCTTGGCCTTCCGTCCCCGGCGAAAGCCCACCTCGCGGCACTTCGACACCGTGGCACCGCCGTTGCACCACGGCCTGCCCGTGTCCGCGCGGACCGATGCACACCCAACCCAACACAACTCGAGGGAGAACAAGCATGGAAACGGCGAAGGTGGACATCCGTAGACTGCAACTGCTGAACGACCGCATCAACCAGTGCCTCGACGCACTGAACCAGGTACGGCTCTCCGTCCATGGCCTGTCCCACTCCGGCATCGCGCCGGAGGCAACGGGCGCGGGCTACCCGCTCACCGGTGATCCGCGGCTCGGCGACCCGCGCTTCGCCGCCGGCATGTTCGCGGCTCCGATCCAGAATCCCGCCTGGGGCCAGGGCCTCGCCCACTCGGCGCCCGGCTATGGGACCGCCGGCTTCGGGGCGGCCCCTGCCTACGGGGCCTACGGCGCGATCCCGACCGGCTTCTGGCCGGGCATGACGCCGCAGGTGCAGAGCCCGCTCGGGTTCGCCCAGGGCCAGATCCCGCTGGCCAACCCCTTCGGCGGCCTCAGCCACACCGGCGCGGACCTCGAGGGCTTCAACCGGCCGAGCTGGGCGGACCCCTTCCTCGCGGTGAAGGTGGCGCAGACCTTCCCCTACGCCCGGTTCGTGGTGCCTCCGGTCGTCGCGCTGTACTGACCGCCGCCCCAAGGACGCCGCTACGAGCGGCCGTTTCAGGCGCCCTCCGCCGCGGTCGCGCGCCGCGGCGGAGGGACCAGGAAGGAGAGGAATGCCCAACACCCAGTCCACGAATTCCGGAGCGGCGGAGACGGCGGGGATCGATCAAGCGATCGCCAACGTCGAGACCCTCTACCGCACCGTGACCGGCAGGAACCCGCCACTCAGCGACGGCTCTCCCACCTCGATTCCCGTCGAGAAAAACCCCGGCCAATTCGTCGAGGAGCAGATGGACCGCCTCCTCGCGCTGCTCGAGCAGCACACGGCCGGCAGCTTCAAGACGGCGTGGTGCCCGTTGCTGTCGGTGGCGGAGGACGACGCCGAGCTGGTGGTCGAGGTCGACCTACCCGGCGTCGAGCGTCGCGACGTCGAAGTGAGCATCGAGGGCAACGTGCTGACCGTCCGGGGCCGCCGCACGGCGGGCCCCGGCGCCGGCAAACGGGTGCGGCTCGCCGAGAGCCCCTCCGGAGCGTTCTCACGCCAGGTGCTGCTGCCGGCGACGGTGCGTCTCGGCGAGCCCCGCGCCCAGCTCAAGGACGGCGTGCTGGAGATCTCGATCGCCAAGCAGAGTCCCGCCGAGCCTGCCACCAAGACGGTGCCGGTCAACTAGCCGCCCCGGAGCAGGCGGCGCCCGGGGGCCAGCCGGCCTCCGGGCGCCGTCTTCATGCCAGCCAGATCTCTTCCCCAAACACCAGGCTCACCGCCCCATCGAGATCCGACACGAAGCGCACCAGCTCCCCTACCACCACGCGCGGGACGTAAGGGCTGTCAACGAGATCGGCGCGGTTGGCCGCGGGCAGCAGTAGCAAACGCAGGTCGCGGTTGTAGGCCCCACGCACCTTGAGCTCGACCTCCGCCACCGGGCGCACCACCAGCACGTCGTGGGCGTCGGCGACCAGCACCCCGCTCGAGGCCAGGTCCTGCGGCACCGGGCGATCGAGGAACACCGAGAGGAAGGCCAGCGCCGAGGGCAGGCCGGCGGAGGGCCCGCTCGACGGCTCGTCCTCCTTGGTGACCTTGTAGGCATAGTTGTAGTCCAAGAGCGCGCCGGCCTGATGCGGCAGCTTGGCGAGCGCGTACTCGCGCACCGAGACGAAGGTGTTGCGGACCGCCGCCGCCATCTCCAGCGTGACGTTGCCCAGGATCTCCTCCAGCCGGCCGCCGCGGCCGGGGGAGGCCGGCCGGCGCTCGGCCCACACCTCGTGGATCAGCCCCTTTCCCTCGCCGGCGAAGTGATACACGGCGGCCGAGAGCACGCGGCCGACGGCGCTGCCGCGGCGCGCTGCCGCCGTCTCGAGCGCCGCGGCGTGCGCGGTCGAGTGCGAGGCCTCCGCCCACTCGCCGAGCAGCAGATGGAAGGAGGCGATCCGCCGCCAGCAGGCCGCGGCGAGCGGCGTCTCGCGCAGCGCCGCCTCGAGCGCCGCGCGGGTGCGCGCATAGTGGGCGGGCTGGCGAAAGTGCTCCGCCACCGCCGCCCCGGCCGGCCCGGCGCCGAGCCGCAGCAGGGCCCCGATGACCTCGAGGTCGTCGGGATCGTCGGCCAGCGCCGCCAGGTAGTGGGCCGCCGCGGCCTCCTCCTCGCCCGCGGCGAGCACCAGGTCGCCGAGATACTTGCGGTCCAGCGCCTCGCTGCCCGCGGCCAGCAGCGCGCGTGCCGCCGCGCGATTGCCGGCGAGCGCCAGGCCGAGGCCTCGCTGCCGCCGCTCCCAGCCCGGGTCGGCCTCGGTGGCTGGCACCCGAGCCGCGGCCAGCCGGGACAATGGCACGTACTGGCGCGCCGCCGCGGCGGTGAGCTGGGCAAAGGTGGGGCGGTGCATGCGGCGACGGAAGGCGTCGAGGAAGAGCCGGTCGTAGAGCTCCGCCTCGTCCTCGCGGCCGAGGGCGCGGTAGAGCGCGGCCAGGCGGCCGAGGTTGGTCACCGACTCGAAGCTCGAGAGGGCGCCCGCCAGGTACTCGCCGATGTTGGCCGCCTTTTCGAGGTTCTCGCGGTCGCCGAGCTGCTCGTAGACGCGGGCGAGAGCCAGCGCACGATCGATGTCGGTCTCGTAGCCGTGCTCGCGCCCCAACCTCTCGAGCACCCAGCGGGCACCCTCGAGGTCTCCCGCCAGCTCCGCGATCAGCGCCTCGGCCAGCACCGCGAGCTTGTAGAGCTCGGGGTCCAGCGCCCGGTACTTGTGGATCAGGCGCTCGCAGGCGGCGCGCGCCTCGTCCGGCTGGCGCCGCACGAAGAGCTGGAAGACGCGCTCGATCTCCATGAACGAGGCCGGCTTGCGCCACAGGTGGTCGGCGCCCAAGGCCAGGAACTCGCCGGCGCCGCGCTCGGGGTCTCTGGCGAGGTGCAGGAGCGACATCAGGCGCATGCGCGCCGCCTCGCTCTGCGGCATGCCGGCGCGGCCGCGGGCCCAGCAGGCGAAGGCCTCGGAGAGCTCGCCGCGGATGTGCTTGACCTTGGCCAGCAGCGACAGGGCCTCGGCATCGTCGGGCCGCTCGGCGAGGCAGGCCCCCACCTCGATCTCTGCCTCGTCGAGGTCGCCCACCGCCACCAACACCGAGGCGACCTCGAGGCGGTCCTCCCGCGCGAGCAACGGGATTGCCTCCACGGCCGTATTCTAGAGCGATATGGCTATGTATAATCCGGCCATGGCTCAATGGCGCCCGCCGGCCACCGAGCCCTGCACGTCGGGAACCGGACCTCTCTCGGAAATCATCGGCGAGTCGAGGGCGATCGAGGAGATGAAGGCGCTGGTGCGCCGCATCGCCGCCACCCCCGCCTCGACGGTGCTGTTGCGCGGTGCCAGCGGCACCGGCAAGAACCTGATCGCCAAGGCCATCCACGGGGCGAGCGACCGCGCCGCCGAGCCCTTCCTCAACATCACCTGCTCGGCGGTCCCCGAGACGCTGCTCGAGAGCGAGCTCTTCGGCCACGAGCGCGGTGCCTTCACCGACGCCAAGAACCAGCGCAAGGGCCTGCTGGAGCTCGCCCGCCGCGGCACGGTGCTGCTCGACGAGGTAGGCGACATCAGCCTGGGCCTGCAGGTGAAGCTCCTGCACTTCCTCGAGGAGCGCAGCTTCCGGCGGGTCGGCGGCGCGCACGACATTCCGGTCGAGGCGCGCATCATCGCCGCCACCAACCGCGACCTCGAGAGCGCGGTGGCGAGCGGCGCGTTCCGCGAGGACCTCTACTACCGGCTGAGCGTGCTGCCGGTGCGGGTGCCGCCGCTGCGCGAGCGGGAGGGCGACATCCGGTTGCTGGTGCTGCACTTCGTACGCGGCTTCAACCGCGAGTTCGGCAAGCGGGTGGAGAACGTGACGCCGGAGGCCCTGGCCCACCTCGAGTCCTACGGCTGGCCTGGCAACGTGCGCGAGCTGCGCAACGTGGTGGAGCGCGCGATGTTGCTCGCCGAGAGCAGCGAGCTGACGCTCGAGGACCTCGTGGTGCTGCCGGGCAGGGAGCGCCAGGCGGTGCGCTTCGAGCTGCCGCCGGGCGGGATCGACCTGGGGCAGCTCGAGCGCGACCTGGTGATCCAGGCGGTGGAGCGCGCCGCGGGGAACCTGGCGCTGGCCGGCCGGCTCCTGGGCCTCTCGCGCGACCAGATCCGCTACCGGATCGAAAAGTTCGGGCTCGGCTTCGAGCTCCTGGCGCTGCGCAGCAGCGGCCTGGGCTCGGCGCTGCCGGCGTGAGCGGCGGCCTAGGTCAGGCCAGTCGAGCAGAGCGCAGACCCGCCCTCGCGCTGCCGGCGGGGCCGGGGGCTCCCGGCCGAGAGCTGGCTCGCGCTCCCCACCCTTGACAATCCGGACCGCAGGGGTACAGTATCGCCGCCGTGATCTGAGACGAAGTCTCAACAAGCTTCGGCACAAACAAAAGGCGGCTCGAGCTCCCCGGCGAAAGGTTGATCGAGCCGCCGCGACCGCGCGCGGCCCTCGGAAGGGCCCGTCCGCGCAGATCGGAGCAAGGATACATGATCCGCTCGCGCCGGCTCCTCGCCTTCGCCGGGCCGCTGCTCCTCACAGCAAGCCTCGCAGCCGACCAAGACTCCCCCACCGCTACGCAGCAGCCGCCCGAGCCCCAGCGGCTCGTCGACTCCATCACCGTCACCGCCACCTCGAGCCCGACCCCGATCCAGGAGATCGCCGGCACGGTCGGCCGCGTCGAGCGCTCGGAGATCGAGAGCCGCCTGGTCTCGGACGCGCGCGAGCTGCTGGCCTTCGAGCCGGGGGTCTACGTCGCGGGCGACCCGACCCGCCTCGGCCTCGGCGGCTTCGTGATCCGGGGCATCGGCGGCAACCGCGTGCAGACGCGGATCGACGGCGTGCCCACGGCCGAGCAGTTCGCCTTCGGCCCGTTCACCGCCATGCGCTTCACGCTCGACCCGGAGACCTTGCAGGCGGCCGAGATCGTGCGCAGCGCGGCTTCCTCGCTCTACGGCTCGGGCGCGCTCGGCGGCGTGGTGACGCTCCTCACCCGCGACCCGGCCGACTACCTGGCCGAGTCCTCGCCCTTCGTTGGCGCGCGGCTTGGCTGGGACGGCCGCGACGACGAGGCCTCTGCCGCCACGCACCTGGCGTTCGGCGGGCGCCGCCTCCAGGGCTCGCTCGCCTTGCAGGCCCGCGACGGCGGCCCGACCGACACCCAGGGCGACAACCAGGCCCAGGGCGCCGCGCGCACTGCCCCGAACCCCACCGACCGCCGGATGCTCGGCGGCCTCGGCAAGCTGATCTACCAGCCGAACGACCGGCTGCAGTGGAAGCTCGGCCTCGAGTGGTTCGACCAGCGCTCCGAGGCCGAAGTCTTCTCGGCGCGCACCTTTCAGAACCTGGGCCCGGCCTTCGGGCCGGGAGTGACGTACACCATCGACACTCGCGACGTGGACGCCGACGACCGCGCCGAGCGCGGCCGGCTGTCGCTCGAGACCCTGGCCCAGATCAGCTCGCCGGCGGCCGACTCGCTGTTCGTCCGCCTCTACGCGGTGGACAACGAGACCGAGCAGCGGACGAACGACGCCGTGCGCACCACCACCGGTGGCAGCTTCTTCGGGCCGCTGCGCGTCTCCGATGTCGTCCGCCGCGGCCTCTTCGCCTTCGAGCAGGAGGCGACGGGCCTCGAAGTACAGGCCAAGAAGGGCACGGGCGGTGGCGGCCGCCACCTCGTGACCTACGGCGCGAGCTACGAGCAGAATCGCTTCGACCAGCTCCGCGACCGGCACGACTTCAACGCTGTGACCGGCGCTCCGGTGCCGCCCTCGGTGATCGTGCCCACCAAGTACTTCCCGGAGAGCGAGGCCGCGGAGCTCGGCCTCTACCTGCAGGACGAGATCGAGCTCGCGAGCGGCCGCGTGCGCTTGATCCCGGGCCTGCGCTACGACCGCACGGAGCTCGATGCCGACCAGCAGGACGCCGTGTTCCTCGCCGGCAACCCGGGCACGCCGCCACCGGCCGACTCCGAGGCCGACGCGCTGTCGCCCAAGCTCGGGATGGTGGTGGCGGCGAGCGGCAAGCTGTCGTTCTTCGCCCAGTACGCGCACGGCTTCCGCACCCCGCCTTACTCCGACGTCAACAACGGCTTCACCAACCTGACCTCCGGCTATCGCACACTCCCCAACCCGGACCTCGACCCCGAGACCAGCGACAACTTCGAGCTCGGCGGGCGCCTCACCGCCAGCCGCGCGAGCCTCTCCTTGACCCTGTTCCACAACGACTACGACGACTTCATCGAGCTCGTGGCCCTGGGCGTCGACCCGGAGTCGCAGCTCCTCGAGTACCAGGCGAAGAACGTCGCTTCGGCCCGCATCCAGGGCGCCGAGCTGGCGGGCGACGCGCGGCTGGGCGAGAGCTGGCGGCTGCGCGGTGCGTTCGCCTGGATCGAGGGCGAGAACCGCGGGACCGGCCAGCCGCTCAACTCGATCGCGCCGCTGAAGCTGGTGCTGGGCCTCGACTGGCGGGCACCGCGGCTGCCGCTCGAAGCGGGGTTGGTGGTCACCCGCCTCGAGGCCAAGGACGAGGGCGACCTCGACCGCTCGGCCGTCAACCAGTTCGCGACCTCGGCGGCGACGGTCATCGACGTGGTGGCGGGCTGGCGCCTGACCGAGCGGCTGTCGCTCCAGGGCGGGGTCTTCAACCTGCTCGACGAGACCTACTGGGACTGGGGCAACGTCGGCGGGCTGGCCGAGACCTCGGCCGTCAAGGAGCGCTACAGCGCGCCGGGCAGGAACGCGGCGGCGGCCGTGCGGCTGCGCTGGTAGGCCGCCGCCGGCGCACTGTGTTTATGGCGTGTGACGGCATCGGAAATCTCGTACCATAGGCGCCATGCAGCACATGCCAGCCTGGCGCCCCAAGGCGCTGGCAGGGAGTGCGCTGGCAGGGAGTGCGCGGGCAGGGGGCGCGCTGGTGGGGGTCCTCGCCGCGGCGGCGATCACCGCCGGCTGCGCCGCGCGGCGCCCGCCGGCCGCACCGGGGCCCCAGGCTCCGACAGCCCAACCCAGCTCCCCGGCCGGCGCGACCGCGACCCAGGCCTCTTCCGGCGAGACCCTGTTCGCCGAGCCCGTGGCGAGCGCCCCGGCCCAGCCCGCCCGCCCGCGGCTGCGCGATCTCTGCAAGGTCCAGGTCCAGGGCGCCTTCCTCGACGCCACGCGGGCACGCCTGGAGGAGACCTTCTGCGGCGCCACGCTGTGGTTCGACGGCCTGCTGGGCGGCGAGCCCGACATCGATAACGCCCGCGCCGTGTCCGGCCGGGTGGAGCTCTCGGGCCTCTACACCGAGTTCGATGGCATGGAAAACAGCGCCCGGCTGCGCTTGCGCTACGACCTCCCGAACCTCGAGCGCCGCGTCAACCTCTTCCTGGGCCGGGACGACCGCGAGGAGTTCATCGCCGACCGCGGGGAGGGGATCGCCATCCGCTCCTCGATCTTCGGGCTCGAGCAGGAGGAGCAGTGGCTCGCCGGCCTCGGCTACTCGCCACCCGGCCGCTGGGCGAGCAAGCTCGACTTCCGGGTCGGCGGCAAGCTCAAGACCGCGCCCGAGGTCTTCGCCCAAGGGCGCTACCGGCGCAACTACTTCATGGGCGAGAACGCCGTATGGCGTCTGCGCGAGACCGCTTTCTGGGAGAACCGCGAGGGCTTCGGTTTCACCAGCAGCGCCGACTACGACCGCGTGCTGCGCCCCGACTTGGTGTTCCGCTGGGGCAGCGTCGGGACGATCACCGAGTCGACGGAGGGCATCTCCTGGCGCGAAGCCTTTCTCCTCTACCACAACCTCAAGCGATCGCACGCCATCGCCGGCGAGATCTTCGCCCGCGGCTCGACCGACGCCGAGATCCGCCTGCGCGAGTACGGCCCGCGCGCCATCTACCGCATGCCGCTCGGCAAGCCCTACCTCTTCGGCGAGCTGGTCGTGGGCTACACCTGGCCGCGCAGGGAGCGCGACAAGCCGCGCGAGGGCTCCGGGATGCTGGGCATCGGCATCGAGCTGCTGTTCGGGCGCGACCCGTTCTGAGGCCGCCCGCACTCCCCTAGACATCTAGGTTCTCGCTGTAGTACCCTAGCGGTCTAGGGGAAGCGATGAAGAACCGCTCCAACACTGCGCTGCAAGGCACTCTCGACCTGCTGGTGCTCTCCACCCTCGCCCGCGGGCCGTTGCACGGCTTCGGCATCGCCTCGCGCATTCAGGAGGGCTCGGGAAACCTGCTGCGGGTGGAGGAGGGCTCGCTCTACCCGGCGCTGCACCGGCTCGAGCAGGCCGGGCTGCTCGAGGCGGAGTGGGACCAGTCCGAGAACGGCCGGCGCGCCCGCTATTACCGACTTTCGGCGCACGGCAGGCGGCAGCTCGCGGTCGAGGAAGAGCGCTGGGACCGCCTGTCCCGCGGCGTGGCGGCGGTGCTCAAGCCGGCATGAGCGGGCGCCGCGCTCGCCCTCGGCGATCTCGTGCTTGCCCTGGGAGGTGACAGATGGCGTGGCTCAGCCGCTTCGGCAACCTCTTTCGCTCCGGCCGCCTGGCGCGCGAGATCGACGAGGAGCTGGCCTCGCATCTCGATCTCGCCGAGGCCGAGCGCCAGCGCCGTGGGCTTGCTCCCGCGGAAGCGCAGCGCCAGGCGCGCCTGGCGCTCGGCAACCCGCTCGCGCTGCGCGAGCGCACGCGCGAGGCCGATACCCTGGCCTTCCTCGAGACGCTGCTCCAGGACGCACGCCTCGGGCTGCGCGCCCTGGCCAAGAACCCGGGCTTCACCACTGCCGCCGTCCTCACCCTCGCCCTCGGGATCGGCGCCAACACCGCCGTCCTCTCCGTGGTCGACGCCGTGATCCTGCGGCCCTTGCCCTACCCGGAGCCCGAGCGCCTCTTCAGCCTCTTCCGGGTTCACGACAGCGCCGAGATCGGCCGCACGCGGGCAGCGCCGCTCGACTTCCTCGACTGGCAGGCACGGGCGAGCGCCTTTGAGGGCATGGCGGCCTACGTCGGGACCGGCTTCACCTTCACCGGCGACGGCGAGGCCGAGATGGTGGTGGGCCAGCTCGTCTCGGCCGAGCTGTTCGACGTGCTGGGCGCCCGGCCGCTCGTGGGTCGGGCCCTTCGCAAGGAGGAGAACGAAGCCGGCCGCGACCAGGTGATGCTCCTCTCTTATGGGCTCTGGCAGCGGCGCTTCGCCCGCGACCCGGGCGTCGTGGGGCGGACGGTCACCGCCAACGGCAAGCCCTACGAGGTGGTGGGCGTGATGCCGCCGGGCTTCGAGTTCCCCGGCCGGCAGTACCAGCTCTGGGTGCCGATGCCCTTCCGCGGCACCAACACGGACGGCCTCCCCATCAACCGCGGCTCGCGCTATCTGCAGGTCGTGGCGCGGCTCGCGGACGGCGTGGGCCCCGCGCGCGCGGCCGCCGACCTCGAGCGGGTGGCGGCCGCGCTCGCCGCGGACCTCCCCGACAGCCATGCGCAGGTGAGGATCGGCATGGCCTCGCTCACCGAGGAGACGGTGGGCGGCCTCCGGGAGGGGCTGTTCCTGCTCGCCGGGGCGGTGGCCTTCGTACTGCTCATCGCCTGCGCCAACGTCACCAGCCTGCAGCTCACGCGGGCGAGCGCGAGGCAGCCGGAGATGGCGGTCCGCGCGGCGCTCGGAGGCGGCAGGCGGCGGCTCGTGCGGCAGCTCCTGACCGAGTCGCTGGTGCTCTACGGCCTCGGCCTCGGCGCCGGCCTGCTGGTGGCGCAGGGCGTGCTCGTCGCCTTACTGGCGCTCGGGCCGCAGGACATCCCGCGCCTGGAGCAGGCGGCGCTCGAGCCGCGCGTGCTCGCCTTCTCCAGCCTGGCGGTGCTGGCCGTAGCGCTCGCCTTCGGCGCCCTGCCCGCACTGCGCACGGCGGGCGGCGCTGGAATGGGCGACCTCGGCGCTCGCGCCACGACCCCGGGCGCGCGACACCAGCGGCTGCGCTCGGCGATCCTCGTCGCCGAAGTAGGCATCTCGCTCGTGCTGCTCACCGGGGCGGGCCTCGCGGTGCGCAGCTTCGCCAACCTCAAGGCCGTGGAGCTGGGCTTCGAGCCCCGGGAGACCGTCACCTTCGACCTGGTGATGCCGGCGGCCCGCTTCCGCGACGCCGGCTCGATGCACGCCTTCTATCGCCAGCTTCTCGAGCGCCTCGCCGCGCAGCCGATGTTCGAGGCGATGGGTGCCACCACCCACCTGCCCCTCTCCGGCCAGGACCTCGAAAACAGCTTCGAGGTCGACGGCTACGTGCCGCCGCCCGGCGGCTCCGACCCAGTGGCGGGCCTGCGCGGCGTGTCTCCGGGCTACCTCGGGGCGATGGGCATCACCTTGCGCCGGGGACGCGGGTTCGCCGCCTCCGACGGCGAGGGCGCGGAGCGCGTGGCAGTGGTCAACGAGGAGTTCGTGCGCCGCTACTGGCCGGGCGAGGAGGCGATCGGCAAACGCCTGCGGCCGGGCGGGGACGAGGGCTGGGCCACGGTGGTCGGCGTCGCCTCCGACGTCCGGCACCGCCGGCTGGAGGCCGCGGCGCGGCCCGAGGTCTTGCTGCCTTACCTGCAGCTCGACTCCGGCTTCCTCACCGCCTGGGCGCGGGGCGTGAGCATGGTAGTGCGCAGCTCGGCCGACCCCGCGCTGGTCGTCGAGCTGGCGCGGCGCGAGCTCGCCGCGGTCGACCCCAACGTGCCGGTCATCCACCCGCGGCGCATGGAGAGCCTGGTCTGGGACGCGGTGGCGCAGCCGAGGTTCCGGGCCCTGCTCCTGGGCAGCTTCGCCTCGATCGCCCTGGCGCTGGCGCTGGTCGGGATCTTCGGTGTCACCTCGTACTTCGTGGCCCAGCGGCGCCAGGAGATCGGCATCCGCATGGCGCTCGGCGCCCAGCGTGGCGCAGTGCTGGCGCTGGTCCTGGGCAGCGGGGCACGGCTCGCCGCGGCGGGGCTGGCGCTGGGCGGCGCCGGCGCCTACTTCCTGACCCGCTTCATGGCGACGCTGCTCTTCGAGGTCAGCCCGACCGATCCGGCGACCTTCGCCCAGGCCGCGGCGCTGCTCGCTCTGGCCACGCTCCTCGCCGCCTACCTGCCGGCGGCGAAGGCGGCCGGCACCGAGCCGGTGAATGTGCTGCGGAGGGAGTAGAAGGCTAACGCTTGCCCGCGCCGGCGGTAAAGAGCTGGCGCCACCAGCGTGGAGCGGTGCCGCGGTCGGCGGCGGCCTCGATCTCGCCGACGGTGCCGGGAAGCAGCGCCACCGAGCCGTCGCGCAACGCCTGGACGAAGAGGTCCAGCTCGCGCGTGGCGTCGGCCCCCAGGACTTCCTTCAGGCGCAGGGCGCCCTTGCAGCGCGCGGCGAGGTTGGCCACCGGCTCGGCCTCCGGCGGCGGGCCCATCCACACCGGCACCAGGTTCTCGAGCGCCGCCATCGGCAAGGTGGTCTTGCGGTGCATGGCGAGCACCTGCTCCTCGCTCGCCTGCTCGCGCATCAGGTCGTAGAGGTTGATCTCGTGGGTGGTCGCGGCGGTCATCTGCTGCGGCACCTCGGCGATGTCCAGCACCTCGCGCACGCACAGCGCCAGGGACGCCTGCAGGAAGCGGAAGTAGGAGCCGCCGGTGGCGCGGTAGAGCTGGGCGATGGTGCGGCGATCGTTGACCTTGCCCAGGATCCACTGCTCGAGGGGCGAGAGGCCCTGCTCGCGGGCCGCCGGGCGGCGGCGCAGCAGGATCTCGTCGTGGATGAAGACGCGGCGGATGCGCTCGTGCTCGTCGGCCCAGCGCGAGCCCTCCATCGTCAGGTGCAGAGTGTCGACGGCGAGCGGCGGGATGTCCTCCTCGTGCGGCACCTCGGTCTCGAAGTAGAAGACGCCGCGCTGCCACAGGAAAAGGTCGCAGACCAGATCCTGGATATGGCTGCGCAGGGTCTGCTGGATGGTGTCGCCGGTCAAGATGGCGAGCTCCTGCAGCGCCTGGCCCACGCGTTTGCCGCTGCGGCCGCAGTGAGTGAGGGCGCGAATCAGGTCCTTCTCGCTGACGTAGCCGTTGAGCAGCAGGTGCTGGCCGTAGAACTCGGCCGGGTCGTCCGACATGCAGGAGACGATCTGGCCGTCGCGAAACGAGACCCGCTTCTCGCGCGAGCTGCGGCGCAGGACGAGAGCGCCCGTGCGGCGGTCGTTGCGCGCCCACTGCAGCAAATCGCCCGGTGGAAACGCCGTCAGGCGGCCCGAAAAATCCATGGTTTCGCGCACAGTGTAGCCTCCATCGCACAGAGTGACAACGCTATATCCGGCGCATATGCTTGCGCGCTATGCGAACTCTCGGCCTGGCAGTGCTGCTGCTCTTGGTAGTCACCTCTCCCGCTCTCGCGGCGACCCCTCCGTGCCGGCCCTGCGCCGGTGTTCAGGTCTCCGATCCGCTCGCCGTGGCCACGGCCCTGGCCGGCACCCCCAAGATCGCCGAGGACGCCCGCCTCTACGTGGTCTGGGACTTCGACCTCGCGACCGGCGACCCATCCTCCGCCATCTCCGCGGCCGCGGCGCTCGAGACCGCGGGCGCCGAGCCCTGGATGAAGCTCACCTTTCACGCCCCGGCCGCGATCGCCCAGCACCTGGGCGAGCTCGAGGCCGAGCTCAAGTCGGCGACGGCGCTCGCCCGCGCCGCGAAGTGCCGCCACTACCAGGTCCTCTGGGAACCCTCCACGCCCGCAGATGGCGGCATCGCTGAGGCCGCCCCGAGCGCCGCCGACTACGCCTTCCTCTTCAAGCGCGTCGCCGTGGCCCTGACCGGCGTGGCGCCGGAGGTGCGCGCCCTGACCTCGGCCTTCCAGCCCACGGACCTCGATCGCCTGCGCGCCTTCTACGGCGAAGAGGTCGCGGCCTACGTGGACGGCGTGGTGCTCTCGGTGGCCCCGGAAGCCGAGCTGACGGCGGCGATCGCGCTGCTCACCGAGCTCGACCCGGGCCGGCCGGTGGTGGTCGAGGGCATCCCCTTCCCGGGCGAGCCGACCGAGGCCATGTCGTGGGCGGCGGAGGTCGGACGCTTCGGCGGCTCCGTCGCGGTTCTCGACCTCGCGGTGCCCGAAGGCACGGCGATCCAGCCCGCCTGGCTCGCGCCGCTGGTGGCGGTGGCCAACGAATTCGCCGGCGACCTGTCGTTCGACCCCTACTCCGTGCCCCAGGGAGCGCCGGCCGGATGGTCCTACGTGCGCGGCAGCGACCTCGGCCTCCGCGTGCTCGTGCGGCGGCCACCCCCGGGAAACCAGGGTCAGGGCGTGCAGGAGATTCGTCTCCGGTTCAACGATCCCAACCTTCGCCGGCCCTCACGCGTGGACCTGGCGACCGGCGAGGCTTCGCCGCTCACGGGTTTCCAAGAGACGGCCTCCGGGCTCGAGCTGACGGTGCCCAACCCCGGGCAGATCACGCTGCTGCGCATCGAGCGCGCCAAGCCGGAGGAGCTCGAGGGTGGAGTGGCCGAGCGCGTCGAGGTCAGCTCCGAGCGCGAGATCCCGGTCGAGGAGATCCTGCGTCGGCTGCAAGCGTTCGACGACGCCCAGGAGCGCAAAGTCGAGCACTTCCGCGCCACCAACACCACCCACCTGCGCTTCCAGGCCACGGCCGGCGCCGCCGGCACCTTCGAGGCCACGCTCGAAGGCGACTTCTTCTTCCGCCGTGGCCAGGGGTACGACTGGGCGTGGCAGAACTTCTACGTGAACGGCGTGCGCTGGCGTGGCAAGACACTGCCCGAGATCCCGCTCATCCAGCCCGAGAAGGCGGCGGCCATGCCGCTCACCATCGAGCTCTCCAAGCGCTACTCCTACCGCCTGCGCGGCAGCGAGACGGTCGACGGCCGCGACTGTTGGGTGGTGGAGTTCCGGCCGGTGGCCGAAGCCCAGGCCGAGGCCGAGAAGCTGTTCCGCGGCGCGGTGTGGGTAGACAAGCAGATCTTCGCCCGCGTGCAGACCCGCGCCGTGCAGCTCGGGCTCGAGGGCGAGGTGCTGTCGAACGAGGAGACGGTCTCCTTCCGCCCCGTCGACGCGCAGGGGCAGCCCGCGGCCTGGGGCCCGGAGGGCTACTTCCTGCCGCTCACCACGGTGGCGCAGCAGATCCTCTCGATCCTCAACACCACCACCGTGGTCGAGCGCCAGATCCAGCTCTCGAACGTGGCCATCAACGGCCCCGACTTCGAGGCCCAGCGCCAGGTGGTGCTCGACTCCGAGGCCACCATGGTGCGCGACACGCCGGCCGGCATGCGCTACCTGGTCAAAGAGGAGGGCGTCGCCGAGCGCACCGTCAAGGAAGGTTTCGACACCTCGAAGCTGTTCGCCATCGGCGGCGTGTTCTACGACGACTCCTTGGACTTCCCGCTGCCGCTCGCCGGCCTCAACTACTTCTCCTTCGACTTCCGCGGCACCGGCGCCCAGGTGAACGCCTTCTTCGGCGGCGCGCTCGCCACCCTCGACTACGCGCAGCCCCGCTTCCGCGGCAGCAAGTTCGACGTCGGCGCCGACGCCTTCGTCTTCGCCTTCCCGACCTCGAACACCCTCTTCCGCGACGACATCGAATCCAAGACAGAGGAAATCGAGTCGACGCAAGGCAACGTGTCGCTGATCGCCGGCCACCCGCTCGGCCACTTCTTCAAGGCCGAGCTCGAGTACGAGCTCGGCTACGAGAACTTCCGCAGCACCGACGACACGGCCTCCGACTTCGTGCTGCCCGAGGACACGCTCACCCACACCCTCCAGCTCTCCGGCCGCTTCTCGCGTTCGGGCTATCAGCTCGGCCTCGAGGCGAGCTACAGCAAGCGCCAGAAGTGGGAGCCGTGGGGCCTGCCGGGCAACACCGAGTTCGAGCCCGAGCAGGAGGACTACCTGCGCTGGGAGGTGCAGGCCTCGAAGAGCTTCTACTTACCGAGGTTTCAGCGCTTCGCGGTCGAGGTGGACGCCTTCGGCGGCACCGACCTCGACCGCTTCAGCAAGTATCAGTTCGGGTTCTTCGGCGGCACCCGCGTGCACGGCTACCAGAGCGACCGCGTGCGCGCCGAGGAAGGCTACGCCGCCCACCTCTCCTACGGCTTCGAGGTGGGCGAGCTGTTCCGCCTGGAAGCGGTGGGCGACGCCGCCTGGGCCACCGACGAGACCTCCGGCCTCGACAACGAGCTCCTGGCCGGCGTCGGCCTGGTCGGCCAGTTCATGGGCCCCTGGCAGACCCTGATCCAGGTCGACGTCGGCACCCCCGTCGCCGGCCCGGACGATGGGCTGGTGGCGTACATCGTGTTCCTGAAGCTGTTCAAGTAGAAAGCAGGGATCGGGCTCCGAGCGACCGTCGAACAGGCGCTCGTCGCCCGATGCTCAAGTGTTACAGAACTACATAGGGGACGGAAAGCGCGTTTTGCATGTGCTATCGTATCTCAAAACTCGGTAATAACAGTCCGGTGGCCAATATCCAACAACCCTGCCGCCAAGGAGACCCCATGAAACCAGTGCTCTTCTTCGTCCTCGCCCTCGCCTGCTCGACCTCCGCCCTGCTGGCCTTTCCGGCATCGGTCGCGACCGGTGTGCCCGAGTCCGAGATCCCGTGGCTTGCGAAGCCTGCTTTCCGCGCCTGCGCCACCTTGGCGACCACCGTCGCCGAGCCTGTCCTGCTCTCGGGCTGCTTCATCCAGGTCGAGTGCAGCGACAGCTCCATCGTTTCTTGCTCGGGCAACAGCACCTGCAGCACCGGCGGCGCGAGCAACCGCTGCGTGATCTGCGACGGTGTCAACCGCGGGTGCTGTGCGGAAACCTGCTGCGAGGTCTGCGTGGAGGCTCTGGACACCTGCCTCGACGACTGCTCCACCCCGGCCATGTGCAACGCCTGTTGGTTCACCTACAACAACCTCTGCGTGCCGAACTGCACCGGCGGCTGTGACTGAGCGGCCAGTAGGAATTGGCTCCGGGGCGGTCCGAGCCCGACCTCTCCGCCCCGGATTCCGCCCGGTAGTACCCCGATCCTCATCCCTGTCCCTTCGCCGGTGAACGACAAGGGCGGAACCACGCGTGGGCACAGTGGTGCCGTTCCGCCAATTCCGCGATACTTTCGAGTCTGCGAACAAATCCATCCTCGAGCTGATGACGGGACGGAACCCTGGGAGCGCTGATGAGCGCTGACTCCGAGCGATACCCACCTCCGAACGAGCCGGCAGCCTTCGAGTCGCTGTGCCTCGACCTGTGGAAGGAGATCTGGGGCGATCCCGGCGCGCAGAAGAACGGGCGGTCCGGCCAGCCGCAAGCCGGTGTGGACGTGTTCGGGCGGCACGCTGGACGTTGGGTGGGGGTGCAGTGCAAGCAGAAGGACGGGCTGCTGCGGTCGAAAGTCTCGGTAAGCGAGCTGAACGCCGAGGTTCGCGAGGCGCTGTCGTTCAAGCCGGCGGTCTCGATCTTCATCCTCGCCACGACCGGCCCTGCCGATGCCAAGGTGCAGGAGCGCGCGAGGGAGATCACGATTGACCACGAGGCCCGTGGCCCCTTCGAGGTCCAGGTTTGGTCTTGGGAGAAGATCTGGCACGAGATCTACGGCCGCAAGGCGCTGCTCGATCGCCTGCTGCCGATCTACTGGCCTCGCACCTCGGGCGCTCCGCAGAGAGTGGCGCCCTCCAAGCTCCGTCACCAAGCCCAGCACCTCTTCGGCCGCGACGATGAGCTGAGTCAGCTCGAAGCGGCGTGGAAGAACCCCACGGTCAATGTCGTGACGATCGTCGCGTGGGGTGGGATCGGGAAGACCTCGCTGGTCGCCGCTTGGCTCGGAGGACTGGCTTCACGCAACCATGACGGCACCGACTTCTTTGACTGGTCCTTCTACAGCCAGGGCACCCGCGAGCAAGGCGGCGCGTCGTCAGACCCCTTCATTGCCGCCGCGCTCGAGTTCTTCGGCGGTGAGGAGGGGAAGCTGCTGGCCAACAGCCCGGCCTCGCCCTGGGACAAAGGTGCGCGGCTGGCCCAGTGGGTCGGCGAGCGGCGCGCGCTGCTGGTGCTCGACGGCCTCGAGCCGCTGCAGCATCCGCCCGGCCCGCTGGCAGGGCAGCTCAAGGACCCGGCGATCATCGCTCTGCTCAAGGGCCTGGCGGCGAAGAACGCCGGCCTCTGCGTTGTGACCACTCGGGTGAGCGTAGAGGATCTCGCTCGCTTCCGAAGCGGCACCGCACCGGAGTGGAAGCTCGAACGGCTTTCCACGGTCGCGGGCGTGGAGCTGCTGACAACGCTCGGCGTCCGCGGGACCGAGGCCGAGATGAAGAAGCTCGTGAAGGACGTGCGCGGCCACGCGCTCACCCTAAGCCTGCTCGGGAAGTTCCTGCGTGACGCGCACGGCGGCGACATCCGCAAGCGCGACCTCGTGAAGCTCGACGAGGCAGACCACGAGGTGCAGGGTGATCATGCCTTCAAGGTGATGGAGGCCTACGAGAAATGGCTGGGAGCGGGAGGAGAAGGCGGGCAGCGCATGCTCGCCATCCTCCGCCTGCTCGGCCTCTTCGACCGCCCGGCCTCGGCTGACTGCCTGGCTGCCCTGCGCAAGACCCCTGTCATTCCCGGCCTCACCGAGCCGCTCGTGGGCTTGAGCGACGCGCAGTGGAGCCTTGCCGTCTCTCGCCTCGCCGAGGCCGGCCTGGTCTTGCCACCTTCAGGGGAAGGCGCGGACGAGAGTTCCCCTTCTGACTCCCTCGCCCCGCGCGAGCGGGGAGAGGGACGGGGTGAGGGGCGTTCCTCGGCGGGCTGCGCTGAGGGGACTGTCGACGCCCACCCCCTCGTCCGCGAGCACTTTGCCCACCGGCTCCGCACTCAGCATCCTGAGGCTTGGCGCGCCGCGCACGGCCGGCTCTTCGATCACCTCAAGGACACCACCCCTCGCCTCCCCGACACCCTCGAAGGTCTCCAGCCCCTCTATCAGGCCGTGGCCCACGGTTGCCAGGCGGGAAGGCCGCAGGAGGCGTGTGACGAGGTGTACCTCGACCGCATCCTGCGCGGAACTCGTCATGATGGCTACTACAGCGTCAGGAAGCTAGGAGCCCTTGGCGCTGATCTCGGTGCTCTCGCCTGCTTCTTCTCGTCGCCATGGAACGAGGTGGCACCGGCGTTTGCCAAAGGTATTCGCCCCTGGGTACTAAACGAAGCTGGCTTCCGGCTTCGCGGCCTGGGCCGACTCACCGAGGCCTTGGGGCCGATGCGGGTAGGAACTCAGGCAGCTGAAGTTCTAGACGACTGGTCCAATGCGGCGCGCTACAGCAGCAACCTGAGCGAGTTGGAGCTGACCCTGGGCGACGTGCCAGCCGCGGTGCGAGACGCTGAGCGATCCGTAATCTTCGGCGACCGTAGCGGGGAGTGGGCCGAGCGGATGATCGGCCGCACTACTCTCGCCAGCGCCCTTCACCAGATTGGCCAGGCGGAAGACGCGCTGGCGCGCTTCCATGAGGCCGAGGAGGTGCAGGCCGAGCAGCACCGATACCCGCTGCTCTACTCGCTGGCGGGCTTCCAGTACTGCGACCTCCTCGTCGCCAGGGCCGAGCGCGCGGCATGGCACCAGGGCACGCGCCTCGTTCGCCCGTACTTCACTGGGACCCCACGGACGACGCCCAGTATCGCCGCGTCGGCCGAGGAGCTGGCAACGCGACCGGAGAGACCTTCCGTATCTGACTACGGGCGCGAGGCGGGCGCCACTCGCGAGGTGGAGCGGCGGGCAGCGCAGACGCTGAAGGAGGCGGTGGATTACAAGCTGAGTCCGCTTCTGGACCTGGCCCTCGACCACCTCACCCTCGCCCGCGCCGAGCTCTACCGCGCGATCCTCGAAGGCGCCCCTCACCTCTACCCGGACTCCGAAATCCGCCAAGCCGTCGACGGCCTCCGCCGCGCCGGCCAGTTACAGTACCTGCCTCTCGGCCTCCTCACCCGCGCCTGGCTCCGGTTCCTCCAAGGCGATCCCGACGCCGCCCGCGCCGACCTCGACGAAGCCCAGGAGATCGCCGAGCGCGGGCCCATGCCGCTCCACCTGGCCGACGTTCACCTCCACCGCGCCCGCCTCTTCCGCGACCGCACCGCCCTCGCCGCTGCGCGGAAGCTCATCGAGAAGCACGGCTACTGGCGGCGGAAAGAAGAGCTGGAGGACGCGGAGGCGGCGGCGCGGGGGTGGTAGACAGCGAAGCGCGGCCCCTTACGCATAGGCTGGTTGCATGGACTTCCTCTGGGACCCGGCCAAGGCCGAGCGCAACCAGCGAAAGCATGGCGTGAGCTTCGCCGAGGCCGCGTCGGTCTTTGGCGATCCGCTCGCCGCGAGTGCGCGCGATCTCACGCATTCCCTCGATGAGGAGCGGTGGCTGGTCTTCGGGATGTCCTCGTCGAATCGATTGCTTGTCGTAAGCTACACCTTCAGAGGCGAGGTTGTTCGCCTCATAAGCAGCCGCCTGGCGACGCGGGCGGAGAAGCGAATCTATGAAAACCGCTGAGATCGAAGACGACTTGAAGGCCGAATATGGCCTCGAAGACCTCGGGCCGATCGAGCGCGGCAAGCACTTTGCGGCCTACCAACAGGGCACGAACCTGGTGCTGCTCCGACCCGAGGTCGCAGCAGCGTTTCCCACAGCCGAGGCGGTGAACGAGGCTCTCCTCGGTCTCATGGCCCTCGCGAGGAAGCTCGATCCGCCGAAGAGCATCAGCCGACCGCGCAAGCCTGGGGCTCGCCGATCCTCAGAGGCGTCGCGCTCGCAGGGCGGCTGACCACGCCCGCGTGTCGCGTCGGTTGCGGGCGAGGCGGAGGCTGTGGCGCGCCGTCCTGGAGGGCTGCGCCCGAGGCCTCCTGCAAGAGGTCAGCCTGCCACACGGGCTCGTGGCGACGCTGGTGCTGCCCTTCTGGGGCTCGGCCGGCGCGCGGCGGCAGGACCCTACCGGGCACCTATTGCGCGGTGTGAATCCATAGCTGCCCCTCCGGGCGCCGCCACCGGCTCCCGCAGCCGCTCCTTCGCCCACGCCACCGTGTCGGCCAACGTGTCCTCGAGCGGCCGGAAGGTCACGCCCAGCTCGCGCTCGGCCTTGGCCGCCGTGACGGCGAGGCGCGCATTCATCAGACGGATTCCCTCGAGCGACATCACGCTCGGCTTGCCGGTGATCCGGGACCAGGTCTCCGCCACGGCCGCCAGGGCCAGCGCCCCCGCGAACGGGAGGCGCGTCGTCGGCGCCTTGACACCCGCCCGGGCTCCCAGCAGAGCCATGAGCTCGCCGAGATCGACGAAGCGCCCGCTCAGGATGTAACGCTCTCCCGAACGTCCCGCCTCGGCGATGCGCAGCATGCCGGCCGCCACGTCACGCGCGTCGACTACCGACGCGCCTCCTGGTGGGACGGCCGGCGGCAGTTTCTCGGCGAGGGCGTCGAAGACCAGTTGGCCGCTCGCCGTCGGCCCCGCGTCGTGCGGGCCCCACATCCAGGCCGGCAGCGCCGAGGCGATGAAGAACCCACGCTCCCGGGCGAACGCCCGCAGGAGCGGCTCCACTTTGCGCTTGCTCTGCAGGTAGAGGTTCCGTTCGGCCCGCGGCCACGGCGGCGTCTGCTCGTCGCCGGGCGACCCGTCCGCCCGGAGCCCGATGATGCCGGCGGAGCTGGTATCGACCATCCTTTCGACGCCACGGCTCTGCGCCGCTCGCGCGAGCTCCAACGTGGCATCGACGTTGATGCGCTCGATGGTCCTCGCGTGATCGCCGGGCGCGAAGTACTCCCGGAAGTAGGCGGCGGTATGAAACACGACGTCCACGCCCGAGAGGGCCTCGGCGAAGCCTCCCACGTCGCCCATGTCTCCGATCACGACGTGGGCTCGAGTATCTCCCAGCTCTCGCGCCGCCTTGTCCCGCGACCGCGCGAGCGCCAGCACCTCGTGCCCGGCCCCGAGCAGGGTTCGTACCAGATTGTTGCCCAACAGGCCGGTGCTTCCAGTAACCAATGCGCGCATGGCTTCCTCCTATCTGATTGCCATTCAGATGGAGGATAGCGCCCGATGTGGACGCTGTCAAGATATAACCTGGCGGCCGCTCGCGGTATCCTACGGGAGCATGGCCCGCGCCTCTCGTCGAACCTCACCCGCCGCGAAGGGCGGCTACCACCACGGCGACCTGCGCCGCGCGTTGCTCGAAGCGGCACTCTCGCTGGTCGCGGAAGGACGCATGGCCGAGGTGTCGCTGCGCGAGGTCGCTCGTCGAGCCGGCGTCACCTACGCGGCCCCGTACCACCACTTCGCGAACAAGTCGGCGCTGCTGGCGGCGGTCGCGTGTCAGGGCTTCGAGGGGCTGGTCGAGGCGCTGCTCCGGGCCGCGGCTCGCCGGCGGACGCTCACGGCGGAGCTACTCGCCATGGCCCAGGCCTACGTCGAGTTCGCCCTGGCCCACCCTTCACACTACCGGGTGATGTTCCTTCCGGAAATCAAGGAATCGCCGGAGGCGACAGAGCTTCACGCCGCGGCCGATCGCGCCTTCGGCTTGCTCGTCGAGCGAGTCGCGCGGGCGCGGCCCGGCGAGCCCGAGCCGGCGCTGCTTTCGCTCGCCACCGCGGTCTGGGCGGCGCTCCACGGGCTGTCGCTGCTGGCGATCGACGGCATCCTCGGCGGCAAGTTCCCGCAGCCCGAGCGCATGATGCGCGAGGCGTGCCGGGCGATCATCGGCATGGCGACCTCCACTGCGCCCGGTTCTTCCGCGATGGCGCCACCCTCGTCAACGCGTGCCAGCCGGTCGAGGAGCACGGCTCGATGACCGAAGACGACGAGCCCGACTCCCTTCCCCCCATCGAGCTGCCTCTGAGCGACGTGCTCGACCTGCACAGCTTCCAGCCCCGCGAAGTGCCGGACCTGGTGCGGGACTATCTCGACGAGGCCTGGGCGCGGGGCTGGCGGCAGGTGCGGATCATCCATGGCCGAGGGATCGGGATGCAGCGGCAGGCGGTGCGCACGATCCTGTCGCGGGATGCCCGGGTCGAGGCTTTCTGCGACGCGCCGGGCGAGGCCGGGGGCTGGGGCGCGACGATCGTCGACCTGAAGCGCTAGAGTCCTGCTGAGGATCCCACCATGCCCGGCCGCTTCCGGCGCGCGCTGCGCCGCCTCGCGTCGCTCATCCAGCCGCAGCCCGTCTACTTCGTGTACAGCGGCCAGTACACGCTCGAGGTGCCGGGGCTGCCGGCCGACCCGCGCCGCGGCGAGAACATCATCACCTTCCTCGCCATGGAGCGGCTGCTCAAGGCCGGCCGCCTGCGCTGGCCGCGCGAGGCGTCGATCCGCTCGCTGCAGCGCGTGCACTCGCCAGCCTATCTCGAGGCGTTGCTGGAGCGCGGGGCGCTGACGCCGATCCTCGGGCTCAACGTGTCGGAGGCGGACGAGGACCGCTACCTGCACTTGCAGCGTGCCATGGTCGGCGGCACGGTGCTGGCGACGCGCCTCGCCCTCGCCGGCTGTGTGCCGGTGGTCAACCTGGGCGGCGGCCTGCACCACGCGCACCGTGACCGCGGCGAGGGCTTCTGCGCCTTCAACGACGTCGCCGTGGCCATTGCCCAGGCGCGCGAAGCGGGCTTCGCCGAGCGCGTCCTGGTGATCGACCTCGACCTCCACGACGGCAACGGCACGCGCTCGATCTTCGCCGCCGACCCCACGGTCTACACTTTCTCGATCCACAATCAGACGTGGGCCGAGGCGGTTGGGGGGGGAGGCCCCGGGGGCGATGCACCGAACGCCGTGGCCTCGACCTGCTTAGCGCTCGGCGACAAGGTCGACGACGGACGCTACCTGGCGGCGATCGAGGAGCACCTCCCGCCGGTCATCGACTCGTTCCGGCCGGGGCTGGTCTACTACCTGGCGGGCACCGACCCGGCCGCCACCGACGCGCTCGGCAACTGGAAGATCTCCAACGAGGGCATGGTGGCCCGCGACCAGCTCGTGATGAGCCGGCTGCGCTCGCGGCTCGGCGACCTGCCGCTGGTGACCTTGCTGGCGGGCGGCTATGGCACCGAGGCGTGGCGCTACAGCGCGCGCTTCTTCGCCTGGCTGCTCTCCGGCGGCCGGGCGATCGAGCCGCCTTCGACGAGCGAGATCACGCTGCAGCGCTACCGCTACCTGGCCTCGCTGGTCGAGGCTTCCGAGCTCTCGGCCGAGCCCACGGCAGGCGACGACCTGGGTCTCACCGAGGCCGATCTGCTCCCCGGCACCAGCCTCCAGGCCAAGCCCTCGCGCCTCCTCGGCTTCTACTCCGCCAACGGCCTCGAGCTGGCGCTCGAGCGCTACGGATTCCTCGCCCGCCTCCGCGCCCTGGGCTTCGCCCGCCCGCGGCTGGTGATCGAGCTCGAGAACCCCGGCGGCGATACGCTCAAGATCTACGGCAGCGAGAGCGACGACGACCTGCTCCTCGAGCTGCGGGTACGGCGCGACGCTCGTCTGCTCCCCGGCTGCGAGCTGCTGGCCGTGGAGTGGCTGCTGCTGCAGAACCCGCGCGCGGTCTTTCCTCCCGATCGCCCGCCCCTGCCGGGCCAGAAGCACCCGGGCCTGGGCCTGCTGCGCGAGGTGATCGCGCTGCTGGTGCTGGCCTGCGACCGGCTGAGCTTGGACGGCATCGCCTTCACGCCGGCGCATTTTCACGTCGCGGCGCAGTCGGAGCGCTTCGTCGAGTTCCTCCGGCCGGAGGACGGCGCACGGTTCCGCGCCCTGCGCCAGGCGGTGACCGGGCTGCCGCTGGCGGCGGCCTCGCGGGCGATCGCCGAAGGCCGGGTGACCGACGAGGCCTCGGATGAGCCCGTCGCCTGGCAGCCGGCGCCGATGGTGATCGCGGTCAGCGAGCGCATGAAGGAGGCGCTCGCGGCGCAGGCGCGGGAAGCCCCGCCCGAGCCGGCGCTCCGGCTGGTGGCGACCGACCCCCTCCGCAACTCGGGCGGCGCGCCGGCGTAACAACTCACCATGGCCGGCCGCCCGCCCTCCTCCAGCAGCCTCTCGGACCTCGTGCGCGGCTATCGCGAGGGCCTCGCGAGCGACGAGCTCAAGCGCCTCTTCGACCGCGAGGCGTCGCAGGCCTACGAAGTCCTGACCCGCGACCGGCAGGAGCCCGAGCCCAAGGACCAGCTCAAGCGCCTGCTGCACCGCGCGCGCCTGCTGTTCCTCTCGATCTCCTACAAGCTCACCCCGGCGCGGCGCCTGCTCTTCGGCGCCTCGATCCTCTTCCTGTTCTTCAGCCTCCTCGACTTCGGCCTCTCGGCCGGCGACCTCGGCGAGCGCGGCTGGTCGATCTCGATCGACGCCTCGCCGATCTGGAGCACGGCCGCGGTGCTCTGCCTGATCTTCCTGCTCGCCCTCGAGATGGTGGACAAGGTCCGGGTGCGCGACGAGCTCGAGGTGGCGCGCCAGCTCCAGAGCGATCTGCTGCCGCGCACCTCGCCGGAGCTCGGCGGCTACGGTTTCGCGCACTCCTACCGCACCGCCAACACCGTGGGCGGCGACTACTACGACTTCCTCCCACTGCCGGACGGCAGGCTCGTCCTGGCCGTGGGCGACGCCTCGGGGCACGGCATGGCCGCCGGCCTGGTGATGGCAATCGCCCACGCCCTGCTGCGCGCCGCGATCGACGTCGACCCGGCCTGCGACCGCGTGCTGGCGATGCTCAACCGTGCCATCTGCCGCACCGGCGACCGCCGCACCTTCATGAGCCTGTTCTACGGCGTGCTCGAGCCCGCGACCGGCGTGCTCGAGTACGCCTGCGCCGGGCACCCGTTCCCCGTGCTGCGGCGCGCCGGCGGCGAGGTGCTCGAGCTGGGGACCGGCGGCCTGCCGCTCGGCCTCAAGGACCCACTGCCGGCGCCCGTCGACCAGGCGACGCTCCAGCCCGGTGACAGCCTGGTGCTCTACAGCGACGGCCTGCCGGAGGCGATCGACGGCGAGGGCCGGGCCTTCGGCTTCGAGCGCCTCTCCGAGCTGATCGCCGAGGGCGGCTCGCCGCAGGCGATGCACGACTGCATCCTCGCCGCTTTCGACCGCCACACCGCGGCGAGCCCCCTGCACGACGACCTGACCCTGGTGGTCGTGCACCGCGACCCCGAGCTGCCACCGTTGCCGCCGGCGTAGGTGGTGGCGGCGAGCGTCGCAGCAGGTCTTACGCTGCGCCGTAGAGCTCGCGGAACAGCCACGCCTTCGCCGTGCGCCAAGCGCGCACCACGGTGATCGGCGCGCAGGCGAGCACCTCCGCGGTCTCCTCCACCGAGAGCCCGGCGAAGAAGCGCAGCTCGACCACCTTGGCCTGGCGGGCGTCGAGGCTCTCGAGGCGCGACAACGCCTGGTCGAGTGCGAGCACATCGATCGGCGGAGTGCTCTCGGCGGCCTCCGCGGCGGCGGCGGTGAGGTCCACCAGCAAGGCTTCGGCGCTGCGCTTCTGCGCCTGCCGCCGGCGAGCGTGATCGACAGCCACGTTGCGCATCGTCTTCGACGCGACGGCGAAGAAATGCGCACGGCTCTGCCAGTCGACCTGCCCTTTGACCAGGCGCAGGAAGGCCTCGTGTACCAGGGCCGTGGGCTGCAGAGTGTTGGCGTTCGCCGCGCCGCGCAGCCGCCGGGCGGCGAGCTGCCGCAAATCGTCGTAGATCAGGGGGACCAGCGCCTCGAGCGCCGCAGCGTCACCGTCGCGCCAGGAGCGCAGCAGAGACGTGACTTCGCCCGTCGCAGGCTCGCGGGAATCCATAGGGCTCGAGCTACGGCGGCAGCGTACCACCTCGGGCCACCCCACCTGTGGGACCTCCGCTGGAACCGCCTGAACTTCCATTCTCGAGGATGGGCTCCGACGGGGCGTTCTCGCTGGCCGGCCTGCCCGACGGCTCCCGCGCAGCGCGGCGTGAGCGACGCGTGGTGACTACTTCGCCTCTTTCCTCGGGGCTTCATGAAGCTCGATGGGATTCCCGTCGGGATCCTCGATCTGGATCTGCTTGCCGCCCGGTCCCACTTCGACCTCGTTGCGGAAACGGGCGCCAGCACTCTGGAGCGCGGAGAGCATTGAGTCGAGGTTTTCCACATACAGGACGATCCGGTTCCACCCCCCGGGTTCCTGGCGGCGTCCATCCGGCATCGGACGGGATCCTGAGCTGCCTGGGCCACTCAGGAGTAGGTGAAGGTCGCCACGCGAAACGGTCGCGAAGACCGCGCCCGACCGCTGATCCAGATGAAATCCGAGGCGCTCGGTGTAGAACGCGACGGTCCGATCCACGTCGAGGACCTGGTAGCGAACAACTGCCGCCGTGGCGTCCGCCGAAAACGGCGCCGAGCTCCTGCGTGAGTCGGTCATGTCCGAGCCTCCATGTGCCATGCGGGCCGCGACCGCCAACGTGATGCATAGCACCACGATGGCTCGATCAAGTTTTCTTCGCAGCATTCCGTCCTCCGTTCGCGCTTCCCTCGGAGCATTCCATCCTCCGTTCGCACCCAGGTTACCGCGCGTCCTTCGGAGGTGTATTGGAGAAACTTGACCTCGGCGCTTCCGGCACCGCCACGTGGTTTTCCTTCACCCGCACGTTGCGGAGGCGCAGGAACTCCACTGGCGAGAGCCCGGTGAGCTCGACCCAGTCGCGGCAGAGGTGAGCCTGGTCGAAGTAACCGCAGTCGAGCGCCACCTGCGCCCAGACGGGCGACCCGTGGGTCGCCGCCAGTCTGAGCGCGCGCTGAAATCTGCGGACCCTGGAATACCGCTTCGGCGTCATCCCGACCTGTTCTGTGAAGAGCTCGATGAATCGCCGGTGGCTGAGCTGAACCTGCCTGGCGATCTCGTTGACTTCCACGCCCGGTGCGCCCAGCCTGCCGAGCGCAACCGCCACCTCCCCTCGGACGTTCGGAGAGCGACTCCGGCAGCCGATCAGCGCTTCCTCCAGAATCCGAAAGCGCTCGGCCGCGCGTGTCGCAGCGCGCAGGCGGTCGCGAAGCTCGACCGCCCGACGGCCCCAAAGCGCCTCTAGCTCGACGTGCGCGTTGGCGAGTGCGCCAGCGGGTACGCCCAGGAAGGCCGGCGCACCCCCTGGCTTGAAGTGGACGCCGACGACCGACGCGTGCGCGCGTGTCTCGACAACGAAAGCTCCTCCGTATGCGCCGGACACGATCGCCCCGCGAAAGCACGCGTATTCCTCGCCCGAACCCACGGACCTGCCGATTCGGAATTCGTCCTCACGGAGGTTGATCACGAGCTCGAGGGTCCCGCTCGGGATGACGCGCTCCCGCGAGTGCGACGGCACGTCCCTCAAAGACCAGAAGTAGTCCACCAGCCCGGCCAGCGGCGGGGGCGGCGCGTGGATGGAATAGCGAAAGGCGTTCATCAGTGAGCCTTCTCAGACGACGATGCTAGCCCGACGAGCCGCCGAGAAGCTCGCGGGCCTGGAGGGTGATCAGGGCGAAGCCCTTGGCGCGCGCCTCGGCGGCCAGCGACCGCAGCTCCTGCCTCGCCCGGCCCGGATCGGCCAGCAGCAGAGCCTCCCCCAGGGCGAGGCGCGCCGAGAGCGCCGTGGAAACGTAACCGATACGCTCGGCGTCCGCCACGATCCGCCGCAGCTCTTCGGCGGCGGCGCGAGCGTCGCCCTGCGCGGCCCGCAGGCGAGCGCCGTCGATCGCCACCTCCAGCCGATGGAGGGCGCTCTCGCTCCTCGCGGCCGCGAGGCCCACCGACTCGAAGGCAGCGGCGGCCTCGGCGACGCGGCCCTCGGCGAGGAGAGCGCGGGCGAGCACCGCCGAGGCGCTCGGCACCAACCAGGAGAGCTCCGACCAGGTGCGATGGTGTGCCACGCCGACGCGGGCCAGCGAGACGGCCTCGGCGCTCTTCCCCTCGGCGAGAGCCAGCGCGGCGAGGGAGAGCACGATCTCGGCCGCCTGGTGCCGCATGCTGGTGGCGTCGAGCAGACGCCTTGCAGCCTCGAGCTTCTCCCGCGCCGCGCCGAGCTCACCGCGCGCGGCGAGGACCGTGCCCTGCAACCACAGCGACTCGGCCGACCACAAGTGCTCGTGCAAAGCGCCCGGGGCCTCCGGCTCCGACTCGCGGGCCAGCCTCGCGGCGCCTTCCAGATCGCCGGTCTCGGCGAGCAGCCAGCCCAGAGCCAGGGCGACGTCCTCGCGGTAGAACTCCGCCTGCCGGGCGCGGAGCGCGCCGAGGGCCTCCACGAGCGCGCGGCGGCCGGCCGCGGGATCGCCGGCCAGGTAGTCGAGGGTCCCCAGCGAGCCGCGGTGGCTGAGCTCGGACTCGATGGCGCCCAGCTCCCGCGCCAGCAAGGCGGCCTCCTCGTGGCAGGCCCGCGCGCGGCCGAGCTCGCTTCGGTAGCCGACCATGGCAGCGAGGAAGTCGAGCGCGTCGTAGCGCAGGCCGGGCAGCTCGGTGGCGGGCACGGTCGCGAGCACCTCCTCCACCTCGGCCTCGCCGGCCTCGACCTCGCCGGCGCGCCAGCGCGCCAGGCCGATCTGGATGCGCGCGTTGCCCGCCTCGGCCTTGGCGCCCCCCGCGGTCCACAGCGAGAGCGCCTCCTCGAAGAACGGGATTACGCGCGCGATGTCCGGCGAGTCCCAGTGCTGCGCCCCCGCGGCGAAGCGGGCGCGGGCGAGCAGCAGATTCGCCGAGAGCGCCTGCGCCTTGGCGGCGGCGCGCTCCGCCGCCGCGTTGCCGGCCGGGCTGCCGCGGGCCGCGCGAGCCTCGAGCATGTCGATGCGCGGATCGTCGCCGAGCGGACCCGGCAGCTTGCGCAAGGTGGCGAGGGTAGCCAGGGCGTCGGGGACGAGACGGGCGGAGACCTGCGCCAGGCCGAGCGACAGGCCGGCATCGAGGTCGTGGGGATCGAGGGATACGAGCTCACGGTAGGCGGCGATCGCGCCCTCGCGGTCGCCGCTCCACTGCGCCTGGAGGCCGGCAATGCGCAGCCGCTCGCGCGTCGGCAGCGACCCCGCCAGGCCGGCGGCCCGGTCGAGTACGGCGGCCGCCTGTGCTTCGTACCCTTGGCGGCTCAAGACCTCGGCCAGCTCGGCGTGCGCCGGTGCGAACTCGGGTGCCTTGGCGATCGCCGCCTCGAGCAGCGCCCGCGCCTTGGCGATCTCGTACTCGTGGAGGGCCCGCACGCCCTCGGCATAGAGCCGCGCCGCCTCGCGGTCCGCGGGACGCGAGGCCACCAGTTCCT
>JBIOXV010000174.1:0-8220 GCA_044869805.1 Thermoanaerobaculia bacterium | reverse complement strand
ACGGCCTGCTCCAGCACCCGCACCTGCCCCGCGGACTGGTGCGGGTAGGTGGCGAGCGTATGCGGCGGCACCTGCGCCAGGTCGCGCATCTCGAGCGCGCCGAGGAATCCGATCGAGGCACGGAAGGGAGGCTGGCTGGCGACGCCGAACGGCGAAACCTCGACGCGCGGCGGAAGAGCCGCGAGGTCCAGGCGGTGCCATGCCCGGCGCGCTCCCGTATGGCTCGCACCGTCGCAGCCCAGGACGGCCACGAGAGCCAAGAGCAAGGCGAAGCGTCGCACGGCCGGCGATGTTAGCAGCGGGATATGAGTCGCGGCGGGCGCGAGCCCCGCGCTAAACCGCCGGCTGACGGCGCCAGCGCTTGTGCCACCACACCCACTGCTCGGGCACGCGCCGCACCTGCCGCTCGATGACCGCGGTCATCGCCGCCGTGGCCTCGCTTTCGCCGGCCGGCAGCTCGAGCGGCGGCTGGAAGCGGGCGAGGTGCGAGCCGTCCGCTCGCCGTTCGATGAAGGCGGGAATGACCGCGGCGCCGAGCTTGGCGGCGATCTTGGCCGCGCCCAGCGGCGTGAAGGCCGCGCGGCCGAAGAACGGCACCCACACGCCGTCGACGTTGGTGTCCTGGTCGATCAGCATGCCGAGCGCGCCGCCACCGCGCAGCGTGACCAGGAGCTGACGCGCGGCGCCGGCGCCGCCGCGCTCGATGGTGCCGGTGCCGAAGCGCGCCCGCAGCGCGAGCAGCAGGCGGTTCAGGTGCTCCGACTCGATCTCGCGCGCCACCACCTTCATGCCGAGGCCGCGGCTGTTGATCAGCGCCGCCAGCAGCTCCCAGTTGCCGCAGTGACCGGTCAAGATGAGGATCGGCCGCCCGGCCCCTCGCGCGGCCTCGACCTCCTCCCAACCTTCGACCGCTGCGTAGCCCGCGAGGTCCGCGGCCGAGCGGTGGAGGAGGTACAGGCTCTCGGCCAGGCTGGTGCCCTGGTGGAAGAAGCAGGCGCGCGCCACCTGGCGCCGCCACTCCGGCGTCGCTTCCGGAAAGGCGAGCGCCAGGTGATCGAGGGCACGGCGGCGGTCGCGGCGCGAAAGCTGCCAGGCGAGGCGGCCGAAGGCCCGGCCCACGCGCTGCGCGAAGCGCCAGGACCAGGGGGCAAGCAGCGCCGCGATGGCGGAGAGCGCCCCACCCACCAGGCGGTCGCGGAGCGGATGGCGAGGCCTGTCAGCAGGCACGCTAGTGGCCTGTACCGGTCACTGGGCCCCGCCGACCAGGCCGTCCCAGTCGCCGCGCGCCTTGAGGATCAGCTCGACCATCTCGCGCACGGCGCCCTGGCCCCCGGCGGCGGCGACCACCACGTCCACCTGCGCCGCGACTTCGGCGGCGGCATCGGCCGGCGCCAGCGAGAGCCCGCAGCGCGCCAGCACCGGCAGGTCGGGCCAGTCGTCGCCGGCGTAGGCCACCTGCTCGGGGCGCAGGCGCCGGCGGCGCAGGAACTGCTCGAAAGTGTCGCCCTTGTCGCGCCGGCCGTGGACCACGGCGTCGAGCGTCAACTCGGCGGCGCGATGGTCGAGCGCCGGGTCGTCGCGCAGCGAGAGCGTCCCCACCTTGAGGCCCGCGCGCCGCGCCAGTCCGATGCCGAAGCCGTCCTTGGTGTGAAAGCTCTTGCTCACGCCTCCGTCCGGGCCGAAGGTCAGCCGGCCATCGGTGAGCACGCCGTCGACGTCCAGCAGCAGCCAGGCGAGCCGCTGCGCGCGCCGCGCCAGCTCGGCGGGAGTGAGCCGGCAGAGGGCGCCCGGCGGCGTCGGCACGCGCAGTCTGGCCACGGGCTCCTAGAAGATCTCCAGGCCCCAGAGATCGTGCAGGTGGACGATGCCGATCAGCTTCCCGGACTCGTCGCAGACGAAGAGCGAAGTGATGCGGTGCTCCTCCATGCTCTTGAGCGCCGCCGGCGCCAGCTCCTGGGGGTCGATGGTCTTGGGCCCCGGCCGCATGCACTCGCCCGCGGTGCGCGTGAGCAGCGCCGCGTCGGTCGCCAGCAGCCGGCGCAGGTCGCCGTCCGAGATGCAGCCCGCCAGGCGCCCGTCGCCGTCGACGACTCCGGTGATGCCGAGCCCCTTCTTGGTCATCTCGTAGATCGCCTCGCGCATCGGTGCCTCGAGGTGCACGGCGGCCAGCGCCTCGCCGGCTTTCATGAGCTGCTCGACCTTGAGCAGCCGCTTGCCCAGGCGGCCGGCCGGATGCAGGCGGGCGAAGTCGTCGCGGGTGAAGCCGCGCGCCTCGAGCAAGGCCATGGCGAGGGCGTCGCCCAGGGCCAGCATGGCGGTGGTGGAGGCGGTGGGAGCCAGATTGAGCGGGCAGGCCTCCTTGTCGATCGCCACCGCGAGGTGCACGTCCGCGTGCCGGGCGAGCGGGCTCTTCGGGTTGCCGGTCATGGCGACGAGCGGCGTGCCGAGCCGCTTGACCGTGCCGACCAGCCGGATCAGCTCTTCCGTGGTGCCGGAGAACGAGGCCGCCAGCACCACGTCGCCGTCGACGATGGCCCCCAGATCGCCGTGCACCGCCTCGGCGGGGTGGAGGAAGAGGGCGGGCGTGCCGGTGGAGGAGAGGGTGGCGGCGATCTTCTTGAGCACCAGGCCGCTCTTGCCCATCCCGGTGCACACCACCCGGCCACGGGTGGCGAGCAGCAGCTCGACGGCGCGGTCGAAGTCGCCGTCGAGCTGGTCGAGCAGGCCGTGCACGGCGGCGGCCTCGATCTCGATCACCTCGCGCGCCACCTCACGGGGCGTTCGTACCCGAGGGCGCGGGGAACGGCCCGGTGCCCGCGGCGAGCTCGCGGCCTCGCCGTCCGGCGCCTTCCTGGACGGCTCGCTCATCGCCGGCCGACCGCCTCCGCCGGCTCGGCGGCCACGGCGCGGCGCACGGCCAGCAGCGAATCGAGGAGCGCCTCGGCGCGCTCGGGATCGAGCTGCGTCGTGGAGTCGGAGAGCGCTCGCGCCGGGTCGGGGTGGACCTCGAGGAACACGCCGTCGGCGCCGGCCGCTACCGCGGCGCGCGCCAGCGGCTCGGCGTAGCGCCGGTCGCCGCCCGTCTCCTCGCCGCCGCCGGGGAGCTGCAGGGAGTGCGTCACGTCGAAGATCACCGGCAGGCCGTCCGCGTGCAGCAAGGCGAAGCTGCGCATGTCGACCACCAGGTCGTGGTAGCCGAAGGAGGCGCCGCGCTCGGTGATCACCACCCGCGGGTTGCCGGCGGCGCGCGCCTTGTCCGCCACCTTCCGCATGTCATCCGGCGCCACGAACTGGCCCTTCTTGATGTTGACCGTCCTGCCGGTCGCGGCCGCCGCCACCACCAGGTCGGTCTGCCGGCAGAGGAAGGCGGGGACCTGCAACACGTCGCAGACCCGCGCCGCCGGCTCGCACTGCGCCGGCTCGTGCACGTCGGTCAGTACCGGCAGGCCGGTTTCCGCCTTGACCCGCGCCAGGATGCGCAGCCCTTCCGTGAGGCCCGGCCCGCGGTAGCTCGCGAACGAGCTGCGGTTGGCCTTGTCGAAGGAGGACTTGAAGATCAGCCCGAGGCCGCGCCGGCGGGCGAAGGCGGCGAGCCGTGAGGCCACCGCCAGCGCCAGGTCCTCGCTCTCCAGCACGCAGGGGCCGGCGACGACCGGCAGCGCCTCGCCGCCGATCGCCACTCCCGGCGCCATCTCGAAGGGCTCGAAGGCGGGAGCTCGCTCGCTCATCTCGGGGCTACGAAGCCACCTCCACCGGCTGCGGCAGGGGCGTGGGCGTCTGGGCGAGCTTGGATTCGGTCTCGGCCGTGGTCCGGCGCTCGCTCTCCCGCCGCCGCGCCTGGTGCTCGAGCGCCGCCGCGATGAAGGAGACGAACAGCGGGTGCGGGTCGGTCGGCTTGGACTTGTACTCGGGGTGGAACTGGCAGCCCAGGTACCAGGGGTGGTCGGGTACCTCCACCATCTCGACGAACTTGCCGTCCGGCGACAGGCCGGAGACCACCAGGCCGTGGTCCACCAGGGTTTGCAGGTAGCGCTGGTTCACCTCGTAACGGTGGCGGTGCCGCTCGCTGATCAGCTCGGTGCCGTAGATGCGGTGCGCGAGGCTCCCGGCCTTGAGCCGGCAGGGGTAGGCGCCGAGCCGCATGGTGCCGCCCATCTCCTCGACCCCCAGCAGGTCGCGCAGCTTGTAGATCACGTTCTCCTGGGTGTCGGGCACGAACTCGGTCGAGTTGGCGTCGGCCAGGCCGCAGACGTTGCGCGCGTACTCGATCACCAGGCACTGCAGCCCCAGGCAGATGCCGAAGAACGGCACCTTGCGCTCGCGGGCGTAGCGGATGCCGCGCATCTTGCCCTCGGCGCCGCGCACCCCGAAGCCGATCGGCACCAGGATGCCGTCCACGTCGTGGATGTCGCGCGGCCAGTTGCCGCTCTCGATCGCCTCGGCGTTGATGTAAGCGAGCTCGACTGCGGCGTCGTTGGCGATGCCGCCGTGCTGCAGCGCTTCGTTCAGGCTCTTGTAGGCGTCGGGGAACTCGACGTACTTGCCGACGATGCCGATCCGCACCCGCCGCCGCGGGTGCTTGATGCGCGACACCAGGCTCTCCCACCGCGACATGTCGCGCTCGTAGTGGGGCAAGTTCAGGAGCTCGAGCAGGATCTCGTCCAGGCCTTCGCTGGTGAAGCGCAGCGGCACCTCGTAGATGGTCGACACGTCCTGCGCCGCGATCACCTGGTCGGGATCGACGTTGCAGAACAGGGCGATCTTGCGGCGCATCTCCTCGGGAAGGTCGCGGTCGACGCGGCAGAGCAGGATGTCGGGCTGGATGCCGATCTCGCGCAGCTCGCGCACCGAGTGCTGCGTGGGCTTGGTCTTGAGCTCGTCGGCAGCCTTGATGTACGGCACCAGCGTCAAGTGGATGTTGGCCGCGTTGCCGCGCCCCAGCTCTTGGCGGAACTGCCGGATGGCCTCGAGGAAGGGCAGCGACTCGATGTCGCCAACCGTGCCGCCGATCTCCACGATCACCACGTCGTTGCCCTCGGCCAGGCGGCGCATCGCGGCCTTGATCTCGTCGGTGATGTGGGGGATCACCTGCACCGTCTTGCCCAGGTAGTCGCCGCGCCGCTCCTTGTTGATCACCGCCTCGTAGATCTTGCCGGTGGTGTAGTTGTGGAGCTTGGAGGTCAGCGTCGAGGTGAAGCGCTCGTAGTGGCCCAGATCGAGGTCGGTTTCGGCGCCGTCGTCGGTGACGTAGACCTCGCCGTGCTGGTAGGGCGACATGGTGCCGGGGTCGACGTTGACGTAGGGGTCGAGCTTCATCAGCGTCACCTTGAAGCCGCGCGCCTCGAGCACGGCGCCGACCGAGGCCGCCGCCACGCCCTTGCCGAGCGAGGAAACCACGCCGCCGGTGACGAATATGTACTTGGTAGACATCTCTTGGTCTCTCCCTCCGTCTCCCGCGTTCCCCCGTCTCAAGCCGCCGCCTCACTCGCCGGGCCTGCCCCGGCGAGGCGGGCGCGGGCCGCTTCGAGGTCGTCCGGCGTATCGATGCCCAGTGCCTCGCCTTCGACCACCAGCACCCGGATGCGGATGCCGTTCTCGAGCGCCCGGAGCTGCTCTAGCGACTCGCTCACCTCGAGCGGCGTCTGCGGCAGGCCAGCCAGCGCCAGCAGCGTATGCCGCCGGTAGCCGTAGAGGCCCAGGTGCTTCAAGGGCCGCGGGCCGCCCGGCTGGCGCGGGAACGGAATCGGCGCGCGGCTGAAGTACAGGGCGTGGCCGCCCAGGTCGAGCACCACCTTGACGACGCTCGGCTCGTCGAGGTCGGCCTCGCTCGCCGGTACCGCCAGGGTCGCCATCTCCTCCTCCGGGTGAGACCGCAGGTGTTCGCTCAGGGCGCGGATCAGCGCCGGGTCGAGGATCCAGTCCCCCTGCACGTTGATCACCGCGTCGGCGTCCCAGCCGCGGGCCGCCCAGGCGATACGGTCGGTGCCGCTGGCGCACTCCGCCGGCGTCATCTCCCATTCACCACCGAAGGCCGCGACTGCCTCGCCGATACGCGGGTCGTCGGTCAGCACCACCACGCGGTCGAGCCCGGCCTCCTCGGCCCGGCGGTAGACGTGCTCGATCAACGCCTTGCCTCCCACCCGGGCCAGCGGCTTGGCCGGCAGGCGCGTCGAGCCGTAGCGCGCCGGGATGGCGGCGACGATCGGTCCTGGGGGCGGGGAGGGGTTGGCGGGAGCGACTTCCGAACGGTGCACGTCCAAATCTAAGGCGCCGCCCCCCAGACTGTCAATGTGGGCAGTGCCCCTCACCCCTGCCCTCTCCCCGCTGACGCGGGGCGAGGGGCCAGAGCGGCAGGGCATTAGAATCCCACGGATGGCCGCCGCCCCGCCCGCCGCGCCCCGCCCGCGCGGCCCTCGCCAACCCTGGCGCTGGCTGGCGCTGGCTGCCGCGGCCCTGGCGGTGGCCGGCATCGATCAGGCCCTCCACCCCTGGCTGGCCCGGCGCGGCGCGGCGCTAGGCCCGGCGGCCTGGGTCTGGAGCCGCGATTCCACGCGCGAGGTGGCACCGCGCGCCTTTTACCTGGCGAAGGACTTCGAGCTGGAGTCGGCGCCGGCCACCGCCACCCTCGCGGTGCAGGGGGACGAGGAGTACGTGCTCTACTTGAACGGCCGCCGGCTGGGCTCCAATGCCTTCGCCGACGGCGCTCCTCTCGACCGCTACGAGGTCGGCGAGTTGCTGGTGGCCGGCGGCAACCGATTGCTGGCCGAGCTGCGCAGCAGCCGGGGCGTGGGCGGCTTCCTGCTGCGGCTGGAGGCCGGCCCGGGCGGCCCGGCGCTGGTGGTGAGCGACGGCTCCTGGCGGGTGATGCGCACGCTCGAACCCGGCTTGGTCGCCGGCTGGCTCCACCTCGAGAGCGGAGAGCCGCCCGAGGTTTGGGGCGTACCGCCGGTGGGCCGCTGGGGCAGGCCGACGGTGGGGCCGCCCCGACCGGTGCCACCGCCTCTCCTGGGCCGCGAGACCCGCGTCCCGGCCACGGTGCAGAAGACCCTTGGCGAGCCCGGTGGAGCGATCCAGGCCACACTCTTCGACTGGGGCGAGGCGCGGAGCGGCTACCTGACGCTGGCCCTGCCCCCCGGTGGCCTGCCGCCCGGCCTGCTCTTCGTGGGCAACGCGCCGCCGGGCCCCGAGCTCCAGGACGCGGACGGGTTCGTGCTCGCGCCGCCGGGAGCGGCGACCTGGCGCGACGCGGTGCCGCGCCGCTTCCGCTATGCACTGGTCCTCGGGGCCCGGGCGCCGGCCGCGGCCTGGGTGGACCCTCTCGCCGCCGAGTCCCTGGCCAGCTTGCGGACCACGCCGCCCGCCGCGCGCGGGGTCTTCGGCCTTGCCGCGCCGCCGCGGCGACCGTGGTTGGAGGCGGAGATCCGCCGCCAGCAGCGGAACCGCTGAGCGCTTCCTCGGCGGCGCGGGTTTCGGGTATCCTGCGGAGCACAGCTCTCAGCAGGTAGCGATGTCGGACCCGCTCAGCCACCGCACGGCCCGCGCCTTCGTCCGCACGCCCTACCAGGGCGAGATCCGGTTGCAGTACGGCCGCGACGAGCAGCTCGACACCCGCACCATCGACATCTCGGCCGGCGGCGTGTTCGTCGCCGCCAAGCACCCGCAGCCGGTCGGCACCCTGGTGCGCTTCTCGATGCCGGTGCTGGGTGGCACCCGCAAGGTCACCGGCTACGGCGAGGTGACATGGATCCGGGTGCGGGACGACCCCAAGGCCGGGCCGGCCGGAATGGGAATCCAGTTTCGGTACCTCGACGAGCCGGGGGAGACCTGGCTGCGCGAGCACGAGATGCAGGTCCAGGCGCAAGCTGCGGTGGCACCACCGTCCCCCATCCCGCCTGGGGAACGCCCGCTGCCGCTGGTCCAGCCTGGAGCCCCGGTGAGGCCATCCCCTCCCCTCGCCGACCCTGCGCTGTGGCCGCCGGACAAGCCCGCGGCGCCTACCGTGGCCGTGCCGTGGGCGAGCGAGCCGCGATATTCGCCGCGTGGAGGAGAAGAACCCCTCCCCGAGCCTCCCGAGCTCGAGGCGGGGGACTACATGGCAGCGCCCGAGCGCCGGCTGGGCCGGCCGCTGGTGCTCGCCGCGGTAGGCCTGCTGCTGGTCGCCGGAGTGCTCCTGGGCCGAGGCCCGCTGCTGCGCTGGCTGGATCGCGAGCCGGCAGTGGC
>JBIOXV010000173.1:0-5082 GCA_044869805.1 Thermoanaerobaculia bacterium | reverse complement strand
ATCTACGCCGAGGGGCAGCGGCGCTACATGGAGTCGCTGTCCTCCTTCGCCAAGCGCTTCGTGGCTCAGGTCGCCAAGCCGGACGTCGATTTCGTGTTCGGCCTCTCGCCGGTGATCTCGATCGAGCAGAAGACCATCGCCAGCAACCCGCGCTCGACGGTCGGCACCATGACCGATATCGCGAGCTACCTCAATTTGCTGTTCGCGACCATCGGCGAGCCGCACTGCCCGCGCACCGGCGAGCCCGTGCCCAGCCGTACCTCGAGCCAGATCCTGGAGGCGGTCTTGTCCTTGCCGGAGGGCACGGAGATCGAGCTCCGGGCGCCGGTCTTCCCGGTCTACGGCGAGGAGCCGGACTTCGTCCTCACCGAGGTGCGGAAGAAAGGCTGCCGCCGGCTGATCGTCGACGGCCGGCCGGTGGATCTCGCGGCGGAAGTGGCGCTCGACGAGGCGACGGTCCGGGAGATGGACGCGGTGGTCGACCGCCTGGTGGTCGGCCGCCGGCACGAGAAGGCGGTCAAGGCGGCGATCGCCGCCGCCCTGCTGGTGGGGGATGGGTTGCTCTCGGTGGAGGTCCTCGCGGGCGCCTCCCGGGCGGAGCGGGAGCGCTTCTACGGTGGCCTCCTGAGCCCGACACACCATCTCGTCTACGGCGACATCGGGCCCGCGTACTTCGTGTTCAACGACCCGGAGAGCGCCTGCCGCACCTGCGGCGGGCTGGGGGTGCAGAAGCTGACCCACCCGGAGCTGCTGGTGCCCGACCCGCGGCGCAGCATCCGCGGCGGCTGCTTCGTGCGCGAGGCCTTCCGCTACAACCCCGACACCTGGGACGGGCACCTGATGTACAGCCTGTCGCAGGTCTTGGGCTTTTCGCTCGACCGGCCCTGGCAGGAGCTTCCCGAGAGCGTGCGCCAGGCCATCCTCTACGGCCTCGAAGGGCGGAAGATCGTGGTCGCCGTGCCGCCGGACGCCAAGGCGAGCCGCGACGACCGCGAGGGCCGGGAAGTGGGGTTCGGCGGCATCGCGCGGCGCATCGAGCGGCACTACCGTCGCTACCGGCAGCGTGGCGAGGCGAGCTCCGGCATGGAAGCCTGGCTCGACAAGGTGATGGTCGAGCACACCTGCCCGGACTGCAACGGTGCGCGGCTGCGGGCCACCCGGCTCCTGTTCACCATCGGCGGCAAGTCGATCCACGACTTCGGCGAGCTGCACTTCGACCGCCTCCACGAGCTCCTGGGGAGCGTCGAGCCCGCCGGCCGCGGCGCCGATGCGGGGCGGCAGGTGGCGAAGGAGGTCCGCGGCCGGCTCGAGCTGCTGCTGGGCATCGGCCTCGACTACCTGAACCTCAATCGCCGCTCGGGCACCCTCTCCGGCGGCGAGTCGCAGCGCATCCGGCTCTCGACCCAGATCGGCTCGGGGCTGATGGGCATGCTCTACGTGCTCGACGAGCCGTCGATCGGCCTGCACCCCAAGGACAACGTGAAAATGATCGCGACGCTCGAGAGACTGCGCGACATCGGCAACACGGTGATCGTGGTGGAGCACGACGAGGAGACTATCCGCGCCGCCGACCACCTGGTGGAGATGGGTCCGGGGCCGGGCGTGCACGGCGGCACGGTGGTGGTCGAGGGCACGCTCGATCGCGTGCTGGCCTGCGAGGCGTCGCCGACCGGGCAGTTCCTCTCCGGCAGGCGGTCGATCGCCCTGCCGGAGACGCGCCGGCGCGGCAACGGCAAGTCGCTCACCGTGCGCGGCGCGCGGGAGAACAACCTCAAGCGCGTAGACGTGGGCTTCCCTCTGGGAAAGCTGGTGGCGATCACCGGCGCCTCGGGGTCGGGCAAGAGCACGCTGGTCAACGAGGTGCTCTACAAGGCGCTGTGGAAGCGACTGGTGGACACCCGTACGCTGCCCGGCCGGCACGATGGGCTCGACGGCGCCGAGCACGTGCACAAGGTGGTCTCGATCGACCAGTCGCCGATCGGGCGCAACAGCCGCTCGAACCCCGCCACTTACGTGGGCTTCTACGACGCGGTGCGCGAGCTCTTCACCCGCGCGCCGCTGGCGGTGGAGCGGGGCTACAAGGCCGGGCGCTTCAGCTTCAACGTCAAGGGCGGTCGCTGCGAGGAGTGCCAGGGCGAGGGGGTGATCACCACTCAGCTCTACTTCATGCCCGACGTGGAGGTCATCTGCGGCGCTTGCAAGGGGGCGCGTTTCAACGCCGAGACTCTGGAGGTCACGCTCAACGGCAAGTCGATCAGCGACGTGCTCGGCATGTCGGTCGAGGAGGGGGTGGAGCTCTTCGCCGGCGAGCCCGCGGTGGGGAGGAAGATCGCGGTGCTGCGCGACCTGGGCCTGGGCTACTTGACGCTCGGGCAATCGGCCACCACGCTCTCGGGCGGCGAGGCGCAGCGCATCAAGATCGCGACCGAGCTCTCCAAGCTGCAACGCGCCAAGCACACCCTCTACATCCTCGACGAGCCGACCACCGGCCTGCACCTGGCGGACGTCGAGCGCTTGCTCGAAGCGCTCAACCGCCTGGTGGACGCCGGCCACACCGTGCTGCTGATCGAGCACCACATGGACGTGATCAAGACCGCCGACCACGTGATCGACCTCGGGCCGGAGGGCGGGCACGCCGGCGGCGAGGTGGTGGTGGCGGGCACGCCGGAGGAGGTCGCGGCCTGCGCCGCGTCGTACACCGGCTCGTTCCTGGCCGCGCACCTCACGGCGGTCACGCCAGGGCGAGCGAGGCCCCCGGAGCGGGCCAGGCCTCGACAGCGAGCCCGGCGATGAACGGCCCGCCGGCGGGTGCCGGCGCCGGACAGCCAGGGGCGGACCGCCGGCGGCTGCGGCGCGTGGCGCTGCTGATCGCGGCCGCCTGCCTGGTGCCCGCCGTGCTCGACGCCTGGCAGTGGTACATGCAGGGCCGGCTCGACGGTGGCGACGGCGGCGGCGAGGTGCCGTGGGCCGGGATGGCCTTCCAGGCGGGCGAGTGGGTGATCCTCGGCGGGCTGACGCTCCTCGTCTACTCGCTCGCGGTGCGCTTTCCGCTGCGCGGGCCCAGGGCACGGCGCAACCTCGCCATCCACGCCGCCGGCGCGCTGGTGCTCTGCGTGGGCTGGGCGTCGCTGGGGGTCGTCCTCCGCCTGCTGCTCGGCATCCTGCCGCCGGAGGAGGAGCTGCTGCGGCACTCCGTCTCCTGGGTGCTCTTCAGCCTGCCGTGGTCGGTCTTCATGTACTTCGCCATCCTCGGCTGCCTGCTGGCCTTCGCCTACTTCTTCGAGTCCAAGGAGCGCGAGGCGCTGGCCGCGCGGCTCGCCGCCCAGGTGGCGGAGGCGCGGCTCGGCGCCCTGCGCATGCAGCTCCACCCGCACTTCCTGTTCAACAGCCTCAACGCCGTCGCCGTCCTGGTGCGCGACGGCCGCGCGGCCGAGGCCACGCGGGTGGTGGAGCAGCTCTCCGAGGTCCTGCGCCAAGTGCTCGACGAGAGCCACGGCGGCGAGGTCCCGTTGGCCGAGGAGCTGGCCTTCGTGCGCAACTACCTGGCGATCGAGGAAGTGCGCTTTCCCGATCGGCTCGAGGTGCGCTGGCGCATCGACCCGGCCGCCGAGGACGCGCGGGTGCCGAGCTTCGTGCTCCAGCCGCTGGTCGAGAACGCCCTGCGCCACGGGGTGGCGGCCCTGAGCCGCCGCAGCACGGTCGACATCGAGGCCGCGGTCGAGGGCACGGAGCTTCGCCTGGCGGTCGAGAACGACGCGCCCGGCGCCGCGCAGCGCGAGCGGGCTCCTGGTCGGAGAGCGGGCGGCCGCGGCCTGGGCCTGGCGAACCTCCGCGAGCGCCTGGCGACGCTCTACGGCGAGCGCGCCGACCTGTCGCTCGGCGAGGCGGAGGGCCGGGTGCGGGCCGAGGTAAGGCTGCCGCTCTCGCGGCACGCCGGGGCGGAGGAGGCAGGCCCAGGAGAAGCGCCGGCATGAGTCGCGACCTCAGGGTGCTGATCGTCGACGACGAGCCGCTCGCCCGGCGCGGCATCCGCCAGCTCCTGGCGCGGCAGTCGGGGTACGTGGTGGTCGGCGAGTGCCGCAACGGGCGCGAGGCGCTGCAGCGTCTCGACGCCGCGGCGCCGGACCTGGTGTTCCTCGACGTGCAGATGCCGGAGCTCGACGGCTTCGGGGTGCTCCGGGCCCGCGGTGCGGAGCGCATGCCGGCGGTGGTCTTCGTGACCGCCTACGACGCCTACGCGGTACGCGCCTTCGACGCGCACGCGGTGGACTACCTGGTCAAGCCGGTGACCGAGGCGCGCTTCGATGCCGCCCTCGCCCGTGTCCGCGAGCGCCTGGGAGCGCGCCACGCCGCGGAGCTCGCCGAGCGGCTGCGGGCGGTGCTCGAGGACCGCGGCCTGTCCGGCGCCGTGCCCGCCGGCGGAGCCCCGGCTCTCCGCGAGCGGCTGGTGGTGCCGACCGCGGCCGGCGAGCTGGTGCTCGCCTTCGACGAGATCGACTGGATCGGCGCCGACGACTACTACGCGGAGGTCCACGCTGCCGGCCGGCGCCACCTGCTACGCGAGTCCCTCGCCTCGCTCGCCGAGCGGCTGGAGCCGTCGGCCTTCCTGCGCGTGCACCGCGGGGCGATCGTCAACCTCGCCCGCGTGCGCGAGCTGCGCCGGAGGCGGGGTGGGATGGTCGTCGTGCTGCGGGATGGCACCGAGGTGCCGGTCAGCCGGCGGCGGCGGGAGTCGCTCGCGCAGGCATTGCGGTCCGTGGCCGGCGTATCTGAACCGAAAGGCCTGTCATCCTGAGCGCAGCGAAGGATCCGGGCGGGGGTAGAGCTTCGTGCCACCCGCTCCCCCGGATCCCTCGCTCGCGCTCGGGATGACATGGTTGTGGGTCGAGGCGCGGCCGGCCTAAGTCTTCCCGACGACCTCCCGCTGCAGGGCTACCGCCACTCACTGCACAGCCGGGGCTGAGCCGTTGCCGACTGTCCTATCGTCGGGCGCATGGAACCTAGAGCGCCGCGCGACCGTGGGCGGGTCGGCTCGATCGACATCGTGCGCGGCGCGGTGATGGTGCTGATGGCGCTCGATCA
>JBIOXV010000172.1:0-82500 GCA_044869805.1 Thermoanaerobaculia bacterium | reverse complement strand
GTCGGTAGCCTAGCGCCCCTCGCTCGCGGGGTCCGCCCGACGCGGACGTCGCCCACACCCCCCCCAAAAACCATGGCAGCTCGCAAACCCGTCCAGCTCGTGATCGTAGAGTCGCCGGCCAAGGCGAAGACGATCAGCCGCTTCCTCGACGATAGCTATCAGGTCGAGGCGAGCTATGGCCACGTGCGCGACCTGCCGCAGAACGCGCAGGAGATCCCGGCCGAGAAGCGGGGCGAGGAGTGGGCCCGCCTCGGAGTCAACGTCGAGCAGGGCTTCGAGCCGCTGTATGTGGTGCCGGCCGAGAAGAAGAAGCACGTCAAGAAGCTGAAGGACGCGCTGAAGACCGCCAGCGGTCTGCTGCTCGCGACGGACGAGGATCGCGAGGGAGAGAGCATCAGTTGGCACGTGCTCGAGCTGCTGAAGCCACCCAAGTCGGTGCCGGTCGGCCGCATCGTGTTCCACGAAGTCACCAAGGAAGCGATCGAGGAGGCGCTCGAGAACCCGCGGCAGCTCGACGAAAAACTGGTGCGAGCGCAGGAGGCGCGGCGGGTCCTGGACCGGCTTTACGGCTACACGCTGTCGCCGCTGCTGTGGAAGCGCGTGGCGCCTGGCCTCTCCGCCGGCCGCGTGCAGAGCGTCGCCGTCCGGCTCGCCGTCGAGCGCGAGCGCGAGCGCATGCGTTTCCGCTCCGCCGGCTTCTGGGACCTCCTGGCCGACCTCGCCATCCAGGAAAGCGCCAAGGACGGCAAGTTCCAGGCCCGCCTGGTGCGCGTGGGTTCCCGGCGCCTCGCCGACGCCCGCAGCTTCGATCCGCAGACCGGAAAGCTCGCCGACCCGTCCCGCCTCCAGCTCCTCAAAGCCGAGGCCGAGCGCTACGCGGATGCCGCGCGGGCAGCGAAGCCGTGGCAGGTTTCCTCGCTCGAGCGCACGCCCGGCACCCAGAAGCCGGCGTCGCCTTTCACCACCTCGACGCTGCAGCAGGAAGCGAACCGCAAGCTGCGCTTCACCGCGCAGCGCACCATGCGCACCGCGCAGCAGCTCTACGAGGGCGTGGACCTGGGCGGCGAGCGCGTGGGCCTCATCACTTACATGCGTACCGACTCGACCACCCTGGCGGAGCGCGCCCTGGACCAGGCGCGGCGGGTGATCGCCGCCGCCTACGGCGACGAGTACCTGCCGGAGCGCCCGATCCACTATCAGACCAAGGCCAAGCGCGCCCAGGAGGCGCACGAAGCCATCCGCCCCACCGACCTCTCGCGCCGGCCCCAGGACGTGGCGCGCTTCCTCGATGCCGACCAAGCCAGGCTCTACGAGCTGATCTGGAAGCGCACGGTGGCCTGCCAGATGCTCCCCGCGCGTTTCGAGCGCACGGCGGTCGAGGTTTCGGTAGCGGTGCCGACCGCCGGTGGCCGCGAGGATCTGGTCTTCGCGACCAGCGGCCGACGCATTGTCTTCCCGGGCTTCCTGCGTGCCTACGTCGAGGGCTCGGACGATCCCGAGGCCGAGCTGGGGGATCAGGAGACGCTGTTGCCGGCGCTAGCCCAGGGCCAGGCGCTGGCTGCACTGGCGGTGGGCGCCGAAGGCCACGAAACCCGACCTCCCATGCGCTACACCGAGGCGAGCCTGGTCAAACGCCTGGAAGAGGAGGGCATCGGCCGGCCCTCGACCTACGCCACCATCATCTCCACCATCCAGGATCGCGGCTACGTCTTCAAGCGCGGAAACGAGCTGGTTCCGACGTTCACGGCGTTCTGCGTCACCGAGCTGCTGGAGGACCACTTCCAGGACCTGGTCGACACCGAGTTCACGGCCCGTATGGAGGACGAGCTCGACGAGGTCGCCGCCGGCGACCGCCACTGGGTCGAGCTGGTGTCCGATTTCTACAAGGGCGACCGCAAGCACGCCGGATTGCTCAAGCGGCTGGAGAAGCTCGAGCTCTCCTTCCCGGCAGTCGAGATCGGCAAGGACCCGGCGAGCGACGAGCGGCTGGTGGTCAAGATCGGCCGCTACGGCCCCTATCTTTCGAGAGGCGAGGGCGGCAAGGACAACACGGTCAGCCTCCCCGCCGAGATGGCGCCCGACGAGCTCACCGTGGAGCGGGCCGTGGCTCTGCTCGAGGGCAAGGCCAGCGGCGCCGCGCCCCTGGCCGTCGACGCCGCCAGCGGCCGGCCGATCACCGTGCAGGTCGGCCGTTTCGGCCCTTACCTCGAGCTCGGGCTCACGGACGAGGAGAAAGAGCAGAAGGTCAAGCCCAAGCGCGTCTCCCTGCCCAAGGGCATGGCTCCCGAGGAGGTCACGCCGGAGATCGCCGCCCGTCTCATGACTCTGCCGCGCTCCCTGGGCAAGCATCCGGAAAGCGGGCAGGAAGTGTCGACCGGCATCGGGCGCTACGGTCCCTACTTGAAGCACGGCGACGAGTTCCGCAACCTGCCCTCATGGACCGCCGCCTGCGAGATCGACTTCGACGGCGCGCTCGCGCTGCTGGCGCAGCCGAAGGCGGCTGGCCGGGGGCGCGGCAAGGCGGTGCGCGAGGTGCTGCAGGACTACGGAGAGCTGGCCGGGGCCGAGGGGCCGGTGCAGGTCCTCAACGGGCGCTATGGGCCCTACGTCACGGACGGGAAGACCAACGCCACCCTGCCCAGCAACCTCGCCCCGCAGGCCGTGACGGCCGACAAGGCGCTCGAGCTGCTGGCCGCCAAGCGCGCGGCCGGTCCGGCAAAGAAGCCGCGCTCGCGGCGGCGCGCGGCCGCCGGCTAGAAGATCGCCGCCAGCGTGCCGAAGACGGCCGCCAGAACCCCGACCACCACGGTGGCGACCACCGCCAGCACGATCCCCACCACCAGCAGGACCGGCATCACCACGGCCGCCACCACGGCGCCCACCACCAGGAACACGCCCCCCACCACCCAGCCGATCAGCGTCAGCGGCAGGAGGACCAGCTTGAAGGCGAACTTGATGGCCACGGCGGCGAGCCCGATGACCGCGACCGCGGCGGCAGCTACGGCCAGGAAACCCAGGAAGCCAAGCAGCGTGAGCATGACAGCTCCTCCTCGGTGGCTCCTACGCGCGCCGGCGGCGCCGTGTTTCAGCGCCCGAAAGGCGATCTGCTATCCTGCCCGCCCACCATGGCTGGCCTGAAGTCCGTCTTCGATCGCGTACTCGGCAGGACCGCCCCGCCACCCGCTGACGCGTCGACAGGCGCGGGCCTCACGCCGCACGGCCTCCTGGCGAGCGACCTCTGGCTGGATCAACCGGACGCCCAGCGCGAGATCGCCGCGGCGCAGAAGCGCGGCAAGCTCTCGCCCGCAGAGGCCGAAAAGCTCTCGCAGTTCGCCGAGCAGGGCTACCTCACCTTCTCGCTCGACATCGCCCCGGAGGTCTACGAGGAAATCGAGACGACCGTTGCCGCGCTGTGGCGCGACAAGCCGGGCCACGTGGCCTTCGCCTATCAGAGCGTGCTCAAGCCGTTCAGCGATGCTGACGAGGCTGCCCACCGCCGGCCTTCCTATCGCATCGCCGACCTGCATTCCGTGTCAAGGGGAGCGCTCGCTCTGTACCTCAACCGCCGGGTATTCGATTTCGTCGAGCGAGTCCTGGGCGCGCCGGCGGTGGCCACGCAATCTCTGTACTTCGAATACGGCAGTCAGCAAGCGCTGCACCGCGATCCGGTCTTCGTGCAGACGCAGCCGCCCAGCCACCTGGTGGCGGTCTGGATCGCTCTCGAGGACATCGATCCGCGCTCCGGCCCGCTGGTCTACGTTCCCGGCTCGCACCGGCTGCCCTACTACCAGCTCGCGGCAGGCGAGCATCGCTTCGATCACAAGCGCCACGGCGAGGCCGAGATCCGCGCCATGGAGGAGTTCGACCGCGCCGAGATGCGGCGCGCGAACCTCGCGGTGGTGCCCTTCACGCCGCGGCGCGGCGAGGCCCTGCTCTGGCACCACTCGCTGCTCCATGGCGGCTCGACGCCCGAGGTGCCGGCACTGACGCGCAAGAGCCTGGTAGTCCATTTCTCGAGCCGCGCCAACTACCGGCGTCTGAAACAGACCTATCTCGAGCGCGTGCCAGCGGGCGACGGCTTCGCCGAGCGCCCGCGCATCGTCGAGACCGAGCGCCTGCTCGAGCTCGACGGTTGCGCCGGCTTTGCCAGCCCGCTGGCCGAGCACAAGGGCCGCTCGATCTCCGCCCAGCCGCCCTTGCCGCACTAGCCTCTGGCGCCGCCTCGGCAAAATCGTGAGCTCCGGTCAATAGGAGGAGCACCGCATGTCCTCGATCTTCGACCTCTTGGGTCAGCACCTCGGCGACGACACGGTCGCCGAGATCAGCCGGCAGGCCGGCACCGGCATCGGGGCCACCCGCAACGTCGTCGAGACCGCGGTCCCCATGCTGGTCAGCGCGCTGGCGAGGAACGCCAGCGCGGGCGACGCCGCGTCGATCCTCGGTGCTCTCAACCGCGATCACGACGGCAGCTTGCTCGACGACCTGGGGAGCTTCCTCGGCGGCGGCAACTTCTCGCTCGGTGACGGCATCCTGGGCCACGTGCTGGGAGGCAAGCGGGATGCCGTGGAGAGCACCCTCGGCCGCTCCTCGGGCCTCGACGGCGCTCAGGTGGCGCGCATCCTCGCCCTGCTGGCGCCGATCGTCATGGCGGCGCTCGGCAAGCTGCAACGGCGACGCGACCTCGACGCTGGCGGGCTCTCCGACCTGCTCGAAAAGGAGCAGACGCGCGCCACCGAAGCGGCGCCCGATCTGATGGGCTCCCTGGGCTCGCTCTTCGACCGCGACGGCGACGGCTCGATGCTCGACGACCTGGCGGCGAGCGGCATCGGCGTGCTCGGCAGCCTGTTGGGCGCGAAGCGCCCCTCCTGAGCGGCCCGACGGCAGCTCAGGGGGTGCGCGACGCCGAGCTCAGCCTGCCGCTGATCTCGGCCAGCCGCCGCAGGCGTGCGGAGAGCCCGGCGCGGACCTCCTCTTCCCGCGCCCGCCACGACCAGTTGCCCTCCGGCCTTCCCGGCCGGTTCATCCGCGCCTCGCTGCCCAGGCCCAGCACGTCCTGGAGCGGCACCACGGCGGTCTCCGCCACCGAGGTGTACGCGGCGCGGATCATCGCCCACTCGATGCCGCTTTCCCCTCCGCTCCCGGTTCGCTCTTCCAGCCCCAGGTAATCCCGCGCCCTCTGTCGCTCCTCCGGGCCGAGGCCGGAGAACCAGCCGCGCACCGTGTCGTTGTCGTGGGTGCCGGTGTAGGCCACCGCCTTGGGCAGGTGGTGGTGCGGCAGGTGCTTGCTGTCGGCCTCGGAGAAGGCGAACTGCAAGACCTTCATGCGCGGCAGGCCGGTCGCCTCGAGCAGCGACTCGACCTCGGGCGTGATCACCCCCAGATCCTCCGCGACCAGGTTCGGCCTCCCCAGGCCACGCTCGAAGGCCTCGAAGAGACCGAGGCCCGGCCCCGGCTCCCACCGGCCGTCGATCGCGGTCTCGGCCTCGGCCGGCACGCGCCAGTACGACTCGAAGCCGCGGAAGTGGTCGAGCCGCACGCGATCGGCGAAGCGCAGGCTGGCGCGCAGGCGGTCGACCCACCAGCCGAACTCCTCGTCGCGGAGGCGGTCCCAGCGGTAGATGGGCGTGCCCCAGAGCTGGCCCGTGCTGCTGAAGGCGTCCGGCGGCACACCCGAGACCGCGAGCGACCGGCCGCCATCGTCGAGCTCGAACAGGTCCTGGCGCGACCACACGTCCGCACTGTCGAGCGGCACGTAGATCGGCAGGTCGCCCATCACCTCGATGCCCAACACTCGCGCCCGCTCCCGAATCGCCTGCCACTGGCGGAAGAAGAGGAACTGGACGAAGCGGCGGAAGGCGATCTCCGCCTCGAGCTCGCGGCGTGCCGTCGCCAGGGCCGCGGGTTCGCGGTGCGCCAGCTCGCGGTCCCAGGCCGGCCAGGGCCGGCCGGCGAAGCGGTCGCGCAGTGCCGCGAACAGGCACCATTCGTCGAGCCAGGCGGCGGTCGCGGCGACGCTGGAGAAAAGCTCGAGGGCGTCGCCGAGACCGGCCGGCGGTGTCGAACGGAAGCGCTCCCACGCGGCGCGGAGTATCGCGGCCTTGGCGGCGTGCACCGCCGGGAAGTCGACGCGGGAGCCGGCGCTCCGCGGCAGCCGCTCGAGCTCCGCCGCGTCGAGCAGGCCGTCGCGCTCCAGCGCCTCGGGAGAGATCAGCAGCGGGTTGCCGGCGAACGAAGACAGCGCACTGTAGGGCGAGTTGCCGTAGCCCGTGGGCGAGAGGGGAAGCACCTGCCAGGTCCCCTGGCCGGCGCTCGCCGCCCAGTCGAGGAACGCCTCCGCGGCCGGGCCCAGGTCACCGATGCCGAAAGGGCCGGGGAGCGAGGTCGGGTGGAGGAGGATCCCGGCGCGACGGGAGCGTGCGGGGGCGGCATCCGGGTGCGATGAGGCTGTGGCGATCGGCTCTGCGCTGGCGGTCTGCACGGTCGGCGGTCCGCGCGAAGACTACCCCACGGCTGGGTAGCGCCCGCGCGGGCCACGCCGCACATGCTCCTTACTCCACGGCGCTCACCAGCGCTACCAGCGCCTCGTCGCCTCCGTCGAGCCTCGAGGTGCCGACCACCAGCGTTTCGCCGAGCCTGATCCCGAAGGCGGTGTTGATCAGGATGCGCATCGGCCAGTGCGGCGGGTTCTTCGCGTCCTTGGGATCGTAGCTCGGCGGCACGATCGGGGCTGCCACCTGGAAGCCTTGCATGTACATCTGGTCGCCCCCACGGCGGCCGAGCTCGAGCGTCACCTGGATGGGTGGGCCGGCCAAGCCTCCCAGCAGCAACTGGCCGTCGCCCGCGGTGCGCACCCAGCCCGAGTCGAGCACGCGGAAGCGGGTGAAGGGCAGGAAGCCCACCACATCCTGCAGGGCCTTCTGCGTGTTGGCAGGCAGCTCCTTGGGGATGCCGCCGGTCTGGCGGTCGGCGAGGAGCAAGACCACCTGGAAGGCGTGGGTGGCCGGCAACACGTCTTGCGCTGCGAGGGCGCGAGCGATGCGGGCGTGGGTGGCGTCGTCCGCGTACACGACGATGACCCACACGCCGTCCCGCAGCCCGGTGCCGCGCACACGGCACACTCCGGTGGGCGGCTTGGGGCACTGGTCCCACAGCAGGACCTCGGCCTCGTGCGACGAGAGCTGGCGCAGCATGTATTCGCGCTCGTAGACATCCACCTTCCCGCCTTCTGCCGCGGAAAGCGGCATGGGGAGCGCGAGGGCCACGGCCCAGACTAGGCCCAGGGCGAGCAGAGACCAGGGCCGGCAAGGCAGTCGCAGGATCTTCATCGGGTTTGAACCTCCGTTGGGTGGAGAGAGAAGTAAGGGTCGAGGACCCAGACGACACGGGTCCCGCCCGGGGTTTCGAACTCGACCTGGCGTGCGGCATGGACCGCGGCCCCCGCCGGGGAGGCCGGCGCCGCCCGCGGGGCAGCGGGACCCGGCCGAGCGGGCCGCGGCTTGCGAGCCGGCCGCGACGCAGGGGTGATGGCGCCTGGAGCTGGTGCACTGCGGGTGAGCTGCTGCTGCGCCGCCGCGGTTCCGCGGCTGGCGCCTGCCGGCTCGGCGGGAAGCATCTGGCCAGGCGGTTCTGGTACGCCGACTACGACGGCCAGCTTCTCTTCTCTCGATCCGGCCGGCGGTCCGAGCCTCCACCAGGCGACCCCCAAGGCGAAGACGAGGGCCACGCTGCCGGCCGCGGCGAGTACCGGCCGCCAGGGGAGCAAGGGTGGCCTGACCGCCGCCTCGATCGCGGCGAGCATGCTGCGGCGCATCCGCGCCACGTCGGTGGGCGGCAGACTTTCGCCTTCCAAGGCCGGGTCTCCCCGCCGCAGCAGCCGGGTCAGGTCCGTCTCGGGCTTGCGGTTCGAGCTCATGGTTCCACCTCCTCGATGCGAGCACCGGGCGCCTTCAGCACCGGCCGCAGGATCACGGCGAGCTGCTTGCGCGCGGCGGCGAGATGCCAGCGCACGGTGACCTTGGCCATCCCCAGGAGCCGCGCCACCTCCACGTTCGGCAGCTCCTCGAGCTCGGCGAGCACCACCACGGCCCGCCGCCGCGCCGGAAGCCGCGCCAGCGCCGCGGTCACCGACGCCCTGGCCACGGCCGCCTCCGCCGGGTCCTGGACGGCACTCGGCACCGCCAGGGCGGGCCGCGACTCCTGGCGCACGGAGCGGCGCCGGTAACGATCGCGGCAGAGGTTGACCAGTACGCGCACCAGCCAGGCCTCGCCGCCACTCTCGCCCTCGGGGACCGCCGCCGGCCGCCGCGCCGCGCGCAGGAAGGTCTCCTGTACCAGGTCGCGGGCCTCCTCGGCGTCCGAGCTGAGCCGCCGCGCCAGGCGAAACAGGCGTTGGTGGTGGGCGTCGAAGAGCCGCTCCAACCGTTCGCCCGCTTCCTCTGCCTCGATCGGTCGCAGCGTCAGCTCTCCCAGCACCACCGTTCGTTCCACGCTCTCTAAGACGCGCCAGGGCGCGGGAGCGTTGGGGTCACTTGCAGAGACCGGTCACGGCAGAGCAATAGACTGGCGGCGCTTGGAGCGCGAGGAGATCGATCGGCTGGTCGCCGCGTGGCGGCGGGGGAGCGACCGCGAAGCGAGCTTCCGGCGCTTAGTCGAGGCCTACTACCGCCCGGTGCACCGCTACTTCGTGCGGCGGGGCCTCGCCGACGAGGAGGCGCGCGATCTAACCCAGCAGACGTTCCTCGGGATCGTAAGAGGGTTGGCGGAGGTCCGCCAGGCCACGCGCTTCGAGCCCTGGCTGTTCGAGATCGCGGCCAACGTGCTGCGCAAGGCGGTGCGCCGCGTACGCGCGCACAAACGCCAGGGCGAGACGGCCATGGTGGATCTGCCGGAGGGATCGGCCTTGGCGGAGGTGGCTCGGGCACCGCTCGCGGACGACCCGCTGCGCCAGGCGCTCGCCAAGGAACGGCGGGAGCGGCTGCGGCAGGCGATCGAGCGCCTGCCGGCGCGGATGCGCACCTGCCTTGCGCTGCGGGTGTACCAGGAGAGGAGCTACGGCGAGATCGCGGTCCTCATGGGGCTGACCGTGGATACCGTGAAGGCGCACCTGTACCAGGCGCGGAAGCGGCTCGAGGCCGAGCTCGCCGGCGAGGACCGAAGAGGCGAAGGATGAGGCCGTGAACGAGCGAGATCCACTTTCCGAGGCAGAGCTCTACCAGGCCTTCGCCCTCCTCGCCGAGGGCTCCGAGCAGCATCCCTCGCCCGCTGCGCTCGGAGCCTTCGCCCAGGCCGAGCTGGCGGCGGCGGAGCGGGACCAGATCGAGGCCCACCTCGCCGCCTGCCGCGAGTGCACGGACCGGGCGCTCGAGCTGCGCGCGCTCGCCGCCGACGCTCAGCCGGATGTGGACCTCGAGCCGGAGGCGCTGGCGGCCGCGGTCGACGCCGTGGTGGCCCGCGCCTTCCCGCCGGCCGCGCCTTCCCCGGCTTCGCTTCCGGGATCTCGGCGACAGCTCGCGAACAGGCTCGTGCCGAGCCTTGTAGCCGCGCTCTTCCTGGCTGCCGCGGGGCTAGGCCTGTGGGCCTTCTCGCTCGCCTCCGAGAATTCGCGGCTGCGTGCGGCGTTCGAGCCGCAGGCGGGTGCGGCGGTCGTCGACCTCTACCCCGGGAGCTTCCGCCCACGGGGCGAGGAGGGGCCGCAGAGCGTCTCCCTGCCCCGCGCGGCCCGCTGGGTCACCGTCCTGCTCACGCCGCCCGCCGACGCCCAGGCCTTCACCTCCTATCGTCTCTCGGTCGAGGAAAGGTCGGGCAAGCCCCTGTGGCAGGGTGCCGTCGAGCCGGGCGAGTCCGGGAGCTTCTCGCTGCTCCTGCCGCAGCGCCTCGCCGTGGGAGAGCTGCGCTTCCGCCTGCTGGGCGTTCGCGGCGGGAGCGAGTCGTTGATCGAGGAGTATCGCGCCGTCTTCGAGGAGCCCTGACCTTGACGACGCGCTGGGCAGCCTTGGCCATGCTCGGCTGGGAGCCGCTCTCTCTCCCGGCCCGCGCTGGCGCCCTGTGGCTGGTCTTTCTTGCGCTGCCGGTCCTGGCCCCAGTGGCTTCGACCCCAGCTGCTTCGGCCCAAGGCGCTTCGGCCCAGGAGCCTTCGGCCGGTGAGATCGCTCTCGCCGCCGAGCTCTTTCGAGAGGCCCAGGTCGCGGCCGAGCGAGGCGATCGGCCGGCAGCCGAGGTGATCTACGAGCGGACGCTCGAGATCTATCGCGCCGCCGGCCACCGGCAAGGCGAGGCGGCGGTGCTCAACAACCTCGGTCTGCTCGCGGTCGAGGAAGGCGGCGCCGTCGAAGCGGTGAAGTTGCTCGAGCAGGCGCTGGCGCTGCGCCGGGACGCGCGCGATCCTGCGGCGGAGGCCGAGACCACCCACAATCTCGCGACGCTCTATGCCGACCTCGGCGAGGTGCAGCAAGCCCTCGAGCTCCACCGCCGAGCGCTGTGGCTCACCAAGGAGCTGAGCGACCGGGCAGGCCAGGCCGCCGCGCTCAACAACCTCGGAGTCCTGCTCACGGGTCTCGGCCGCCGGCTGCCGGCTGAGCAGAAGCTGCACGGCGCCCTGAAGCTGACCCGTGAGCTCGGCGACCGCGCCGGCGAAGCAGCGGCGCTCAACAACCTGGGCCGAGTCCGGCTGCGGTCAGGCGAGGCGAAGCAGGCGCGCGAGCTGTTCGACCTGGCGCTGGCGATTCATCGCTCCGTGGCCGACCGGCGGGCCGAGGCCGACCTGCTCAACAACCTGGGCCTCGCGCATCACGAGATGGGGGAGCCGGCCGCAGCCAAGAAGGCGTTCGAGGCCGCCCTCCATTTGCGGCGCCTGGAGCACGATCTGCGAGGCGAGGCGGCCACCCTCGGCAACCTCGGAGAGGCCGAACGCCGGCAGGGTCGGCTGGCGGCGGCGGAGGAGCTGTTGGCGACCGCGCTCGCCGTGCAGCGGCGCCTTGCGAATCCCTGGGAGCAGGCCTTCACCCTCGCCCGGCAGGCGCGCCTGGCGCGCGACCGCGGCCGGCCCGAGGCCGCCGTGGAGAGGGTGAACGAGGCACTGGCGCTGGTGCGCTCGGTCCGGGCCAGGGTGCTGCGGCCCGACCTTCGATCCTCCTGGGTGGCCTCGCAGCGCGATCTCTACGAGCTGTTGGTGGAGCTGCTGATCGAGCTCGAGCAGCAGCGGCCGGGGCAGGGTTTCGCAGGCCGCGCACTGGAGGCCGCGGAGGCCGCGCGAGCGCAGAGCCTGCGCGAGCAGTTGTGGCTGCGCCGGGGGGACGACGAGGACCCCGCTGCGCAGGCGCTCACCGTTCTCGCGCGCCGGGCAAGCGCCCTGGCCGGCGAGCAACGCCGGCTGGCCGAGGCCGGGCGGGAGAGAGAATCGTCCGAGCGGGCGCGCGAGCTGGAGGCCCTGCTCGAGGAGTACCGCGACGCGGAAGCGTCTTGGCGAGCAGCCCTGCCGGCCGCGGCCCTGCGCCCCGCGGCCCTCGACCACGCCGGCGCCGCTGGCCTTCTCGACGGCGACACGGTCCTCCTCGAGTACTTCCTCGGCCGCCGGGCGAGTTACGTGTGGGTGCTGACGCCGGGCTCGCTGCAGGTGGCCGTGCTCCCTCGCCGAGGCGAGATCGAGCCCGCCGCCGTCCGGCTGCACGAGCTCCTGGCACGCAGCCACGAGCGCGCCTTTCGCGCCCCGGCCGAGGTGGCTGCGGCGGCGCTCGCGGAGCTGCTGCTCGGGCCCGTGGCCGCCGAGCTCAGCCGGCCTCGCGTCGTCGTGGTGCCGGACGGCGCCCTGGCCCACCTGCCGTTCGCGGCTTTGCCGCTGCCGGGCGATTCGCTGCGGCGGCCGCTGGGTGTCGCCCGAGAGCTGGTGTCGCTGCCTTCTGCCGGGGTCCTCGCCGCGCTGCGGGAGCGCCCGGCTCGCCGGCCTCAGCCCGGGCGCACGCTAGCGATCCTCGCCGATCCGGTGTTCTCCGCCGCGGACCCGCGGCTGTCGCCGCCCCGGCCGGCGGCCGGACCGGCTGGCTATCTGCCGCGGCTTCCGGCGACGCGGCGGGAAGCCGAGATCCTGGCCCGGCTGCCACCGGCCGGCGAGGCCTTCGTCGCCCTCGACTTCGAGGCCGATGCCGAGCTCCTGCGCGGCGGCGCGCTCGGCTCCTACCACACCCTGCACCTCGCCACCCATGGCCTGATCGACGCCCACCAGCCGGAGGTCTCGGGGCTCGCCCTCTCGCTCGTCGATCGGCAGGGCCGGCCGCGAGACGGCTGGCTGCGGCTGCTCGAGATCGCACGCCTCGACCTGGCGGCGGACCTCGTCACCCTCTCCGCCTGCCGCACGGCGCTCGGCCAGCAAGTGGAGAGCGAGGGCATCGTGGGGCTGCCGGGCGGCTTTCTCGCCGCCGGGGCAGAGCGCGTGCTGGTCAGCTCGTGGCCGGTGGCGGACGAGGCCGCCGCCGCGTTCATGGGCCGCTTCTACACCGGCCTGCTCGCCGAACGCCTGCCCGCGGCGGCGGCGCTGCGGGCCGCCCACGCCGCCCTCTGGGGCGACGCTCGCTGGCGCGCCCCCTCGTTCTGGGCCGCATTCGAGCTGCAGGGCGACTGGCGATGACGCAGTGCTCGCGTTCTGGTCCTAACACTTGCGCGGAGGCACGGGATCTTGAGGGGAGGTGCCCACGATTCGGCGCCCGAGGGACCGCAAACGAGGCAATCCCTCTGCGAAAGGAGAGCCCATGCGTTGGTTCCGCTTCCTTCCCGGCCTGCTTCTCGCCTCACTCTGCACCACGACCGCGCACGGCGTCGAGATCACTCCCTCCGTCGCCTACCGCGACGGCGACGTCGCCTACGCCCAGTCGGTCGTCTGCCTCGCCTCGATCCAGGCGCCTTGCCCCATCAACGTGGCGGCGGACTCCGGGCCCGCCTTCGGCCTCATCGTCGACCATGAGCTGCGTGGCGGATGGGGCCTGGAAGCCTTGGTGAGCCGGCAAGAGAGCGACCTCGGCTTCGTCGACGACCCGCACACGCTCCCGGTCGAGCCGGTGGTGTTCGACGAAAACACGCTTACCACCACCCACTTCCAGGTCGGGGTCGTCTACCAGCGCCCCGGAGAGCGGCTCAGCCCCTTTGCCGCTGCCACCGTGGGGCTGGCGCACCTCGCGACCTCGGGGCGCCGCACCTTCCTGCACACCTGGCCGGAGGGCGAGCACCCTGCAGCCAGCCTGGGGCTGGGCCTCAAGGTCGCGCTCACCGAGCGCGTGAGCCTGCGCTTCGAAGGGCGAGGCTGGTGGACGGGACTGCCGCAGAGCGTGGGGGGCGACCTCTACCAGGCCGATGCCACGGCCGGAGTAACCTTGCGCTGGTGAAGGCATCCCGGCTCGGCGGTCTCGTTCTGAGTGGAGTCGCGTGGCTGGGCGCGGCCATAGCCCAGGAGGGAGCGCCGCACTCCTTCCTGCCGAGCGTCGAGCTCGCCGCCCTGGTGCTCGACCGTCAGGGCCGGCCGGTGACCGACCTCGAGGCGGCCGAATTCCGCGTCTCCCTCGCCGGGCTGCCGGTCCAGGAGCTGCAGCAGCCGGCGGGCGGAAGTCAGACCTTCGTCGTCCTGGTCGATCACCAGCTTCTGCCCCCCGGCCGCCTTCAGGGCCTGGTCGATGCGCTGGCGCGCTTCACCTCGGCGCGCGCCCAGCGCGGCGATCGCGTGCTCCTCGCCTCCTTCGACGGCAGCCTCGAGCTGGTGGCGCCGCTTGCCCGCGACGGCTCCACGGCCCAGTTGCGGCTCGCGGAGCTCTCAGGGCGCCGGGCCACCGCGCTCGCGGTCGAGGTCGACCGGCAGTGGCGAAGGCGGAGCCCCGAGCAGCCGGACCACGCACCCGTCGCGCTGGGAGAGCGCGCCAGCCTCGACGACGCCCTGCGCCGCGCCAGCCGTGCCTCGCTCGACGGGCTCGAGTCCCTGCTCCAGGCGGTCGGTGACCTCGCCGGCCCGAAGGCGCTCCTCTACGTGACGGGCGGGTTGCCCTACGCCAGCGATCCGCGCTCGACCAGCGAGGCCCCGAGGAGCTTCAGCGTGCGCGTGGTGAGCGGAACGGAGACCCCGTTGCCTGGGTCGCCCCAGGACAGCCCGTCGCTGCGCTATCTGGTGTCGCAGCCGCCGCTGCCCTCGGGCCAGGGAAGAAACGTGCCGCCCCGCCTCGCTGCTTTGCTCGCCGCGGCCGGCCAGGCGCAGGTGACGTTCTTTCCGTGGATCGTGGAGCCGGCTGCGGCAGAGCTGCGCGGCGGCCTCGCGGGATCGCTCGAGCGCCGCACCCTCTTCGAGCCGCATCTCGCGGAGCTCGCCCGGTCGAGCGGCGGCGAGCTGCTCCGCGCCGGCCACCCGCAGGCCGCGATGGAACGGCTGGAGACGCTGCTCGGCGGCACCTACCGGCTGCGCTTCGCGGCGCCGGCAGCCGTGGAGGGTGCTTCGCCGATGATCAAGGTCGAGGTCTCGCGGCCCCGACTGGAAGTACGCCACGCGTCCACGGTGGCGCTCGCCGAGGCCGGCCCTTCGCCCGCTGCCCACGCGTTGGGGGCGCTCTGGCGGGGCAATGGCGAGAACCCGCTGCGGCTCACCGCGGTCGCCGGTCCCGCCGTCTCCCGCGGCACCGGGACGATCGCGTTTCCGCTCGATTTCGCTCTGCCCTGCGACCACGTGCGCTTCGAGACCACGGCGAGCGGCGAGCAGGCGCGGCTGACGCTGGCGGTGGCGGTGAGGGAGCCGGGGGGCAGGGCCTCTCCGGTCGAGCGCCTGGCGCTGCGCGCCACGCGCCCCACGATGGAGGCAGAGCCCTGCCGGCTCAGCTACGTCACGGAGCTCGTGCTCGCCGCCGACAGCGAGGCCGTCGCGGTCGCGGTGGCCGACGAGCTGTCGGGGGAGGTCGCAGCGCTGCGGCTGGCGCTGCGCTAGGCAGCGTAGAGCTGCAGCTCCTCGGCCACCGTGTCCGCCATCTCGATGCAGGTCGGTAGGTGCGGGTGGCGGAGGATGACGTGGCCGTCGGAGAGCAGGGTCTGGAGCCAGTTGCGGCGCGGCGAGCCGATCGGCAGGAGATCGACGGAGACGATCGCCTCGCCGAAGCGGCCGAGCAGGCGCTCCAGGCCCTCGATGCGCTGGATGCGGCCCTGGCCCTGGGCGCGCTTGAAGATCACGGCGCTGTTGTAGCGGCGCACCACCTTCTGGCTGAATCGCCGGTGGCACACCGCCTCGGCCCAGCCGGTGAAGACGTCGATGTCGCAGCCGTAGTTCATCAGCTCGGTCGAGCGCGCGCCGGGCGGGCGGGCGCCGATCTCGCCGAACACCGCCTCGCCGTCAGGCTTCAGGAACCACTCCATGTGGGTGAAGCCGGTCTTGAATCCCAGGGCCTCGAGCACCGCCTGGCCCATCTCTCGGCCCGGTGCGAGGTCGTCGCGGAACACGTCCCGCAGGGTGACGGTCATCGGGCTGATCCACTCGACGGTGCGCTGCAGCAGCGGCCGCGGCCGGTACCAGGCGAGGTTGAAATAGCGGATCTCGCCGTCGGCACAGATGGTGTCGAAAGTGTGCTCCTCGCCCTCGATGTACTCCTCGACGCTCACCTCCTCGACGTGCCGGACCTTGGCGATGACCTGCTCGAGCTCCGCGTCGTCGTCGACCCGATGGGTGTCCTTGGAGCCGGCGCCGGCGATCGGCTTGACGATCAGCGGGAAGCCGATGCGTTCGGCCGCGGCGCGCACCTCGCGGGTCGACGCGGCGCGGAAGTGACGCGGAGTGCGGATGCCGGCGGCGTCGAGCACCTGTTTCATTCGCCCCTTGTCGCGGAAGGGAACGGTTTCGGCGACCGTCATGCCGGGCAGGCCCAGCCGCTCGCGCAGCCGGGCGGCGAGGATCATGCCCGGCTCCCACAGGCATTCCACGAGGTCGAGCGAGCGCGCCGCCGGGTGCCGGCGCACGGCCTCGATCACTGCCTCCTCGTCCCACAGCGAGGGCACGTGCAGGTAGGCGGCGAGGCTCTCCTTCACCATCGGCGACAGCCCCGCGGCCGGCGTGTCCCCCACGCCGAGCACCTTGGCGCCCACCCGCGCCAGCCCGCGGGTGAAGAGGGTCATCTCCCACGGGTAGGCCGGAGCGATCATCACCACGTTCATCGACGGGATCTCAGTTGTATTCGACGCGCACCAGCGCCACCAGCCGCATCAGCGCCTTCCGTACCGTCTCGGTGCTCTCGTGGCGCAGCACGGCGTAGCCGTCGCCCTCGTAGCTGTCGGACTTGGGGGCGCCGGGCTTGGGCAGCTTGGCCTCGACCACCAGCGGCCCCAGCTCCTTCTGCGCCTGGTCGAGGCCGTGCACGGCCTTGACGCGGCTCCCGCCCATGCCGCGGAAGAAGGCGGCGCCGGAGGCCCACTTGCGCGGCGGCGGATGGAACTCGCTGAACACCATGAGGCGTGCCCAGGCGGCGAGGAAGTCGAACTCGTGCGCCACCGAAACCAGGGTGGTGATCTGCGCGCCCGGAGGGCGGGCGGCGACCTCGGAGATGGCGAGCGAGCCGTCGCGGCGCCGAAACCACTCCATGTGCGAGAGGCCGGTGCCCATGCCCAGCGCCGCGAGCCCCTTGAAAGCCACTTCCTTGACGTCGTCGAAGCGCGGGTCCTCGCGCTCCCGAGGCAGCAGCACGCACCACTGAATCCATGGGTTGTGCATCGCCTCGAGCGGCGTCGGCAGGTAGCGGGTGGAGGAGTACCACACCGGCCGGCCGGCGATCGAAACGGTCTCGAAAGAGTACTCGTCGCCGGTGACGAACTCCTCGAGCAGCACCGGGCGGCCGGGCGCCGGCGCGTTGACCTTCAAGGCCTCCTCCAGCGCCTCGGGCGTGCCCACCCTGAAGGTGGCCTTGGCGCCCGCGCCGTCCGGGGGCTTGACCACCAGCGGCAGGCCGACCTCGCGCGCGAAGTCGCGCGCCTCCTCGGCGGAAGCCGCCAGCCGGTGGCGGGCGCAGGGCAGGCCGGCCTCCCGCAGCACGGTCTTCATGCGCGCCTTGTCGCGGAAGTTCTTCGCCGCCTCTACCCGCATGCCCTCGACCCCCAGGATCTCGCGCGCCTGGGCGAGCGGCACCTGGAGCTGCTCCAGGGCCCCCATCAGCCGGTCGAGGCCGCCGATCGAGCGCGCGAGGTCGCGGGCCGCATCGGCCAAGCGCACCGGGTCGAAAGCGTTCTCCACCCGCCGGTGGGCGGCGATCGAGGCGGCGAGCGAAGGCGGGATCTTGGCCGCCGGGTCCTGGGTGATGAGCCCGACCTTGACCCCCGGCAGGCTCGCCGTGGCCTGCGCGAAGCGCGCCGTGGCCGGCATCAGGAACGGCGCTACGAAGACGACGTGCGGCACGGGCGGGGAGTATAGCGGCCTTGGGCCGGGCGGGCGAGTGCGAGTAAGATCTGCCACCTCAGAGGCTTGGCTTCAAGAGAGGGGCGCCGATGAGGAACGTCGTCACCGCGATCCTGGGGGGTGGGCAGGGAGCGCGCCTGTGGCCGCTCACCAAGAGCCGGGCCAAGCCGGCGGTGCCGGTGGGGGGCAAGTTTCGGCTGATCGACGTGCCGATCTCGAACTCCCTGCACGCCGGCATCACCCGCATCTTCGTCTTGACCCAGTTCAACTCGGCGAGCCTGCACCAGCACATCGCGCAGACCTATCGCTTCGACGTCTTCTCGCGCGGCTTCGTCAACATCCTGGCCGCCGAGCAGGGCCTCGAGCGCCGCGACTGGTACCAGGGCACGGCCGACGCCGTGCGCCAGAACCTGGACCGGCTGCTCCTGCTGCAGCCTTCCGAGGTGCTGGTGCTGTCCGGCGACCAGCTCTACCTGATGGAGATGAGGAACTTCGTCGACACCCATCGGCAGAAGAAGGCGGACATGACGGTGGCGGTCAAGGCGGTGCCCCGGTCACAGGCCAAAGGCCTGGGGATCATGCGCGTCAACTCCGCCGGCCGCATCATCGAGTTCGTGGAGAAGCCGACCGAGAAGGAGGTCCTCGACCGCCTGATTACCGACGCCGCCACGCTGAAGAAGCTCGGCTTCGAAACCGAGGAGGACGCGCTCCTCGCCAGCATGGGCATCTACGTCTTCCGCCCCGGCCTGCTGCGCGACCTGCTGGTGGGCACCGACGACCACGACTTCGGCAAAGAGATCATCCCCAAGGCGATCCACGAGCGGAAGATCTACGCCTTCGGCTACGACGGCTACTGGCGCGACATCGGCACCATCGGCAACTTCCACAGCTCGAACCTGGAGCTCGCGGTGCCGGTGCCGCCGCTCAACCTCTACAGCCCCGACTACCCGATCTTCACCCACCCGCGCTTCCTGCCCGGGGTGAAGGTGAACGAGTGCCGGGTCTACCACTCGGTGCTGTGCGACGGCTCGATCATCACCGGCGCCGAGATCCAGCGCTCGATCTTCGGGGTGCGCTCGGTGATCCGCTCCGGCTCGGTGGTCGAGGACAGCGTGGTGATGGGCGCCAACTTCTTCGAGCCCGACGAGGCGGCGGGCAGCAACATCCCGCTCGGTATCGGCCGCGACTGCGTGATCAAGCACGCCATCCTCGACCGCGACGTGCGCATCGGCAACGGCGTCAAGCTGGTCAACGCGGGCGGCGTGACCCACGCCGACGGCGACAACTGGTGCATCCGCGACGGCATCATCGTGGTGGCGGCCGGGGCGGTGGTGCCGGACGGCACGGAGGTCTAGTGGACCGGCCGCTGCGCATCTGCCAGGCGAGCTCCGAGCTCACCCCGTTCGCCAAGACCGGCGGCCTGGGCGATGTCGCCGCCTCGCTCGCCCGCTACCTCGACCGCGCCGGGCACGACGTGCGCGCCTTCCTGCCGCTGTACTCGAAGATCGATCGCTCGCAGCACTCGTTTTTCCCGGTCGCCTTCCTGCGCGACGTGCCGATCTCGGTGGGCGACCGCCACCTCTCCTTCTCCGCCTACACGGCGCCGCTGCCGGGCGTCGGCACCCACGGCGGCGGGCCGCCGCTCTACTTCATCCACTGCCCGGCGCTCTACGACCGCGAGGGCTACTACACGCAGGACGCGGACGAGGCGCTGCGCTTCGCCTTCCTGTCGCGGGCGGCGCTCGAGTGCTGCCAGCGCATGGGCTGGGCACCGGACATCGTGCACGCGCACGACTGGCACACCGCCTTGATGCCCCTCTACCTGCGCACCGTCTACGCCTGGGACCGCCTGTTCGCCGGCACCAAGACCGTGCTCACGCTGCACAACGTGGGCTACCAGGGAGTGTTCGGCAGCGGCCTGCTGCCCGAGCTGGGGCTCGCGGGGGTCGCCTCCTACCTCTACCAGGACGACCTCGCGGCCGGGCGGATCAACTTCTTGAAGACCGGCCTGCTCTATGCCGGGGTCATCACCACCGTGTCGCGCACCCACGCCCTGGAGATCCAGACCGACCGCTACGGCATGGGGCTCCAGGGCGTGCTGCGGGCGCGCGGCGACCACCTGGTGGGGATCGTCAACGGCATCGACGCCGAGGAGTGGGACCCGGCGAACGACCCCCACATCCCCCACCCCTACTCGGCGGCCGACCTCTCCGGCAAGGCCGCCAACAAGGCCGATTTGCTAGCTTCTCTGGGGCTGGCCTCCCTGGGGCTCGCCGCTCCCGGCTCGGCCGCCGAGGAGCGGGTGCCACTCTTGGGCGTGGTGTCGCGCCTCACCGCGCAGAAGGGCTTCGACCTGTTCTTCGAGGTCCTGCCGGGCCTGCTGGCGCGACGCAACGCCCGCCTGGTGGTGCTCGGCAACGGCGAGCGCAAGTACGAGGAGTTCTTCGCCGGGCTGCAGCACGGCTTCCCCGACCGCGTGGTCTTCTACCGCGGTTACAGCGAGCCGCTGGCCCATCTGATCGAGGCGGGCGCCGATATCTTCCTCATGCCCTCGCTCTACGAGCCCTGCGGCTTGAACCAGATGTACAGCCAGCGCTACGGCACGCCGCCCGTGGTGCGCAAGACCGGCGGCCTCGCCGACACGGTGGAGCCCTTCGACCCCGGGGACGGCAGTGGCACCGGCTTCGTATTCGAGCACTTCACGCCCGAGGGCCTGGCGTGGGCCGTGAACCAGGCGCTCGACCTCTACCAGGATCGCGAGGCCTGGCGGCGATTGATGCTCGCCGGCATGAGCCGGGACTTCTCCTGGGAGTCGCAGATCGAGCGCTACGTGGCACTGTACGAGGCGCTCCTGGCGGGGCACTTCTGATCTCGCCCCGGGCGCGTTACGCCGGGCGGTAATCCCGGCGTGCGCCGGCCGCGTATCCTGGGGGCCGGTCTTGACCGCGTAGATAATGAAGCCATGTCGGACGGTGATGACGGCGGCGGAGAGGACGGCGAGCCGGGTCAGTGGAAGGAGATCCAGGCCCTGGTCGCGCGCCTCGAGCCGCGCATCATCGAGATGTTTCAGCGCTACGGCGTGCACCCCGACACCGCCGCCGTGATCCTCGCCGACGTGGTGGCGATGCTGATCTACCGCTGGCGCGACGTGGCGACCCCCGAGGCGTGGTTCCTGGAGATGCTGGAGAATCGGGCCCGGCGCAGCCGGATGACCGAGTAACGGCCGGCGGTCAGCGGGGCTTGGCCGCCGCGGTGAGCGCCCCCACCTCGGCGCCTCCTTGCTTGGCGTCCTCGATCGCCTGCTTCGCTTCCTCGGTGTGGCCGGTGGCGCGGGCCGCGATCGCCAGCAGCAGCGAGCCCTCGGCGCCCTCGATGGTGCCCTGCTTGACCACCCCCTTGCGCAGCAGGCGGTAGGCGCGCTCGAAGTCCTTCTCGTGCAGCGCCAGGCGGGCGTCCAGCAGGTCGATCTCCCCCTTCCGCCACGGGTGCTTGCCGGGCTCGAGGAGGTCTCTCGCCGCGCCCAGCGCCGAGCGCGCCTCGGCGTCGCGGCCGGCGTCGAGGTGGAGGCGGCCGAGCAGGAGGTGCACCTGGCCGTCGAGCGACTGCGCCTCGGCCTCGAGGTCCTCGGGCCCGGGAGAGTCCTCGTAACGGGGGCCGGAGAAGGTCTCGGCGGCGAGGGCCTGGGCGGCGAGCGCCAGCGCCTCCTCGCGGCGGCCGGCGGCCGCGAGGTCGATCGCCTGGTACAGGAGCATGCGCTTCGGATGCCGACGCTGGTTGAAGAAGCGGCCGAACACCTCCTCCCGGCGGTCGAGCCAGACCTCCTTGGGCTCGTGGTCGAGCTCGAAGGAGAGGGGCGTCGACTCGCCCCGGAGCAGGATGTGGCCCGAGAGCAGACTGTTGCCGATCGCGCGCGCCTCGCTGCGCTTCGCCTTCTTCTCCTCCTGCTTCGTCGGGTCGTACAGCGCGATCTGCACCGGCACGATCAGCGCCGAGTCGGCGACCCGCGCCAGGTCGATCCGCTCGCGCCCCACGTCGAAGCCGCCGGCGCTCTCCACCACGCGGTACCGGAAGCGGTAAGGGGCGCTCTGGCGGGCGGTGCCGGTCACCTTCCACTTGCCGCCCTCCGCCTGGGCGAAGGTGTAGTCGTAGTACACCTCCGGCAGGCCGGTGCCGTAGATGAACTGGCCGGCGAAGCCGTCGAGCTCGACCCCGGACTGCCGCTCCAGCGCGTCGAGGAAGATCTCGGTCGAGATGGCGCGGTGGGCGGCGACCTCGGCGGTCTTCTTGAGCATGCCGAGGAAGGCCTGCTCGCCGAAGCGGCGGGCGAGCATGTCGAGCACTACCGCCCCCTTGCGGTAGACGATCGAGCTATAGGCGTCGCCGCCGCGGCTCGAGGAGAGCCGCGCCCCGAGCACCAGCGGCCCCAGCGACTCGATGGGCCGGCCGTCCGCGGTCTCCTCGAGCAGCGCCGCCTGCCAGTCGGAGGTGGGGCCGCGGGCGTAGCGCAGCTCGCCGCCGAGCTCGTTCCGCGCGAAGAGCACCGCCGCGTAGTTGGCCATCGCCTCGGACAGCCACTGGTCGCGGTAGCCCAGCCAGCCCACCTGGTGGCCCCACCACTGGTGCGCGACCTCGTGGGCGATCACCGTGCGCGGGTCCTCGAGGCCGATCAGCCAGACCAAGAGGCTGTCTTCGGCCATCATCACCGCCGACAGGGTGACGAAACCGAGCAGGGCCTGCGAGTAGAGGCGCGGGGTCAGCACTAGGATCAGCTCGTCGAGCGGGTAGGGACCGAAGGCCTCCTCGAAGTAGGTGAGGGACCGGCTGGCGGCATCGAGGATGCGTTCCTCGATTCCTTTGCGGCCCTCGCCGGCGAAAGGCATCATCCCCAGCCGGATCGCCACGTGCCCGGCCTGGCGGGTCGTGAGATGGAACTTGCCGACCTCGAAGCCGAGCCCCGCGGCCGGCAGCTCGATCGACCGCCGCTCCCATTGCCGGCCGCTCTTCTCCGCGCCGCCGCCCACCCGCTTGCCGCCGGCCAGCAGCTCGAGGCGCCCCGGCCAGTGGAAGGTCACGTCGTAGGTGGCACGGTCGACGTCGCCGGCGTGGGGGTGCCAGTTCACGGTCTCGGCGAGGAGGAAGACGCCGCCCTCGACCTTCTCCAGCAGCTCCCCGTCGAAGTGGGCCTCGACGACGGCGGTCTCTCCCGCCGCCGGCGCCCGCGGCAGCACGACCATCACCTCGCCGCCGGTCTGGCGGAAGGGCAGCGCCTCCCCGCCTTCGCCCAGCACCTTCGTCACTTCGAGCTCGGAGTGGACGGCGAGGTGCACGATGCGGGTGATGCCGAGCGTGGCCCGGAGCTGGATCTGCGCCCGGCCGCTGACCGCGAGGTCGCGGTCGGCGAGCGAGAGATCGACCACGTAGCGCTCGGGCTCGAAGCCGGGATCGCCGGGCGTGGGCCCGGCCGCGGCGCCGCGGAGCGAGGCCGAGACCCAGGTATCCCACTGCCCCAGGTCCTCGACCTCGATGCCGATCAGCCGCCCCCGCCGCTGCTCGCGGTGGATCAGCTTGGCCGCCTTGCGTTTCTCTTTCTTGGTGAGGTCGATGGGCACGAACTGCCCGAGCGTCACCTGCTCGACGGAGCTCGGCTCGACCAGGTAGAGGAACTTGCCCAGCTCCGCGCTCTGGAACCAGCCGGCGAAGTAGCCCTGGGCGAAGGCGTCGCCGAGGCTGTCGGCGAGGATGGCGCCGTCGACGTCGAGCTGCTTGCGCTCCGGGCTCGCCTTCCAGGTGGCGAAGAGCTCCGTCGCCCGGCTGGCGAGGGCCGGCTCGACCGCGGCCGGCGAGCGCTTGAACACCGCTTCCGCGGCCCGGTCACTGGCGAGCACGAAAGCGGCCTCGGAGATCTCCACCTCGAGGCGCGTCCGGCCGGTGAAGATCTCGAGCTGCGCGCGCTCGATCTCGTCGGGGGGATCGAGCACCAGCCGCGCCTTGCCCAGGAAGACCGCTTCCGTCACCCGGCCGGCCACCGGGCTGGCGGGGAAGAAGGTGCCGGTGTCCACCTTGAGGGTGGCCATGCCGGTGTTGAGCGCGAGGCCGCGGACGGTGACCGCCTTGGCGGTGTCGAGCTGGCAGGCGGCGATCTCGGCGAGGCGCGCGTCGAGGTCGTCGTCACCGCGAGCCGCGGCGGCCATGAAAGCGAAGGCGAGGCAGATCAGGCGGCGAGAGGCCATAGGCAAGTGTCTCCAGTCGCAGAGTGCGAAGGCGGGCGAGCTTGGAAAGGTCGACCTACGCCGTCTCCTCCCCTCGCCCCGTGCCGATGCGGTCGGACTCGGTCTTGCGCCAGAACTGGATCAGGCCCCAGAAGTGCTCGGTGAACTCTTCGATCTCGTGCTCCGGGAAGAGGGCGGCCACCTTGCTGCGCACTGCCTCCTTGGCGGTGCCGGTGCCGAAGAACTCCCACGACACCTCGTCGAGGTGCGCCAAATTGCGGTTGCAGAAGTCCTGGAAGCGCTCGGTGTCCAGGCGCTGGTCGGCGATCTGGGCGTAGGCGGCGAGCTTCTCTCGGAAGGAGAGGTCGTCGCGGTCGGCGATCAGGTAGTACGGCTCCCAGTCCAGGTTCTTGCGCATCTTGCGATCGGTCAGGGCGCAGAACAGGCTCCAGCGCACCTGCGCCTTGACCAGCCAAGGGAAATGGAAGTGCAGCGAGGTCACCTGCGAGTCGGGGCAGGCGTTGGCGAAGTCGATAGGGTAGAAGACCCCGCCCTGGCGCAGCGACTCGCAGGAGTTGAAGTCCCAGCCGAAGAAGGTGTTGATGGTCAGCGTCTGGTCGCGCAGGTAGGAGGCCTCCTCGCCGGTCAGGAAGTTGAAGGCCACCTCGTAGCGCGCATGGAGCGGCGCCGACGGGTTGTAACGCACGCAGCGCACCTGCGGCCCGATGCCGATGCCGCGCACGAAGAGGTCGAAGCCCTCCACCGCCTTCTGCAGGTGCATGATGTTCTTGCCGCTGCCTTCGTAGGCCGCGCGCAGGGCGGCGGCGTCCTCGATGCGCTGCACCCCCTTCCAGGCGCCGCCGTCGAACGGCTTCATGAACATCGGGTATCCGACCTCGTCGCCGATCGAGGACAGGCTGAAGAGCCGCGCGTAGCGCTCGAGCGTGACCTGCAGGTCGTCGGAGGGCTCGTACTCCTTGGGCGGCAGCATCCAGGTCTCGGGGATCGGGAAGCCGAGGCGCATCATGGCGCAGTAGGTGGTGTGCTTCTCCATAGACTGGATGGCCCACGGGTTGTTGAGCACGTAGAGGTCGTTCATCAGCACCGCTTTTTTGATCCACTCGCGGCTGGTGTGGTACCAGTGGGTGAGCCGATCGAGCACCAAGTCGTACTTCACCGGCTGGCGCAGGTTGAAGGGCTCGATAGTGACCCGTTCGACTTCGACGCCGACCGTGTGCCCGTCGATCGGCACCGCCAGCTCGAGCTGCTTGACGATCTCCTCGTAGCACAGGGGCCAGCAGAGGTCTGCGCCCAGGGAGAGCCCGATCTTCTTGGTGACGGTGGCCATGGTTTACCTTTCGTCGGTAGGTGGTCTACTCATACACCATCCACAGTGGCCCGGGGAACAGCCACGAGAGGCCCTCGCGCAGGCGGTCGCGCCAGTTCTCCCAGTTGTGGCCGTCGCGCGCCTCCACGTAGCGGACCTCCATGCCGGTGGCCTGCAGCAGCGGGACGAGCGAGCGGTTCTCGTAGATCAGCGACTCGTAGGTGCCGCAGGAGACGAAGACCTTCTCCGTCGGCCGCCCCGGCTGATCGCGGAAGGCGTTGACGAACTTGACCACCGGGTCGAAGGCCGGGCCCCGCTTGTGGTGGCCGATGTCGGTGAAGGCGAAGGAGCCCGACTGCAGGAGCAGCCTGCCGAAGCGCCCGGAGTAGCGCCAGGCGGTGGCCAGCGACGCCACGGCGCCGAAGCTCGCTCCGGCGAGGCCGCGGGCCGCCGGGGAGGGCTCCAGGGGCAGGGTACGGTCGAGCTGGGGCAGCAGCTCCTCGGCCACGAAGCGCGCGTGGCGCGGGTCGTCCGCGTACTCGGTCAGGCGCTCGCGCGAAGAGATCAGCGCGACGATGATCGGCGCCACCTCCATGCGGTGGATCAGGTTGTCGAGCACCGTCTGGAGGGAGGCGAAGCGCAGGTAGTCGTCGCCGTCGTGGAGGACGAGGAGCGGGTAGCGCCGGGTAGTCCTGAAGCGTGCCGGCAGGTAGAGCCGGTAGCCGTGGGTACGCTTGAAGGCCTCGCTCTTGATCTCGCGCTCCTCGATCGTGCCGGGGCGGGCCTCCGGGTCGAAGAGCGTCCAATCCGGCTGCACGTGCCCCGCGGAGTGAACCACCGAGTTGGCGCCGAACGGGTCGCGGGCGGTGACCGGGTTTAAAGGATCGCGGATCCAGTGGTGATCCTTGCCGTTCACCACGTTCAGCTTGTACTCCACCCGCGAGTTGGCGGGGAGCTCCATCACCAGGTACCAGAGGTCGGCGCCGTCGATGCGCTTGAAGGGCCGCGAGGTGGGCAGCCCGTAGATGAAGTGCTGGAGCAGCACGGCGTCCGCCTTGCCGCGATAGACGAAGGTCACGCTCGGCCCCTCGACCAGCGGGAAGGCGTTCTTGGCCAGGAAGTCGTCGACCGCCTTGGTGGTGATGCGCTTCTTGCGCTGCAGCTCGTGGATCGCCAGGCTCATAGCGAAGCGGCCTTCCGCAGGGCTCCCTTGGCGGTCAGTACCTGGGTGCCGGGGCCCGGCCGCCAGCCGCCGGCCTCGCGGCGCGAGACGCGGGCCAGGGGATCCAAGGCCACGCAGGCGGCGGGGGCGAAGCGACGGGCGAAGAGCGAGACGCGCAGGGTGTCGTCGAGCTCTAGGCGCTTGCCGGCGTGCGGCAGGGGCAGCAGGTCGGCGAACAGCCCCAGCCCGGCCTCCAGCAGCTCGGCGTTGCCGGCGCCCTGCGGCGGGTTGTCGTGGAACAGGACGACGCGGTCGCCGAGCACCATGGCGCCGGCCGACCAGGCGATGATCGGCCGCGCGCCGGCGAGCTCCAGCACCCCGAAGAGGCGCAGCCGGTTGAGCAGCACGGCGACGTGGCCGCCGGCGATGGCGAGCGCCGTGGAGCCGGCGAGCAGGCGGCCGAGCTCGTGCCGGTGGCGCAGCAGGGCGGGCCGCTCGAGGGGCCTCGCCTCGGCCTCGAAGCGCGCGTGCACCTCGCGCACGCGCGCCAGGTGGTGCGCGTCCAGGTCGCGCACGGCGTCGATCGCCGCCTCGACCTCGGGCTCGAACAGCTCCGAGCCCCCGGGAAGCGAAGCGGCGGCGCGGCTCATCACCTCGCGCGCCGCGGCCAGGGCGTGGGCCAGGCGCAGGCGGTAGAGCGCTTGCAGGTCGCGCAGGCGGTCCTGCCGCTCGCGGTACTTCTCGGCCAGCCTGGGATCGGCGGCGAAGAGCTTCTCGCCCCGCTCGTGGAGCATCAGGTTGACCACCGGGCGATTGAGATGCGCCCGCATCTCCTCGACCTCGGCCTCGCGCTCCTGCCAGCCGGCGGTGACCGCCGCGATGGGACCCCGAAGGCCCATCTCGTCGCACACCGATACCAGCGTCGGCTGCAGCCGCTGCGGCCCCAGAAGAACGATAGCCCTCGCCATAGGCGGTGTATTATCCCCGCGTTCCCGGCTTTGGAGAACCCGCATGCACGTGGTCTTCGTGGAGCCCGCCTTCCCCTTCAACCAGCGCAAGTTCGTGCGCGGCCTGGCCGAGGTGGGGGCCAAGGTGACGGCGATCGGCGAGGTGCCGGCCTCGGCCCTGCCGTCCGATCTCAGGCGAATGCTGCACGACTACGAGGAGGTCTCCTCGGTGGTACACGAGGAGTCCCTGCTCGAGGCGGTGCGCAACGTGCAGCGGCGCGGCTGGGTGGATCGCCTCGAAGCCACCATCGAGGCGCACGTGATGACCGCGGCGCATGTGCGCGAGGCCTGCGGCATCCCCGGCACCTCGGTCCAGACCACCTACCTCTGCCGCGACAAGCCGGCGATGAAGGAGTTCCTGCGCGAGCAGGGCATCCCCTGCGCGCAGTCGGCGGCGGCTTCCTCGGCCGCGGAGGTGCGCGACTTCGCGGCGCGCGTCGGCTTCCCCGTGATCTTGAAGCCGAGGAGCGGCGCCGGCGCCGCCGGCACCACGCGCGCCGACGACGCGCGCGAGCTCGAGGCGGCGATTGCCGAGCAGGGCTTCGAGCGCGGCGCCTCGGTCGCCGTCGAGGAGTTCATCGACGGGCACGAGGGCTTCTACGACACCATCACCGCCGGCGGCGAGGTAGGCCACGAGTTCATCACCCACTACTACCCGCGGGTGCTGACCGCGATGCGCGAGCGCCACGTCTCGCCGATGTTCATCGCCACCAACCGCATCGACTCTTCAGGGTACGACGAGGTCAAGCGGCTGGGGACGCAGGTGATCGCGGCGCTCTCGATCGGCACCTCGGCCACCCACATGGAGTGGTTCTTCGGCAACAAGGGCCTCAAGTTCTCGGAGATCGGCTGCCGGCCGCCGGGGGTGGGCGCCTGGGACCTCTACTGCGCCGCCAACGAGATGGACGTCTACCGCGAGTGGGCGGCGGCGATCGTCCACGGCCACACCACCCAGGTGCCCAGCCGGCGCTTCTCGGCCGGCATCGTCAACCTGCGGCCGGACCGCGACGGGCGGATCGTCGCCTACGAGGGCGTCGAGGAGATGGAGCACGAGCTCGCGGAGTGGATCATCGACTATCACTTTCCACCGGTGGGCTCGCGTACCCAGCCGGTGGAGGCGGGCTACATGGCCAACGCCTGGGTGCGGCTGCGCTACCCGGATTACGACGAGCTCAAGCGCCTGCTCGAGCTGGTGGGGGAGCGAGTCAAGGTACGGGCGGCGTGACCTTCCTCGCCGTCCACGGCCACTTCTACCAACCTCCGCGCGACGACCCGGCGAGCGGCGAGATCCCGGAAGAGCCCGGCGCCGATCCCTATCCCAACTTCAACGAGAAGATCACCGCCGAGTGCTACCGGCCGAACGCCGAGGCCGGCAACTACGAGCTGCTGTCCTTCGACTTCGGCCCCACTCTGCTCGCCTGGATGGCGCGCGCGGCCCCCGCCGTGCACAAGAAGATCGTCGCCGCCGACAAGGCGAGCGCCCGGCGATCTGGAGCCGGCCGCTCGGGCACCGGCGGAGCGCTCGCCCAGAGCTACCACCACACCATCCTGCCGCTCGCCACCCGGGCCGAGAAGGAGCTCGAGATCGCCTGGGGAGTTGCCGACTTCGAGCGGCGCTTCGGTCGGAAGCCCCGCGGCCTGTGGCTGCCGGAGACGGCGGCCGACCGCGAGACGCTGGCGGTGGCGGCCGAGCAAGGGATCGAATTCACGGTCCTCGCCCCCTGGCAGGCGAAGACCCAGACCCTCGACCCCACGCGGCCCTACTGGGTGGAGCTTCCCCAGGGCCGGCGCCTCGCCGCCTTCTTCTTCGTGCGCAGCCTCTCGGGCCGCATCTCCTTCGACCCCAGCGCCACCACCAACGCCGACCGCTTCGCCCGCGAGCAGCTCAAGCCCCTGGGCGCCCGGCTCGAGCCCGAGGGCGAGGACCGGCTGCTGCTCATCGCCACCGACGGCGAGCTCTACGGCCACCATCAGAAGGACCGCCAGCTCTTCCTGCGCCGCCTGCTGAGGAGCTCCGCGTCGCGTGCTGGCTTCGAGGTCACCAACCTCGCCCGCTTCCTCGACGCGCACCCGCCGCGCCAGTCGATGGAGGTGGTCGAGCCCAGCTCCTGGAGCTGTCACCATGGCGTGGCGCGCTGGAGCGACCTCTGCCACTGCACCCCGCAGGCGCACTGGAAGGCGCCGCTGCGCGCCGCGCTCAACGCCTTGGCGGTCGATCTCGATCGCGCCTACCAGCAGGCCGCCGGCGAGCTGGTGGACGACCCGCACGGCCTGTTGCTGGCCGCGATCGACTTGGCACTCGGCCGGCGGACCTTGCCCAAGCTGGCGGCCGCCTTTGCGAAGCGCGCGCTCAAGCGCATCGAGGTCACGCGCCTGGGCGATCTCCTCGAGGCGCAGCGCCTCAGGCACCGCATGTTCTCTTCCTGCGGCTGGTTCTGGGACGAGCTCGATCGCATCGAGCCCAGGAACTGCCTCAAGGCCGCGGCCGCGGCCGTCGCCAGGACGGCCCGCGCCACGGGCGCCGATCCGGCGCCCTGGCTACTGGACCAGCTCTCGGTCATCAAGAGTTCCCGCACCAGCCTGACCGCGGACCAGGTGGTGCGGGAGGAGGCGGCGAAGCTGGAATCGGCCGGGCTCAGCTACAGCCCGGCACCTTGAACGAGCCGATCCGCGTCTTGAAGTCGAAGCTGCCGTTGTTGGCGTAGTACTCCTGCGTGTACCAGAAGGTGCAGTCGTCCGCCGGGTCGACGCTCATCGTCGAGTAGTCGCCCCAGCGGTTGAAGGACTGGCGCTGTACGCCCGCCCCGGCCTGCAGCGTCACCTCCGCGCCCATGGTGCCCAAGGGGTCTCCCGCCGAGCGCGTGGCGTAGCGGATCGAGGGCCTGACGGTCTGGCTCGAGACGCTGTAGCCGAGCGCGATGTTGCCGTCACCGTCCATGGCGATCGAGCCCACCCAGCGTGAATCGGAGCCGGGTGCGACGGTCCCGGTCTGGTGCAGCACCCAGCCGCTGCCGTTGTCGCGCAGCTCGGTCCAGCGCACCCCGGCGCGGTTGCTGCCCACGTCCACCGTGTGGTTGAGGACGATCCGCTCGCTGGTGCCGAAGTTTCGGTACTGAGCCCGGAACATAGTGAACTGACCCAGCGGGTCCAGGCGCTCGCCTGGCGAGGGCTGGCGGATGCAGTTCCGCGAGAAGTTGCACAGGTTGGCGTCGAACTCGGGAGCGTTGACCTGTGGACGGACGATGAAGCTAGAGCTGCCCGGGCTCGTCCAGTTGACGGTGAAGTCCCAGATCCGGTAGCCGTCCGGGTTGGAGCCGGTTCCCCAGGTTTCGTCGTCGAAGGCCATCACGAAGGTGTTGGGCGCGCCGGCCGGCGGCGCCGTGCCGCCCTCGAAGTGAGAGGGCTGGAGGGAAAAGAAGCACTCGCTGCCACAGGCGAGAGGCCCGAACTTCACCATCTGAGCGGGCTGGCCGAGCAGCATCCTGCTGCGCTCGAAGGCCACCGCGATGGCGCCGGTGAAGTTGGTCTCGAACTCGTTGGCGCTCATGTAGTAGCCGTCCGGCCAGACGCCGAGCTTGGGATAGTCGTTGAAGGCGTCGGGGCTGACCACGAAGTCGTAGCGGAAATAGGAGCCGGCGGGGTTGTTGGTGGTGGAGATGGCGATGCACTGGTGGCCGTCGGCGGCGATCGCGAACTGGCTCACCAGCCAACGGTCGGCCGCGTCGTCGTACAGCACGATGGGATCGCCGTCGTTGTTGGTTTCGCATTCGCCCCCGAAGCCGGCCCACAGCGAGGCGACCGTCACCGGGCCGAAGGTGCGGGCCCCGGTCGCCTTGTTGTAGACGGCGAGGATCAGGTTGATCGCCTGGAGGTACTGGGTGAGGCCCACGTCGCCCTGGGTGTCCGGCGGCACGATCCGGCCGCCGGTGACGGCGGCGTTGTCGTCGTCCGACAGGCCCTCGAAAGTGAGGATCGGAGAGGGTGTGGCGACCGCGAAGGTCTCGCTCACCGCGAGCAGCGGGTCCGCGGCGGGCGGGGTGGGGTGATACCGGGCCGCCAAGTCCAGCGGCACGCGCAGGGGGATCTGCCGATCGGGCTGGCCGGCCCGCGGGCGGCGGATCGGCTGCTGGGCGAGCGGCGGTGAGACGTCGTGCCGCACGGCGAAGCTGACCTCGGGATGGTCGGGCGACGCCGCGAGGGCGGGGACGGCCGGCAGCGCTCCGACGAGCGCGAGGGCCACAGCGAGGCGGGCTCCGTTCGGGACTGAGCTCATCACGGCCTCCTTGACTTAAGCTCGTCGGGGCGCCCGGGCGATCGCAAGCCGGCGATGCCCGCCGATCCCGGCGAAAATGGCGGAAGATTACCTGTCCTAAGAGTGCCGGCTGCCACCGTCGCCGGGACAGCCCGTGTGCCGGCAGGCGGCCGTGGTACAAACGGGACCCACTCGGCTCGGAGCGAGGATGAACAGAACCCGTGGGACGGCGCTCGCCTTTGCCTTGGCCCTCTGTCTACTGGCAGCCTGCGGCGACCGCCTGCGCCCCTTGGCGCTGACCTCCCCGACGGCCCTGCCGCCGGCGGTGGACGAGCCGCTGAGTCGGGCGCTCGAGCAGGCCCTGTCGAAACAGTCCTGGGACGAGCTCGAGATCGAAGTGGAGTGCGGTGGCGAGGCCGGCATGCGCTCGGTCACTGTGTTTGGCAGCGGCGTCGCCATCTGGGACCAGGAACGCCAGCTCACTCTCGAGCGCGGTGAGATCCGCCTGCTGCTGGAGGCCTTCCGCCAGCAAGGCTTCGCCTCCCTCGCCGAGCGCTACGGCGGCCGGGACGACCCGGCTCCCGGCGAGCCGTCCCTGGCACTGGAGCTCGTCTGCAGGGTCAAGCTGCGCCTCGACGGCGTCGAGAAGCAGGTGTTCCAGCTCGCCGGCGGTCGCCAATCGGCGGCCCTCCGCGAGCTGGCGGAGGAGGTCCTCGCGGCCGTCGCGGGCGCCGGCGCCGAGGGTGAGCGTGCCGCCAGCCTCGCCGAGGGGCTAGCGAAGGTCGCCGACGGCCGCCTGGCGGGCGAGACCGTGGTGCTGCAGCTCCTCGAGGAAGCCGAACGGCCGGAGCAGGGCGAGGGAGGCTGGCTGCTGCGCCTGGAGGCGGGCCGGGCCACGGCGCAGGCCTCGCCGGCGGACGGAGCCGAGGCACGGGTGCTGGCGCTCTCGGCCACCGATATCTCGGAGCTCGCCCGCCGCCTAGCCGAGGAGGAAGTCGCCGACCTGCCGGGCAACCTCTACGCCGCTCGCTACGTCGACCTGGCGCTCGAGGTGCTCGGTCGCGGGCGGAGCCTCCAGGCGCGACAGTTCGCCGGCCTGACCCGTGACACCCACGGCGAGGCCCAGCGGCGCTTCGAGCGAGTGGTCGAGATGCTGCACCAGCTCTACCTGCGCGTCGAGGCCGACGGCCGGCCCGAAGGCTGTAGGCGTGGCCCCGTGCCCTACTTCGTGTACAGGTCGATCACCTCTTCGATCGCCCGCCGGCACACGGCGCAGAAGCCCACCTCGTCGCGGGTGAACATGGTGCAGTCCTCCTGCGGCCGGTAGAGGCCCTGCGCCTCGTAGGAGGCGCCTTCGAAGGCGCCCACCTTGCCGGAGTGCTCGTCGCTGCCCAGCAGGCGGGTGGCGTGGGCCTGCTCCTCGCGGAACAGGGCGTCCATCTCGGCCTCCGGCCGGCGCGCGGCGCGGATCGCCCGGCGCCGGGCCTGGACGTCGCGCTGGAAGGCCTCGAACTCGGCCTTCCGCCACGGCGTGGCGAGCGGCACGCCGGGGCTCGCGAGATCGCTCCACTTCGCGGCCCGGGGGTCGGCCGTGACGTTCTTCTCCCAGGGCTCGACGCGCGCCGTGTCCCCCTTCGGCTCGTAGGCCACGGGCGAGGTGTAGTACTCGTCCGCCAGGGCGGCGAAGTGGTGCCCGAACTCGTGCACGAAGATGTAGGGCGCCCAGGCGCTGTCGGCCGCCACCGTGCCGTAGAGCTGGAAGATGCCGCCGCCGCCGTAGGTGGCGCCGTTGACCAGGATCTCCACGAAGTCGTGGGGCGCGAAGGCGGCGACGTCGCGGAAGGCGCGGTTGTCGAAGGAGAGCACGTAGCGCTCGGAGCCGAAGGCGTCGTAGGTGGCGCCGAGCGGCGAGCGCAGGTGGACGCCGGTCGAGGGGCGCGAGACGCCGCTCTCGGCCGCGGCCGGCGCCAGCGCCCAGACGTTGAAGTCGCCGCGGTGCTCCTTGAACGGAGAGTGCGAGAACAGCACCTCGGCCAGGCGGCGGGCGTCGCGCTCGAACTTGCCCTGCTCGGCCGTCGTGTAGCCGTCGCCGAGCAGCAGCAGGTCCACCTTGCCGGCCGGGTCGCCGCTCTTCTGGATCTCGAGCACCGGCCCCGGGGCCGGCGGCGCCGAGCGGTCGATGAACGGGCTCGCGGGATCGATCGCGAAGCTCGCCACCTCGACGAAGGCCTGGCCGGCATCGCGCTTCTTGAGGATCATCCGCACCGGCTTCTCGGGCGCCGGGAAGCGCACCGACTCGGAGAACGCCCGCCACAGCTCCTTGGCCTCGGCCGTGGTCTGCCACTCGCCGAAGATCGAGGCGAAGCCGCGCGAGTAGAGAGGGCGGCCAGTCTCGCCGTCGATCACCTCGAAGCGATAGGGGCCGAGGTTGGTGTCGTCGAACGGCCGGCGGGGATTGCCCGGCCAGGCGAGCGGCTCGAGCACCACGCGCTCAAGCGCGAAACGCTCCTCGCCGGCGTTGCCCGCGTGTACGTAGTCGAGCCGCAGAGTGCGCGGCGGCGCAGTGGCGGCGGCGGCCGGGGGGCCGTCGGCGGCGAGGGCCGAAGAACAGAGGAAGCAGGCCGCGGCGATGAGCCGGGCGGCGGCTGGCGCCTTCATCGGGAGCTCCTTCTCGAGACGCATGGGTAGGGGGGCATGAGTAGGAGCGCAGGCTAGCACCCGGCGGCAGAGGACTTGCAAGCGTCGCTTACCAGATCGACCGCCGTTTTTCCGAAGGAGGGCCCGTATGCAGCGCCGCGCTCCCGCCTTCGCCTCGCTCGCCGCCCTTTGGATCACCGGCGTCTGGCTCGCCGCCGCGGCCTGCGACCGCCGCTCGCCCTCCGAGCCAGGCGACCCGCCGGGCTCTAGCTCGATCGTCGTCGTCGACCCCAACGGCCAGCTCGCGGCGGTCGAGCCGGCGATCCGGGGTCTTCTGATCTCCACCTTCGAGACCGCCGCGAGGGCGATCCCGGTCGGGGGCGTCACCTTCCTGGTGTCGCCGGACCGGGCGCGCTCCATCCCCGGCTACGGTCTCGGCGGTTACACGCCCAATGCCTTCACCATCGAGATCGTGGCCGACCCAGCCTTCCCGGCGCTGGCCCAGGTGCTGCCCGATCGCCTGCCGCCGCTCGCCGCCCACGAGCTGCACCATGCAGCGCGTTGGCGAGGCCCGGGCTACGGGGTGACGCTGCTCGAGGCCATGATCTCCGAGGGAATGGCGGACCATTTCGCGGTGGAGCTCCTGGGCGCACCGATCCCGCCGTGGTCCAGCGCCCTCTCCGAAGCCTCGATCCCGCACTACATGGCCCAGGCGCGGCCGCTCTTCGACTCCACGACCTTCGACTTCGGCGCCTGGTTCTTCGGCACCGACCCGGCCCTGCCGCGCTGGACCGGCTACGCGCTGGGCTTCCGGCTGGTCGAGGAATACCTGGCGAGCCATCCGGGGACGAGCGCCGCCGGGTTGGTCCACGCACCCGCGGAGCTGTTCCGGCCTGACTGAAGGCCGGCCTGGAGGTGCAGGAAGGCCGGCACAGGTCCGGCCGCTACCCCGGAGCCGTGCCCCTTCCGGACGAAGCGGCCGGGCTTGTCCCGGCCGTGTTGGTAGGCCCGCTGCGGATAGAGTCGGCCACGTGCGCCGACGCTTCGCCCGCGTCCTGGTGGTCGCCGCCTGCCTCGGCCTGGCCGGCGCCTGCAGCAGCGTGGGCTACTACGCGCAGGCGGTGCGAGGCGGCCTGGAGATCGTCTGCAAGCGGCGCTCGATCGCGCGCCTGCTCGCCGACCCCGCCGTCGACGCCGAGCTGCGCGGCCGGCTCCAGGTGGTGCAGGAGATGCGGGAGTTCGCGGTCGAGGCGCTGGCGCTGCCGGACAACGGCAGCTACCGTTCCTACGCCGACCTCGGCCGACCCTACTCGACCTGGACGGTGGTGGTGGCGCCGGAGCTGGCGCTCGAGCCGCGGCAGTGGTGCTTCCCCATCGCCGGCTGCGTGACCTACCGCGGCTACTTCTCGCGCCAGGCGGCCGAGCGCTTCGCGGCGCGCTGGCGCGATCAGGGCCACGACGTGGATATCGGCGGCGTGGCAGCCTTCTCGACTCTGGGCTGGCTCGACGACCCGGTGCTCAACACCTTCCTCGCCCTGCCCGATGCCGACCTCGCCGGCCTGCTCTTCCACGAGCTCGCGCACCAGGTGGTCTACGTGCGCGACGACACCGCCTTCAACGAGTCCTTCGCCACCGCCGTGGAGCAGGCGGGGGTGGAGCGCTGGCTCGCCGCCCGGGGGCGGGGCGAAGAGGTCGCGGCCTACCGTGCCGGGCGGTCCCACGAGGCCGAGGTCGCCCGCCTGGTGGCGGGGGCGCGACTGCGGCTGGCCGCCGTCTACGCCGCGGCCGAAGCCGACGACTGGAAACGCCGCCGCAAGGCGGAGGTGCTGGCCGAGCTCAGGGCGGAGCACCTGCGGAAGGCCGCGGAGTGGGGCAGATCGCCGTACGCGGGATGGTTCGAGAGCGGCCTCAACAACGCTCGGCTCGCCTCGTTCAGCGCTTATCACGAGCTGGTGCCCGGCTTCGAGGCCCTGCTCTCGAGCGAGGCCGGCGACCTCGGTCGCTTCTTCGCCCGGGTGCGTCGCCTCGCCGAGCTGCCGGCCGAGGCCCGGCGGCGGGAGCTGGGCGCCGAGGGCGAACCCTTTACTCCACCTCCGCCCTCAAGCTAGATTCGGCCCGCAACAAAGGCCCGTCGCCTTCAAACCGCAGCCCGGCGCTCCCGGGCGGCTCCACTCTGGACTTCCTGGACCTCCATCTCCGCGGACAGACCATGGGACGTATCTTCGAAACCCGCAAGCACGTGATGTTCGCCCGCTGGGACCGCATGGCGAAGCAGTTCGCCAGGATCGGCAAGGACATCACCATCGCCGTCAAGGCGGGCGGCCCTGACCCGGCCGCGAACCCCATGCTGCGGCGCGTGGTGCAGAACGCGCGCGCCGTCAACATGCCGAAAGACAAGGTCGAGGCGGCGATCAAGCGCGCCGCGGGCAAGGAAGCGGAGAACTACCAGGAGGTCCTCTACGAGGGCTACGGCCCCCACGGCGTTCCCATCCTGGTCGAGACCGCCACCGACAACCCGACGCGCACCGTCTCCAACCTGCGGATGCACTTCAACAAGGGGAACGGCAACCTCGGCAACAGCGGCAGCGTGAGCTTCCTGTTCAAGCGCATGGGAGCCTTCCGCTTGAACCCGGCCGGCCTCGACGCCGAGGAGCTGGAGCTCGAGCTGATCGACCACGGGCTCGAGGAGCTGGGCGAGTCGACGGGCGAAAAGGGCGAGCCGCAGCTCGTGCTGCGCTGTGCCTTCGCCGACTTCGGCCATCTGCAGAAGGGCCTCGAGGACCGCGGCATCACGCCGCTCTCGGCGGAGTCCGAGTACGTCCCGCAGACTCCCGTCGAGCTGCCCGAGGACAAGGCGACCGAGGTGCTGAAGCTGGTCGACCGGCTGGAGCAGGACGACGACGTGCAGAAGGTCTTCCACGCCCTCGCCTGAGGGCGCGCTGAGCTCAGGCCACTGCCCCTGCCGCGGGGGCGCATCCGCGATGACCCTCCTCGCACACGACCTGCGCTGCGCCGTCCGCCAGCTCCGTGCGAGCCCTGGCTTTGCCGCGGCGGCGGTGGCCATCCTGGCGCTCGGCATCGGGCTCAACGCCGCGGTCTTCAGTCTGGTCAACGCCACGCTCTTCCGGCCGCTGCCGGTGGTGGCACCGGAGGAGCTGGTGGCGATCTACACCGCGTCGCCGGGCGAGCTCATGGCCGCGTCGCCGCTGTCGACGGCCGAGTATCTGGACCTCGGCGGCGCGGTGCGGGGGCTCGGCGCCCTCTTCGCCTACTGCTATGCGCCCATGGCCCTGGAGCGCGGCGAGGAGAGCCGGCTCGTCCTCGGCGTGCGGGCCACCGCCGGCTACTTCTCGACGCTCGGGCTGGAGCCTGCCCTGGGCCGTTTCTTCGGTGCCGAGTCGGCGGCCGGCGCGGCGGAGAGCGCTCCTGGGGACGAGGCGGTGCTGAGCTACCTCGCCTGGAGGCGGCGGTTCGGCGCCGATCCGCGGGTCCTGGGCCAGACTGTCCGCCTCAACGGCAAGGTCCACACGGTGGTCGGCGTCGCTCCTCCCGGGTTCTTCGGCCTCGCGCGGGCAGCGGCGCCCGAGGTCTGGGTACGGCTCGACCTCGCCGGCGCCGGGCGTGCGCCGCGAGGCGGCCGCCAGCTCCGCTGGCTGTGGGCGATGGGCCGGCGGGAGCCGGGCGTGACCTGGGCGGAGGTCACGGGCGAGCTCGCGGCCCTCGCGCCGCGTATCGGCGAGCAGCCGCCCGGTTCGGCAGGCGGGCTCCTGGCCGTGCCGGCCAGCCGGGTGCGCATCCTGCCCGGCGTCGACGCCAGGCTGGGCGCCGCCTCGAGCGTCGTCATGGGGGTGATCGGCCTGGTGCTGCTGATCGCCAGCACCAACGTCGCCAACCTCGTCCTGGCCCGCGCTCTGTCGCGGCGGCGCGAGATCGCCACCCGCCGGGCCCTGGGTGCCGGCACGGCAGCCGTGGCGCGCCAGCTCCTGGCCGAGAGCCTGCTGCTGGCGATCCTCGGCGGTGGCCTCGGGCTGGGCCTGGCCTGGACCTCGAACCGCGCCTTCACCGCGCTCCGCTTGCCGGTGCCGGTGGACCTCGCGCTCGATCTCGCTCTGGACGGGCGGGTCCTGCTCTTCACCCTGGCTGCCTCGATCCTGTCGACCCTCCTCTTTGGCCTGGCGCCTTCCTGGACGGCAGCCCGCGGCGACCTCGCGACCATGCTGCGCAGCGGGGCGAGCGCCGGCGGCCGTGTCCAGCGCCGGCTCGGCGGCCTGCTGGTGGTGGCGCAGGTGGGGCTGTCGCTGGTGCTCCTGGTAGACGCCGGGCTGGCGGCGCGCAGCCTCGCCAACGCGCATCGCGTGGACCCCGGCTTCGAGCCCTCGGGGGTCGTCGTCGCCACCGTCGCCCCCCGCCTGCAGGGTTTCTCGCGCGCCGAAACCGAGGACTTCTTCGCGCGCCTCACGGAGGGGGTGCGTTCGCTTCCCGGCATCGAGTCCGTGGCTCTGGCGAGCCACTTGCCGCTCACCGTCGAGATCCGCTACGACCGCGTAGCGGCGGTGCCGGACGAGCCGCCGGCCGGAGCGTGGCCCGCCGTGGACAGCGCCCTGGTGAGCCCCGGTTACTTCGAGACCCTGCGCACCCCGGTGCTTCGCGGGCGTGGCTTCGAGGCCGGCGACCGTGAGGGCGCACCTCTCGTGGCGGTGGTCAACCAGAGCTTCGCGGCACGCTTCTGGCCGCAGGGAGAGGCGCTGGGGCAGCGGCTGCGGATGGCCGATGGGGGCGCACCCTACGGCGCTATCTACGAGGTGGTGGGCGTGGTGCGGGACGGCAAGTACCGCACCCTCGGCGAGGCTCCCCGACCGTTTCTCTGGCGTGCCCTGGACCAGGGCCGATGGAGCGATCTGGGCGAGAGCGGCGAGATCACCACCGGCTCGGAGACGCTCGTGGCAAGGACTCATGGCGAGGCGCGGGCGGCGCTCGGCGGTCTGCGCACGGCGATCCACGAGGTCGATGCCCAGGTAGCGCTCGCCCGCCTCGAGACTCTCGAGGACACCCTCGGGCTCACCCTTTTCCTGCCTCGCATGGCGGCGGTCCTGTTCTCCGTCCTCGGCTTCATCGGCTTGGGGCTCGCGGCGCTCGGGATCTACGGCCTCATGCTCTATACCGCCGGCCAGCGCCGGCGGGAGATCGGCGTCCGCATGGCGGTGGGAGCAGCCCGCGGCGACATCCTGCGCCTCGTGCTGCGCCAGGGGATGGGCCTCGCTCTGGCCGGCATCGGCGCCGGGCTCGCCCTGGCCGTGGCCACCAGCCGCGCGCTCGCGGCTCTGCTCTACGGGATCAGCCCCACCGACGCCCCGACGCTCGCCGCGGTGGCGCTTCTGGTCGCCGCCGTGGCCCTGCTGGCGAGCCTCCTCCCGGCGCGGCAGGCGGCGGGCTCGAGCCCTCTCGAGGCACTGCGCGGAGACTGAGGCGGCGAGAGATCAGGAAGCAGGGGACCGAGCCACGGACGCGACGATGACCTCTGCCACGGCGCCGTCGGCCCTGCCCGGCGTGATGTCGCCGATCACGGCCGCCTGGAGACAGCCTGCGGCGCGCAGGCGGGAGACCGCTTCCGGCGCCGCCGCGGCCGGCAGCGCCAGCAACAGCCCGCCGGCGGTCTGGGGATCGAACAGCAGCTCGAGGCGCGGGTCGCCGGCCGCGGCCGCGGGGATGGCCAGGGCGCGGCGCAGGCGGGCGTTCTCGTCGTGAAAGGTGCTGCGCTCGCCGCGGGCCAGGAGCTCGAGGGCGCCGGGCAGGGCGGGCAGCGAGGCGAGCTCCAGGCGGGCAGCGAGGCCGCTCCCGGCGAGCATCGCCACCAAGTGGCCGGCGAGGCCGAAGCCGGTGACGTCGGTCGAGGCCGTGGCCCCCGCCTCGCGGGCGACCCCGGCCGCGGTGCCGTTGCCGGTGAGCATCGAGGCGAGGGCGGCCGTGAGCCACGGCCCGCGCGCCCGACCGGCCATGTCGGCGTGGAGGAGCACGCCGGTGCCGAGGGGCCGGGTGAGGACCAGGGCCTGGCCGGCCTCGAGCCGGCCGTGCCGGCGCAGCAGCTCGCCTTCCGAGGCCGCGATCCCCTGCACGCTGAAGCCCACCTGCAGCTCGGTGGCGCGGCTGGTGTGGCCGCCCACCAGGCGCACGCCCAGCGGGTCGAAGGCGGCGCGCGCGCCGGCGAGCACCTGGAGGAGCGTCTCCTCGGCCTCGCGCTCGCCGGCCGCGAGCGGCAGCGCCACCAGGGCCAGGGCCCAGCGCGGCGCCACTCCCTTGGCCTCGAGGTCGGAGACGGCGTTGGCCGCCGCCACCCGGCCGACCAGGTAGGGGTCGTCGGTGAAGGCGCGGAAGGAGTCGACGCTCGCCACCAGCAGCTCGCCGCCCGGGGTGCGAAAGGCCGCGGCGTCGTCGGCCTCGGCGAGACCGAGCACCACCTCGGGCGCGGCCGGCGACGCTCCGAGGCGTCCGAGGGCGCGCGCCAGGGCGTCCTGTGAGAGCTTCGCGGCGCAGCCGCCGCACACCGGCTCCATGGCGCCCTCCATCGGCGGCATGGTGGCCAGCGCCGGCCCGGGCGCCCCGTCGGGTGCCAGCATCTGGAAGCGGCGCATGAAGCGGCGGTCGATCCAGTCCTTCCACCGCATCATCCAGCGGCCCTCGAAGGAGAGGCCCCACTTGGCGCCCACGGCGGTGCCGTCCCCCAGGTTGAGGAGGGTCAGGAAATCGGTCTGCGGGCGATAGCGCTCGAGCGGCGCGCCCGGGCCGCCGGCCAGGACGGCGCGCAGGTTGCGGGTCAGCACCGGGCCCTGGCGCACAGCGTACACACCGGCCTTGCGGGTGGCGGGGTAGTCGGCAAGCGTGGAGCAGTCGCCGGCCGCGAACAGGTCGTCGTGGCCGATCACCTGCAGCGTCGGCCGGGTGAGCACGAAACCCCGCGAGTCGGTGGCGAGGCCCGAGGGCTGGAAGAGGGGAAAGCTGGCCGCTCCGGTCACCCAGAGGAGCGCGTCGCAAGGCAGGCGCGAGCCGTCGTCGAGGAGGACCGCGCCGTCCTCGGCCGCGAGCACCGTGCGGCCGGTGAGGAGCTGGACACCTCGCCGCGCGAGCGCCCGCTCGACGCGGCGCGCCAGGCGCTCGGGATAGCCGGGGAGCAGGCGCGCATCGCCGTCGACCAGGAAGACCTCCAGGCGGCTGCCTTCCTCGCGCGGCCCGCTCTCCAGCCGGGTGCGGATGGTGGCAGCGAGCTCCACGCCGCCGGCGCCGCCGCCCACTATCACCACCCGAAAGGGCGCCCGCGACCGGAACGCGGCCCGCGCCGCCTCCTCCACCGCGGCCACCCGGCCCACGAAGCGGCCGATCGGCCGCGTGGGGATGGCGCGGGCCGCGACGCCGGGCAGCTCTAGGCCGGCAACGGTGGAGCCGACGTCGAGCGAGGCCAGGTCGTAGGGGATCGCGGGCCGTCCCTCGAGCTCGATGCGCCGCGCCACCGGGTCGATCCCCGAGCAGCGCGCCAGGATCACCCTCGCGCCGGCCCGCCGCGCCAGCGGCACGGCGTCGATCTCGAGCTCCGCGGCCCGATACTGGCCGGCCACGAAGCCCGGCACCATGCCCGAGTAGACGGCGAGCGGCGTGTCGACGACCAGCGTGACCCGTGCGCCGGAAGGGGGCTCCATGGCGAAGGAGCGCAGCACCTGCACGTGCGAGTGGCCGGCGCCGACCAGCACCAGCTCGACGGGCTCCTGCGCACGCGGCGCGGTACGGCTCGGGTCCGGCATCGGCGGCGATTGTAGTGCCGGGGTGACTCCGGGCACCGTAGTATCCTTTGCGCTCGTCTCGCCGGGGCTCGCCTATGAAGAAGCTCTCTTACCTCCTTCCCTACTTCCGCCGCTATCGGGGATCGCTCACCGCGGGCATGGCGGCGATCCTCGCCGCCTCGGTGGTGGGGCTCGCCTCGCCGATCCTGCTCGGCCGCGCCGTGGACGCGCTCACCGCCGAGCTCTCGAGTCGCACGATCCTGCTCTACGCCGGCCTGCTGATCGGGGTGGCGGCGGTGCGCGGCCTGTTCACCTACCTGCAGCGCATGATCCTGGTGACCATGAGCCGTTCGATCGAGCGCGACATGATCACCCGCTTTTTCGCCCACCTCGAGAAGCAGCCGTTGTCCTTCTTCCAGAACCGCCAGACCGGCGACCTGATGGCGCGCGCCACCAACGATCTCTCGGCGGTGCGCATGATCTGCGGGCCGGCGATCATGTACGCCGGCAACACGTTGTTCACCGGCCTCGGGTCGCTGTTCTTCATGCTGCGAATCCACCCCCTGCTGGCGCTGGCGGCGCTCGCCACCATGCCGCTCACGGCGGTGGCCACGCGCGGGTTCGGCACCCGCATCCACCAGCTCTTCACCACCGTGCAGGAGCGGTTCTCCTCGCTCTCGGCACGGGTGCAGGAGCACCTGGCCGGGGTGCGAGTGGTGCGCGCCTATGCCCGCGAGCGCTTCGAGGAGGCGAGCTTCGACCGCGCCAACCGCGCCAACGTCGAGGCCAACCGCAGCCTTATCCGCTGGAACGCCGCCTTCATGCCGGCGCTCGAAGGGCTGATCGGCCTGGGCTACGTGGTGGTGCTCGGCTATGGCGGCCTGCTGGTGCGCCAGGGCGCGATCAGCGTCGGCGAGTTCGTGACCTTCAACTTCTTCCTCGGCCGCATGGTGTGGCCGATGATCGCCGTCGGCTGGGTCTCGAACCTGGTCGAGCGCGGCACGGCTTCGCTGGGCCGCATCCGCGAGGTGATGGAGATCGAGCCGGCGATCGCCGACTTGGCCGGCAGCGAGGCCTTCGCCGGCCACACCATTCGCGGCGCGGTGCGCTTCCGGGAGCTCGACTTCGCCTACGGCGAGGGAGCGCCGGTGCTCTTGGGGCTCGACCTCGACGCGCCGGCCGGCAGCACGGTGGCGATCGTCGGCCGCACCGGCTCGGGCAAGAGCACGCTGCTGTCGCTCGTCCCGCGGCTGATCGACCCGCCGCCCGCCACCCTGGCGGTGGACGGCATCGACGTGCGCCAGCTTCCGCTCGCCACCTTGCGCGCCGCGATCGGCATGGTGCCGCAGGAGACCTTCCTGTTCTCGGCCACGGTGCGCGACAACATCGCCCTCGGCGTGCCGGAGGCGAGCGACGAGCAGGTGCTCGAGGCGGCGCTGCTCGCCGGCCTCGACGAGGACTTGGCCGGCTTCCCGCGCGGCCTCGAGACCATGGTGGGGGAGCGGGGGATCACGCTCTCCGGCGGCCAGAAGCAGCGCGTGGCGCTGGCCCGCGCCCTGCTGCGCCGGCCGCGTATTCTGCTGCTCGACGACTGCCTGTCGGCGGTCGACACCCATACCGAGGAGAAGATCCTCGCCAACCTGCGGCGCATCTTCGCCGGCCGCACGGTGTTCCTGGTCTCGCACCGCGTGTCCACCGTCAAGTCGGCGGACCAGATCGTGGTGCTCGAGCAGGGGCGGATCGTCGAGCGCGGCACCCACGGCGAGCTGGTGGCCCGCGGCGGCTACTACGCGGACCTGGAGCGCAGGCAGCAGCTCGAAGAGGAACTGGCAGTGGTATGAGCCACCCGCTCGCGACGGTTTGTCTCGTGGCCTCGTTCAGCGCTCTAACTCTTCGATGCGCGTTCTCATCACCGGCGGCACCGGCCTGATCGGCAGCCACCTGCGGCGCGAGCTCGCGGCCGGCGGCCACGAAGTCGTGGTGCTGACCCGCGACCCGTCGGCCGCCGGGGCCCTGCCGCCGGGGGTGCGGGCCGTGGGCTGGGACGCCAAGACCGCCACCGGCTGGGGCCACCTGGTGGCCGGCGCGGCGATCGTCCACCTGGCGGGCGAGAACATCGGCGCCGGCCGCTGGACGGCGGCTCGCAAGCGCCGCATCTACGACAGCCGCGTGCGCTCCGGCGAGGCGGTGCTCGCCGCCGTGGAGCAGGCGGAGGAGAAGCCGCGGGTGCTGCTGCAGGCTTCGGGGGTAGGCTGCTACGGCGACGGCGGCGCCCGCGAGCTCGACGAGGGCTCGCCCCTGGGGTCGGGGTTCCTGGCCGAGGTCTGCCGCGACTGGGAGGCGGTGACGGCCGACGTCGAGGCGCTTGGCGTGCGGCGCGCCGTGCTGCGCACCGCCATGGTGCTGGCGCGGGAGGGTGGCGCGCTGCCCCGGCTGGCGCTGCCGTTCCGCCTCTTCGCCGGCGGAACGGTGGGCGGCGCCGATGCCTGGCGGCCCTGGATCCACGTCGCCGACCACGTTGCCGCCATCCGCTTCCTGCTCGCGCACGAGACCGCGAGCGGCCCCTTCAACCTGACCGCACCCCGGCCCGTCACCGCGCGCGAGCTGGCGCGCACCCTGGGCCGGGTGCTGCGGCGCCCGAGCCTCCTGCCCGCCCCGTCCTTCGCCGTGCGGCTGGCGCTGGGCGAGATGGCCGACGCCCTGCTGGTCAGCCAGCGGGCCGTACCCAGACGCCTCGCAGAGCTCGGCTTCTCGTTCCGCTTCCCCGACCTCGAAGCGGCGCTCCGGGACTTGCTGCGATGAGCTGCCGCTGCCCTGCCGTCGCCCTGCTGACCGCTGCGCTGCTCGCCTGCTCCTGCGGCGCCCCGGCGCCGCCGGCCGCCGGGGGATCCCTGGCCACCGCATCCATGGTGCGCATCGCAGGCGGCTCGTTCCACATGGGCACGGACCAAGGCTTTCCCTACGAAGGCCCGGTGCACGAGGTCCGCTTGCAGCCCTTCGCCATCGACCGCCACGAGGTCACGGTCGGCGAGTTCGCCCGCTTCGTCGAGGCTACCGGCTACCGGACCGAGGCCGAGGGCTTCGGCTGGTCGGGCGCCTTCGATGCACAGCGTGGCGAGTGGACGAAGGTCGACGGTGCGAGCTGGAGGGAGCCGGAGGGGCCTGGGCGGCGAGCGCAGGAGAGAGAGCCGGTGACGCAGGTCTCCTGGAACGACGCCGTCGCCTTCTGCCGCTGGCGCGGCGGCCGCCTGCCCACCGAGGCCGAGTTCGAGCTCGCGGCGCGCGGCGGGCTGGAGGGCAGGGCCTACGGCTGGGGCGACGAGCTGCTGGCCGAGGGCAGGCACCACACCAACGTCTACCAGGGCAGCTTCCCGCTCGGGGACGAGGGGGAGGACGGATTCGTGAGCCGCGCCCCGGTCGAGAGCTTCCCGCCCAACGGCCTCGGGCTCTACGACATGACCGGCAACGTCTGGGAATGGACGGCCGACTGGTACGACCCCGGCTACTACGCCGAGAGCCCGCGCGACGACCCGCGAGGCCCGGCCACCGGCGAGGCGCGGTCGATCCGCGGCGGCTCGTTCCTGTGCAGCGAGAACTACTGCACGGGCTACCGCGTGGCGGCGCGCAGCCAGGCGACGCCGGACAGTGGCCTCAACAGCCTGGGGTTCCGCTGTGCGGGCTAGTCTGGGGGTTGACGAATGAAAGAGGCCCGAGTGAAGGCTTGTCGTGTCGGTCCGCTCGCGGCCCTGGTGCTGCTGGGCTGCCTGTCCCTGGGTGGTCTGCTCTCGGGTTGCCGCGGCGAGATGGCCTCCGCGCCGGCGCCCGCCGGGCCGCGGCCCAACGTGCTGCTGATGGTCGTCGACGACCTCAACACCGCGCTCGGCGCCTACGGCAACGCGCGGGTTTCGACACCGAGCGTCGACCGCCTGGCCGCTCGCGGCGTGGTCTTCGAGCGCGCCTACTGCCAGTACCCGCTGTGCAATCCCTCGCGGACCTCGTTCCTGGCGGGACGCCGGCCGCAGACCCTCGGCGTGCTCTCCATGCGCACGCCTCCCGCCCGTGCCTTGGCGGAGAACGTCTCGCTGCCGACCCATTTCCGGCAGCATGGCTACTGGACCATGCGCGCCGGCAAGATCCTGCACGGCGTCGCCTTCGAGGGCGCCATCGAGTGGGATGTGGTCGGCAAGCTCAACCGGCCGCTCGCCAAGCTCAAGCTGGGTGAGGCGTCCCAGGCCGGCGCCAAGCGCGAGCCGAGCGCCCGGGACGAGCCGAATGCCAGAGCCTCCGCGCGAGCCGGGGAGGAGGGCCGGGCGGCGCCGCAGCGCCACGAGGACCCGGCGGCTGACGACGGCGAGGGCGAGAACCGCCTGCTCTCACCCATCGTGGTCGAGGGCGCCGAGGCGAGGTTGAACCTCCGCGACCACCACGTGGCCGAGGAGGCCGTGCGCTGGCTCAAGCGCTCGCAGCGCCGCGAGGAGCCGTTCTTCATGGCCCTGGGCTTCCACCGGCCGCACCTGCCCTTCGAGGCGCCGGAGAAGTTCTTCGCCCTCTACCCGCCGGAGTCGATCGAGCTGCCGATCGCGCCGCCGCCCGGCGCGCCCCCGGTGCCGCCGCGCGCCGTGCACACCCGAGCGAGCTTCCCGTCGATGACGCCCGACGAGCAGCGCCGGGTGATCGCCTCGTACTACGCCTCGGTGTCCTACGTCGACTCGCAGGTCGGGCTGGTGCTCGAGGCGCTGGACAAGCTGGGCCTGGCGGAGAGCACGGTGGTGGTGCTGACCTCCGACCACGGCTTCCTGCTCGGCGAGCACGGCGGCCTGTGGGGCAAGGGGGCGCTCTACGAGCCGGCGGTGCGGGTGCCGCTGATGGTGACCGGGCCGGGCATCGCCGCCGGCGCGCGTTGCCCGCGGCCGGTCGAGCTCCTCGACCTCTACCCGACGCTGTCCGAGCTGGCCGGGCTGCCGCTGCCGGAGGGGCTCGAGGGCAAGAGCCTGCTGCCCCTGCTGCGCCAGCCGGCCGCGGCCTGGGAACGCCCGGCCTACACCGTGCTCTCGATCGGCGACGGCGAGGACGAGCTGGCGAGGACGGTGCGCACCGAGCGCTTCCGGTACACCGAGTGGGGCAGCCGCGAGCGCGCCGAGCTCTACGACCACCAGGCCGACCCGGACGAGCTCTACAACCTGGCCGACGATCCCGCGGCGGCGGGGCAGCGCCACGAGATGGAGAAGCTGCTGCGCAAGGGGGAGGCGCGCGGCTGGAAGAAGTGGTGGCCTTGGGGTTGAGGGTTCCCCACCACGCCGGCGCCGGGCGAGGGCGCCACCTGCTGGCCCTGTAGGGGCAGGCCTTGTGCCTGCCCTCGGACGGGCGGCCACGAGGGCCGCCCCTACTCCCAGCGCTCCTTGATCGCCGCCGCCACCTGGTCGACCAGCGCCGGCGGCGTGTAGACCCGGAAGCGGTCGATGCGCCGCAGGTGGCCGATGAAGTGGCTGGCGCGTTCCATGGGCTCGAGCGCGCCGTCGAGGCGCCGCACCAGGACCCGCGCCTTGCCCAGCCGGTGCGAGTCCTTCGAGGAGTGCGAGATCAGCAGGCTGCCCGCGCCGAGCTCCGCCGAGAGCTCGGCGATCAGGGCGCGGAAGCGCGAGTTGTCGGCCGCCGACAGGTGTTCCCGCGTCTGGTAGGCGAGCGGGTAGTGGCGGCGCTCCACCACTGCCGCCGCGTGCACGCTCGGCGAGCGCCGCATCGCGGTCAGCACCGAGACGTCGTCCTCGGCGAGGAAGGCCCGCGGATCGGCCGGCCAACGGCGGTTCTCGGCCAGCAGCCACTCGTTCAAGTGCAGCTCGAGCGCCTTGCTGGTGAGGTTGAAGTAGACCTGGGTGAACATGTAGTAGCGCGCCATCACCAGCGCCTCGAGAGCGTGCACGCCGCCCTCCTCGACCCCCACCCCCCAGCGGCCGGCCTCGGCGTCGGCCAGGGGCGCGATGGTGTCGAGCAGGCGCTCGAGGTCGTAGTTGCCGTAGCGCACGCCGCAGTACAGGCTGTCGCGCAGCAAGTAGTCCATCTTGTCGACGTCGAGCTCGCCGGAAACGATCTGCGCCAGCAGGCTGCCGGTCGGCCCTTCGCCGCCGGCCAGCAGCGCGAGCACGTGCTCCGGCGTCAGGCCCTGGCCGTGACTGCGAAAGGCGCTTTCCACCTCGGGCAGGGCGAGCAGGCGACGGGTCATCTCCTCGTGGTCGATCTCCTCCTCGAACAGCTCCTCGGCCGAGTGGCTGTAGGGCGCGTGGCCGATGTCGTGCAGCAGGGCCGCCGCCCGCACCAGCCGGCGCTCCGGCGCCCGGCGGTCGTCCGGCAGCAGGCCGCCTCCCTTGGCCGCGAGCTGGTCGTAGACCCGCCCGGCGAGCGCCATGGCGCCCACCGCGTGCGAGAAGCGGCTGTGCTCGGCGCCGGGGAAGACCAGGTGCGAGAGGCCGAGCTGGTGGATGAAGCGCAGCCGCTGCACCGGCGCGCTGGCGATGAGCGCCGCCTCGAGCTCGTCGGCACGGATGAAGCCGTGCACCGGGTCGCGCAGCGAAAGGACGCTCAATTGAGCTCGCTGTCGGTGGCCAGATGGCGGAACGGGCGGAGCACGTCCAGCACCTGCCGGCGGTTGCGCAGGATGTCGAGCAGGCTGACGGCGCGCTCCGGCAGGGCGTCGTTCAAGAGCTGGATCTTGGTCATCGCCGGCAGGTCGATCTCCGCCGCGATGCGGTTGACCAGCAGCTCGAAGGGCAGCGTCTCGGCGGCGTCGCCGAAGTGCTCTTGCCGCAACGGGAAGGCGTCGCCGATCTCCGCCGCCAGGGCGCCGACCAGCTCGAGCAGGCCGCGGCGCACGGTCAGGATGCCGGCGTCGTCCTCGGCGAGCTGTGGCTCGGCGAGCTGCCGCACCAGGGCCCGCCGGTAGGGGTTGGCGTCGACCTCGCGCTCGATCTCGAAACGGAAGTCGCCGTGCAGCAGGATGTTGGAGCGGCCGTCCGCGAGCAGCTCGACGTCGACCAGCAGGCCCGCGGTGCCGCCCGGGAACACCTCCGGCACGCCCAGCTTGCTGGCCCCCGGCTTCATCAGCACCATGCCGACGAAGCGGCTCTCGGGCGCCACCTCGAGCAGGTCGCGCACCAGCTTGCGGTAGCGCGGCTCGAAGACGTGGAGCTTCAGATCGGTGCCCGGAAAATGCACCACGTTGGGCAGCGGGAAGAGCGGCAGATAGCTGGTCGAGCTCACGGCGGCCGGTCCGAGTCGGGCACGGGCATGATAGCCCACGGCAGGCGCTCCACTTCCCGCTCCTGCCCGACCGCGGCCAGCAGCTCCACCACCCGCGCGCCGTCGGGCGGCACCGCGAGCTCGGGCGCCGCGTCGGCCAGCGGCGCGAGCACGAAGCGCCGTTGGCGCAGGCGCGGATGGGGAACGTTGAGGTGCGGGCCCGCGAGCACCCGATCGCCGTAGACCAGGAGGTCCACGTCGAGCGGGCGCGGCCCGTGGCGCGGGCCCGGCAGGCGGCCGGCCTGGCGCTCGAGCTCCTGGCCCAAGGCGAGGATCTCCTCGGGCGCCAAGCGCGTGGCGCCGGCGACGGCGGTGTTGAGGAACGGCGGCTGCGGGATGGAAGAGTGGGGGAGGGTGCGGTACAGGCCGCCGACGGTGAGCGGCCCCAGCGCCCGCTCCAGGCAATGGATGGCGTGGCGCAGAGTCTGTTCGGCAGGTCCGAGGTTGGCGCCCAGGCCGAGCGCGAAAGGCACCCGCCCGGCGTCAGTCCTCGAGGTCGACGAGATCGGCTTCCTCCTCGCCGGCGATCTCCTCGTCTTCGTCGGCGTCGAGGATGGGCTCGCCGGCGTCGGCACCCGGCGCATCCTCCGCCTCGGTGACCTCATCCTCGGCGGCGAGCTCCGCCTTGCGGCGGCGGCGGGCCGCTTGCGAGGCGCTCGCAGGCTCGCTGGGAGCGAGGTGCTTGACGTTGGCGCCGCACTTGGGGCAGATCGGCTCGGGCTTGCCGAGGTCGTAGAACTTGATCCCGCAGTTGGGGCACTCGTGCTTCGATCCCAGATCAGGCATGTCCAAGAGCTCCACAAGCTCGCCGCGTCCGCCGCGCCGGCCGAAGGGCGGCAAGCTAGCACCCACCCCCGGCACTGTCAACGTCCGCGGTGGTGGTGGCGGCCGCTGGCGCCCGCGGCGCGTTTCGGTTAAAACTCCGGCGCGTCCCGCAACCCGCCATGCCCTCGAGCAGCCGCAGTCCCTGGATCGTCCCGCTGCCTCCCAAGTCGGCAGGCCACGCCACCGCGGAGGCGCGTTGGCGGCTGTTCTGCTTTCCCTATGCCGGCGGCGCCTCCGGCATCTACCGCGGGTGGTCGGAGCTGCTTCCCGCCGGCATCGAGGTCTTCGCCGTCGAGCTGCCGGGCAGGGCGAGCCGCTTCCGCGAGGCACCCTGCGAGAGCGTCGCCGAGGCGGTGGCCGGCGCCGGGCCGGCGCTCTTGCCGCTCCTCGACCGGCCCTTCGCCCTCTTCGGTCACTCGTTGGGAGCGCTCGTCGCCTTCGAGCTGGCGCGCTGGCTGCGCCGCGAGGGCGGGCCGCAGCCGCGGCGCCTGTTCGCCTCGGCGCGCCGCGCTCCCCACCTGCCGGACGACAAGGAACCGATGACCGGCCTGCCGGAGGAGGAGTTCCTCGCCCGCCTGCGCGAGCTCAACGGCACGCCCGAGGAGGCCCTGCAACACCCCGAGCTGATGAAGATGTTGCTGCCCACCTTGCGCGCCGACTTCGAGATGGTCGAGTCCTACCAAGTGGCGCCGGAGGCGCCCCTGGCCTTCCCGCTCTCGGCCTGGGGCGGTCTCGCCGACCCCGAGATCTCCCGCGCCCACCTCGAAGCCTGGCGGGTCTACAGCAGCAGTCCCTTCAGCCTGCGCATGTTCCCCGGCGACCACTTCTACATCAACCACCGGCGCGAGGCCCTGCTGCAGGCGATTGCGCAGGATCTCGCCGCCGACGGCTTCGGCTTCTGAGGGCGGCGGATCGCCCGGCACCGGCTGGGCGCATGCTACGATTCGTGAGTTTGCCCGCTGCCCACCTGGCACGGGCTGTGCTGTCTAGCGCGACTATGCGAATCCCGTTCCTCGAGCAGACCCTTGCCGCGGTGGCGGCCCTCGCCCTCGCATCCCCGGTGGCGCTCGCCGTCCCGGGCCCAGCCGCGCCGCCCGATCCCCGCGACCCCAGCCTCTCGGCGACCGAGCGGCTCGACGCGCTGGTCGAGCGTGTCAAGCTCGAGCAGGGCAAGGTCAAGACCCTCGAGGCGCGCTTCGTCCAGAAGCAGGAGAGCGAGTTCCTGGTCGCTCCCGAAGAGTCACGCGGCGTCTTCTCCTACGCCGCGCCCGACCGCGTGCGCTGGGAGTACGAGAGCCCGCGGCCGATCAGCATGCTGATCCACGGCAAGACCATGACCACCTGGTACCGCGACCTGGCGCGCGCCGACGAGATGCGGATCGGCCGTTACTCCGAGCGGGTGCTCAAGTACCTGGGGGCGACCGGCTCGCTCGACACGCTGCTCGAGTACTTCGACGTGCGCGCCGCTTTTCCCGGGGACGCCAAGACCCCGTACCGGCTGGAGATGACGCCGCGCTACGCGCGGGTCGCCAAGCGGCTGAAGTCGCTCACCCTGTGGATCGACCCGGTGCGCTACATCCCCACGCACCTCAAGTACGAGTCCGGAGACGGCGCGGTCACCGAGTACTTCTTCGAGAACCTCGAGGTCAACGCCGACCTGCCGCCGGACCGCTTCGAGCTCAAGCTGCCGCCGGGGGTCGAGGTCAGGGTGGTGGATCTGGATCGAGCGTCGTAGCCCCAGCGCCGCACGCGCCTGAATCGTGACCCTGCGCTTCGAGGTCCTCACGGTCGACGGCCTGGCGCGCGCCGGCCGCCTCCTGACTCCGCACGGCGTGGTCGAAACCCCGGCCTTCATGCCGGTCGCCACGCTGGGCGCGGTCAAGGGGATCTCGCCCGATGCTCTGGAGCAGGCGGGCGCGCAGATCCTGCTCGCCAACCTCTATCACCTGTCGCTGCGCCCCGGCATCGAGCTCATCGAGAGCCTCGGCGGCCTGCACAGCTTCGCCGGCTGGCAGCGCCCGATCTTGACCGACAGCGGCGGCTTCCAGGTGTGGAGCCTCGCCGGCCTGCGGCGGGTCGACGACGGCGGGGTGACCTTCCGCAGCCACCTCGACGGCAGCCCGCTGCGCTTCACCCCCGAGAGCGTGGTCCAGTCCCAGCTCCGCCTGGGGGTGGACGTCGCCATGGTGCTCGACGAGTGCCCGCCCTTTCCGGTCAGCGCGGCAGAGGCGGCCGCCTCCTGGGCCCGCACCCTCGCCTGGGCGCGGTGCGCCCGCGAGGCCTGGCCGGGCGCGCCGGGCGGGCTCTTCGGCATCGTCCAGGGGAGCGTCTTCCGTGAGCTCCGCGAGCGCGCCGCGGCGGAGCTCTCCGAGCTCGAATTCGACGGCTACGCCATCGGCGGCGTCTCGGTGGGCGAGGGCGAGATCGATCGCCGCAGTGCCGTCGAGTGGACGGCGCCGCTGCTGCCCGCCGAGCGGCCCCGCTACCTGATGGGCGTCGGCTACCCCGACGACATCCTCCACGCCGTGCGCCAGGGAGTGGACCTCTTCGACTGCGTGCTGCCGGCGAGGAACGCACGCCACGGCGTGCTGTTCACCCGCTCGGGGCTGCTCAAGATCAAGAACGCCCGCCACGCGGCCGATCCGGCGCCGCCGGACCCGGCCTGCGGCTGCCCGGTTTGCCGGCGCGTCTCCCGCGCTTTCCTGCACCATCTGGTGCGCTCCGGCGAGCTCACCGGAGCGGTGCTCGCCACGGTCCACAACCTCCACCATTACCTTGACTTCATGGCGGATCTCAGGCACGCTATCCGGTCTGGACGCTTAAGCGATCTGGCGGCGCCCGCCTTGAGAACTCCCTGACCAAAGGACCTGCCGCGAGAAGGACCTCCGGCGAGACCGCGTCCTTTGTCGGGGTTTCGCCGTCACCAGAGAGTGATCGCCCTGCCCCGGCACATTCACTAGGAGCCTGCACGTGATCGACTTTTCCGCGATCTTCCGAGCCTCGATCCCGGTGGTGGCGCAGGCGCAGCCCTCGACGGGCGAGTTCCTGGTCTCGCTGGCCCCCATTCTGGTCATCTTCCTCATCTTCTACTTCCTTCTGCTGCGGCCGGCGCGCAAGCGCCAGCAGGACCTGCAGCGGCTGATCGAGGCCCTGAAGAAGGGCGACAAGGTGGTCACCAACGGCGGCCTCTACGGCGAGGTGGTGAGCGTCGACGGCCCGGTGGTGCTGCTGAAGATCGCCGACAACGTCAGGGTGCGGGTGTCCAAGGCGGCGGTCTCCGGCCTCGAGGCCAGCGCCGAGAAGGACGCCGACAAGCTCAGCGTGTAGAAAGGCATCCCATCATGAACAAGAGCCTCGTCTGGCGGGGAGCGCTGATCGCGGCCATCACGGCCGTGGCACTGCTCTACTCCCTGCCGCCCAAGGAAAAGATCAAGCGCGGCCTCGACCTCCAGGGCGGCATGCACCTGGTGCTGCAGGTGAAGTCCGAGGACGCGCTGCGCGCCGAGACCGAGAAGGACATGGAGCTGCTGCGCCGCGAGGCGGTGAACAAGGGAGTCACCGGCATCACGGTGCGCCGGATCGGCGACACCAGCTTCGAGGCGGCCGGCGTGCCCCCCGACCGCGACCCGGTGATCGAGGAGATCTACGACGACTTCTTCAAGTACGGGCCCGGCAACAGCCCGCGTTGGGAGAGGAGCCGCCGCGGCGACAAGCTGGTCTTCACGATGACCGACGCCAATCGGGTGGAGATCAAGAACCAGGCGGTCGAGCAGGCGTTACAGACCATCAACAACCGCGTCGATGCCTTCGGCGTCGCCGAGCACCAGATCGCCCGCCAGCCGGGCAGCGAGCGCATCATCGTCCAGCTTCCCGGGGTCGAGGACCCCGAGCGCGTCAAGAACCTGATCAAGAGCACGGCCTTCCTCGAGCTCCGGCTGGTCGATGCCGCCGGCGGCGGCAACCCGGCCCCCAGCCGCGAGGCCCTGGCGGCGCTCTTCGGAGGCACGACTCCGGAGAACGTGGAGGTGCTTCCGGAGCCGGTCTTCGACAGCCAGGACAAGCAGGTTGACGAGCGGTTCTGGGCGCTGGAGAGGCGCCAGGTGATCACCGGCCGCGACCTGCGCACCGCCCGCGTGGGCACCGACGAGTACCAGCGCCCGGCCGTGCACTTCGAGCTGTCGCAGGACGGGGCGCGGATCTTCAGCAAGGTCACCAACGAGAGCAAGGGCCGCAAGCTGGCCGTGATCCTGGATGGCAAGGTGCGCAGCGTGGCGACCATTCAGGAGCGGATCAGCGACCGCGGGCAGATCACCGGCATCCGCACCCTGCAAGAGGTCGAGGACCTGGTGACCACGCTGCGCTCCGGAGCCTTGCCGGCCGGCATCCAGTATCTAGAGGAGCGCACCGTGGGCGCCTCGCTGGGCGCCGACTCCGTCCGCCGCGGCCTCGAGGCCGGCGTGATCGCCACCGTGCTGACCATTGTCGCCATGTTCGCCGTCTACTCGCTGACCGGCTTCAACGCGGTGGCGGCGCTGGCGCTCAACGTCGTTCTCCTGTTTGGCGCTCTGGGGAGCACCGGCGCCGTGCTCACGCTGCCCGGCATCGCCGGCATCGTGCTCACCATCGGCATGGCCTTCGACGCCAACGTGCTGGTCTTCGAGCGCATTCGCGAGGAGCTCAAGGCCGGGCGCACGGTGCGCTCGTCGATCGATGCCGGGTTCACCAAGGCGCTGTCCTCGATCGTGGACTCCAACATCACCACCCTGGTGGCGGCCCTCTTCCTGTTCAGCTTCGGCACCGGGCCGGTCAAGGGCTTCGCGGTGACGCTGTCGCTCGGCATCCTGGCCACGCTCTTCGCCGGTGTCTTCTTCAGCCGCTGGCTGTTCGACGCCCTGGCCCGCTGGCGCGAGAAGGGCGAGGGCAAGATGGCGATCTGGGGCCTGCGGTTCCCGGCCACCAACTTCAACTTCATGCGCTACCGCAAGTTCTGGGTGGTGATCTCCTTCGTGGTCATCGCCATCGGTATGGTGGCCATCTTCGGCGCCAGCAAGCTCAACTTCGGCATCGACTTCACGGGTGGCACCCAGCTCACGCTGCGCTTCCCGAGCCAGCCGCAGGTCGACGAGCTGCGCTCGGTCCTGGGCCAGGCCGGCTTCGGCGACGCCCAGATCCAGCGCATCGGTCGGGTGGAGGAGAACGAGGTCCTGATCCGCACCCCCACCCGCCCCGGAAGCGAGGAGGGAAGCGCCAAGGAGCTGGTCGCGGCCTTGCAGGCCAAGCACCCGGACTTCGAGGTGCGGTCCACCGAGAACGTGGGCCCGCAGGTGGGCTCGGAGCTGCGCCGCAAGGGTATCCTGGCGGTGATCTCCTCGCTGCTCGGGATGCTGGTCTACATCTGGATCCGCTTCGAGCTGCGCTTCGGGGTCGGTGCCCTGATGGCGGCCGTCCACGACGTGCTGGTGACGGTGGGCCTGTTCGCCATCTTCGGCTTCGAGTTCAACCTGACGACCATCGCCGCCTTCCTCACCCTGGTCGGCTACTCGGTCAACGACACGGTGGTGGTGTTCGACCGCGTGCGCGAGAACATGCGGCGCTCGCGCCGCACGCCGCTCGTCGACACCATGAACCTGAGCCTCAACCAAACGCTGTCACGGACCATCCTCACCGGCGGCACCACCATGACCGCCTGCCTGGCGCTGATGCTGTGGGGCGGCGAGGTGCTGCGCGGCTTCGCCTTCATCCTCTTCGTCGGCGTGATCGTCGGCACCTACTCCTCGATCTACATCGCGAGCCCCTTCGCTCTGCTGTGGGAGAAATTCTTCGGCCGCGAGGCGCGCGCGCTGCGTACCGACGAGCGGGCCGCGGCCAAGCGGGCCTGACGCCGCCCTTATAATTCCCGAATGTGAAGACGGATCACCTGCCGCCCCCGCCCGTCAAGGCGCGGGGGCGGGTGCGCTTCGAGGACGTCCTCGAGCGGTTGGAGGCCCAAGGGCGGCCGTTCGACCACCAGGCCCTGCGCGCCGTCTACGAGTTCTCGGAGGCGATGCACAAGGACCAGCTCCGCCGCTCCGGCGAGCCGTTCTTCACCCACCCGCTCTCCGTCGCCTACCTGCTCGCCGACCTCAAGTTCGACGAGACCTGCGTCGCCGTCGGCCTGCTGCACGACGTGCTGGAGGACACGCTCACCACCCGCGAGGTGGTCCGCGAGCGCTTCGGCGAGGAGATCGCCGAGCTGGTCGACGGGGTGACCAAGATCGGCCGCCACGCCTACGTGCGGCGCGACGAGGTGCAGGCCGAGACCTTCCGCAAGATGATCCTGGCCTCGGCCAAGGACCTGCGGGTGATCGTCATCAAGCTCGCCGACCGGCTGCACAACCTGCTCACCCTCGAGCACCTGCCGCCCGAGAAGCGGCGGCGCATCTCGCGCGAGACGCTCGAGATCTACGCCCCCATCGCCCACCGCTTGGGGATGGCGCGGGTGCAGGGCGACCTCGAGGACCTCGCCTTCTACTACCTCTACCCGCACCAGTTCGCCGAGCTGCACTCCAAGATCAAGGAGAAGATGAAGGTCAGCCACGATGCCATCGAGCGCCTGCGGCGGCGGCTGGTGACGGCGCTCGAGGAGGCCGGGATCGAGGCCGAGATCAGCTCGCGGGTCAAGCGCTACTACTCGATCTACCGCAAGCTGCTACGCCAGGGGATCGACATCTCGCAGCTCTACGACTACCTGGCGTTCCGCGTCGTCACCCCCAACCTGCGCGACACCTACGCGGCGTTGGGGGTGGTGCACCAGAGCTGGCGGCCGGTGCCGGGCCGCTTCAAGGACTACATTGCGATGGCGAAGCCCAACCTCTACCAGTCGCTGCACACCACGGTGGTCAGCGACACCGGCCAGCCTTTCGAAGTGCAGATCCGCACCCGCGAGATGGACCTGGTGGCCGAGGAAGGCATCGCCGCGCACTGGCGCTACAAGGAAGGCAGGGGCCCCGAGTCGACCGACCGCAACATCCTCTGGCTGCGCCAGCTCCTCGAGTGGCAGAAGGAGGTGCAGGACCCCCGCACCTTCCTCACCTCGCTCAAGGTCGACCTCTACCCCGAGGAGGTCTACGTCTTCACTCCCAAGGGCGACGTGATGTCGTTCCCGCGCGGCGCCACGCCGCTCGATTTCGCCTACCGCGTGCACACCGACATCGGCCACCACTGCGCCGGCGCCCGGGTCAACGGCCGGCTGGTGCCGCTGCGCACGCCGCTCGGCAACGGCGACATGGTGGAGGTGATCACCAACCCCAACCGAGCCCCAAGCCGCGACTGGCTGAACCTGGTCGCCACCTCGCGCGCCAAGACCAAGATCCGCCAGTGGCTCAACGCCCAGCAGAAGAACCGCGCCATGGAGCTGGGGCAGCGCATGCTGGAGCGCGAGGCGCGCCGCTACCGGGCGAGCTACAAGAAGCTGCTCGAAAACCCGGCGCTGGATGCGCTGTTGGTGGAGGAAGGCCTGTCCAAGGTCGAGGACCTGTTCAGTCGCATCGGCTTCGGCCGCATGCAGCCGCGCCAGGTGCTGGCCCGCCTATTGCCCGCCGAGCAGCTCGCCGAGCCGCCGGCCAAGGAGAGCCGCTTCCAGCGCGTGGTCAGCCGCATCCTGCCGCAGCGAGGCGGGCCGATCGAGGTCAAGGGCCACGGCGACGTGCTGGCCTATCTCGCCAAGTGCTGCAACCCGCTTCCCGGCGAGGGCATCGTCGGCTACGTCACCCGTGGCCACGGCATCTCCGTGCACTCGGTCGACTGCCCGAACGTCAAGAACCTGCTGTTCAATCCGGAGCGCGAGATCGAGGTGGACTGGGCGAAAAGCGCCGAGGAGCGCTACCGCATCAGCCTGGTGATCGAGACCGAGGACCGGCCCGGCATCCTCGCCAAGCTCACCGATGCCATCGCCAAGCTCGACACCAACATCACCCAGATCGATGCCGACACCCTGGAGACCGGCCGCGGCGAGATCCAGGTGGTGGTCGAGCTGCGCGACCTCAAGCACCTCGAGAAGCTGCGGCGGGGGATCCAGGCGGTGCCCGGCGTGCTGCGGGTGGATCGCCGGATGGGGAAGAATGCGACGGCCTCGGCCGAGGCCCTGCCCTAGCGGCCGAAACCTGCTGCATCGACCGCTCGCGACGGTTTCGTTGTGCGCCTCTAGGTCGCCGGAGAGGCTTCCGGCGTCCAGGTGCGCACCAGCGGCTTCTTGACGGCGCCGCTGCGCTGGCAGCGGGTGCAGACCCGGATGTGGCGCGGGGCGCCGTCGACGACGGCCTTCACGCGCTGGAGGTTGGGCTCCATCTTGCGGTTGGTGACGTTGTGGGCGTGACTGATCTTGCGGCCGAACGTGGTGCCCTTGCCGCAGATCTCGCATTGCTTGGCCATGGCCTCGAGCTCCCTAGCGCGTTGACGACGAGTGCGTGATACGAGTGCTTGAAGGAGGCCGAGGCATGGCTCGCCCCGGCGCAGGAGCGCGGATCGTAACAGAACAAGGCTCGTCGGTTCAAGGACTTGCCTCGTGGGCCTATATGGCCATAGATGCATCTGCCTCTTGACACCCATATTTCTTGGTGTTAGCCTCGAGCCAAGCTTTAAGTATCCCGCTGTAAGTTGGCGTAACCACAGGACTTTGGGGGCCTACTGTGCTCTTCTCACGCGCCAAGGGCTTGGTCGGTCTGGACATCGGCAGCTCGGCGATCAAGCTCGTCGAGGTCAAGGAGCGCAAGGCCGGCGAGTTCCACCTCCAGCGCTTGGGGGTGGAGCCGCTGTCGCCCGAGGCGATCGTCGACGGCTCGATCATGGACTCTTCGCTGGTCGTCGATGCGATCCACAAGCTCAACGACGAGACCAAGGTCAAGGCCACCAACTACGGCACCTCGCTCTCCGGCCACTCGGTGATCATCAAGAAGATCCAGCTCCCGGCGATGGCCCCGGAAGAGCTCGCCGAGTCCATCCAGTGGGAGGCCGAGCAGTACATCCCCTTCGACATCCAGGACGTGCGCCTCGACTACGTGGTGCTGTCCGAGGGCGAGCCCGGCCGCGACAACATGGAAGTGCTGCTGGTCGCGGTCAAGCGCGACAAGGTCAACGACTACGTGTCGGTGATCAGCCAGACGGGCAAGGCCCCGGTGCTGGTCGACATCGACGCCTTCGCGGTGCAGAACGCCTACGAGATCAACTACGACCTCGACCTGTTGAAGACGGTGGCGCTGATCAACATGGGCGCCGGGGTGACGAACATCAACATCCTGGCCCGCGGCGCGACCGTCTTCTGGCGCGACATCTCGTTCGGCGGCAACCAGTTCAGCGAGGCGCTGCAGCGCGAGTTCAACCTCTCCTTCGAGCAGGCCGAGGCGCTGAAGAAGGGCGAGTCCGTCGACCGCTACGGCCTCTCCGAGGCCAAGCCGGTGCTCGACGCGGTGTCGGCCGAGATGGCCGAGGAGATCCGCAAGACCTTCGACTTCTTCTCGGCCACCGCCTCCGAGGGCCCGGTCGACGAGCTGGTGCTCTCCGGCGGCTGCGCCCTGACCCCGAATCTCCAGCAGGTGCTCTCCGACCGCTTCCAGGTTCCCACCGAGCTGATGAACCCCCTGCGTCGCATTCGCTACCGGGAGGGGGACTTCGCGAGCGAGTGGCTGCAGTCGATCGCCCCCATGCTGGCGGTGTCGGTCGGCTTGGCGGTGCGCAAAGTAGGGGACTAGGCACCCATGATCAAGATCAACCTGCTTTCCGAGGGCAAGCGCCCGACCGCGGTGCGGCGCGCCAAGGCGACGAGCGGCAAGCTGTTCCGCTCCGAAGACCTTGCCAAGTGGATGTTCGGCGGCGCGCTGCTGCTGCTGGTCGCCGGCTTCGGGATCTACTGGTGGCTGCTCTACTCCGAGCTCGCGAGGACCAACGACCAGATCGCCGAGGTCAACGAGGAGCTCGAGGAGCTCGCCCCGATCATCGAGGAGGTCGCCGAGTTCAAGGCCAAGAAGGCCGAGCTCGAGCACAAGATCCAGGTCATCACCGAGCTCAAGGCGAACCAGCGCGGCCCGGTGCGCGTGCTCGACGAGGTGTCGCGCGGCCTGCCCGAGCTGCTGTGGCTGACCAAGCTCGACATGACCTCCAACCTGGTGAGCATCACCGGCGAGACCTTCAGCACCAACGCCGTCGCCGCCTTTATCGAGAACCTCGACCGGGTGCCCGAGTTCCAGGAGCCGCGGCGCACGCAAACCACGCGCGAGGAAGACACCTACAACTTCTCTCTCCAGTTCGGGTACCGGCCGGTGACGCAGGCCGACCCGTCGGAAGAGAGCGGCGTGCCAGCGGCGCCCCCGGCGGGTGGTGAGCCGGGCGCGCCGCCAGCGCCCGGCCCGGCGCCGGCGGCGCCGGGGTCGACCTCGCCGTCTCGCTGATCGGAGGCAGCAGTGGCGTTTTTCGGCATCAGCCTCGACGGCAAGTCACCCCAGTATGGGCTGGCGCTCGGCGCCTTCCTCGGCGCTGCCCTGGCCGGCGCCGGCTACTGGCAGCTCGCCATGCCGAAGCAGCAGGCGATCAAGCGGCAGAAGGCCGAGCTGCGCCGGCTGGAGGACAAGCGCGACGAGGCGCGCGCCGCCGCCCAGAGCCTGCCGCAGTTCCGCGAGGAGGTGGGCCGCCTCGAGTTCGAGCTCAAGAAGCTGCTGCGCATCCTGCCCGCCAAGCGCAACACCCAGGAGCTGCTGCGCAAGGTGCGGTCGCTCGCCGAGCAGGGCGACTTCGCGCTCAACGTGTTCCGCGAGGGCAACGAGCAGAAGAAGGAGTTCTACAGCGAGTGGCCAATCGACATCGCGCTCGAGGGCAGCTACCACAACCTGGCGCTGTTCTTCGACAAGATCGGCCGTTTCCCGCGCATCTTGAACATCGACAAGCTGACCATCACCGCCATGCCGCAGCAGACGGACGCGCGGACGATCCAGGCGGCCTTCATCGCCAAGACCTTCTTCTACAACGAAGAGGAGGAGGGCGCCGAGGCGGAGGCCGCCCAGGGGCGCTCGGCCGCTGGAGCGGCGGGTGAGATCGGCAGCGCAGTGGGCGGCGCCAAGAAGCGGGGCGCAGCGGCAAGGAAGGCCGGCGATGTGTAGAGCGAGCGAGAGCTACCGCAGCCTGCTGCTCACCGTGGCGGTGGTCGCCACGGTGGCCTTCGGAGTCCTTCCCCGGGCGGCGCAGGAGCAGCCGGCGGAGACTGCGGCGCCGGAGGAGACCACCACCGAAGAGAGCGGCGTAGTGGCGCCGCTGCCCTCGCTCGAGGACATCGACGAGATCCTCGAAGGCGAGGAGGCCCTGCTGTCGGGGCGCGGCTACAGCTACGACCCGGGCGGCCGGCGCGATCCGTTCAAATCGCTCAAGATCGCCGCCACCGAAGCCAAGTTCAAGGGGCCACGGCCGCCGGGCATCCCCGGCTTGATGATCGACGAGGTGGTCCTGGCGGGCATCTTCCGGACCCGCAACGGCTACATCGCCCAGGTGCACTCCTCCGAGAAGAAGAGCTACCTACTCAAGGTCGGCGACCAGCTATTCGACGGTGACGTGGTCGCGATCAACGCCAGAGAGATCGTCTTCAAGCAAAACGTTCAGGACCCAACAGCCCTGAAGCCGTTCCGCGAGGTGGTCAAGAGCCTCAGCCCCTAGCTCGAAGCGAGCCTGGCGCCGGCAAAGAGAGGCGAGTGTCATGGGAGACTTGGTGAAAACCGAACGCAACGTCAACCGGCGCTGGATCGCGCTGATGGTGGCCACGGGTATCTTCCTCGCGCTGGCGTGCTCCTCCTCCGGCAGCCGGTCGGTGGCAACCACCGCAGCGGCGCCTTCGCCGGTACGGGAGACGACTCCCGTCGCCCCAGCGACCCCGCCACCCATCGCCATCCAGTCGATCGACCTGGCCGAGGGCGCACCCGGCATGCGGGTGGACCTCTCCGCTTCCGGGCCCCTGGTGTGGACCAGCTACCGGACGGACGACGGCAAGCTGGTGGTCGAGCTTCCGAACAGCCAGCCCGGCGCCGGAGTGCCGTCCAGCCTGCCCGGCAGCGGCCTCGTCGCCTCGATCGCCGTCGACAGCGACAGCAATGCCGCCCGCCCCCTGACCCGGCTCACGGTGGCGACCACCGGCGAGGTCGAACATTCGCTGGTCGCCGACGGCAACCTGCTGCGCCTCGAGCTCAACCCGGTTGCCCAGCCGGCGGCCGAGAGCGGCCGCGCGCTGGCCTACGAGCCGGTGCCCGAGGAGCCCGCGGCGCCCGCGCCCACGGCGCTCACTCCCACCGCCGGAAGCGAGCCGCGCCCCGCGCACGTCGATCTCGGGACCCTGGAAAACCCCCATCACTCGCCGCCGCCAACCGGCCCGCTCGCCACCCGCCTGCAAGCGATCGAGGCGCTGGGCAACGGCACCGTGAGGGTGGCTGGCGACGGCGAGTTCTCCTACTCGACCTTCCGCCTCGAGGCCCCGGAGCGCTTCGTCATCGACCTCGAAGGCGTGATCAACGCCGCGCCGGCGTCCACCGTGCCAGTGGGCAGCGGATTGGTCCGCCGGGTGCGCACCGCCCAGTTCAAGCCCCTCCCGCAGCCGGTTTCGCGCGTGGTTTTCGACCTCACCGGCCCGGCCCTGCCGGAGATCGACCGCACCGCCTCGGGGCTGACCGTGCGCTTCGTCGAGCCCGGCTCCCCGGCATCCGCCAGCCCGGTGGTCGAGAGCCCACGGCCGGTGAGCCGCCCGGTGCCAGTCTCCGAACCGGCCCCCGAGGAGCCGGCGCCGGTCGAGGCCGCGCCCGCGCGTCCGGCGCCCGCCGTGGTGCGCGCGGCGCCCGCCGCTCCGCCGCCGGTCGCCGCGCCACGCGCGGCGGAGCCTCCGCCGCGCCGTCCGATGCCGACCAACGACCTCGGCGCCTACGCGGCCCGGGCCGTGGAGGAGGCGCCGGCGGTGGACGAGGGCCCCGGGGACCGCACCTTCACTACCAAGACCTTCGGCTCGCGGACCGTCTCCGGCCAGGAGCGCACCTACTCCGGCGACACCATCTCGATGACCCTGCGCGACGCCGATCTGGTCGAGACGCTGCGCAGCTTCGCCGCCATCTCGGGGCTGTCGATCGTCGTCCAGCCGGAGGTCAAGGGCGCGGTGACGGTCGAGCTCAACAACGTGCCCTGGGATCAGGCGCTGGAGCAGATCCTGCGCGTCAACCGCCTGGGCTACGAGCTCGAAGGCACGGTGATGCGCATCGCACCGATCAAGGTGCTGAAGGACGAGGCCAAGGAGCAGCAGGAGCTGGCCGCCGCCAAGGCGCTGCAGGTGCCGCTGAAGACCATCATGCGGCGGCTCTCCTACGCCACGGCGAGAGAAGTCGCCGCCCTGCTCGCGGTGCGCGGCGGCATCCTTTCGCAGCGCGGCAGCGTGTGGGTCGACACCCGCACCAACTCGCTGATCATCAAAGAGCTGCCCGAGTACATGGACACCGTGACGGCGGTGATCAACGAGCTCGACACCCCCGAGCCGCAGGTGATGATCGAGGCACGGATCGTCGAGACCACCAAGCGCTTCACGCGCTCGCTCGGCGTACAGTGGTCGGTCGGCGGCGAGGCGAGCGCCCGCTTCGGCAACACCACCGGCCTGGTGTTCCCCAACAACATCGAGGGCCAGGGCGGCGTCAACCTCATCACCGGCGCCAGGAACGGCTTCCTCAACCTCTCGCTGGGCAACGTCCTCAACAGCTTCAACCTGGACATCGCTCTCCAGGCGGCGGAGAATGAAGGCCTGATCCGCATTCTCTCGGCGCCCAAGGTCGCCGTGCTCAACAACGAGGAGGCCGAGATCCAGAGCGGCTTGCAGATCCCGATCCAGACCATCACCAACAACACCGTCACCACCCAGTTCGTCAAGGCCACGCTGGCGCTGCAGGTGACGCCGCACGTGACCGCCGAGGGCACGGTGCTGATGGAGCTCGAGGTCAGGAAGCGCGAGCCGCAGCTCGCCTTCGCCGTCGCCGGCGCCACCAACGCGCCGATCGCCACCAAGGAGGCGCGGACCCGGGTCATCGTGCGCGACGGCGGCACCACCGTCATCGGCGGCATCTACAAGGTGACCAGCGACCAGGGCCAGGACCGCGTGCCCGGCCTCGCCAATATCCCGATCATCGGTGAGATCTTCAAGAACCGCCGCCGCACCGACGAGAACGAAGAGCTCTTGATCTTCATCACCCCGCGGGTGGTCAACCTGTAGGTTCGGAGGTAGCTGCACCATGCGAAAGACACTCATCTCTCTGGGGTTGATCGCCCTCGCCGCGATGGCGACGAGCTGCAACGATCGCACCGACAAGAGCGAAGGCGGCGTCATCCTCACGATCACCGGCTTCGACGGGCTGCCGTTCCAGGTCTCGGTCAACGGCACCACCGCGGTGCAGGTCGAGGAGTTCACGCTCAGCAACTTCGCCAAGGACCCGGCGGGCGTGACCAGCAACCTGATGGACATCGAGCTGCGCTCCTTCGAGGTGGTCTACACCCGCGCCGATCGCGGCACCCGCCGCCCGCCCACCCACGTCGGCGGCATCTTCGGGGCGGTGCCGGTAGGTGGCACCGACACCATCGACAACCTGCCGGTCCTCATCCTGGAGCAGCTCGACACCGTCCCGCTCTCCGATCTCCAGTTCATCAACGGCGGTTTCGACAAGGAGACCGGGGAGACCACCATTCGCATCAACTGCAACGTCACGTTCTTCGGCCGCACGCTCGCCGGTGACAACGTGAAGTCCAACACCGCCTCGTTCGTCGTCGAGTTCGTGCCGTAGCAGGCCCGTGCAGGGACTTGAGGGAGAGCAGCAATGAAGACCCACCTTGTGACCCGAAACCCGCTGCTGGCGGTGGTCTGCCTGGGCGTTCTGGCGCTCGTGGCAGGCTGCTCGACCGATTCGCCCTCGGAGCCGACCCAGCAGCCAGCGCCGCCCGGCGGCGGTGGCGGCGGCGGAACCAACAACTTCACGATCAGCGTGGTCGCCGATCCAGCCACCCTTCCGGCGGGATCCGACGACGCCTCGACGATCACCATCCAGGTGCGGCGCCGCGACAACGGCCAGCCGCCGGCCGACGGCACGACCGTGGTGATCAGCACCTCGCTCGGCGACCTGGGCTCGCTGGGAAGCGGCATCACCTCGGGCGTGCTCAGCCTGGTCAACGGCAACGCCCAGACCCTGCTCTTCCCCGGGGTGGTCGCCGGCACCGCCGTGGTGCAGGCGCGGCTCGAGGGCTCGATCGGCCAGGCCAACGTGCGGATCGAGGGCGAGGCCACCTTCTTCATCTCCTTCGTGCAGCCGAGCCAGGGCACCCCGAACGGCGGTGACGTGGTCACCATCCAGGGCGGCGGCTTCGCCGAGCCGGTGCGGGTGACCTTCGACGGCGTGGCGGCGCAGGTGCTGTCGGTGACCCCGACCAGCATCCGGGTGGTGACCCCGGCCTCGACCGAGACCGTGCCCGCGGGCACCACGCGGCCGGTGAACGTGGTGGTGACCATCCATCTGAACGAGGACAACCAGCAGCTCGACCAGCTCACCAGCGGCTTCATCTACACCCCCGGCGGAACCACCAGCCAGCCGACGGTGAACTCGGTCACCCCGGCCTCCGGCGTCAACGAGGGCGGCACCCGGGTGACCATCACCGGCTCCGGCTTCCAGCCGCCGGTGCAGGTGCTCTTTGGCCTCGGCTTGACGCCCGGCACCTTCAGCGGCGTCGAGGCCACGGTCGAGTCCGCCAGCACGACCCAGATCGTGGTGCGCACGCCGTCCGCCACCGGCTTCGGCCAGGGCAACCAGAACCAGCTCGTCAACATCCTGGTGCGCAACCTGTCGAGCGGCTTCACCACCATCTCGCAGGGCGCCTTCCGCTACGGCGCCGGCGTGGTCATCACCTCGGTGTCGCCGGACCAGGTGGTGTTCGACTCGCAGGCCACGGTGACCATCTTCGGCCAGGGCTTCGAGTCGCCGGTGACCGTCAACCTCGCCGGCATCCAGGCGCAGGTCCTGAATGTCAGCGGCTCGGAGATCCGCGTCCGCGCTCCGATCCCGGTGGTCACCGGCTGCTCCGACGTGACCGGGCCGGTCCAGGTGATCAACGTCAACAGCGGTGCCTCCGACACCACCAACGGCGGTGAAGGCCCGCCGATCGCCGACTTCCGCTACCGCGTCCCGTCGCTGGTGGTGACCGGCGTGTCGCCGCCCAGCGCCACCGGCGCGAGCGGCGGCTCGGTGAACGTGACGGTTTCAGGCAGCGGCTTCGAGGCCCCGGTCCGGGTGCTGTTCGGCGACGCCGCCGCGTCCGTGATCTCGGTCAACGCGGCCGGCACCCAGATCGCCGTCAGCACCGTGATCCCCGACTTCGAGGAGGAGGCCTGCAACGACAACGGCGACGCGCAGGAGGGCATGCGCTTCGTGCGCACCGCGGTCGACGTCACGGTCTCCAACCTGCTGACCGAGTGCGAGAACACCGCGACCGGCGCCTTCACCTTCATTCCGGCCGACCAGAGCTGCCGCGGCGACGTGGCGCCCGCGGTGCCGCAGTGCAGCGACGGCTTCGACAACGACAGCGACACCTTCATCGACGCGCTCGACCCGCAGTGCACCGGGCCGAACGACCCGAGCGAGAGCTCGTAGCGCCGGCGCTCTCCTCTCTCGCGGCCTCGCACCTCGGGGCGGTCTCCTAGACGGGGGGCCGCCCCGCTCCGTATACTCGCCCTGAGATGAAAACACCCCGCATTTTGCTGCTTGCGACGGCCCTGCTGCCCTTGGTCTATGCCTGCGACAAGGCGACTCCGGTGGCGCCCTCCGGCGCCGTGCTCACGCTTTCTGCCAGCCCGGCCGAGATCGCCGCCAACGGCACTTCCACGATCACCGTCCGTGCCCGGCGCGAAAACGGCACGCCGGTCAACCCCGGCACGCAGGTCCTGCTCTCGACGACCCTGGGGCAGTTGAGCGCCACGACCGTCGAGACCGACGACGCCGGCGTCGCCACGGCGATCTTGACCGGCGGCGGACGCCCGGGCGAGGCGAAGCTCATCGCGCGTTCGGGGCCGTCCGAGTCGAACGAGGTCACGGTGCAGGTCGGCAGGCTCGCCGCCGCCGTGAGCCTGCAGGCCACTCCCTCGAGCATTCCCGAGACTGGCGGCACCATTACGCTGCTGGCGCTGGTCCGCGATTCCCAGGGGCAGCCGGTCAGCGGCGTGCCGGTGAACTTCCAGACCGATATCGGGACGCTCGCTTCGGGCGGCGCCTTTCGCAACACCGACAACCAGGGCCAGCGCAGCGACACCCTGACGGTCTCGAGCTCGGACCTGCTCGCTTTCGCGGGCGACCAATTCGAAGTGACCGTGCAGGCCAGCGGTTCCGGCGGCAGCACCCAGAACGAGTCCAGCACCATCCTGATCCAACGGCCGCCGATCGCCGACTTCGACACCGACATCAGCGGCCTGCTAGTGGCGTTCGACGACCAGTCCACCGGCAGGCCCACGGATTGGGACTGGGACTTCGGAGACGGCTCCACCTCTCAGAGCCAGAACCCGAGCCATCGCTACCAGTGCGCGGCCACGAGCTGCGACTTCGCGGTGACCCTGACCGTCAGGAACAGCATCGGCGAAAGCTCGATCACCAAGATCGTCACCGTCAGCCCCTGAAGCGCGGCACCCTGTTGGCCGCGCTTCAGCCGAAACCCTTGTCCTGCAAGGACATTGGTATAATGCCGCCGTTTTGTGCTTGCTGACCTCTCGAACCACCGGCCTGATTCCCGAGGCATGGGGCGCCACCCATGCCTGACGCCGCCCCCGCCTCCGAGCGGCCCGCCTCCCAAGCCTTCCTGAAGCTCGCCGAGGAGCATCGCCGCACGGGCCAGACCGACGAGGCCCTGAAGGTGCTCGAGGCGGGCCTGGCCAAGAACCCCAGCTACCTCGCGGCCCAGGTCGCCCGCGCCCGCTGCCTGCTCGATCTCGGCCGCACGGCCGAGTCGGTCGCCGCTCTCGAGCCGGTGCTGGAGCGCGACGCCACGCAGCTCGTGGCAAGAAAGCTCCTGGTCGAGGCCCACCTGCGACGGGGCGAGGCTCATCGGGCGCGCCGGCAGCTCGATCTCTACGCCGTCTTCAGCTCGGGCGATCCCGAGATCGAGGCGCTACGCGACCGCATCCAGGACCTGCTGCTCACCGACGCGGCCCCGCTGGCGCCCGCGGCGGCGATGGCGACCTCCGAGGTCGCCGCGATCGCCGAGATTCCAGAGCCTCCGGCTACCGACCGGATCCCCGAGCCCGAGCTCTGGCCGCCCGAGCCCTTGCTGCCCGAGGCCCCATCCGTCGCCCCGGAGGCGCCGCGGCCGACTGCCGCGCCCGCCGTGCCCGTGGACGGCCGAGACCCGTTCCCCGAGCTCCGTGCCGTGGATCGGCGCCGCCATCTCCAGCGCCTCGCGGCCGAAGGGATCTTCACCCTGCCCGAGTCGGTGGTGCCCGAGGAGCAGCCGGTCGCGGAGCCAGGCTTGCCGGGCGAGACTGTCGCAGAGGAGCCCGGCGCAGAGGAGCCCGGCACGGAGCAGGCAGCGGCGTGGGGAACCGGCACCGAGGAGCTCGCCGAGGCGGAGCCCGTCGCCACCGTGACCCTGGGCGATCTCTACCTGCGCCAAGGCCACTACCAGGAGGCGGAGGAGATCTTCCTCGCCGTGCTGCGCCAAGATCCGGCCAACGCGCAGGCGCAGGCCGGGCTCGCCGCGCTGTCGCGCGCCGGGACCTTGGTCGAGCCCTGGAGCGAGGAGCCCGAGGAGAGCGAGGCCCAGGAGGGAGAAGCCGGGGCGGGGGAGACGGCCGTGTCACGCAAAGTAGTGGTGCTCAAGCGCTACCTCGCGTCGCTGCGTGCCGGGGCGGAGCGCAATGTTCCTTGATCGCCTGAGCAGGATCGGCAACCGCATCCAGGGGGCCGTCGCGCTGTCGTTGGTCGACGGCGACGGCATCCCCGTGGAGTCGATCAACTCGAACCCGAACCTCGATCTCGAGGTGCTGGCGGCCGAGATGATCGCCCAGGTGAAGACCATGCAGGCGAGCTACAGTGAGCTCGCCGATGGCCGTTTTCGCCAGTGCTCGATCACCACCGACCGGATGACCCTCGTGGTAAGCTCGCTCGGCCAAGGCTACTATCTGCTTCTGGTGCTGGATCGGGAAGCGAGCATCGGCCAGGCTCGGTTCGAGCTGCGGCGGGCGCGGCTGCTTCTCGAGCCCGAGCTCGTCTGAAGCGATCTTGCGGCAGGCCCCAGGCCCCTCGCGGCCGCGGCCCTGTCTCGAGGAGAGTGCATTGTTCACGTTCGAGCAGATCACCGAGCTCATCGAGCTCGTCGCCAAGCGAAACCTGAGCGGTCTCGAGATCGAGAAGTCGGGGTTCCGCGTGCGGATCGAGGGCCAGCGTCCGGCGGCGGACTCAGCGGGCCCGCCCGCCACGGCACCGGCCGCGGCGGCGCCCGCACCCGCGGTGCTGCTCGCGGGCGTGACCGCGGCTGCCCCCCCGCCCGCCACCCCCGCACCGGCGGCCGAGGAGGCGGCCCCGGCTCTGCCGCCCGGCACCCACATCCTCAACTCGCCGATCGTCGGTACCTTCTACCGGGCCCCTGCCCCGGATTCCGATCCCTTTGTCGAGGTCGGCAGCCGAGTTTCCAAGGGCCAGGTGCTGTGCATCGTCGAGGCGATGAAGCTGATGAACGAGATCGAGTCCGACGTCGACGGCGTGATCCAGGAGATCTACCCGCAGAACGCGCAGCCGGTGGAGTTCGGCGAGCCCCTGTTCGCCATCCGCCCGACGTAGCAGGCCCCCACCCATGGTCAAGAAGGTCTTGATCGCCAACCGCGGCGAGATCGCCCTGCGGATCATTCAGGCCTGCCGCGAGCTAGGGCTGGCCACCGTGGCCGTGCATTCGACCGCCGACCGCGACAGCCTGCACGTGGTCTACGCGGACGAGGAGGTGTGCATCGGCCCGCCGCCCTCTCCCTCCTCCTACCTCAACATCCCCAGCCTGATCGCCGCCGCCGAGATCACGCGCGCCGACGCCGTCCATCCCGGCTACGGCTTCCTCGCCGAGAACGCGCACTTCGCCGAGGTGGTGGCCGAGTGCAACATGACCTGGATCGGGCCGCGGCCGGACACCATCCGGCTGATGGGCGACAAGGCCAAGGCCAGGCAGACCGCTGCCGAGGCCGGAGTGCCGGTGCTGCCGGGGAGCAAGGAGCCGCTGGCCGACGCCGCGGAGGCGGCGCGCATGGTCGCCGGCATCGGCTACCCGGTGATCCTCAAGGCGGCGGCGGGAGGCGGCGGGCGCGGCATGCGCATCGTGAACAGCGCCGACGCCCTGGAGTCGCAGTTCGCGACCGCCCGCGCCGAGGCGGAGAAGGCCTTCGGCGACGGCTCGATCTACCTCGAGAGGTACCTGACCGCGCCCCGCCACATCGAGTTCCAGGTATTCGGCGACACCCACGGCAACGTCATCCACCTGGGCGAGCGCGAGTGCTCGATCCAGCGCCGCCACCAGAAGCTGATCGAGGAATCGCCGTCGCCCGCGCTCACCCCCGAGCTGCGGCGCCGCATGGGGGAGGCCGCGACGCGGCTGGCCTCGGCCGTGGGCTACGTCAACGCCGGCACCATCGAGTTCCTGCTCGACCGCGACGGCTCGTTCTACTTCATGGAGATGAACACCCGCATCCAGGTCGAGCACCCGGTCACCGAGATGGTGATGGGCGTCGATCTGGTGCGCCTGCAGCTCGCGGTGGCGGCTGGCGAGCCGCTCGGCATCCCGAGCGCGCTGGCGCCGCGCGGCCACGCCATCGAGTGCCGCATCAACGCCGAGGACCCCGAGCGCTTCACCCCCTCGCCCGGCAGGGTCACCACCTTCCATCCGCCCGGCGGGCCCGGCACCCGGGTGGACACCCACGCCTACGAGGGCTACGTCATCCCACCGCACTACGATTCGCTGGTCGCCAAGCTCATCGTGCACGACGCGACGCGGCGGGAGGCCATCGACCGCATGCGCCGCGCCCTCGACCTCTTCGTGGTCGAGGGCATCAAGACCTCCATCCCGCTGCACCAGCGCATCATGCGCGACCCGAAGTTCCGGGCCGGGGATCTGACCACCCGGTTCATGGAGGACTTCCTCGCCCGCGAGCGCGAGGCCACGGAAAGGCCGCGCTGATGCCGCGGCGCGAGCCGCGTCTCTCGGCCGTCTATGCCGTCGTGGACGCCGGCGCCCTCTCCCCCCTGCCGTTGCCCGAGGCCGTGGAGGTGATCGCCGTCGCCGGCGTCGGCACCCTCCAGCTCCGCGTCAAGGACGGGCGGTCTGACGCCGAGCTCTACCGCGCCGTCGAAGAGTGCTGCCGGCGCCTCGAGGGCTCCGGCGTGGACCTCTGGATCGACGACCGCGCCGACCTGGCGGCGCTCTTCGAGCTGCCGGGCCTCCACCTCGGCCAGCCCGACCTGCCGCCCGCCGCGGCCCGCGGAGTGGTCGGCGAAGGGCCCTGGATCGGGCTCTCTACCCACGGCGAAGGCCAGGCCGCCGCGGCCGAGGCCGACCTCGAGGTGGACGTGGTGGCGATCGGCCCGGTGTTCCCGACCATGACCAAAGCGCGGCCCGACCCGGTGGTGGGCCTGGAGGGCGTGGTCGAGGCCAGGAGGCGCGTCACCAAGCCGCTGGTGGCGATCGGCGGCATCGACGCCAGCAACCTGGCACAGGTGCTCGCCGCCGGCGCCGACAGCGCGGCGGTCGCCGGTGCCCTGTTCCGGGGCGCCACGCGCCTGGCGGACATCGGTCACAATTGCGCGCGCCTGCTGGCCGCGGCCGGCGGGGGCTGATGTGGCGCCGACGATGCGGATCTTCCTCACCGGCTTCATGGGCTCCGGCAAGAGCGAGGTCGGGCGGCTGCTCGCCGGCCGGCTGGGGCTCACCTTCGTCGACCTCGACTCCGAGGTCGAGCGCCAGGCCGGCGAAACCATCGCCGACCTCTTCCGCCGCGAAGGCGAGGCAGCCTTCCGCAGGCGCGAAACCGAGGCCCTCGAGGCCATGGCGGAGCGGGATGAGCTGGTGGTGGCGACCGGAGGCGGCGTGGTGGCCTCTGGTGCCAACCGCGGGTGGATGAAGGAGCACGGGATCACGGTGTGGCTGAACCCGCCCTTCGAAGCGCTGGTCGCGCGCCTGACGCCGGAGGCGCGCGCCGCGCGGCCGCTCTTCGCCGGCGAGGACCAGGCGCGGGCACTGTGGCGCGAACGTCTGCCGCTCTACGCGCTGGCCGACCTCGAGCTGCCGGTCGCCGCCGGCGAGCCGGCCGAGACCACGGCGGCGCGGCTCGCGGCTCTCCTGGGAAAGACGCCGTGCGCTACCTGATCCTGTCCGACATGCACGCCAACTGGGAGGCGTTCGAGGTCGTGCTCGAGGCGACGCAGGGCGAGGTCTTCGACGTCAAGCTGGTGCTCGGCGACCTGGTGGGTTACGGCGCCTCGCCCAACGAGGTGGTCGAAGCGGTGCGCCAGATCCCGCAGGCGGTGGTGGTGCGCGGCAACCACGACAAGGTGGTGACCGGCATCGATCCGGGCGAGAACTTCAACCACGTGGCGCTGGCCGCGGCGCGCTGGGCGGCCTCCACTCTGACCCCCGACAACTTCCGCTACGTGGCGGAGCTGCCGCGCGGCCCGCGGGAGGTCGCTCCGGGGCTCGCCATCTGCCATGGCTCGCCGCTCGACGAGGACGCCTACGTGTTCACCGACTACGACGCCTACGAGATCTTCTCCGCCCACACGCCGGAGCTCACCTTCTTCGGCCACACCCACGTGCCGTCGATGTTCTCGGTGGGGCGGCGTGGAGTGGAGGTCAGGGCCCTGAAGGGCGAGGGCAAGCTGGTCCTGGACCCCAAAGTGCGCTACCTCTTGAACCCCGGCTCGATCGGCCAGCCGCGCGACCGCGACGCGCGGGCCGGGTACATGACCTACGACGACGCCACCCGCACCGTCACCTGGCACCGGCTGGAATACCCGGTGCAGGCGGCGCAGCGCCGCATCCTCGACGCCGGCCTGCCCACGGTGCTGGCGGACCGGCTGGCGGTGGGGATCTAGCTGCGACCTCGCATTGGCGATCCGATAAGCCTGTAGGGGCAGGCCTCGTGCCTGCCCTCCGGCAGGGCGGCCACGAGGGCCGCCCCTACGGGGAAGATGCTACGGCGCGGGCGCGGCCGGACCCTCGTTCCGGTCCAGCCGCAGCGCCTGCTTCAAGCGGTGGAGGGTGGCCAGCACGCCGCCCGCGAGCACGATGTAGAGCCCGCCCCAGACCAAGTTGATGAGCGGCTTGCGGGTCACGTCCAGGGCCAGCCTGGCGGGGATCGGCTCGGTGTTGCTGGCGACGCCCGAGAGGGCGAGCACCACCGAGCCCTCGGCCGGGGTCAGGGCGGTCAAGGTCACGCTGCCACCGCCCGGGAGCTCGCTCGGCACCGCCTCCCAGCGGCGGCCGGGGACGAGCTGCAGGATCGGCCGCGCCAGCTCGGTCTTGCCGCCGCGCGTCACCTCCACTGCCGCCGCCACGGTGGCGGCGCCGGTCGCGGCCAGGCGCGCCTGGTCGGCGCCGTCGGGCCCCAGGTCGAACTCGAGGAAGCGCACCGTCGCGTCGCCGACCTCGATGCTCTCGCCCTGCGCCAGACGCACCCGCGTGTCGCCGCCGGCGGGCACCCCGGGCTCGAACTCCAGCGGCGAGATGTAGAGGTCCATCGCCAGGTAGTTCTTGATGTCCGGGTTCTGCATCGCCTGGCGGGTGCGCTGGTTGACGAAGATCTTGGGGTAGGCGAGGAAGCGCTCGCCGCCGCGCTCGACGGCAACCTCCATGCACTCCTTCATGCCGCAGGCGTCGGGCAGCTCGCCGCGCGGAACGAAACGCTGGAAGGTCATGCTCAGGTCGCCCACCGCCGTCGGCTTGCCCTGCTCGAGGGTCACCTTGGTGCTCTCGTCGTAGCCGGTCGAGGCCATGATGCCGAGCAGGATCACCCCCACCCCGACGTGCGCTAGGTAGCCGCCGGCAGCCTTGAGCCCCCCGTTGCGGGCGAGCTGCACGGTCTTCGCCAGGTTGCTCGCCAGCGCCAGCGTGGCGAGGAACACGAACAGCAGGTGGAAGACGTCGCGTACCGCGGAGAGCGCCGCGCCGGTGGTGACCAGGACGGCGACCACCGCCGGCCAGCGCAGCCGGCGCGCGAGCTCGCGGGCATCGTTCTCGCGCCAGGTGAGGTAGGGCACCGCGGACAGCAGCAGGGCGATCAGCAGCGAGAGCGGGAAGTTGACCGTGTTGTAGAACGTGGGGCTCGCCTGGCTGGGGTTCGAGGCGAAGCGGGTGAGGAGCGGCGCCGAGGTGCCGACCGCCACCACGATCGCGGCCAGCAGCACGACGATGGTCGACATCATCAAAAAGCTGCCGCGCGACAGCAGCGGGTCCTCGTTGGGCGCGGTGGGCACACTGCGCCAGCGCATCACCAGCAGGGTGACGGAGATCAGGCCGAAGGAGGCCATCAAGGCGACCAGCCAGCCGGAGATACCGAGGTCGACGAAGCTGTGCACCGAGAAGTCGGCGAGCACCCCGGAGCGGGTGAGGAAAGTGCCGTAGAGCACCGACATGTAGAGCAGGCAGGCCAGGAGCAGGTTGGCCCGGCGGTAGCGCCCCTTGGCCCGCTCCATGTGCAGGCCGTGGATCAGAACGGTGCCCAGCAGCCAGGGGATGAGCGAGGCGTTCTCCACCGGGTCCCAGCCCCAGAAGCCGCCCCAACCCAGCGTCTTGTAGGCCCAGTAGCCACCCATCAGGATGGCGGTGCCGAGCACCAGGAAGCCGCCCAGCGCCCAGGGGAAGGCGCGCGCCGCCCAGCGGCTGTAGTCGCGCCGCCACATCGCGGCCGCGGCGAAGGCGAAGGGCACGGCCGCGGCCGCGTAGCCCACGAACATGATCGGCGGATGGATCACCATCCAGTTGTCCTGCAGCAGCGGGTTCAGGCCCTTGCCGTCGGCCGGCGCCTCGGCCAGCATCACGAACGGGTTTTCGCGCACCAGGATGAAGAGCAGGCCGAGGGCGGTGAGCGTGTAGATGCCCATCACCGGCGCCTCGTCCTTGCCGGCGCTCCTGGCGAGCGGCAGGCCGAGCAGTGCCGCCCACAGCAGCCAGATCAGGAAGCTCCCCTTCTGGCCGGCCCAGAAGGCCGCCACCTGGAAGTAGGTCGGCAGATCGAGGCCCGAGTACTGCTGCACGTACTCGATGCGGAAATCCCGTCGTAGCAGGCAGATCACCAGCACCAGCGAGGCGAGACCGATCGCCAGGGCGAAGAACTGGTAGGCCCGGCGGGCGAAGGGGCGGGCCGACTCGTCGCCCATCAGCACCTGGGCATAGCCCCACAGCGCAGCCAGTGCGAACAGCACCGCGCACCAGATGGTCAGCGCGCCAGGCAGGTAGAGGTGAGAGAGAGCTTCCATCGTCAGGCGCCGTCAGGCCCTAGTCGTAGGTACGTTGCTCGACCTCGGCGCCCTGGTACTTGCTCGGGCACTTCACCAACAGCTTGTCCGCCGCGAACACGTCGCCCGCGGCGTCGAAGCGGCCGATGGCGACGATCGACACCGCGTCCTCGAAGTTGGCCGGCTTGATGCCGCTGTAACGCACCTGGATGGTCTCGCCGGTCGCGGGCTCGGCCAGGGTGAACAGCAGGTTCCCGGCCGCGTTGTCGTAGTTCGTGCTGCCCTTGGCGAGGCCGCCGGCCACCTGCACGGTGCGGGTGGCGGAGCGCGCCTCGCGGTAGGACACGTACTGCGTCAGGCTAGAACGGAAGGAGGCCAGCGCGAACCCGCCGAAGGCGAGGAGCAGCAGGCCGCCGAGCAGGTAGGTCGCACGCTTGTTCATCAGTCTTTCTCCAGGCGCTCGAGCCGGCGGCTCAGGCGCAGCAGGTAGACGAAGAGCCCGGTCCAGATGACCAGGTTCACCCCTACGACCCAGAGTGTGGTCCCTTCGGTCATCGGTTCAGCCTCCCGACGGGCATTCTAGCGCCCGTTCTCGCCGCGCCCGTCCCCGCTCGTCTCGCCCTGGCTTCGCCAGCGCGCCTCGGCGAGCGCCGTCGACCGCCGGGCGAGGCTCAGCATCCAATAGAACAGTGCCGTGAAGCTCGCCGCCGAGACAAGCAGGACGGTGAGCATCCGGGCGTTCATCTCCACCTTGCCCTGGGTGTTGATCACCGGCTCCGGGTGCAGCGAGTAGACCAGCCGCGGTGCCACGAAGAACAGGAACGGGGCCACCACCAGCCCGAGCGCGGCGTAGGCGGCGGACAGGCGCCGCCGCGTCTCGGGATCGGCCACCGCGCCGCGGAAGGCGAGGTAGGCGGCGTAGAAGAGCAGGGCGAAGGCGATCGACATCTGGCGCGGGTCCCAGTTCCAGAAGGCGCCCCACATGGTGCGCGCCCACATCGCGCCGGTCACCGTGGCGAGCACACAGAACAGCAGGCCGAGCTCGACCGCCGCCTCGGCCGCACGATCGTGGTCCGGCCGCCGCCCGCCCGCCAGATAGCGCACGCTGTACACGCCGGCGGTCACGAAGGCCACGAACGCCACCCAAGCCATGGGCACGTGGAAGAACAGGATACGGCTCGACTGGCCGAGGAAACCCTCCGCCAGCGGCGCCCAGTAGAACGCGCCGACGATCACCAGGCAGATCGCCAGCCACAGCGCCCAGGGCAAGAGCTTGCGCATGAGTTGCTACGGATTCCAGATCACAGGAAACAGCATGAGCGAGGCCACGGTGAGGCTCCCATCATACAGAACCAGGACGGTGAGAGCGTCCCCCGGCGGCTCGCCCGCCACCGCCACTCGGGTGAGCTGCACGGCGAAGATCAGCAACGGCAACAGCACCGGGAAAGACAGCACGGCGAAGAGCGTGCCCCGGGCCTGCGCCTGGCCGATCATGGCGGCGATCAGGGTGCTGCCCACCGCCAGGCCGTAGCCGCCGGCGGCGAGCGTCGCGACGAGCAGCACGGGCGAGGCCACGGCAAGCTGCATCAGCACCAGGAACAGCGGCGCCACGATGAGCTCCAGGGCGGCCACCAGCGCCAGGCTGTAAGCCGCCTTGCCGCAGTAGAGCGCCGACGGCCGCGCCGCCAGGCGCAGCGCTGTCGCGGTGTGCGTCTCCTCCTCGTGCACGAAGCCGCGCGGCAGGCCGGCAGTGGCGGCGAACAGCAGGATGAGCCACAGCAGCACCGGCAGCACCGCGCCGCGCTCGGAGGAGCGGGCGCCGACCGGCCCCAGGGCCACGCTCACCACCACCAGCGTGGTGAGGGCGAAGAGGGCGAAGGTGTTGAGCGCCGCGCGGGTGCGCAGCTCGCAGCGCCACTCCTTGGCGAACACCGCCGCCGCCTCGGAAAGCCAGGAGCCGGCCATCGCGCTCCTGGGGCGCGAAACCTCAGAGCTCAAGGCGCGCTCCCACCCGCGGCAGGTCGATGGGCACCGGTGAGGCGACCACGGCGAAGCCGTGCTCCAGGTGCTCGGCCAGCAGCTCGCGGGCCAGGGCCTCGCCCTCGGCGTCGAGGTTCTGGAAGGGCTCGTCGGCGAGCAGCATCGCCGGCGCTCCCAGCAGGCCGAACGCCCAGCGCAGGCGCTGGCGCATGCCCGAGGAAAGCGCCCCGGCGAGCCGGCCCGGCGGCAGGCCCACACGGTCCACGAGGTCGTCCGCTCGGGCGCTCGGCAGGCCGCGCAGGCGGGCGAAGAAGGCGAGATTCTCGGCCACCGAGAGCTCCTCGTAGAAGGCGAGGTCCGGCGCCAAGTAACCGGCACGGCGGCGCCGGCCGGTGGCGTCGTGGCTGGCCTCGCCCTCACGGTAGTCGATGGCCCCGGCCTCGGGCGCCAGCAGGCCGGCGAGGCAGCGCAGCAGGGTGCTCTTGCCCGAGCCGTTCCTGCCCGTCACCAGCAGCACGCCCCCGGTCTCGACCGCGCCGGACACGCCGCGCAGCACGCGCAGGCGGCCGAAGCCTCGCGCCAGGCCCGAAAAGCGGAGAGAGGCCTGCATTTGCCGGGATTGTAGCCCGCGGGGACCCCCGCCCCGGGCGCCGAGGGTGGCTCGGCTCGCTCCACTCGGTCACGTTGCGCTCGCCGACCACCGCTCGGCGCCTGACCCCCTCCTGACTCGGGCGGAGGTCCACCTTGGGGCAAAGTTGGGGTAGGGGGAAGCGAGAGCCGCGGTGGGGTTGCGAAGCGCAACGTGACCGAGTGGAGCGCAGCAACCCCCCGAGGCGGAAGCGAGGGCGGATCAGCGGCGCCCTGCTCCTCGGGTCGGGGGAAGCGGGAGCTGGGGCTAGCGAGGGGTTGCTGCCAGCCGCAGGAGGATCGCGACCTCCGTGCCGTCGGCCGGCAGCGCGCCGGGGCGCACGCGGAAGGCCGTCGTGCCCTGCACGTAGTCGCGCACCGTGTAGCGGGCGTTCCCCACCTTGCTCCCCGGGCAGGAGTAGAGGCAGGCCAGGCACCCCGAGTGCCAGTGGCGGATGTTGGCGCGGTGGCCGCCCAAGCGCATCTCGAAGCCGCGCCCGCCGGGATCGTCGAGGATCTCGCCCAGGCCGAGCGGCGGCTCGCGGCCGGGCACCCGCACCGCTACCTCGACCGCCGGGCCGGCGATCACCCGGTCGGGAGCGGCCGAGGCGGGGTCCTTGCGTGCCTCCCAGGAGTCCATGCCGAGCGCGTCGCCGGGCTTGGCGCCGAGCGCCTCGAAGGCGTCGAGAAGCTCCGTGTCGCTGATCTGCGTGGTGAAGAGCGCGGCCGGCGCGGAGCGGCCCTCGCCCCAGACGATCAGGTGATAGCCGGGCATGCCACCGAGGCGGCGTTCGAAAGCGGCGGCATGCACGATGGCCGGGATCTCGATGCCGTCGGCGAGGAGGCGGAGGCGGGGCAGTGTGTCAGAGGCGGCGCTCGACGAGGAGGGGGCGCAGCCGCCGAGCAGGAAAGGGACTGCTGCCCCGAGGAGGATCGAGCGGCGGCGAAAGGCCGACATCCGACTGATTGTACGTCCGGAGGGGCCGATTCCGCGGAAGGGCAGCCACGAGGGCTGCCCCTACAGATCCTCGCTGTAGGGGCGACCCTCGTGGTCGCCCTGGCCGAGGCAGGGTTCGATACCATCCTCTTGTGGTTTCACCGCGCTGGCTCCTCCTTGCCGTCGTCTGCCCCACCCTCGCTTGCGCGCCGGCCCTCTCGCCGCGCACCGCGCCCGATCTCCCCGTGGTCGACCTCCCGCATCTCGCGGAGCGCTCGCTCCTGCTGCTGATCGCCGACCGCAAGGAGCACGAGCCCTTCACCGTCGAGAAGGCGCTCGGCGGCCCGCCGGAGCTGCGCCGGGCGTTGGCCGTGGCCCTGGGCCGGTCGGGCCACCCGGGCGGCTTTCCGGTGCTGCGCGGACTCACCGCCGACGACGATGTCGAGGTGCGCCGGGCGGCGGCCTTCGCGCTCGGCTTGGCGCGCGATCCCGCCGCGGTGCCCGCGCTGCTCGAGCTCGCCGCGGGTGCCGGGCGGCCGGAGGCGGTGCTGGCCGTCGAAGCCCTGGGCAAGCTCGAGGCACCGCTGGTCGAGGTGCTGCAGGCACTGACGCCGCTGGCGGAGAACGAGCGCTGGGCGCGCCTTCTGCCGCACCTCTGGCGCTTCTCGGGCGACACCGTCGTGCCGCTGGCCCTGGCCGGGCTCGGGCAGGAGGACCGCGAGCTGCGCGCCGGCGCCGCTTTCGCGCTCGCCTCGCGGGCCCCCTCCGCACCGCGGCCGGAAGTCGCGGCGGCGCTCTCGGCGTTGCTGGCGGACCCTGAACCCAGGGTGCGCGGCTGGGCGGCGCTGGGGCTCGGATCGGTGGGAGGTGAGGAGGATCTGCCTCGCCTCGAAGCCCTGCTCGCGAATCGCGAGACCGGCCCCGTGGTCGAGGCGTTGCGCGCCGCCCGCGATCTGGTCCTAGCCGGCCGAGCTGCGCCGCCGGCCGCCTGGCGACCGCGCCTGCTCGCCTCGCTCGACGACCCGCGGCCCGCGGTGCGCGCCCTGGCTCTGGAGGTTGCCGGCGCCTGGCTGCCCGATGCGACCCTCGGGGAGCGCCTTCAGGCCCGCTTCGAGCGCGGCCGAGGCCGCGAGCGGGAGCTGGCGCTGGTGGCCCTGGCCCAGGGGGATGGCCCCCGCGCAGGCGAGCTGGCGGCGGTCGCGGCGCAGGCGCCCGAGCCTGCTCTGCGCCGCGCCGCGGTCGAGGCGGCGGCGCTCCTGGAGATCCACTCGCTTCTCGCCCGCCTTTCCGGCGACCCGGCTCCAGCGGTGCGGGCGCCCGCCCTGACCGCCCGCCTCGGCCTGGCCGGCGGCGCGGATGCCGAGGCCGACCGCACTGGCCTGCTCGCGACCGGCCTCGGCGACGACGACCCCGGCGTGCGCGCCGCGGTCCTCACCTGGCTCGCGAGCCACCCCATCCTGCCCTTCGAAGGGATCACGGCCTCGGTCCGCCTGGCGCTGCGCGATCCCGACCCCGGAGGCAGGCTCGCCGGCGTCGCGGCCCTGGTGGCGCGCGGCAAGGCGGAGCCGCTCGAACGGGGCTCGGTGGTGCGCGACCTCGAAGCCCTGGCCGCCGAGCGCGACTACCTCCTGCGCCGCGCGGCCGTCGCGGCCTTAGGTGCGCTCGGCAGGCCTGAGCCGGCGGTCGGCAGTGTCGCGACCGGTCGCGGCGGCGATGTCTACCGCGAGATCGTGCAGCGCACCTCGCGACCGCGGTCGGTCGAGGTCCAGACCGCCCGCGGCGTGCTCCATCTCCGGCTCGCCTGCCCGGCGGCGCCGCTCACCTGCCTTTCCTTCCTGCAGCTCGCGGCCCAGGGCTTCTACGACGGCCTCGCCTTCCACCGCGTCGAGCCGGGGCGCTTCGCCCAGGCCGGCGATCCACGCAGCCGCGATTCGGCCGGCGACGGCTGGGGCGGCCCTGGCTACACGCTGCGCGACGAGATCGGCCTCCTGCCTGCCCGGCGCGGCATCCTCGCCATGGCCGCGTCCGAGCCCGACGCCGCCGGCAGCCAGTTCCTAATCCTGCTCTCCGACCAGCCCCAGCTCGACGGCAAGCTGACGGTGTTCGGCGAGGTAGTCGGCGGCTGGGAGGTGCTGGACGCGATCGAGCAGGGCGATCGGGTCGAGGGGCTCCGCGAGAGGCCTTGAGCAACAGGACCACCTAGGCGAAGGCGATGACCGCGACCAGGGCGTGGATGAGGAATCCGCCCAGCACGGCGCCGGCGAAGGTGCCCGGCGCCAACTGGCGCGAGCCGGTGGCGAGCGCGTAGATACCGATCGGGAAGTAGAGCAGCAGGCCGCTGACCAGGCCGGGGGAGTAGGAGCTGGTGGCGAGGCTGCCGAGCAGGTGCAGGGCCGCATTGACCACGACAACGGTGCCGAAGGTGGTGTGAAACCAGGAGAGGGCCGGCCTCCTGAGCGCCGCGACGGTGAGGCCCGCAAAGAGAGGCCAGGCGATACCGTTGAGGACGAGGAATCGGATGGTGCTGACCTGCCTGCCGTAGGCCCGGGCCATCCAGAGGGCAAAGCCTTCGCCACCCCACCATTCCTCGGCGAGATGCAGGAGGTAGGCGCAGGGAAGGAGGAGGGGCCACCAGGCCGGTGGCGCCTGAGGGGGTCGACCTGGGGGCTCCATGGCGCGCCAGTGTTCCTCGATCCCCGCGGGAAAGCGATCCGCCACCTCGAGCCTGCCGCTGCTCTAGGTGAACCAGCACTTCGGGCGGTGAGCAGCGAGACTGCTCGCCCGTCCTTCAGAACAAGACCGGCGCCACGGGCACCCCTAACCCCGGTGCTCTTGCCAACCGCTGATCTGCCGTGAGCAGCGTGGCTCTCAGCCGGCGAGCCAGCACCACGTAGAGCGCATCGCGTTGGGTCACGTTGGCGCGCAGCGACCAGGCCTCGGCGAGTAGGGGCGCGATCGGGGACCTGAGGATCGGCGCGCGGGTGAGGACGGCGAGGGCTGGGCCCACGGCGCTCTCCTCGATCGCATGGTCGCGCACCAGGCGCCCGAGAGCGGAGAATACCTCGGCGTCGAGGTGTGCCGGAGCCGCAGCCGCGGCACCTGCGGCGAGAAAGCGGCTCACCGCGAGACCGGCCGGCGTCCGCAACAGGAGCTCGACGGCGGCCGACGCGTCAACGACGACGGGTGTCACGGGCGAGCTTCCGATCGTCGGCCTCGCGGGCGCGTTCGACGGCCTGAGCGCCCGAAACCTTGGGGCCTGCGGGCGTCAGCTCCTCGACCTCGGCGAGCCACTCCTCCATCGTCGGCAGCTCGCAGTGCTCGGCCAGCACCTGGATGGTGTACTGGCGCAGGCTCATGCCTCGGTGCGTCGCCCTCTGCGTCAGCCGGCGGTGAACGGCCGTCGGCAGCTCTCGGATATGGAGGTTCACGGGCATGGGAGGATGGTAGCAGAATGCAGCCACCTGCGCCGGGAGTGGATTCCCGTATCTGGACTCCTGTGTCAAGAGGGCTTCCGGGTTTCGGGGTGGGCGGTCTGGGTAGTTTCAGAAGCCAATGCGGATGAGCGACGTGGTTCGAGCCTGGGGCACAGCGGGGGGACG
>JBIOXV010000171.1:0-12374 GCA_044869805.1 Thermoanaerobaculia bacterium | reverse complement strand
CCGCGCCCCTGCCGGCACGCCGGTGGTGCTGATCTCGATCGACACCCTGCGCTCGGACCACCTGCCCGCCTATGGTTACCGGGGCGTCGAGACACCGGCGATCGATGCTCTGCGGGCCGACGGCATCCTGTTCACCCACGCCTACAGCCACACGCCGCTCACCCTGCCGTCGCACGCCTCGCTCTTGACCGGCCTGCTGCCGGCCGCCCACGGCATCCGCGACAACGTGGGCTACGCGCTCGACGCCAGGCGCGTCGCCGCCGGCGAGCTGCCCTACCTGCCGCAGATCCTGAAGGCGGCCGGCTATGCCACGGGCGGCGCGGTGTCGGCCTTCGTGCTGCGCGGCAAGACCGGCCTCGCCGCCGGCTTCGACCGCTACGAGGACGGCATCGAGTTCAAGACCGGGACCGGCATGGGCGGCCTGCAGCGCGGCGGCGGCGACACGCTCGACGGCATCGCGGGCTGGCTGCGGGAGGTGGCCGGGAAGCCGTTCTTCCTCTTCTTCCATCTCTACGAGCCGCACACGCCCTACCAGCCCCCGGCCCCGTTCTCCGGTCGCTACGCTCACGCCTACGACGGCGAGATCGCCGCCGCCGACCAGGTGGTCGGCAACCTCGTGGCCGAGCTCACCGCGCTCGGCGCCTACGACCAGGCGCTGGTGGTGCTGCTCTCGGACCATGGCGAGGGCCTGGGCGAGCACGGCGAGGACGAGCACGGCCTGCTGCTCTACCGCGAGGCGCTGCAGGTGCCGCTGATCGTCAAGCTGCCGCGCGGCGCGCGGGCGGGCGAGGTGGTGGAGGCGCCGGCGGGCCTCGTGGACGTCGCGCCCACCGTGCTCGCGGCGCTCGGTCTGCCGCTGCCGCCGTCGCTCGCCGGCAGCTCGCTCCTCGGGTTGGCCGCGACCGAGCCGCCGCGCCGCGTCTACGCCGAGACCTTCTACCCGCGGCTGCACTTCGGCTGGAGCGACCTCGCCTCGCTGATCGACGGCCGCCACCACTTCATCGAGGGGCCGGACCCCGAGCTCTACGATCTGGGGGCCGACCCGCGCGAGACCCGCAACGTGCTGCGGGACGAGCGGAGGCCGGCGGTCGAGATGCGCCAGGCCCTGGCCGCCTTCGACCGCCAGCTCAAAGCCCCCGCCGAGGTGGACGAGGAAACCCGTCAGGCGCTCTCGGCTCTCGGCTACCTGGGCTCCACCGCGGCGGCGTCGGAAGGCCCCTTGCCCGACCCCAAGAGCCGCATCGGCTCGCTGGCAGACTTCAAGCGGGGCATCTTCCACCAGGGGCGGCGCGAGCACCGCGAGGCGGTGGCCTCGTTCCGGCGGGTGCTGGAGCAGAACCCGCGGCTGGTCGACGCCTGGGAGTTCCTCGGCCGCTCCCACGAGAAGCTGGGGCAGCCGGAGCAGGCGCTCGAGGCCTATCGCCAGGCGCTGACCATCTCCGGCGGCTCGCCGGAGGTGGCGCTCGACGCCGCGTCTCTGTACTTCGACCAGGGCCGCTTAGAGGAGGCGGAAGAGCACGCGCGCCTCGCCCTGGTGGCGCATCCGTCCTTCGCCCACGGCATGCTGGCGCAAATCGCGCTGGCGCGCGACGACCTCCCCGGCGCCGAGCGCGAGGCCCGCGCCGCCGTTGCCTCCGGCGACAGCCGCGTCGGCCCGCTGATCACCCTCGCCGCCGTGCTCCACGCCAAGGGCTCGTTCGAGGAGGCGCTGGCGACCGCGGAGCAGGCCGAGCAGGCCTACGGCGACCGCCGCTCCAAGGACCCGGACCTGCTGCAGGGGCTCGAGCTGGTGCGCGGCAAGGCGTTCGCGGACCTGGGCAAGATCGGGGAGGCCGAAGCAGCCTTTGGGCGCGAGATCGAGCGCTTCCCGGCCGGCTTTCGCGCCTACTCCAACCTGGCGCTGCTCTACGCCCTCTCCGGCCGGCCGGGGCTCGCCGGCCCGACGCTCAAGCGGATGGTGGACGCCAACCCCTCGCCCTCCGCCTATGCCGAGGCGGTGAGGACGCTGCGGGTGCTCGAGGACGAGGCCGCCGCGCGCTCCCTCCTCGGCTACGCGCGGCGGCTCTACCCGGGAAGCGAGATCCTGCGGGCGCTGTCGTGAAGGAATCGGGGAGCGGTGGATCTCGGTGCTGCGCGCGTGCCGTGCAGGGTGAGCGGCTGCCGACCCGGGTGGTGGTCTTGACCGCCGAGCTGGAAGAGGCCTCGGTGATGGAGGTGGGGCGCGAGGCCGGAGCTGACCCTCTACGCGCAGGCCCGTGGCCTGGTCTGAGGAGCCCGTCGCGGCCGGCTCCCCCTACGGCCGCGGGAACAGGAACTCGAAGACCTTGTCGTAGCGGTTGCGCCAGGAGCCCCAGCCGAAGCCGTCGAGCGCCTCGCTCTCCACCGGCTCGTAGCCGCGCTGGCGCAGGAGGGCGGCGAGGGCGAGGTTGTCGGCGGCCGAGTTCCAGCCCTCGTGCTCGGCGCGGTAGTCCCAGCGCGCGCGCTCGATGAAGATGGCGAGCGGCTGCTCCGCCGCGGTCGCGACCAGCGCGCCGAGCCGGCCGTCGGTCATGGGGAACGCGGCGGACTGGGTGGCGACGCGGCCGAAGACGCCGCGGTTGCGGAGCGCCGAGGAGAAGGCGAGCACCCCGTCGAAGCCCATGGCGACGCTCGCCCGGCGCTCGGGGCGCCCGTCCGTGGGATACGTGCGGTCGATGAACGGCACCAGCTCCAGGGCCACCCAGTCGTCGTAGGCGGCGTGGTGCTCGGGGTCGGTCTCCCCCGAGTGGATGAAGACCACGATCGCCGGCTCCACGGTGCCGTCCATCAGCCAGTCGAGCGCCCGGTCGAGCCCGCCCGTCTCCCGCGCCTGCTTGCCGCCGTGGACGTAGGCCACCGGGAAGGTTCGCGCCGTCGCCGGTTGGAAGCCCGGGGGCAGGTAGACCTCGACCGTGCGCTTGTCGGGCAGCCGCTCCGTCACCAGCTCGTGCGCCTCGATCCGCCCTCGCCGGCCCGCGGGCGCCTCGGCGCGGAAGGTCGGCTCCCGCCAGCCGATCCCGGTCACCCACGACACCTCGCCGTTCACGTCCGCCAGTTGGCGCGGGTTGCGGGGGTCGGTCAGGTTCTGGTCGAAGTCCTTGATGAAGCGGTAAGAGAAGCGGGCGCCGGCCGGCAGGCGGGCGGTGGCGAAGTAGAGATCGGTGCCGGGGACGCGGGTCATGGGCTCCTGGCGGCGAGCCCCGATCCAGTCGCCGGCGATCCCCAGGTCCTGGGCCTCCCCCCGGAAGAGGAAGGCGACGCTCTCGCCCTCGACCAGCGGGAAGGAGTCGATCCCCGCCAGGAACGAGTCGACGGCGGCGCCCTTGTCCGCCGCGGCCCCGACCTGCTCGAGGAAGCGCGCGAGGCGGGAACCCGGGGCGGCGCCTCCCGCGATCGCGACGGGTCCGGCGCTCGCCATGGCGGTGACGTCGACCGCGGCGACTTGATCCACGCTCCGCGCGTAGAGGCGGCCGCCGGCGAAGGAGGGCGGCGTCCACGCGGCGGCCTCGAAGAGGTCGAGGCGCGAGCGCTCGCGCCAGCCCTCGGGAGAAGCGGGCGCCACGTGCAAGGTGCCGATCTTGGTGAGCACCACCAGGTGACCGTCGACCAGGATGGGGAAGCCGTCGCCGGGCGGGCGGGACTTCCACACCACCTGGCCGGTGGCGGCCGAGACGCAGCTCAAAAAGCCGCCCGTCAGACCGTAGAAGTGCTCCTGGTAGTAGACCGGCGGCACGTAGCTCCGGCCCAGGGCCTTGCTCGACCACCGCACCTCGACGGTCCAGGCGCCGTCGCGGCGGCCGATCGCCAGGAGCTGCGCCTCATCGCCGAGGGTCTCGACCAGCACCCGGTCGGCGCCGGCGGCCAGCGGGGTCATCGACGGGCTGGCCTGCGGGTGCCCCTGCTCCGTGCCCAGCTCGTGCCGCCACAGCTCCTTGCCGGTCGCCGGGTCGAGGCTGTAGAGGGTCTGGTCGCCGGGCACCAGCACCTGCTCGACACCCGCCAGGGTGAGGCCGACCGGCGACTGGTAGCTCACGGGGCCACTGCCGGCTGTCCAACGGCGCGCGCCGGTCTCGGGGTCGAAGCCGCCCACCGAGGACTTGCCCTCGACGCCGTACTCGACGACCAGCGTGCCGCCGGCCAGGAGAGGAGAGCTGCCGAAGCCGTAGAACGGGGCCTGAGCGCCGTGCTCGGCTTGCAGGTCCGTCGCCCACAGCGGCCGGCCGTCGGCGAGCTCGAAGGCCAGGAGGCGCCCCGCGGCCGAGAGCGCGAAGACCTTCCCTTGCGCGATGAACGGCGTGGCGACCGGACCGTCGTGGGAGCCGTCGTGGCCGCGGTAGCAGGGGCCGAGCGGCCGCCGCCAGATCTCGGCGCCGCTCGTGGCGTCGAAGGCCGCGGCCACGTCCTCTTGGCCGGCGGTGAAGAGGGCAACCAGCCGGCCGCCCGAGACCGCGACGCCGGAGTAGCCCGAGCCGAGCGGCTTCCGCCAGGCGAGGGCGAGCCCACCGCGCTCGGGCGTGAACACCCCCGTGGCCGCGGCGGCGCCGGTGCGCTCCGGCCCGCGGAAGCCGGGCCAGTCGTCAGCCGGCGCCGCGGCAGTGGGAAGCGAGGCAAGGAGCAGGGCAAGGGCATGGATCATGAGGGATCTCCTAGGTGTGTCCGCGGTCGCCGCGCCTACTCCTCGCCGCCCTTTTTCTTGTCCGGCACCTTGGCGTACCAGCGGCCGTCGATCTTGACCAGCTCCACGGCCTCGTCGCCCGCCCTGGCCGTGGCGCGGTCGCCCTGCACCTTGAGGTCGGTGATCTTGGCGCCGCCGGCCAGCGGCCCCGACTTGGAGATGTTCTCCCCCTCGCCGAGATCCTTGAACAGGCCCCAGAGGTCGGAGATCAGGGCCACGTCGTCGACCCCGCTCAAGAGCCGCGCCAGGTTCGCGGGGTCCTCGGGATCGCCCTCCAGCGGGGCCTCGTTGTTGAGCTTGTCGGCCAGGCCGTGTTTGGTGAGGATCTGGTCGTAGCGCTTCTGGAGGTCGGCGGCCTTCTTCTCCATCTCCTGCTTGCCCTGCTCGAGCTTGGCCTTGTCCTCGGCCGGGAGCTCCTGGCCGGTCACCGCCTCGCCCATCCCCTCGGCCATGGCGCTTCCCATGTCGCCGCTCATGCCCATGAAGCCGATCATCATGCCGGCGCCGAGCACCAGGCCCAGCGCCATCTCGGCGCGGTCCTGGGGCGCCAGGCAGGCGGCGATCTCAGCCACATCGCCCTTGGCGGCGGCCTGCTCGATGCGGGCGACCAGCGCCTCCGGGCTCTCCGCGCCCGCCGCCACCTTGGCCGCCGCGGCGAACGGCGAGGTCGCCAGGGCGAGGCTCAAGGCCAAGGCGAGGGCGCTGGCACTGGGACTGCGGCGGGGCACGGTCATCGCTTGCTCCCTTCAGGATGGGTCGCTGGCGTTGGCCTGCGAGGATGGCGCGCCGCGGCGAAGCCTGTCAAGAGCCGGTGGCGAGCCGGCGCGGAGGCGATCCGCCGCCAGCGCCAGGCCGTAAAGTACCGCGAACCCGTGACCCTGCCGAGGAGGGAACCGCCATGCAGCTCGCCCCGCGTCGCGCCACGGTGCGCCGCTTCGCCCTCGCCGCCGCGTTGCCGGCGCTCTGGCTGCTCCCGGCTGGCGGCGCCGTGGCCGAGCCGCTCCTGCTCTCGGGCCAGCTCCGGCTGCAAGCCAGCTCCTTCGAGGCCGACCGCTCCTGGCTGCAGGGTGGGGCCGGCAAGCTGACCGGCGGCGAGGGGCGAGATCAGGGCGCCAGCGAGGCGACCGCCGAGGCGCGGCTGGGGCTCGACTGGGACCCCAGCCTGGTGTGGAACGTCCACCTCACCCTGGCGGGCGCGGTCGAGGACGTGGAGGCGCGCTCGGCCGGGCTGCTGGAGGCGTTCGCACGCGCCGCCTGGGCGGTGGGCGAGGGCCACGAGTGGACGGTGAAGGCCGGACAGTTCTTCCTCGGGACCTCGCGCGAGAACGTCGATCCGCTGTGGACGTCGCCCTACACCTTGACGCTCTCGGCCTGGAACTCCTGGATCGCCGAAGAGGTGCGGCCGACCGGTCTGGAGATCGGCTACACGCGGATCACGGCCGCCGAGCATCGGCTCTCGCTCGCGGCCACGGCGTTCGGGGGCAACGACGGGAGCGGCGTGCTGCTCGCCTGGCGCGGCTTCGCCTTCCACGATCGGCCGACGGTGGCGGGAGCGTTCCTGCCGCTGCCCGAGCTCGACGCGCTGGCCGGGATCTTCTCGTCGCAGAGCCGGCGGGGCACGCGGCCGATCGGCGACGACCTCGACGACCGCGTGGGGGTGGCCGGCCGGGCCCGTTTCCGCGCCGTGGACGACCGCTTCCTGGTACAGGTCGCGGCCTGGGACAACCGCGGTGACCGCCTGCTGCACGGCGACCAATACGCCTGGCGCACGCGCTTCGGGCAGCTCGCGGCCGAGGCCGAGCTCCCCGCCGGCTTCCGGCTGATCAGCGAGGTCGCGCTGGGCGACACCTCGATGGGCCCGTCCGGCGAGGCGCTCGGCAAGCCCTTCAACGTCTTCGCGGACTTCGAGGCCGGCTACCTGCTGCTCACCTGGAGCCGCGGCGGCTGGCGCGTGAGCGCGCGCCACGACCGCTTCGAGGTCGGGGAGCGGGACCGCTCGCCGCGCGCCGAGGACAACGGCGAGCAAGGGCAGGCCTGGGCGCTGGCCGTCCTCTGGCAGTCCCCGCAGCACTGGCGCCTGGGGGTGGAGGCGCTCGCGGTCGACGGCGAGCGCGACGGGCTCCCGGGCGGCCACGTCCGCGGCTCGACGGACGGCCGCTCGCTCTCCGCCGAGGTTCGCTACCGTTTCTGAGCGCCGGCCCGTTGCACGGCCGCCAGGTGTTCGGCGGCGCGACGGGCGCGGTAGTGATCGGCGCCGATCGTCTCGACCAGGCGGGAGTAGGTTCCGACGAGGAGCGGCTCGGCCTCGGCGTACCGCCCCTGAGCGGCCAGACAGGCGCCGAGCTCGCTCTCGGCGACCGTGGGCAGCCAGTGACCGTCCGGCAGGCCGGCCTTGGCGAGCTCGATCGCCCCTCGCAGGCGACCCTCGCCCTCCTCCGTCCGTCCAGTGTCGCAGAGCACGCTTCCCAGGCCGTGGAGAGGGAAGGCGAGGTTTGGATGGCGTGCCGGCAGGGCCTTTCCCCACACCGCCAACGCCTGCCGATAAAGCCTCTCCGCCTCGACGAGGTCGCCCTTCTGCGCGAGCAGCGCGCCGAGGGTCTGCGAGCTGGTGCCGACATCGGGGTGCTCCACCCCCAGGAGCTCTACTCGCATGGCAAGCGCCTCGCGCAGCAGCGGCTCGGAGTCGGCCAGGAGGTGGCGGCGGTCGAGCAGCACCCCGAGGTTGTTGAGAGTGGCGGCGATTGCCGGGTGCTCTCGGCCGTAGACCTTGCGCTGGATGGCGAGCGCCTCGCGGTACAGCGGCTCTGCTTCCTCCAGGCGCTGCTTGTCGTGCAGCAGCCAGGCCAGGTTGTTGAGGCTTGCGGCGATGTCCGGGTGCTCGTCTCCTAGCAGTTTGCGGCGGAGGTCGAGGGACTCGCGGAGGACCAGCTCGGCCTCGGCGTGCTTGCCCCGCGACTGCAGAGTGCTGGCGAGGTTGTGGAGATCGCGGGCCAGCTCGGCGGTGGGCTCGCCGTCCCGGCGGCGGACCGCGACGGCCTCCCGCTGGAGGTCCTCCGCGGCCTCGAAGTCCCCCTGGTAGAAACGAGCGACTGCCAGGTTGTCGAGCGTCGTAGCCAAGTCGGCCGGCGAAGCATCCGGGAGGGCCACGAGCAGCGCCCGGGCCTCCTCGAAGCTCGCCTGCGCAGCCTGGAATTCGCCCTGGTCGTTGTCGAGCAGGCCGAGGTGGCTGAGGCTGGTAGCGAGCTCGATCGAGCCGCCTCCCGCCCGCCGCCGCAGATCGACCGCCTCGGCGAGGAGCGGCCGTGCGCTCGCCAGCAGACCCAGGCTGCGGTAGACGGCCCCGATCGTCTCGAGCAGCGCGGCGCGCACCTCGGGAGCGAGCGACGTATCGGCCTTCATCTTGGCCGCGCCCTGGTCGAGCAGCTCACGGGCGGTGATCGTCTCGCCGAGCGATTGGCTGGGGTCCGAAACCGCGAACAGCTCGGTCAGGAACGCGGCCGTGCGCTTCGCCTTGTCGCGCTCGATCTCGGTCCTGTCGAGCTGGCGCCTCAGGCTCACGGCGAAGCCCAGAGTCAGCCCCACGACGAGCAGCGCCGCGGCCACCGGCAGCTTGTGGCGGCGCAGGAACTTCCCCGCGCGGTAGGTCACGGTGCCGCGCCGCGCCGCTACGGCCAAGCCCTCGAGGTGGCGCCGCAGGTCCTCGGCCAGCTCGTCGGCCGAGGCGTAACGCTCGCGCGGCTCCTTGCGCATCGCCTTGAGCACGATGGCGTCGAGGTCACCGCGGAGCTGGCGGCGGTGCGGGAGGTGGGTCGGGGTCCGGGTCTCGTCTCCGGTAGTGCCCCCTCCGGCGCCGGTCAGCTCCAGGCGCCGCCCGAGCGCGGTCGAGGGCCGATCCGGCTCCTGCTCGCAGATCGCCCGCGCCAGCTCGAGCGGGCTCTCGCCCTTGACCCGGTAGGGGAGGCTCCCGGTCAAGAGCGCGTAGAGCAGCACGCCCAGCGAGTAGACGTCCGTGGCGGTGGTCACCGGCTCGCCGCGCACCTGCTCGGGGGAGGCGTACTTGGGAGTCATGGGCTGGCGGCCGAGCACGGTCTCGACCCCCTGGCCCTCGGGGTCGAGGAGCTTCGCGATGCCGAAGTCGAGGAGCTTCGGAGTGCCGTCGGCGGTGACCAGGATGTTGCTCGGCTTGAGATCCCGGTGTACCACCAGGTTCTGGTGCGCGTAGTGCACGGCCAGGCACACGCTGCGGAACAGCCGCAGGCGCTCGGGCGTCGAGAGCCGGCCCTCCTCGCAGTAGCGATCGATGCGCTCGCCCTGGATGTGCTCCATCACGAAGTAGGGCGCGCCGTCGTGCGCGGTGCCGGCGTCGAGCAGCTTCGCCAGGTGAGGATGGTCGAGGCGGGCGAGGATCTGCCGCTCGACGAGGAAGCGCGACAGCACCTCGGGGTCGGTGGCGGCGCGGGCGGTGATCTGCTTGATCGCCACCCGGTGGCTGAGCTCGCCGTCCGAGCGCTCGGCTAGGTAGACGATCCCCATGCCGCCGCGGCCGAGCTCGGAGACGATGCGGTAGCTGCGCTCACCGGTGGCGAAGAGGTGACCCTGCGGCTCACCCGGGCCGGGCGCGGTGGGCGCCACGAAGGTGGCGGTCCGATCGGTGGTCATGAAACTGCCTCCGAGCTTACCGCGCCGCTCGGGCTCCGGCACCGGCATTCGGTAAGATCCCCGCCGACGACTGGAGGGCTACGCCGAAAACACCATGGTTGCCACCGTTTACGACGCTTCCGCCATCGAGGTCCTGACCGGCCTCGAGCCCGTGCGCCGCCGGCCGGGCATGTACACGCAGACCGAGCGGCCCAACCACCTCGCGCAGGAGGTGATCGACAACTCGGTCGACGAGGCCATCGCCGGCCACTGCGACAAGATCGACGTCACCCTGCACGAGGACGGCTCGCTCACCGTGGCCGACAACGGCCGCGGCATGCCGGTCGACAAGCACAAGGACGAGAAGGTCTCGGGCGTCGAGGTGATCCTCACCCGCCTGCACTCGGGCGCCAAGTTCTCGGACAAGAGCTACCGCTTCTCGGGCGGCCTGCACGGCGTGGGGGTGTCGGTGGTCAACGCGCTGTCCGCCAAGCTCGAGGTGCGCGTGCGGCGCGGCGGCAAAGAGCACCTCATGACCTTTGCCGGCGGCGAGAAGAAGTCGGAGCTCAAAGTGGTGGGCGAGGTCGGGCAGCGCAACACCGGCACCACCATCCGCTTCTGGCCCGACCCCAAGTACTTCGACACGCCGAAGCTCTCGGTGCCGCGTCTCAAGCACTCGCTGCGCGCCAAGGCGGTGCTCTGCCCCGGCCTCTCCGTGCGCTTCGTCCACGAGGCCGCGCCCGAGGACGACGAGGAGTGGCGCTACGAGGCGGGCTTGACCGACTACCTGCTCGACGAGCTCCGGGGCAGCGCCCTGATCCCGGCGACGCCGTTCGTGGGCCACTTCAAGGGCAACGACGAGGAGGTGGACTGGGCCCTGGGCTGGCTGCCCGAGGAGGGCGAGCCGGTCGCCGAGAGCTACGTCAATTTGATTCCCACGCCCCAGGGCGGCACCCACGTCAACGGCTTCCGCTCGGGGCTGACCGAGGCGATCCGCGAGTTCTGCGAGTTCCGCGGCCTGCTGCCGCGCGGCGTGAAGCTCGCTCCCGAGGACGTGTGGGGCCGCGCGACCTACGTGCTGTCGCTGCGCATGAAGGAGCCGCTTTTCACGGGCCAGACCAAGGACCGCCTGGCCTCGCGCGAGGCCGCGGCTTTCGTCTCCGGTGTGGTCAAGGACTCCTTCAGCCTGTGGCTCAACCAGCACGTGGCCGACGCCGAGGCCATCGCCCGGCTCGCCATCGAGAGCGCGCAGGCGCGCACCAAGGCCGGCAAGGAGGTGCAACGGAAGAAGGTCACGAGCGGGCCGGCGCTCCCCGGCAAGCTCGCCGACTGCACGCTCCAGAGCCTCGACCTGACCGAGCTCTTCCTGGTCGAAGGCGACTCGGCCGGCGGTTCCGCCAAGCAGGCCCGGAGCCGCGAGTTCCAGGCCATCCTGCCGCTGCGGGGCAAGATCCTCAACACCTGGGAGGTGGCCTCGAGCCAGGTGCTGGGCTCGCAGGAGGTACACGACATCGCGGTGGCGCTGGGCGTCGACCCCGGCTCGGGCAAGCTCGACGGGCTGCGCTACGGCAAGGTCTGCATCCTGGCTGATGCCGACTCCGACGGCGCCCACATCGCCTCGCTGCTCTGCGCCCTGTTCCTGAAGCACTTCCGCGCCCTGGTCGAGGACGGGCGCGTCCACGTGGCCATGCCGCCGCTCTACCGCATCGACGTCGGCAAGCAGGTCTACTACGCGCTCGACGACGAGGAGAAGAAGGGCATCCTCGACCGCATCGAGGCCGAGGGCCAGCGCGGCAAAGTCAACGTGCAGCGTTTCAAGGGCCTGGGCGAGATGAACCCCATCCAGCTCCGCGAGACCACCATGGCCCCCGAGACCCGGAGACTCGTGCAGCTCACACTCGACGGCGCCGAGGGGACCTCCGCGGATGATCTGCTCGACATGCTGCTCGGCAAGGCGAGGGCCGGGGACAGGAAGCAGTGGTTGACGGCGAAGGGGAACCTCGCCGAGATCTAGCCCTCGACCAAGTCTCTCCATCAGGGCAGGTCCGTCGGGTGCAGTCGACTCGACCGGCGGGCGCCGCGATCTGATTTGATCGCATATTAACCATTCATTTCTGTGCATCAAATGTGATCAGCGGACGGGCTGTTTTTTCGATGAGCGCAGCCTAGATAATGTGATATGCAGTCTCCATCCCGACAACCTGCCGTAGAGGAGGAATCGTCATGGAGAAGCAGAGCCGGAGCACCCCGCTGCCGATTCTCGTCGTCGCTGCCTTCCTAATGCTGCTGCTCGCTCCCGGCAGTGCCGAGGCCTGCTGCACGAACACGCTCTGTGACTACTGCATCTCGTCGAGCTCCGATTGCACCAACAGTAGGTGCCTTGAATCCCGGGCGTGCGTCGTGACGTGGGTCCCGACCTGCAACACTTTCGGGTGCAATTGCAACAACACTGGGCCCACCTGCCAGTGTGGGAGTCCCACTGGAGGTGGCAGCGCATGTATACCGATCGACTGTTGCGGCCCGGGTGGCGACCCCGCGGTGGCGCAGACGCGGTTCAAGGAGGTGGATGCCAATGGCGACGGCAGCATCTCGGTCGTGGAAACCGAGCAATGGCTGACCAAGACGTTCGGGACGGACTGGACGAATCATGTCGATCGGGAGGACGTCGCGACGGCGGGCAGCCCGGCCAAGACCCTGCAGCTCATCTTCGACCGGGTGGACACCGATCGCAGTAAGTCCATCTCGCCGGCAGAGTTCGACAACACGTTAGGCTACGCCAAGGAGTAGGCGGAGCGCCGAGGCGACACGAGGGGGCGCTCGATCGAGGTGCCATGCCCACCATCCACCGCGTGCTCGAAACCGCGCTCTACTGCGACGACCTCGACCGCGCGGTCGCGTTCTATCGCGACGTGCTCAGGCTCGCGGTCATGGCACCCAGCGCGCGGCTCGTCGCGATGGACGCGGGTCAGGCGACCGTGCTGCTGCTCTTCAAGCGCGGCGCGTCGAAGGAGGGTGCGCAGACCCCCGACCACTGGCTGCCGCC
>JBIOXV010000170.1:0-26721 GCA_044869805.1 Thermoanaerobaculia bacterium | reverse complement strand
CGGTTCGTGTCGTACCACAGCGCCGGCTCGTTCGCGGGCGCCGGCCCCAAGAGGTCGTGACTGTAGGAGACCCACTGCGTGCGCTTGACGGTGTTGGTGGCGTCGCGGGTCTCGCTCGACAGGTACTTGCCTCCCTCGCTCGTGTCCCAGGTGAAGGGCAGCCCGTACTCCCAGCCGCGCCAGGTGGGACTTCCCTGGAGCATCTGCGGCGCGGTGAAGAAGTGCTTCACCGAATTGCCCTCCGGATCGGTCACCGTGGTGCGCACCTCGCGCGACGGATTGGAGAGGGTGCCCGGGTCGGGGAAGATTGTGCTCGCGTAGGCCCAGGTGCCGTCCCCGCTCCACGGGTCGGTCACCGTGCGGGCCGCCACCCCGACGCCGCGCTGGTGGTGGTTGCTCGGGTTGATCGGCGTCGAGTCGAAGCCCGGGAAGCGCCAGAGCTGCCAGCTCCAGGCGAGCTTGCCCTTGGTGGGAAGCTCCAGGCCCTCGATCACCCCCGAGTACAGGCACTCGGGCTGGGTGGGCGGCGCTCCCCGGTGGTAGTCGGCCACCAGGGGGCTCTTCTGCATCTTGAAGACGATCCCTTCGGGGCCGTTGATCTGCTTCAGGAGCGGCACCGTGATCTGGTCCACGCCCGAGGATAGGCCGCCCGCGTTATTGCCCCACCAGGTGTCCTTGCAGGTGCGGTAGAAGGTAGCGCTCTCGTAGTCGAAGCTGTAGGTCGCCGTTTGGCCGTTGAAGGCCTGGAGGACCACGCTCGACACCTGCCGGGTGCCTTCGATGAACTGACCGCCGAAGTTGATCGTATGGGTACGGCCCAAGCTGTCGCTCAGGATCCACTGCGTGGCGCTCGAGGTGTTGACGTTGAGATAGTTGCCGTGCCGGTCCAGGATCTGGGACAGGTGGCTGTTGGTCGAGAAGGTGTGCTTGGCCCCGTCGGGGAATTCGACCGTGCGGGCCGCGGTGTTGAGGCGTAGGTAGGTGTTGTCCCGCGTGTAGAAGAAGGTGCCGCCGCTCGGGCTGTCGCTCTCGCCCTCGTGGAGCGTCGGGTAGAACGAGTGACGGCTGCCGTCGGCCGAGAGCAGGACCCAGCGCGTCGAGTCGTTGAAGGTCGGATCGCCAGGAGCGAAGAGCCGGCCCATGTGGAGCATCCAGCCGAAGCCGGCGGAGAAAATCGGGTCCGGGCGCGCCACCGTGGCCGGCGCCCACTGGCCGGGAAGGACCTCGTTCTCGTCCTCCTCGTACTTCCACAGGTTGCTGTTGTAGACCAGCGTCAGACCGTAGGAGAGCCCCGCGTTGACCGGGTAGCGCTGGCCAATGTCAACAGTTAATGATAAATTGCCATTTAACAGATTCACTTGGTCGACCGCGCCGGCCTCGTAGACTCGGTCCGCTGCGAAGCCCCGCGCCTGATTGGGGTGCTCTTGGGCGAGGAGAGGCGGGGCGAGGCAGGCACCGAGTGTGATCGCCAGAGGAACGAGCCGTTTCAGGACGATGCCGCCGCTCATGGCGCCACCTCCGGCTCGAAGCTCAGCACCTCGAGCGTGTTGGGGGCGATGCCGAAGACCATGTCTCCGCTCCTTAGCTCCGTCAGCCGTTCCGTGGCCGCGCCCGCGGGCTCGAGCTCCAGGAGCGCCACCCGCAGCAGGCCGTCCGGGCTGGCATCGGCGTCGCCCCGCCCGCCGTCCGCTGCGCTCTGCCGCCATAATCCCACCCCCTTCCTCACCAGCAGAATTTCAAGGCGCGAGCGCTGGGCGAGAGCCAGCTCGGGCTCGACCGCCGGGGCCGCCGGCAGGGTCTCCTCCTCCGCAGGTACCCAACGCACTGGAAACCCTTCGGGCGCCGCCACCGCTGCCTCCCCGGTCGCGAGATCCACCACCCACCACGCCGAGGAGCGCACTACCCCAGCCTCGACCTCGTACCGCACGAGGCCGTCCCCGTCCTCGTCCGCGATCACCTCGAGCCGGGGGACCACTCGCACCCCGAACGCGATCGGCTCGCGGGTCACGCTGAAGAACACCGCCTGCCGGCCAGGGGAAACGCCGGAGGCAGTCACGGCTGTGGGCTCGAACGAGATCGCTGGTTGCGCCCCGCCAACAGCAGCCCAGCCAGCTAGGGCACTGGTAACCAGCCAGAGAATGACTTTGCGCATGCGTTTCCTCCGCTCTCTCCAGGGGTCTACGGCTCACAGACAGCGTTTGTCGGGGGTCTGCACGGTACTCCGATCACCTACGCACTGCACAATCGAGAATCCGCACGCAAGGAACACTACACGAAGAATCTAAACTCTATTTAGCGGACCTCAGGCAGGAACAGGTGGGAAGTAGCGGAGCGTACCCGGCAGGCCGCCCCACGGGGACCCGCGACACAGCAGATCGACTGCGCAGCAGGTCTTGCTAAGAGGTCAGGGGAAGGTCAGGGACCAGCCCGAGGTATTCCCCGACTCGAAGCCGTCGGCGAACACCACGTTCTCGTTCAGGCTGCTGAAGGTCTTGAAGCGGAAGAGCTTGCTGACCGCGACCCCCGAGCCGGCACCCGCGTCGAAGACGTACCAGCGGCCGAACCACTCCTGACCCGCCAGATCGGGATCGTCCGGGATCGCGATCGAAACCGAGCCGAAGCCGGCACCAGCGCCGGAGCCCTGGAGCACGATGTCCTCGAACGCGAAGTCGCCGGCCGCCGGCGCCGTGAGGCCGGGATCCTCGTCGTCGATCACCAGCCGCGCGGTCGCTCCGCCGAGGCCGTTCCACACTCCCAGGGTGAAGCTCGGGTTGCCGATCAAGGGCGGCTCCAGGGCCACCACCGACGGCTCGAAGCCGCCAGTGCCCGGGAGGCCCGCGCCCTCGATCACCGGCACCCGCGACGACTCGGTGTAGAGCGCCGGCCGGTCGAACGGCGGCAGCTCTGCTTCCAGCCGCGGATCGGTGAGCGGCCCGATGAGGAAGGCCAGGAGGTCGCTCTTCTGCTGGGCGGTGAGGTTGAGCACCGCCAGCTCGTTGTCGGGGAAGTCCCCGCCCTGGTCGTAGAAGTCGATCACCTCGGCGATGGTCGCGAAGCGCCCGTTGTGCATGTAGGGCGCCCGCAGCTCGAGGTTGCGCAGGCTGGGGGTGCGCATCTTCCCTTCGTCGGACGGCAGGCCGGTGACCTCGAAGCGGCCCTGATCGTCGCTCTTCGGCCTCACCCCGGTGTAGTGGAACTGGTGGTCGCTCATGATCGCCGCCTGGTGGCAGTTGTCGCACTGCCCGACGCCGGCGAACACGGAGCGCCCGGCCAGCTCCTCGGCGGTCAGGCCGGTGCCGGTGGCGAGGAAGGTGTCGAAGGGAGTCTGGTTGGTGAACTGCGTGCGCTCGTAGCTGGCGATCGCCATGGCGACCCGCGGCGCGGTGATCTCCGGCGTGCCGAACGCCTCCTCGAACAGCTCGGCGTAGCTGCGCTGGCCGAGCCAGGCGCGCAGCGCGGTGGGGACGGACGGCGCCAGCGCCAGCGGGTCGGAGTCGCCGATCCGATCGAGGACGTCCACCCAGGCCCGCCCCACGTGCGCCATCTCGACGTCGGACACCGGCGGCCCCACCGACTGGCTCTCGAGAGCGCCCCCGGTGGGCAGCACGACCGCCAGCGTCACCGGGTCGACGAACTCGCCCGGAGCCCGGCCGTCCCAGAACAGCGTCGACGAGTAGCCGGCGTTGATCGCGGAGGTGGTCCGCCGGCGGGTGACTTGCTCGACCAGGCCGAAGTGGGAGCTCCAGGCGTAGAGCCCGTCGGCACCGTTGAGCGGCACGCCCGGCGATCCGAGCACGTCGTCGTCGCCCCCGAACGTCCCGTCCGGCCCGGGATGCACGGCCAACGGGCTGACTCCGGACCGCGGGTCGCCGCCCCCGACCGCCGGGATGTGACACGTTCCACAGGCCACGGTGCGGGTGGAGGAGATCTGCTCGTCCCAGAACAGCACTTTCCCCAGGTTCGCCTTGGCGACCGTCAGCGGGTTCCCGGCCGGCTGGGGCGGCGGCGCGAGCTGCGCCTGCGCCGCCGATGAAACCAGGGCGAAGGCCACCGCCAGCACCGGCGCGGCCACGCCCAAACGGTTCGGTCCTGCGAGCGCCATCATCGGCTCATCCACTCGTTGGCGGTGCACTATAGTACGCTACCCTACGGTCGTTGTAGGAGGCGAAAACCGTGACGTGCAAGCGGAAATCCACCCTCGATCCGAGAGGCCTCGCCACCGCTCTACCCGTCGCCTGCGCGCTGCTGCTCGCGCCGCGGCCCGCCGTCGCCGGCGGCGACTGGATCACCTACGTCGACGAGACGGCGAGCCGCATCGTGGCCGATGCCAGCGTGGGGGTGAGCGACCTCCAGGAGAAGGACTTGATCTCCGGCGACGTCGATCAGGACGGCGACACCGACCTGATCATCGTGCGCAAGACCCCGTTCACCAACCCGGGCGGCTTCCGCAACGTGCTGCTCATGAACGAAGCCGGGGTGATGACCGATCGTACCTCCACCCTCGCCCCCGACTTCCTCGACCCCACCGACGACCGCGAGGTGGCGCTGGCCGACATCGACGGCGACGGCTGGCTCGACATCGTCACCGCCGGCACCTTCGGCGAGCAGCCGCGGATCCTGCGCAACCTGGGCGAGGTCGCCGAGGTGTGGCAGGGCTTCGACTACGAGCCCTCGCGGCTCCCGGTCCTGACCTCCGCCACGCACAACGGGCCGAAGTTCTGCGGCATGGGCGTCGGCGACGTCACCGGCGACAGCCGGCCCGAGATCTACTTCGCCGACTACGAGAACGACATGGAGGACCGCCTGCTGATCAACGACGGCCTCGGGTTCTTCACCGACCAGACCACCAGCCGTCTGACCCCGCAGATGGTCGCCTCGGTGTTCGGCACCGACGCCGACATCGCCGACATGAACGGCGACGGCTTCAACGACATCGTCAAGGACAACGCTACTGGCAGCGGCGGCGGCAGCCCGGAGGGCACCGCTCCGGCGGTCTCGATCCTCTACAACGACGGCACCGGCAACTTCACCTTCATGGACACCATCTACACCGAGGCCCCCTACATGGTGGCGCCGGCGGACTTCACCCAGGACGACCGCCTCGACCTCTTCATCGTCGACGACGGCCAGGACAGCTACCTGATCAACACCGGCAACGACGCCCAGGACCACGCCGAGTTCACCGCCCAGATGGCGAACCCGAGCCCCAACACCAACTTCTTCGGCGGCAACGTCAAGTTCGCCGATCTCGACAACGACGACATCCTCGACGTGCTGATCGCCGACGTCGACACCGATGCCCCGGGCTGCGACCGCCAGCTCGTGCTGCTCCGCGGTCAGGGCGTGCCGCCCAACATCACCTACTCCGACCCGCTGGGCGGCGCCAGCCGGCCCTGGACCCTGGCCGGGACCTTCGACGTCGAGGCGATGCACATCGACGACGACGGCGTGCTCGACCTGTGGATCGGGACCTGCGGCGGCAACCGGGTGTTCATGGGCGTCGACCCCGACTTCGTCTTCGAAGACGGGTTCGAGACCGGCGACACCTCGGGCTGGTCCCTGACCGTGCCCTGAGGGCGACGGAAACACCGCTCCCCTTCCGACCGTAGAACCGGGAAACAGCGCCGGCCGCGGCCGGTCGGCCCACTCCCGTCGCTCAGCGGAGGCATCGATGCTCAACCTTCGGCACGCGCTGCGCACCCAGCTCCGGACGCCGCTCGTCACCGGCGTGGCCTGCCTCTCCCTGGCGTTGGGCATCGGGGCCAACTCCGCGATCTTCTCGATTTTCGACCAGATGGTCCTCGAGGCGCTGCCCGTGGCCGAGCCGGACCGGCTGGTGAACCTCTCCGCCCCGGGCCCCAAGCCGGGCTCGCAGTCCTGCAGCAACGCCGGCGACTGCGACGAGGTGTTCAGCTATCCCATGTTCCGCGACCTCGAGCAGGCCCAGACCGAGTTCGCGAGCCTCGCCGCCCACCGCGAGTTCAGCGCCAACCTCGCCTATCGCGGGCAGACCGAGAGCTCCAGCGGCCTCCTGGTCTCGGGAGGCTACTTCCCCACGCTCGGCCTCCAGCCGGCGCTCGGCCGGCTGTTCGGCCCCGAGGACAATCGCACCAAGGGAAGCCATCCGATCGTGGTGCTGGCCCACGGCTACTGGCAGAGCCGGTTCGGCTCCAGCCCGGCGGTGCTCGGTGACTCGCTCACCGTCAACGGCCAGACCCTGACCATCGTCGGCGTGGCGCCGGCCGGCTTCACCGGCACCACGCTCGGCACCCGGCCGCAGGTCTTCGTGCCGATGGTGATGCGCGAGGCGCTGGTGCCGGGTTTCACGGGCCTCGAGGAGCGCCGCAGCTACTGGGCATACCTCTTCGCGCGCCTGAAGCCGGGTACCTCGCTCGACCGGGCGCAGATCGCGGTCAACGTGCCGTACCACGCCGTCGTCAACGAGGTCGAAGCGCCGTTACAGGAGGGCATGAGCGAGCAGACCATGGCGTTGTTCCGGGCCAAGACCGTCCAGCTCGCGCCGGGCGCCCGCGGCCAGAGCTCGGTGCGAGGCGAGGCCCGGGCCCCCTTGCTGCTCCTGCTGGGCGCCACCGGCTTCGTGCTGCTCATCGCCTGCGCCAACGTCGCCAACCTGCTCCTCGCCCGCTCGGCCGCCCGGGCCGACGAGATCGCGGTGCGCCTGGCGGTGGGGGCCGGCCGGCGCCAGTTGGTGGCCCAGCTCCTCGCCGAGTCCTGCCTGCTGGCAGGGTTCGCCGGACTCCTGGGCCTGATCGTCGCCGTCTGGACCCTGCGGCTGATCGGCTCGCTGCTGCCGCCCGACGCCGCCTCCACCCTGTCCCTCGAGGTCGACGGCGGGATGCTGGCCTTCACCGCCGTCCTGGCGCTGGCGACCGGCCTCGCGTTCGGGCTCTTCCCGGCCCTCCACAGCACCCGGCCGGACCTCGCCTCCTCGCTCAAGGGCCAGGCCACGAAGACCACCGGCACGCGGGCCGCCGCCCGCTTTCGCGCCGGGCTGGTCACCGGCCAGATCGCGCTCGCCATGGCACTCCTGGTCTCGGCCGGCCTGTTCACCAAGAGCCTCGCCAACGTGAGCCGGGTGGACCTCGGGTTCCGGACCGATCACCTGGTGATCTTCGGCGTCTCGCCGGAGCTCAACGGCTACACGCCGGAGCAGTCGCGTGCCCTGTTCGAGCGCATGGAGGAGGAGCTCGCGGCCCTGCCCGGGGCGACCGGTGTCACGACCTCGATGGTGCCGCTCATCGCCGGCAGCAACTGGGGCAACAGTGTGTCGGTGGAAGGTTTCGCGGCGGACGCGGACACCGACACCCACTCGGTCTACAACGAGATCGGCGCCGGCTACTTCCGCACCCTAGGCATTCCGCTGCTCTCCGGCCGGGAGTTCGCCGCCGGTGACGTGCTCAAGGCCTCCAAGGTGGCGATCGTCAACGAGGCCTTCGCCCGCAAGTTCAACCTCGGCCGCGAGGCCGTCGGCAAGCGCATGGCGATGAGCACCGGCCCCGAGACCCCGCTCGACATCGAGATCGTCGGCCTGGTCGCAGACGCCAAGTACAGCGAGGTCAAGCGCCCGGTGCCGCCGCAGTTCTTCCGCCCGTACCGCCAGAACGAGGGGCTGGGCGCGCTCAACTTCTACGTGCGCACCGGGCTCGCCCCGGAGAACCTGATGGCGTCGATCGGCGAGGTCGTGCGCCGCCTGGACCCCAACCTGCCGGTCGAGAACCTCCAGTCCATGGAGACCCAGGTGCGCCAGAACGTGTTCCTCGACCGGCTGATCGGCACCCTCTCCTCGGCCTTCGCGGTGCTCGCCACGCTGCTCGCGGCGGTGGGCCTCTACGGCGTGCTGGCCTACACCGTGGCGCAGCGCACGCGGGAGATCGGCTTGCGCATGGCCCTCGGTGCCGACATGGCCCAGGTGCGGGGCCTGGTGCTGCGGCAGGTGGGGTTGATGACGCTGGTCGGCGGCGCCGCCGGCATGGTCGCCGCGCTGGCCCTGTCGCGCCTCGGCCGCTCGCTGCTCTACGAGCTCCAGGGCCACGACCCCACGGTGCTCGCCGGGGCGGCGGTCCTGCTCGCCCTGGTGGCGCTCGGCTCCGGCTTCATCCCGGCCGCCCGCGCCTCCCGCATCGAGCCCATGCGGGCGCTGCGGCACGACTAGCGCCCTACTCCTCCCTCAGCGTCGACATCGGATCGACGCCGGCGGCGCGCTGCACCTGCGGCCAGTAGACGGTGCCCTGCTCGGGCTCGTCGAGGCCGCCGTACTTGACCTCGCTGACCACGCCCACCACCGTGGTCCACTCCTGGCTGCCACCCTCGTGCAGGCGCTTGCCGACCGGGTTGCCGCCGGGGAAGAAGCGCTCGGCCCAGGCGCGGTCCACCACCACCACGCCCGGCGCTGAGCCCAGCTCGTCCCGCTCGTCGAACCCGCGGCCGGCGAGCAGCGAGATGCCCATCACTCGGAAGTACTCGGGGCTCACCGCCACCCACGGCGCCGTCCGTGAGACGGCGCATCACCGCCCGAGTTAGCTGGCAGAGGGTCGAGGACGTTTCAAGCTGCAACGTTTCGTCGCACGGCAACGTTTCACGGCGCCGGGAGCCTTCCGGCAAACCCTTTATTTTCAGCTACTTGGTCTCTGGCACAGAGCCTGCTCTCTCAGGGAGCCGAACGCGAAAACGACAAACCAAACCCTGAAACCTAAAGACACCGGATCAAGGAGACCACCATGAACGCTCGCACCCGCACCACCATCCTGCTGGCCTCGATCGCCCTGTTCGCCGTCCTCGCCACCGCGTCGCCGCTCGCCGCCGGGCAGCAGGCCTCCCAACCCCTGGCCGAGACCTCGGTGCAGGCCCTGACGCTCGACGCGGCCACCACGGCGCTCGCCAACGAGCTGCAGATCCAGCTCGGCGGCCCGCGGCCGGCCACCTGCGCGGTCGAGAAGACCTGCCTCAACCCGGTGGCCTACTGCCAGTGCGTGTCGCGGCTCGGCAACGAGCAGGCTTGCCACACCATGACCTGCTCCGAGTAAGCCCCGCGTAGATCCCGCGGCGCGGCCCCCGGCCGCCCGCTCCCAGGCCCGGCCCGCCCACACGGCGCGCCGGGCCTGATGGTTTCTGGTAGGTCCGAGGTTGGTTCGCCCGAGGGCGGCGGGCTCAGCCCCAGATCTCGCCCAGGGCGCGGCGGAAGTTGCCGCCCAGCACCTGCTCGACCTCGGCGTCCTGGAAGCCGCGCCGGAGCAGGCCGGCCGCCAGGTCGTAGGGCCGCCGGCTGTGGCGCAGGCCGCGGATGTCGTAGGCCTGGCGCACCCGGCCGGTGCCCGGGTCGCGGGGGTCGAGGTCGCAGTCGCTGCCGATCCCCACGTATTCGACCCCCACCAGCTCGGCGACGTGCACGAAGTGGTCGAGGAGGTCGTCGAGGGTGCCGCCCTTGCCGGAGTCGGCGCCGCGCACGAAGGCCTTGACCGCGGTGATCCCCATCACGCCGCCACGCTGGGCGAGAGCGCGGATCACGCGGTCGGACTTGTTGCGCGGGTGGGCCGCCAGGGCGCGGCAGTTGGCGTGGGTCACCAGCACCGGGCGGTCCGAGCACTCGATGGCCTCGAGCGTGGTGCGCTCGGAGCAGTGCGAGACGTCGGCGGCGATGCCGACGCGGTTCATGGCGCCGAGGATCTCGCGCCCGAACCCGGTGAGCCCGATGTCCTGCGCGTCGCGGCAGCCCGAGCCCAGCCGGTTGCGCTCGTTGTAGGTGAGCTGGGAGACGCGCTGGCCGAGGCCGTGAAACAGGATCACGTCCTCGGCATGGCGGAAGTGGTCGCTGTTCTGGAACCCGATCAGCACGCCGATCCGCTGCTCGCTCTGCGCGCGGTCGAGGTCGGCGGCGGAGAGCACCGGCAGGAAGTAGCTCGGCTGGCCGCGCAGCAGGGTGTTCCAGCTCGCTGTCCAGCGCAACGCCGCCTGGTGGGGCTCCTTGGCGTTGGGCTCGACCGCGGGATGGAAGACGTTGACCCCGGAGGCGAGGAGGCGCTGGAAGTCGCGGTCGCCGAACGCGGCCGGATCGCGCTGCCAGGCGTAGAGCCGGCTCCAGTCGAGGGTCAGCAGGCCGAGCATGTCGATCACCGTGGCGCGCTCGACCACCGCGGCGGCGCGGGCGAGCAGGGCCGCCGCGGCCCCGCTGGTGGGGGACACTGCGCGCAGAGGCCGGGCTGCGATCAGGCCGGCCCCCGCCACGACCCCCGAATAAAGAAACCGCCTTCTACTCCACATCGTGATTGCGAGGCGGGAGGCTATGGGGCATCGCGAGCTATGTCAAGGCCCCATGAAGTTTTCCCTGGTGGTGCTAGGGTCGGGTTGCGAACCGACCCGCAAGACCGGAGGCATCGATGAAGCCAGCGCCGATCGGCCTCGTGCTGGGGATCTGCTCCTTCCTCTCGCCGCTCGCCGGCGGCGCGGAGCCCTCGCCGCTGGCGGCGCGGGTGGCGGGCCTGGCGCCGGGGGTGGAGGCCAAGGTGATCGCCTGGCGTCGCGACTTCCACCAGCACCCCGAGCTCGGCAACCGCGAAGAGCGCACCGCCGCCAAGGTCGCCGCGCACCTGCGGGCGCTCGGCTACGAGGTGGAGGCCGGGGTGGCCAAGACCGGCGTGGTGGGCCTGCTGCGGGGCGGCCGGCCGGGCCCCGTCGTCGCGCTGCGCGCCGACATGGACGCGCTGCCGGTCACCGAGCGGGTGGACCTGCCCTTCGCCTCCAAGGCGCGCGCCACCCACAACGGCCAGGAGGTGGGCGTCATGCACGCCTGCGGGCACGACGCCCACACCGCGATCCTGATGGGCGTCGCCGAGGTGCTGGCCGCCGTACGGGCGGAGCTGCCGGGAACCGTGAAGCTCCTCTTCCAGCCGGCCGAGGAGGGCCCGCCGGAGGGCGAAGAGGGCGGCGCCAAGCTGATGGTCGAGGAGGGGGTGCTCGCCGACCCCGAGGTGGATGCGGCGCTCGCCCTGCACATGGACGCGCTGCGCGTGGTGGGCGAGCTCGGCTACCGCCCGGGCGGGGTGTGGGCGAGCTCGGACGACTTCCGCATCGTGGTCCGCGGGCGCTCCTCGCACGGCGCCTCGCCCTGGCTCGGCGTCGACCCGGTGTTCGTCTCGGCGCAGATCATCACCGCGCTGCAGGGCATCGTCAGCCGCCAGGTGCCGCTCGTCGACAGCCCGGCGGTGGTCACCGTGGGCAGCATCCACGGCGGCAACCGTTCCAACATCGTCCCCGAGCAGGTAGAGCTGGTGGGCACCATCCGCTCGCTGGAGCCCAAGCTGCGCGACCGCATCGTGGCCAGCGTGCGCCAGATCTCCTCCCAGGTCGCGGCGGCGTTCGGTGCCCAGGCCGAGGTCACCATCCCGCTCTCGATCTCCTATCCGGTGACGGTCAACGACCCGGCGCTGACCGCGCGGCTGCTCCCCACCCTCCAGCGGGTGGCCGGCGAGGACCAGGTGATCCTGGTCCCGGCCGACACCGGCGCCGAGGACTTCTCCTTCTTCGCCAACCAAGTCCCCGGCTTCTATTTCACCCTTGGCGCGCGGCCGGCGACGACCCCGATCGAGAAGGCCGCCGACCACCACACCCCGGACTTCTACCTCGACGAGAGCGGCTTCGCCCTCGGGGTGGAGGCGATGGCGGCACTGGCGGTGGAGCTGCTCGAGGGGGGAGTGGGCGGGCGGTAGGCGCGGCGCGCCTAGGCCCACTCCGTCCAGCGCGGGGGCGCGAAGTCCTCGACCCGCCGGCCGAGCCCGGCCTGGCGCGCGCGCTCCAGGGCGAGCTGGCCGACCGCCAGGTCGAGGATGCCGAGGCCGAAGGGGCTGAACACTGCCGGCCCGCCCTCCGGCCGGCGCGGCGGCTTCACGCCGGCCAGGATCTCGGCCAGGGTCGAGCGCACGAAGCGCCGGTGGCCGGCGCGCTGCTCGGCTAGGTGCAGGGAGGTGCCCTCGCGCAGCGCGTGGTCCACGTCGTCGACCACGTTGTCCGCGGCGAGGATCGCCTCGGGCGCGAGGTCGCGCAGCGAAACGTGGAGCACGGTGGCTCCCTCCGGCAGCGAGGCCAGGCTCTCGACGTGCGGGGTACCGGCGGTGGTGGCGAAGGAGACCAGAGAGCTGCCGGCCAGGGCCTCTTCGATCGACGCCGCGCTCTCGCTCTCGGCTCCCAGCGTTGCCAGGCGATCCCGGAACACCCGCGCGCGCTGGGCGTCGAGGTCGAACACCGCCACCGCCGGCAGCCGCCCGTAGACCGCGGCGAGGAAGCGGGCGATCTCGAAGTTGATCAGGCCGCAGCCGATGATTGCCAGGCGGTTGGGGGCCAGCCGGGTCGGGGGAGCGCCGCCGCCGAGCTGGAGGGCCGCCAGCGCGGCGCTCGCCGCCGTGCGCTTGGCGCTCACCACCGAGCCCTCGATCATCGCTACAGGTCTTCCGGTGTCGGTGCGGTTGAGGATCATCGCCGCCGAGGCGCGGTCCAGGCCACGCTCGAGGTTGCCCGGGAAGGAAGAGATCCACTTGACGCCGGCCAGATCGAAGCCGTCGCCCAGGAAGGCGGGCAGGGCGATGATGCGGTTGGCGGGCTTGGCCGGGAAGCGCAGGAACGAGGAGTGGGGCAACGAGCTCCTGCCGCCGCCGTGGGCGAGGTAGGCGCGGGAGACCACGTCGACGATCTCGAGCTCGCGGCCCTGGAGGCACCACAGCACCTCGGGGCCGGTCAGCACCAGGATCTCGTCGTCGGACATCGTGCTCGCCGCTGCCGTTGGGAGACTCGTCAGGGCAGCGCTTTCGCCAGCTCGGCCTGGGAATCGAGCCACAGCGGCTCGAGATCGCCGAAAGTCTCGCGCACCCAGGCGTCGGAAAAAATGGTGTCGAGGTAGCGCTCGCCGCGGTCGCAGAGGATCGCCACGCAGCGCGAGCCCGGCGCGATCTCGTGCTGGAGCTGCTCGACCGCGGCGACCACTGCGCCCGAGGAGCCGCCGGCCAGCACGCCCTCGCGCTGCAGCAGCCGGCGGCAGCCCACCACGCAGTCGAGGTCGCCGACCAGCACCGAGCGGTCGGCGAGGCCGGAGTGGAACAGCGCCGGCCGCACGGCGGCGCCGTGGCCGGGGATCAGCCGCTTCTTGCGCTCGCCGCCGAAGATCACGCTGCCCACCGCGTCCACCGCCACGATCCGCGTCCGGATGCCGTGCTCGCGCGCGTAGTCGGCGCAGCCGCGCAGCGTGCCGCAGGTCGAGGTGGCCACGAACAGGTAGTCGAGGCGGCCGTCCAGGGCGTCGACGATCTCCTGCATGGTGCGGTGGTGAGCGCGCGGGTTGTCGGGGTTGGCGTACTGGTTGGGCCAGAAGCTGCCGGGGATCTCGCGCCGCAGCGCCTCGACGCGTTTCAACCGCGCCTGCAGGTACTCGCCGGTCTCGGGGTCGGGCGCCGCCACCACGTCCACCTCGGCGCCGTAGGCGCGCATCAGGGCGACGTTCATCGGCGTGGTCTTGGGATCGACCACGCAGACGAAGCGCAGGCCGTACACCCGGCAGGCGAGCGCCAGGCCGATCCCCATGTTGCCGGAGCTCGATTCCACCACCACCGTGCCCGGCCCGACCTCGCCCCGCGCCCGCGCCGCCTCGAGGATGGAGAGCGCGGCGCGGTCCTTGATGCTGCCGCCCAGGTTGCCGCCCTCGAGCTTGGCGAAGAGCTCGAACGGCGCCCCCGGCAGCAGCCGGCCGAGCCGCACCAGCGGAGTGTTGCCGATCGTCGCCAGGATGCCCTCGTGGACGGCGCTCGCGGGCGGGGCTTGGGTGGTCATCGGGGCTGGTCGGTGGGTTAGGCCGGGAAGGGCGTGGCGAAGGCGCCTCGGCGGATGCGCGGCGCTCCTCCTCCTAGTGCAGGCTTCGATTTCAGCGTGACATCCGGGTGCTTCCCGGCCGCTGCTAAGCTCGCCTCGTGACCCTCGCCTCGGCCAGCCTGCTGCTGTTCCTGGTGATCGACCCGCTGGGCAATGTGCCCTTCTTCCTCTCGGCGCTGAAGACCGTCGAGCCCGCGCGGCAGCGGCGGGTGGTGGTGCGCGAGCTCGCGATCGCGCTGGTGGTGCTGGTCGCCTTCCTGTTCGCCGGCGCGCCGGTGCTCGCCCTGCTCCATGTCTCGGGGCCGGCGCTGACCACCGCCGGCGGCGTCATCCTGATGTTGATCGCGCTGCGCATGATCTTCCCCACCTCCGAGCGCTCGATGCAGGAGGAGGTCGCCGGCGAGCCGTTCATCGTGCCGCTCGCCATCCCGTACACGGCGGGCCCCTCGGCGCTCGCCACCGAGCTGCTGCTGGTGAGCCGCGAGCCGGAGAAGTGGCCCTCTTGGCTCGCGGCCGTGTTCCTGGCCTGGCTCGCCGCCAGCCTCATCATCCTCTTCGCCAGCAGCTTCCGCCGCTTTCTGGGCGAGAAGGGGCTGATCGCTATGGAGCGCCTGATGGGCATGGTGCTGGTGACGGTGGCGGTGCAGATGGTGATGACCGGGATCTCGGATTTCCTGGCGGCGGGAGGAGCGGCGCCATGAGGGCGGCGCCATGAAGGTGAGCAGGGCCGGCGAACGGCCCTCGCGCGGGCCGGCCTGCTGCTCGTTGGCCGCGACGCTCGCCGCCGCCCTCGCCCTGCTGGTGGGCGGGCAGGAGCAACCGGCCGCGGGACCGGCCGCCGACCCCCTGGCCGGACTCCGCATCCAGGTCACCGGCGGCGCGGCGCCCGGCTACGTGCCGGACAAGGCCTGCGGCATGTGCCACGCGGACCTCTACGCCTCCTACCAGGAGGTGGCGATGGCGCGCTCATTCCGCCGCGCCCAACGAACAGCAGACGAGCCTGGCGGCGAAGACCTCTCGCAGGCGAGCTTCGTCCACGGCCCCTCCCGCCAGCGTTTCGAGATGGCGAGCCGCGACGGCAAGCTGGTGTTCCGCCGCTTGTCCGTGGGCGCCGACGAGGCGGCCCTGCCGCCCTTCGAGACCGAGGTCGCCTGGGTGCTGGGCTCCGGCAACCACGCCCGCACCTACCTCTACCAGACCCCGGCCGGCGAGATGTACCAGCTCCCCATGGCCTGGTACAGCCAGGAAAAGCGGTGGGGCATGGCCCCCGGCTACGACCGCCCGGACCACGAGGGCGTGATGCGCCGGGTGCGGCGGGAGTGCATGTTCTGCCACAACGCCTACCCCGACGTGCCGGCGGGCAGCGACGCCTACGGCGCGCCGCCGCTCTATCCGGCCGCGCTGCCGGAGGGGATCGGCTGCCAGCGCTGCCACGGGCCCGGCGCCGAGCACATGCGGCGCGTCTTCGGCGGCGAGCCGCGCGAGCAGGTGCGCGAGGCGGTGGTCAACCCGGGCCGCCTGCCGCCCGCCCGCCGCGACGACGTCTGCTTCGGCTGCCACCTGCAGCCCTCGGTGGCTCTCGCCGGGCTGCGCCGCTTCGAGCGCGCGGACTACTCCTTCCGGCCCGGCGAGGCGCTGTCCGACTACCTGGTGCAGGTCGACGTCGACGAGGCCGGCCGGCCGCGGAGCGAGCGCTTCGAGATCAACCACCACCCCTATCGCCTGCGGCAGAGCCGCTGCTACACGGCGAGCGAGGGCAAGCTCTCCTGCCTCACCTGTCACGACCCGCATCGCAAGGTGCCGGCGGCGGAGCGCGCCGCCCACTACCGAGCCGCCTGCCTCACCTGCCACCAGGTGGAGGACTGCGGCCGGCCGGGGGTGCCCGCGGGCGCGGCCGGCGAGGCGGCTGCCGGCCACGGCGAGGGCGGTGACTGCGCCTCCTGCCACATGCCGCAGCGGCGGCCGCAGGACGTGGTGCACGTGGTGATGACCGACCACCGGATCGCGCGCCGGCCCGGCGGCCCCGAGGCGACGGCGCCGCTCGCCGAGAGCGATCCCGAGCTCACCGGGGTCGAGCTCACCGATCCCGCCACGGCGCCGCCGGGCGCCCTGGCCGAGGTCTACCGCACCCTGGCCGTGGTGCGCGCCGTGCGCACCACCGAGGCGGTAGATCACCTGGCGCGGAAGATCGCCGAGGCCAAGCCGGCCTCGCTGGTGCCCTACTACGACCTCGTCGAGGCCCTGCTGGGGCGGGGCCGCTACACCGAGGCCGAGGCGGTGCTGGCCGGCATCCTGGCGCGCTCGCCGGCCGAGAGCCGGGCCCACGAGTGGCTCGGCATCGCGCTCGCCGGCCAGGGGAAGGCAGCGGAGGGGCGGGCCGCGATCGAGCGTGCGCTGGCCGAGGGAGGGCCGGGGCCCCCGGCCTTCCGCCCCGAGGCGCGCTACAACCTCGGCCGGCTGCTGCTGAGCGAGAAGCGCCCGGCTGAGGCCCTCGCTGCCTTGCAGGCCGCGCTCGACCAGCGGCCGAACCTGGCCCACGCCTGGTTCCACCTGGCGGGGGCCCAAGCGGCGCTCGATCGGCCGGCCGAGGCCATCGCGGCCTACCGCCGCTGCCTGTCGATCGAGCCCTCTCACACTCGCGCTTACCTCGCGCTCGCCGAGCTCCACCTCGCGGCCGGCGACCGAGACCAGGCCTTGGCCGTGCTGCGTCACGGCGCCGTCACGGCGACCGACCGCGCGGCCGTGACCTCGGCACTGGAGCGCCTCGAGGCGAACAGTCCATGAGAGCGCGGGACTGAAGCACCGCAGGTAAGGTTTCGCCTCCAGGACGCGGCCAAGAAGCCCCTTGACCCGTGAACAAATCACGGGTTTAGGATGCTCGTCGTGAGGCCGAAGACCGACGAAGACGCCCGCCGCGCCCCGCTCCGATCCACAGATCTCGGCCGGCAGTTCGGGCTGAGCGCAGACACCATCCGCCACTACGAGCGCTTGGGCCTGCTGCCCGGCGTGGCCAGGGCCGCCAACGGCTACCGGGGCTACCCGCCGGAGGCCGCGGAGCGGGTCGGCCAGATCCAGGCGGCGCTCGCGATCGGTTTCACGCTCCGCGAGCTGGCGGAGGTCTTCGCCGAGCGCGACCGGGGTGGGAGCCCATGCCGGCGCGTCCGCGATCTCGCGGCGGGCAAGCTGGCCGAAGTCGAGCGGGCGATCGAGCGGCTCACCGACCTTCGGCAGTCCCTCGCGGGCTTGCTGTCCAACTGGGAGGCCCGACTCGCCGGCCTTGCACCCGGCGAGCGGGCCCACTTGCTCACCCACTTGGCGGTCCCGGGACCCCTGGCCACCACACGCCCGGAGCGCCTTCACCGCCCGCCACGCCGGCGGTCAGGACGAAACCCATAGCGAACCGGAAAGGAACCGAATCATGACGGGATCACTCGCCACCTCTCTCCTCTTGATCCTGGCCGCGGCGACCGCTCCACCCTCGGCGACCGCTCCACCGGCGATGCACGCGGACTGCCCGATGCACGCCAGCCATGTGCCGTCCGCCGCGCAGCAAGCGCACCCTTCCCACCTCGACGAAGTCAACGCCCGCGGTGAGCACGAGATGGGCTTCTCGCAGCAGAAGACCGCGCACCACTTTGAGCTCACGGCCGGCGGCGGGACGATCACTGTCACGGTGCTCGACTCGTCGGACGTCGAGAGCCGAGACCAGGTCCGTGAGCACCTGCGCGCGCTGGGACCTCGCTTCGCGAGCGGAGACTTCCGCCAGCCCGAGGCAATCCACGGCCTCACGCCACCGGGCGCCGAAGTGATGATCGAGCTCGCGGGCGAGATCACCTACCGGTACGAGGAGCTGGAACGGGGCGGTCGCCTGGTGCTCGAAACCTCCAACTCGGAAGCTCGCGCCGCCATCCACGACTTCCTCCGCTTCCAGATCGACGACCACGAGACCGGCGACCCACTGATCGTCGGCGGCCAAGGAGCGACGCTCATCCCTCGCCCCTGATTTGCATGCTCAGCCGCCGCCGGTTTCTGCTCGCCTCCACGGCCGCCTCCGCGGGAGTGGTCTTCTACACCTTCCGGATCGAGCCGCACTGGCTGGAGATCGCGCCCCGGCCGCTGCCGGTGCGTGGCCTCCCGGCGGGGCTCGAGGGTCGCACGCTGGTGCAGATGAGCGATCTCCACGTGGGCCGGGAGGTGGACGATTCCTACGTGATCGAGACCTTCGAGCGGGTGGCGCGGCTGGCGCCGGACATCGTGGTGGTGACGGGGGACTTCATCAGCTATCACTCGCGGGTGCTGGAGCAGGTGGAGCGCGTCTATGCGCATCTGCCGCGCGGCAGGCTCGCCACGCTGGGCATCTTCGGCAACCACGACTACGGCCCCGGCTGGTCGCACCCGGAGGTGGCGGACGCGCTCCTCGGGACGCTGCCGCGCTTCGGGATCACCATCCTGCGCAACGAGATCGCGGAGGTCGCGGGCCTGCAGGTCGTGGGGCTCGACGATCTCTGGGGCACGAACTTCCGGCCCTGGGATGCCCTGGATCGCATCGACCTCGAACGGGCCGCGATCGTCCTCAGCCACAACCCGGACTCCGCCGATGAGCCGATCTGGGGCGCCTACGAAGGGTGGATCCTCTGCGGCCACACCCACGGCGGCCAGTGCAAGCCGCCTTTCCTGCCGCCGCCGCTGACCCCGGTGCGCAACAAGCGGTACACGGCCGGGGAGATCTCGGTCTCCGGCAAGCGGCGGTTGTACATCAACCGCGGCGTGGGCCATCTGTTGAAGGTGCGCTTCAACGTGCGTCCCGAGGTGACGGCCTTCGAGCTGCGCAGGGCGTGAGGGAGCGGCATCGTCGCGCGTTCGTCCTCACCGCCGTTCTCCGCGGCACTCCCACTGGCAGGACCCCTCGAGCTGTCCGAGGGGTCCCGTGACCTCGTCTGAAGACGGCTCGGGCTGGGGTGCATGGTATGGTCGGAGGCGTCCCGTGATCTGTGCTCGACCTTCCCGCTCGCGCTATTCCCGTGCGTCCTCGCGGCGCGCGGCCGTCCCGCGTCCTGGTGGCCGCTCGCGGAGCCCCTGGCGGCTGCTTCGCCTCGGCGTGCTCGCGCTGGGGGTGGCCTACCTGGTGGCGCTGCACGCCGAGCTGCTGTGGCAGCGCATCGCTTCGCAGACCCTGCTGGAGCCGTGGGTCGCTCTCAAGTGGGGGGCGGCGGCGGCGCTGGTGGCCGCGCTCCTGCGGCTGCGGAGCGCCGGCGTCTCGCTGTGGCGTGGGCGGCGGGCGATCGTCCTCTGGATGCTGGTCCTGCTGCTGCACGCGGGCGCGGCCGTGCCTACGGCCGAGGAGCTGGCCGCCCCAGGCGGCGCTTCCGGGCTGCTCTTCGTGCTGCCGCTCTGCGCCTCGGTGGCGACCGTCTTCGAGATCGGCCGCCGCCTGCTCGTCCGCCGTCTGGAGGCTCGGCCCGCGCGGCCCCTGCTGCCGCGCCGCCTGCTCTTCGCACCACCTCGAGCGCCCGCCTTCGCCGACGGCTTCGGTCGCGTCCTCGGCGCGCGCCCGCCTCCCCGCTAGGTCCTCCCTCTCTGTCCTAGCGCCCGGTGGCCCTGCCGCCGGGAGCACCATGGATTCTGGAGCGCTGCGCCGGAGACCTCCCCGGCGACGCTGCCGTTCGACTGGAGAAGAGACCATGACTCACCGGACCCTTGCCGCCGCGGACCTCTGCTTCGATTTCGCGTGCCGCCGAGCATCGTTCGTGCTCGTCGCCCTCGCGCTTTGCTTCATCGCTGTCTTCGCGGCCCCGGCCGCTTCCGCCACCGACGCCCCGGCCGCCGCCACCGCCCAGGAGACCACTCCTCAGGATTCGTCCGACGGCACGGACGAAGGCTCCGCGGAGGCCCCCACGCACTCGTTCTTCGCCGAGACCACGGTCACCGCCACCGGCAGCGAGACCGACGCCTTCGAGGTGGCGACGCCGGTCACCGTGCTCGGCGCCGAGGAGATCGAACGCCGCGCGCCGGACAACGCCGCCGACCTGCTGCGCGACGAGCCGGGCGTGGACGTCAACGGCGTGGGCCCCAACCAGGAGCGGCCGGTGATCCGCGGCCAGCGGGGCCTACGCGTGCTGTTCCTCGAGAACGGCCTGCGCCTCAACAACGCTCGCCGGCAGACCGACTTCGGCGAGATCACCGGGCTGGTCGACGTGGACGAGGTCGAGACCCTGGAGGTGGTGCGTGGCCCCGCCTCGGTGCTCTACGGCAGCGACGCCGTGGGCGGCGTGCTCAACCTGCTCACCAAGGCCCCCGCCTTCCACGACGGCCGGCCGCTGGGCGGCTCGGTCGCGCTGCGCTACGGCACGGCGGGCGAGGCGGCGCGCGGCCACGCCTCGCTCGATGGCCGCAGCGGCAGGCTCTCCTACCGCCTCGGCCTCTCCTACCGCGACGCCGACGACTACGAAGCCGCCGCCGGCGACTTCGGCGACATCCACCTGGGCGAGGAAGCGCGGGTGATCGACACCGGCGTGCGCGACGACAGCGCCGCGCTCCACCTGGGCTGGGAGCTGTTGGAGAACCACTCCCTCGCGCTGCGCGTCAACCGCTACCGGGCCGACCAGACCGGGTTCGGCTTCGTCGATCCGGCGCTGCTCGCCGGCGAGGACGACGCCGTGGTGCGCATCCTCTACCCGGAGCAGGCCTTCGACCGCTACAACCTGGGCTACCTGGGCTCGAACCTCGGCCTGGCGGTAGCCGACACCATCGACGTGCAGGGCTACTTCCAGTCGAACGAGCGCCAGCTCGCCAACCTGATCGACATCAACATCGGCCCCCTTTTCCCCGGCGCGCCGGACTCCTCGGTGTTCGCCGACACCTTGAACACCACCAACCTCGACACCACCGGCCTGCGCGCCGAGGTGCTGAAGCTCGCCGGTGAGCACCACCTTCTGACCTACGGCGTCGAGGCGAGCGAGGACGATTCCGAGAACACCGACTTCTCGACCACCACCACCACCCTCCGTTTTCCGTTCCCGCCCTTCCAGGTGGTCGACGTCTCGACCGACGGCGTGGCCAACGCACCGAACGCCACGAACACCAGCTACGGCGCCTTCGTGCAGGACGAGGTCGGCCTGGGCGAGCGCTTCAAGGTCACCGGCGGCGCGCGCTATCAGAAGGTCGAGACCGAGGCCGAGCCGACCCCCGGCTGGGACGTCTCCGGCCTCGACTTCTCCGACGATCAGGTGGTAGGCGCCGTGGCCGCCCTCTACCGGGCCACCGACTACCTGCACCTCACGGCATCGTTCGGCACAGCCTTCCGCGCGCCCTCGATCGTCGAGCGGCTGTTCAACGGCCCGACCCCCGAAGGTCTCGGGTTCCAGATCCTGAACCCGGACCTCACCTCGGAGAACAGCGACAACGTCGACCTCGGACTCAAGTACCGGCGGCGCGACGCCTTCCTCGACTTGACGTTGTTCCGCAACGAGATCGACGACGGCATCGTCCAGCACTTCCTCTCGCCGTTGGAGGTGGCGGCGCTGCCGGCCGCGTTGCAGGAGGCGATCCGCGACTCGGGAGCGAGCTTCGTGGTCCAGCAGCGCAACGTCGAGCGGCTGCGCTACGAGGGCGCCGAGCTCGCCTTCGGCTGGCGGATGGAGCGCGGCCTGGCGATCGGCGGCAACTACACCTACCTCGATGGCGAGCGCATCGACTCCGCCAACCCGCCGACCGGCGACACCTTCGGCGACAAGCTCAACCTCTATCTGCGCTTCGATCCATCGCGGGGTCGCTTCTGGGCGGAGTATCGCCTGCGCCGGAACGGCGAGGAGAAGGCCAACCTCGAGCCCGACGAGCCCGTGCCGCCGGTGGGCGACCGGCTGCCGGCCTTCACCGTGCACACGCTGGCCGGCGGCGTGCGCCTCTTCGAGCACGGCAGCCAGCGCCACAGCGTCGGAGTGGTGATCGACAACCTGACCGACGAGCTCTACGCCGAGTTCTCGAACGCCACCTTCTTCCGCCCGCAGCCGGGGCGGAACGTGACGGTTACCTACCGCCTGAGCTTGTAGGAAGGATCGTTCCTGGGTTTCCCGGCCGGCGGAGCGCCTATCAGAACGCGACGGTTCTGTTAGGCGCTCCGGGGAGCTCGCGCTTCGGCCGGCCGCGCCTCTGCGCCAGCCAGGCATCGATCGAGAAGCGCCCGCCGCCGGTGAAGGCCAGGGCGAGGAACGGGATGGCGAACAGCAGCGGGTGCTCCTTCTGGTCGAAGGGGTCGTTGGCGTGGATGACGATCACCGCGACCAGCATGGTGATGATCGGCGGGATCGCCGCCCAGCGGACCTTGACGCCCAGCACCACCAGCAGCGAGCAGAGGAACTCCGCGAACGCCGCCAGCGCCAGGCTCGGCACCGGCCCCAGCCCGATGGGGTCCGGGAAGTCCGTCTTGCCGGCGAGGAGGTCTTGCACCTTGCCCCAGCCGTGCCCCGCGAGCAGCAGCCCCGTCCCGACGCGCAGGATCAGAAGTCCCCAGTCCAACGCCATGCCACACCCCTTTCCGCGCCGGACCACGGACCGGCGCTGACGCGGAGATCATAGCCAGGTTCGGCGGCCGCGGCGCCCGGTTCTACCCTGCTGCCCACCCGCCGCCGCTTTCCGCGCGTCTCCTCCTGGGCGCTCCGTGATCGGGCGACCGCAACGGCGGTAGGCTCGAGCCTGCGCCGAGGATGAACATGAGCCGACGCCTCCCTGCCCTCTCGCCGCCAGCCTGGCTTCTGCTGCTGGCTCTGCTCGCTCTCCCAGCAGGCCGCACCGCGGCGGTCGGCACGCCGCTCGGCCTCACGGCCGGTGACGACTCCTTCCACGGTGGCATCGGACCCGACTTCGTCAACGGGCTGGCCGGCGCCGACCGGCTGCTGGGCGGCGGTGGGGACGACACGCTGTTCGGCGGGCCGGGCGACGATCGGCTGTCCGGCGGCTGGGGGCGGGACGCGCTGTCCGGCAACCTCGGAGCGGACGAGCTCGACGGCGGCGCGGGCGCCGATCTCCTCTCGGGTGGGGCCGGCAACGATCTATACCTCTACCGGCCGGGCGACGGCGACGACGTGATCTTCGACCGCCAGGGCATTGATCGCCTGCGCCTGCTCCACGTCCGGCCCCACCAGGCGACGGTCGAGACGGTGGGGGCCGACGTGCTGGTACACGTGCGCGCCGGGGCGCCGGCGACGATCCGCTTGCGGGACCAGGCACTGCCCTGCGCGGGCTGCCGGCTCTCGATCGAGCTCGACCAGCGCCCCAACGTGGTCCTGATCCTGGCGGACGACCTCGGCTGGGGAGACCTCGGCGCCTACGGACAGGCGAGGATCGCCACCCCCGAGCTCGACCGGCTGGCGGCCGAGGGCCTGCGCTTCACCCACTTCTACGCCGGGGCGCCGCACTGCACGCCGTCTCGCGCCAGCCTGGTCACCGGCCTGCACACCGGCCACACGCACGTGCGCTGGGAGAGCCGGCTGACGGCCGACGGCCCGACCCTGGCCGAGGTGCTGCGCGGCGCGGGCTACGCCACCGGCGCCTTCGGCAAGTGGGGTCTGGCCGAGATCGCGGGCGACGGCGCCGTCGCCTCGTCGCCCGCCGACTTCGGCTTCGACGAGTTCGCCGGTTCGCTCACCAACCGCGACGCCCATGCCTACTACCTGGACAGCCCGCCGGCGCCGCCCGGCACACCCCAGCACCCCTGGGTGGCGGACATCCGGCAACACCTCTACGAGGTCCACGCCGGAGCCACTACGCCGTTTTCGATCGCCCCCGACCGCTACGTGCACGACGAGGTCTTCGACCGCGCCCTCGCCTTCGTCGACGGGCACCGCGCGGAGCCTTTCTTCCTCTACCTGCCGCTGACGCTCCCCCATGCCGAGCTGGTGGCGCCGCCCGAGGGCCTGGGCCCCTACGTGGACGCGGCCGGCGACAGCCTGTTCCCGGAGACCCCCTGGGCGCCGCCGCTCGACGGCACCGGCTACGCGCGGCACAACCGGCGGCCGCGGGCCACCTACGCGGCCATGGTCACCCGCCTGTCGCGCGACGTCGGCCGGCTGACCGATCGCCTGCGCGAGCTGGGGCTGGCCGAGGACACGCTGGTGCTCTTCGCCTCCGACAACGGCCCGCACGACGCTGGCGGCCTCGGCGGCCCCGCGTTCTTCGCCAGCGCCGGCCCGTTCGCCGGCATGAAGTGGAGCCTGCGAGAGGGCGGCCTGCGCGTGCCGTTGATCGCCTGGCGGCCGGGGACGGTGGCGCCGGGGGTGACCGCGGAGCCGGCGGCGGCCTGGGACCTGGTGCCCACGATTGCCGCGGTCGCCGGTGCCACGCCTCCGGCGGCGACGGACGGCGTCTCCCTGCGGCCGTTGCTCGAGGCCACCGGGAGCCCGCCGGAGCGGCCTCTCTACTGGGAGACCTGGAGCGCGCGCTCGGAGCACCGCCAGGCCGCCCGCCTCGGCCGCTACAAGCTCCTTCGCCGTGCGGGCGGGGACGCGGTGGAGCTCTACGACCTGCTGGCCGACCCGGGAGAGGCCCGCGACCTGGCGTCGCTGCCGGCCTACTGCCCGGTGCTGCTCGAGCTGGCCACGGTGCTCAATGCGTCTCACCGCCCGCCGCCGGGCGATCCCCCGGCCTTCCGCATTGCTCCCCTACCCGTGCGCTGCCCTTGAGCAGTCCTTATCTATCCATACAGAAAAGAAGACTGTTCGCGCCGGTCGGACTTCTACGCGGCGAAGCTGCTACAATCCACCGCTGCACAAGCACCAGTGAGCGCTTCTCGGCCGGTCGCGCTGGGCCACTGCCGCGAAGGCGCGGGAGCGGCAATGAGCATCGGAGAGTCGAACGGCAAGAGCAGCGTCATCCTGGTCGTCGACGACGACGAGACCAACCGTGGTCTGGTGGCCGCGATCCTCGACAGCGAGGGCTACCGGGTCGAGCACGCGCGCGACGGCCTCGAGGCGCTGGCCAAGCTCAAGCTGGGCGTCGACCTGGTGTTGCTCGACCTGGTGATGCCGGGCCTCGACGGCTTCGAGGTGATCCGCCGCATCCGCCGCGACGAGAGCTACCACGATCTGCCGGTGATCATGATCACCGGCCTCTCCGGCCGTGAGCAGCAGACGGCGGCGCTGCGCGCCGGGGCGAACGACTTCGTGGGCCGTCCCTTCGAGCCGGTCGAGCTGCGGGTGCGGGTCGAGGCGCAGTTGCGCCTGCGCAAGGCCGCCGAGCTCGTCAAGCGGCACGACGTCGACCTGGAGGCGGCGGTCGCCCGCCGCACAGCCCAGCTCCGGGCCTCGATCGACGAGGCGGTGGCGGCCCAGCGGGAGGCCTGGCAGGCGCAGCTCGACACCGTCCACCGCCTGGCCCTGGCCTGCGACTACAAGGACCACGACACCGCCGTCCACGCGCAGCGCATCTCCGCCTACTGCGCCCTGCTGGGGCGCGAGATCGACCTCGACCCCGGCGAGGTAGAGCTGATCCGCTACGCGAGCCCGATGCACGATGTGGGCAAGATGGGTATCCCCGACTCGATCCTGTTGAAGCGCGGCCCGCTCTCCGCCGAGGAGCGCACGGTGATGGAGCAGCACACCGAGATCGGCGCCCGCATCCTGTCCGGCTCCTCGTCGCGGCTGCTCCAGGCCGGCGAGGTGATCGCCCTCGCCCACCACGAGCGCTGGGACGGCGGCGGCTACCCGCGCCGGCTGGCCGGCGAGGCGATCCCGCTCTCCGGCCGCATCTGCGCCGTGGCGGACTTCTTCGACGCCTTGACCAGCGACCGGGTCTACCGCCCCGCGGTGCCGATCGATGCCACCCTCGATCTGATGCGGCAGGGCCGCGGCACGCACTTCGATCCCCGGCTCCTGGACCTGTTCATGCAGCTCGAAGAGCAGGTGCGTGCCATCAAGGCGGGTTCCCAGGTGGACTGAGAGAAGACGCGGAGGGCGCGGCTAGTCGAGGTCGAAGGGCTTGAACGGCGGCGCGGAGTCCGGCTCTTCCTCGGCGCGCTTCACGGCCTCGCGGAACTTCTCCTCGAGGATGCGGTCGCGGTCCTTCAGCGCCGCCACCTCGCGGCTGAAGACGTCCTCGGCGCGGGCCTTGCCCTCGTCCAGGCCCTTGAGCAGCGCATCGAAGTCCTTGCCGCCGGCGAGCGGCTGCTTGGCCTTGCGGTGGAAGAGCACCTGGCCGGTGGCGGCGTCCACCGTCAGGTCGGCGCCGCAGTCCGGGCAGCGGAGGGTGAGCTTGTCGGCCACGGGCGGATTGTAGCGCGCGGGCTCCGCCGCCGCGCAGCAGGCGCGCGCTGGTAGAGTCTCGCGCCTATGACCACCACCACCCTCCCTCCCCGAGAGGAAGCCTGGGCCCTGCTCTGCGAGTACACCGAGAAGGACGGCCTGCGCAAGCACGGCATGGCGGTCGAGATCGCCATGCGCGCCTACGCCGCCAAGCTGGGCGGCGACCCCGAGCTCTGGGGCCAGACCGGCCTGCTGCACGACTTCGACTACGAGCGCTGGCCCGATCAGGAGAACCACCCTTTCCGCGGCGTCGAGATCCTGCGCCAGAAGGGCTATCCCGAGGAGATGCTGACCGCGATCCTGGGACACGCTCCCTACTCGGGAGTGGCCCGGGAGACTCCCCTCGCCAAGGCCCTCTTCGCCTGCGACGAGCTCGCCGGCTTCATCGTCGCCGTGGCCCTCATCAAACCCAGCAAGTCGCTCGCCGACGTCGACGTGCGCGGGGTCACCAAGCGGCTCAAGGAGAAGGCCTTCGCGCGCGGCGTCAACCGCGAGGAGGTCTACGCCAGCGCCGCCGAGCTCGGCCTGCCGTTCGAGGAGCACGTGGGCAACGTGCTGG
>JBIOXV010000169.1:0-5732 GCA_044869805.1 Thermoanaerobaculia bacterium | reverse complement strand
GGATCGAAGGGGACGTAGGCGCCGCCGGCCTGGAGGATGGCGAGCAGGCCGACGGAGAGGTCGGTCGAGCGCTCGAGGGCGATGCCGACCGGGGTGTCGGGGCCGACGCCGAGCTCCACGAGGTGCGCGGCGAGGATCGATGCACGTCGGGCGAGCGCGGCGTAGGAGAGCGCGCCGTCCTCGTCGACCACGGCGATCGCATCGGGAGTGCGCTCGACCTGCTCGGCGACCATGCCGTGCAGCAGCTCGCTGCCGCCGTAGCGCTCGGCGGTCGCGTTCCATTCCGCCACCACCTGCTGGCGCTCGGCCGGCGAGGAGAGCGCCAGGCTTGCGAGCGGCGCCTCGGGCGCGGCGGCGACGGCGGCGAGCAGGCTCTCGAAGTGGCGGCGCAGGCGGCCGGCGGTGGCGGCGTCGAAGAGGTCGGTGGCGTAGCTCAGGTTGCCGCGCAGGCCCTCCTCGCCCTCGGTCATCCACAGCGAGAGGTCGAACTTCTCGCTGCCGCCGGCATCGGCGAGCGGCCTCAGGGCGAGGTCGGCGGCGGCGCCCACGGCGGCCGGCGTCGACTCGAAGGAGAGCATCGCCTGGAAGATCGGCGAGCGGCTCATGTCGCGCTCGGGCGCCAGCGCCTCGACCAGGCTCTCGAAGGGCAGCGCCGTCTCGGCGAAGGCGGCCAGCGCGTCCCGGCGCACGGCGCCGAGGAGCGCCGCGAAGCCGGCCTCGCCATCCACACGGGCGCGCAGCACCACGGTGTTGACGAACAGCCCGATCAGCCCCTCGAGCTCGCGGCGCTCGCGGCCGGCCACCGGCGTGCCGAGCAGCAGGTCGCCCTGCCCGCTCCAGCGCGCCAGCAGGGCGGAGAAGGTGGCGGCGAGCGCCATGAAGGGCGTGGCGCCGGCGCTCCGCGCCAGCTTGGTGAGTGCGGCCGAGGTGGCGGGCGCGACGGCAAACGCCAGGCTCGCGCCGCGCCACGAGGCCACCGCGGGCCGCGGCCGGTCGGCCGGCAGGTCGAGGGCGAGCGGGGCGCCGGCGAGTCGGCGCCGCGCGGCCTCGAGCCGGCCGGCCAGGGCCTCCTCGGAGAGCGTGCCGCGCTGCCAGGCAGCGTAGTCGCCATACTGGATGGGCAGCGCGGGAAGCGGCGAGGCCTCGCCCGCCGCGAAGGCGCCGTAGAGCGCCGCCAGCTCGGAGACCAGCAGGCCCATGGACCAGCCGTCGCTCGCGATGTGGTGCATAGTGGCGAGCAGCGCGTGCTCGCCGCTGCCCAGGCGAACCAGGCTCGCGCGCAGCACCGGGCCGCGCGCCAGGTCGAAGGGCCGTGCGCCCTCGGCGCGCGCCAGCCTCGGCAGCTCGGCCTCGGCGGCCGGCAGCGCCGAGAGATCGATCGCCGGCAGCGGCGCTCGCCGCTCGCCTGGCCCGCCGGCCGGGCCGACCACCTGCACCGGCTCGCCCTGCATCGCCCCGGCAGTCTCCGCCTCGAAGGTGGTGCGCAGGGACTCGTGGCGGCGCACGGTCGCGGTGAGAGCGGCGGCGAGGGCGCCGGTGTCGAGCGTTCCCGACAAGCGCACCGCCGTGGCGATGTTGTAGGCCGCGCTGCCGGGCTGGAGCTGGTCGAGGAACCACAGCCGGCGCTGCGCGAAAGAGAGCGGGAAGCGCGCCTCGCCCGCGGCCGGCCGTGGCAGGGCGACGAGCGCCGGCCCGAGGCCCGATGCCGCGCCGCTTTCTGCGCCGGCCGCCGCCGCGTCCACCGCCCCGCCCAGCGCCTCGATGCGCGCCGCCAGGCCGGCCACGGTGGGCTCTTCGAAGAGGGCGCGCAGCGGCACCTCGACCGCCAGCGACTCGCGCAGCCGCGCCACCACCTGGGTGGCGAGCAGCGAGTGGCCGCCGAGCTCGAAGAAGTCGTCGCGGCGGCCGATCCGCGTGCGCCCCCCAACCTCGTGCCCCCCAACCTCGTGCCCCAAAACCTCGTGCCCCAAAACCTCGGCCCAGGCGGCGGCGACTGCCTCCTCGATTGCGCTCGCCGGCGCCTCGAAGGTCTCCTCGCTGCCCGCCTCACCGGCCGGCGGCGCCACCTTGAGCGCCGCGAGCGCCTTGCGGTCCACCTTGCCGGTGGCGGAGAGCGGCAACGCGCCCACCAGCACGAAGCTCGAGGGCACCATGTGCTCGAGGAGCCGGCGGCGAAGCTCCAGCTTCAGCGTGGCGAGATCGAGCCCGGGCTCGGCCGCCACGTAGGCCACCAGCCGCAGCTCCTTGCGGCCGTCCTCGCGCGCCAGCACCGCCACCTCGCGCACTCCCGGCTGGGCGGCGATCACCGCCTCGATCTCCCCCAGCTCGATGCGCACCCCACGCAGCTTGATCTGCAGGTCGGCGCGGCCGAGGAAGTCGAGGCCGCCGTCGGTGCGCCAGCGCGCCAGGTCGCCGGTCTTGTACACCCGCTCGCCGGGGACGAAGGGATGCGGCACGAAGGTCTCGGCGGTCTTCGCCGGCCGCGCCAGGTAGCCGCGGGCGAGGCCCGTGCCGCCCAGGTAGAGCTCGCCCGTGACGCCGGCCGCGACCGGCCGCAGGTGGCGGTCGAGCACGTAGCAGGTGGAGTTGGTGAGCGGCCGGCCGATGGGGATCGCCGGCAGGGCGCCCACGCGCTCGTCCACCCGCTGCCAGGACGAGTAGGCGGTGTTCTCGGTGGGGCCGTACTCGTTGATCAGCAGCGTGCCCGGCAGCCCCTCGGCGGCGCGCCGGAAGTGCGGCACCGAGGCGGTCTCGCCGCCCGAGATCAGCACCTCGAGGCCGGCGAGCGCCGGCAGCTCGTGGTCCACCACCTGGTTGAAGAGCGCGGTGGTGAGGTAGATGGCGCGGATCTGCTCCTCGGCGAGCACCGCGGCCAGGCGGCGGAAGTCGAGCACGTCGCCGCGCGCGATCATCACCAGCCGGCCGCCGTTCAAGAGCGCACCCCAGATCTCCCAGGTCGCCGCGTCCCAGGCGTAGGTCGAGATCTGGAGGTAGGCGTCGCCGTCGGCGAAGCGCATGTAGTCGGTGTCGCGCACCAGGCGCACCACCGCGTCGTGGGGGATCACCACGCCCTTCGGCCGGCCGGTCGAGCCGGAGGTGAAGTTGACGTAGGCCATCTGCGCCGAGCTGGCGGGCAGCGCCGGCGCGGTCGCGGGCTCGGCCGCTATCGAAGCGATGTCGCGATCGAGGCAGAGCACGGCGCCGGCGAAGCCGCCCGCGGCCTCGACCTCGGGCAGCAGCGACTCCTGAGTGAGCAGTGCCGGCGCCGCGACCTCTTCCAGGAGCTGTTGCAGGCGCAGCACCGGCGTGCCGGGCTCGATCGGTGCGTAGGCGCCGCCCGCCTTCAGGCTCGCCAGGAGGGCGACGATCATCTCGGCACGGCGCTCGAAGAGCAGCGCCACGAAGCTGTCCTGCCGCACCCCCTGGCGCACCAGCCAGTGCGCCACCCGGTTGGCCCGGGCGTCGAGCTCGCGGTAGGAGAACTTGCGGGGGCCGTCGGTCAGCGCGATTGCGTCCGGCACGCGCTCGACTTCGCGCGCGAAGAGCTCGTGCAGCGTGGCGCCAGAGGGAAAGACGGCCGCGGAGTCGTTGACCTCGGCCACGAGCTGCTGGCGCTCGGCGGGCGCCAGCACCGCCAGCCGCGACAGGGGCTCGGCCGGCCGCGCCACCGCCTCGGCGAGGAGGTTCTGGAAGTGGGCCAGCGCGCGCGCCGCGGTGGTCGAGTCGAACAGGTCGGTCGAGTGCTGCAGCACCACCACCAGGTCGCGGGCGCCGTCGCGCTCCACAGGTTGCACGGTCCACGCCCACTCGAAGTCCACGGCGCCGTTGTCGAGCGGCAGGCGGCCGATCGCCAGGCCCGGCAGCTCCAGGGTGGGCGGCGCCACGTTGTTCAGGGTGAGCGACACTTGTACCAGCGGCGTTCGCGTCAGGTCGCGGTCGGGCTGGATCTCCTCGACCAGCTTCTCGAACGGCAGCTCCTGATGCGCGTAGGCGCCGAGCGCCGTTTCGCGCGAGCGCGCCAGCAGGGCTTCGAAGCTGGGGTCGCCGGCCAGCGAGACGCGCAGCGCCACCTCGTTGACGAAGAAGCCGATCAGCCCTTCGAGCTCCGGGCGGTCACGGTTGGCGACGTCGGTGCCCACCACCACGTCGCGCTTGCCGGTGGTGCGCTCGAGGAGCGCGGAGAGCGCCGCCAGCAGGGCCATGAACAGGGTCGAGCCCTGGCGCCGGCAGAGGCGCTCGATGGCCGCGGTCAGCGCCTCGCCGAGCACCACCGAGCCGGAGGCGCCGCGGTAGCTCACCGCGGCCTGGCGCGGCCGGTCGGTGGGCAGCTCGAGCGAGGGCGCCACGCCCTCCAGGCGCTCGCGCCAGTAGGCGAGGTGGGCCTCCAGCACCTCGCCCTCGAGCCAGCCGCGCTGCCACGCCGCGTAGTCCGCGTACTGCACGGCGAGCGGCGGCAGCCGCGGCTCCTCGCCGCGCGCCAGCGCGCCGTAGACCGCCACCAGCTCGCGCGCCAGCACCCCCACCGACCAGCCGTCCGAGACGATGTGGTGGACGGTGAACAGGGCCGCGTGGTCGTCCGCGCCCAGGCGCAGCAGGGCGAGGCGCAGCATCGGGCCGGCCTCGAGGTCGAAGGGCCGGCGCACTTCGCGCTGGCAGAGGGCTAGGGCGGCGTCGAGGGCGGCCGGCTGGCCTGCGTCCGGCTGGCCCGCACCCGGCGCCGCGGCTTCATGCAATGCCGACAGGTCGATCACCGGCAGGCGCACGCGCCGCGGCGGGTCGATGGCCTGCCGCGGGCGGCCGGCGATCGCCGGGAAGCGGGTGCGCAGGGACTCGTGGCGCGCGACGATGGTGGTGAAGCTCGCCGCGAGCCGCGCCGCGTCGAGCGGGCCTTCGAGCCGCACCGCGCCGGGCATGTGGTAGTAGGGGTTGCCGGGGACGAGCTGCTCCAGGAACCACAGCCGCTGCTGCGCGAAGGAGAGCGGCAGCTCGCCGCCGCGCGGCACCGGGGCCAACGGTGGCGGCGCAAACGGCGCCTGCTCGCCGGTCTGCCGCCGCAGCGCCTCCACCCGTCGCGCCAGGCCGGCGACGGTCGGCTGCTCGAAGAGCGCGGCGAGCGGCAGCTCGACACCGAAGGCGCGCCGCACCCGCGACACCACCTGGACAGCGAGCAGCGAGTGCCCACCGAGGGCCAGGAAGTCGTCGTTCGCCCCCACCCGCTCGCGGCCCAACACCTCGGACCACAGCGCGGCGAGCGTCTCCTCGACCAGCCCCCGCGGTGGCGCGTAGGCCGTCTCGCCGCCGGCCACGACCTCGCGGCCGATGTCGATGCGGGCGAGGGCCTTGCGGTCGGCCTTGCCGCTGGGTGAGAGCGGGAGCTCGTCGAGCACGGTGAGGAAGGCGGGCACCATGTGCTCGGGCAGCCGCTCGCGGAGGGTGGCACGGAGAGCGGCGAGGTCGAGAGCGCCCCTCACCCCGGCCCTCTCCCCGCTCTCGCGGGGCACCGCACTCTGCTCGGCGACGAGGAAGGCCGCGAGCGAAGGGCCACCGGGCAGGTCGGTCCTGAGCAGCACCACCGCATCGCGCACCCCGGGCAGCGCGGCGAGCGCGGCCTCGATCTCGCCGAGCTCGATGCGGAAGCCGCGCAGCTTGACCTGGAAGTCGAGCCGTCCCAGGAACTCCACCTCGCCGTCCGGTCGCAGGCGGCAGCGGTCGCCGGTGCGGTACAGGCGCGC
>JBIOXV010000168.1:0-21571 GCA_044869805.1 Thermoanaerobaculia bacterium | reverse complement strand
CCTTGCGCGCCACCACCAGCGGCCCACAGCCGCGGCCGAGCGCCGCTCCAGACCGCAGCAGACGGTAGCGATCCGCGGCGTGGGCGAACCCGTGCACGCTGAGCTTGGTCACCGCCAGCGGGTCGTTGCCGAGCGCCCGCTCGTTGAGCGCCTCGATGTCGGCGAGCCACGGCGTGACCGCGAAGCCAGGCACCTCCACCTCGCCGGAGACCAGGGCGTGGAACATGAATGTGTCGTTGGGGCACGGAGAAAAGCCGATCGGGAGCGCCCTGGTCATCGCCCGCCCTCCCAGCCGCAGGCGCCGGCCAGCTCGCCGATCGCGGCGTGGAGCCGGGCGACCGCGCCCGCCAGGTCCCAGCCCGCCGTGGCCCGCTCGCCGGTGCGGTTGCTGACGCAGCGGAGCTCCACCGCCGGCACCTCGAGATGCCGGCAGACCTGCAGCACCGCCGCGCCTTCCATGGACTCGACCTGCGCCCCGCTGCGCGCCGCGATCGCCCGCGACAGCTCGTCGCTGCCACTGCAGGTGCTCACCGTGGCCCCGGCCACGATCGGGATTCCCAGGCGCGCCGCGATCGCCTGGGTGCGCGCGGGGTCGGCCGCGAACGGGCCCTCGTCCCCCAGCCCCAGCGCCGCGATGCCGCGGAACTCTCCGCCCGCGAGGCCCACGCCTTCGTCCACCAGGCGGTCCTCGCCGACCAGGCAGAGGTCGCCCACCGCGAGGCCCGCCACGCCGGGAGCCGCGGGATACGCACCGCACACCCCGACCAGCAGCAGCCATGGCGGCCGCGCGCAGAGCAGCAGCTCCGTGGCCCGCATCGCCGCCGCCGCCTTGCCCACCCCGAGCACGGCGTCGGCCCACCCGAGCCCTTCGAGCGGCGCCGCGCAGGCGATCACCGGCCGCGCCTCGAGGGCTGATGCATGGGATGGCACTCGCGGGATCCTACGGCAAAGCCGAGGATCGGTTCCTAGCGGCCCTCGCAGGCCGCGAGGAAGGCGAGGAGCGCGGCCTCCTCCCGCGACAGCTCTTTGTCGGCGCGGGCCTTCCGGCTCGCCTTCCGCCACAGCTCGAAGAGCGCCGGGTCCTGGTGGGCGGCGAGCAACGCCGGATGGATGTAGCACTTGCGGCAGACGGCGGGAGTGTTGCCGAGGTGGCCGGCCACCATCTCGGCGGCGCGGACCACGGCGGACTTGCCGGCCCGCGCCGACTTCGCGCAGCCGGCGCTCGCCAGGTGGCGCGCGGCCAGCAGCGTGCCGGCCCAGGTGCGGAAGTCCTTGGCCGTGAAGTCCGCTTCCGAGAGACGCCGGATGTAGTCGTTGACGTCGGCCGAGCTGATCGGCTGCGGCCCGGCCTCGGGGTCGAGGTACTGGAAGAGGTCCTGCCCGGGCAGTTCACGACAGCGCTTGACGATGCGGGCGAGCCGCCGCTCGGCGACGTGGATCGAGTGCGGCTTGCCACTCTTGCCGAGGAAGCGGAACTGGATGCCGTCCCCCTTCACCTCCACGTGCCGGTCGCGCAGCGTGGTCAGACCGAAGGAGCGGTTGCTGCGCGCGTACTGCTCGTTGCCGACGCGCATGAACGTCGTCTCCAAGAGCCGCACCACCGTCGCCAGCACCTTGTCACGGCTGAACCCCGGGCCGGCAAGGTGCTCGCGGACCTGGGCCCGGAGGCGCGGCAGGGCGGCTCCGAAGAGCAGCATCCGCGCGTACTTCGTCTCGTCCCGGACCTCGCGCCACCGCGGATGGTAGCGGTACTGCTTGCGGCCCCGCGCGTCCCGGCCCGTCGCCTGGAGGTGGCCGTTGGGCAGCGGGCAGATCCAGACCTCCGTCCACGCCGGCGGGATGGCGAGCGCGCGGATGCGCGCCAGCGCCTCGCCGTCGCGAAGCACGCTGGCGTCCACGTCGCGATAGCTGAAGCCCTTGCCGCGCCGGTGTCGACGAATACCGGCCTGCTCGTCGCTCACGTGATGCAGCGACGCCGCACGCGCCGCCTCGACCGGGTCGACGAGTGCCGCGGGCCCCGGGCTCGGCTTCTTGACAGGTTTCTTGTTCGCCACGAGATGCTCGGGAGAAGCAAGGTCGGTTCCAACGCTGGCCTGGGTTACTCGCCTTCTCGTGGAGCCGCGGCGCCGGTCCGCCGGCTGATCGCCACCACGTTCGGGACCGGCCAGGCGACGGCGATGTCGTCGTTCTCGTTGAAGCCCGTCTCGAAGCTGCCGACGAGCTCCTGGGCCTCGCCGCCGGAGCGCACGAAGAGCTGGGCTTCCGGCCCGCCTTCGACGTACATGGCGCGGGTCAGCTTCAGGGGCAGCTCGCGCAGGACGTCGATGAGGTCGTGGGTGGTGAACGGGGAGCGGACGTGAACGAAGAGGATCTTGCCTCGCTCGTCGATCGCGATCAGGGCGGTGCTCCAGCTTCGCTGCTGTTGGCTCCACACGTTCCTGCCGCGACAGGAGAGCATGCGGATGCTCTGCACCAGGGTTCCGTAGCGGCTGCGCCAGCGCTCGAAGTCCTCGCATTCGCGGTCGAGGATGGCGACCTGCGGCGCGCCCGGGTCGCTGCGGTCGAACGCCAGGACCGCCATGTCCTTGCTCAGCCGGGGGTTGTTGGTGTGCTCCCGGGTCCGCATCAGCGAGACGCTGGTGCGATGGTCGGCCTGGTACATGCTCGCGTTGATGGCGGCGACCATGCCCTCGGCCTCGCACCACTCTCGAGCCGTCCGCGGCCGCCCGTCTCCCGAGGCCGATGCGTTGAGGAGATGGAACTGGAAGCGCTCGGGATCGATCCTCAGCACCCGCACCAGCGAATCGCCCACCGGCGCGGGCCGCGGCGAGCGCAGGATCCCGAGCTCCAGACCGGGCTCGAGCTCGCGCCAGGTGGCCTGTGGAGGTGGAGTGACTGGCCCGGGCGCGAGGGCCACCACACCCACGGCCACCGACATAGCCAGAGCGAAGCCGAGGGCACCCAGCCTTCGAGCGTCCGAGCGGCGGGAGCTCCCATCCATGATGGCTAGCTTAACCCTAACTAATCCCCGTCACCTCCGATGGCATCAGTTGTCGTCATGGACCACAAACCGAGAAAAGGAGGCCCTGTGAAGATGACTCGACTCTTGCTGCTCTCGCTCTGCCTCGCGGCCATGCTGTCCACCCCCTCTGTCTGGGCGGCTTGCACCTTCGGGACCTCGGGAGACGACTTCATGACCGGGACGTCCGGAGCGGATTGTCTCGACGGCAACCCCGGCAACGACACCATCGATGGCGGGGGCGGCGACGACGATCTCAGCGGCTACACCGGCCATGACGACATCTATGGTGGCGATGGCGACGACACCATCTACGGCTGCACCTACTACTGGTGGGTTGTGGCGTCATCTCCAGATGGTGACTACATCGAGGGCGGGGAGGGAGACGATTACATCGATGGGAACCAAGCCTTCGACCGTCTCTACGGCAATGCCGGCGCCGACACCATCTGGTGTGGGTTGGGCAACGACAAAGCATACGGTGGGGACGGCAACGACATCATCAACTGCCCCGACGGCTCGGCCTTCGCCGACGGCGGCGCGGGAACGGACGAGTGCGACGCCGCGACTGAAGTGAACTGCGAGATCTGAGCTCGGCCTTCAACCGACCTGCCGGAGGCGCGGTCTCTCAGCGCACTCCGGCGGGTCCCTCCGGGGGATTCGAAACATGAAATCTCTCGCTCTCCTCGGCACCGTCTCCTTGTCCCTCTTCCTCGCCGCTGGCGCGACCGGTGACGCGTTCGCCCAGCCGGTGGTGACCGGCACCGTCCTCGGACCGGACCAGCGGCCACTGGCCGGAGCCCGAGCCGAGTTGGTCCCGATCCTTCCCCGCGCTACTGCCGCGGCCGATCCAGCACCCGCGGCTGCAATCGTGACCGACGCCGCCGGTCGCTACGCGCTGGAGGCTCCGTGGTCCGGGCTGTGGAGAGTGGTGATCCGAAATGCGGGCAGCCCACCCGTCCCCTCCAGCCCTCTTCCGCTGGTCGAGCCCTACGAGCTTCCGCCCCTGAGCATGGCTGAGACAAGCACCACGAGCCAACCCAAGTCGGCGACGACATCGCCGCCGCCCTCTGCCGCCGAGCCCTTGGTGCTCTCAGGTCAGGTGATCGATGCGACCAATCGCAAGCCCATTCCTGATGCGCTCGTCTGGGCCTCGGCGGACCCCGGTGCCTTTGTCCGCGTCGATGCCGAGGGGCGCTTTCGGGTGCGATCTCCCGGACGCCTGCGTTTCGATCTCGAGGTGCTCGCCCGCGGGTATCTGCTCAGGAGAGTCGCCATCCTTCGCCCGCAACTCGTGAGCCGCAAGGTGGGGACGCTCGCCCTGGTACCTGCCGGGAAGCTCCAGGGCAGAGTGGTGGATCTGCGCGGACGCCCCCTGGCCCGCGCCGCAGTTCTCGCCGTCCCTCTGGGCGCTCTCGGGGCGAGGGCCTTCTCGCCAGCCGATCCCGTGACGGATCTCGCGATGACCGGCTCCCAAGGCCGCTTCGATCTCCGCCGCGTGCGGCCCGGGCTGACCTATGAGATTCGAGCTTCCCTCAACGGTTGGTTTCCGGCGGCACAGCACGCCTCGGCAGGAGATCCCACGGCGCGGCCCCGCGACCTGACACTCGTGCTGGCCCCGGCGCGGGCCGCCCGGGGCAAGGTCCAGGACCCCGCGGGCCGGTCGATCGCCGAGGCGGAAGTGGCCGCGCGCCCAGCTCTTCGCCCGGGCTCGCGGGTCAGCGGATCGGCTGACGAAGACGAAGTTTCTGTCGTCTGGAGCGATGCCCAGGGAGTCTTCTCGCTACCCCCACTCCCGGCCGCGGAGGTGGAGCTCTCCGTGCGCCGGAAAGGATATGCCCCCACGATCTTTCCCAGCCTCCGAGTCGCAGCCGGCACCGGACCAGTGGACCTGGGCGCGGTAGTCCTGCGCCCGGGCGTCACCCTCGCCGGGCGAGTCATCGACCACCGCGGCCAAGCGGTTCCAGGCAGCGAGGTTTTCCTCTTGGACCAGGCGGCCGGTCCCAACGAGATGGACCACGCGCTGAAGGGCCGCAAGCCCGCCGGAGTGGCCGCCGCGGATGGACGCTTCTCGATCGACGATCTGGCCCAGGGAGCACCGGCTCATGTGGCCGTCCGGGCGCCCGGCTATCTGATCGCCCAGGTCCGCGCGGTCCGCCCCCCCACCGCCAGGCCGCTCGTGATTCGCCTGGAGGTCGAGGCGGTGCTCTCCGGCCGAGTCGTCAATGAAGCCGGGGAGGCGGTGCCCGGGGCGCGCATCGATCTGCGCTGGCAGGCATCTCTGCCGGAGGAGCCGGACCGCCCCGTGGGAGAGCCGATCCTCCGAAATGCGCGAGCCGACGGCGAGGGACGCTTCGAGCTCCGGGGCCTCCCCTCCGGGCCTGTGCGGGTCGGCGTGACCGCCCCGGCGTTCGTGCCTCTCCTGTCCGTCGAGGTAGGTCTGCCCCGGCCCGCGAACGCTGGAGAGCTCCGGCTGGTGCTCGAGCGCGGGGCGCTCCTCCAGGGCCGCGTCACCACTGCGACGGGCGAGCCGGTCCCGGCAGTCCGTGTGGGCCTCGGCGGAGCCGCGGCCTCTACGGAAGACGACGGCATGTACTGGCTCGAGGGAGCCAAGCTCGGCCGGCAGGAGGTGCGCTTCCTCCATCCAAGCTATGGCCGAGTAGCGAAGCCGTTCGAAATCCAGCCGGGGCTCAACCGGCTCGACGTGACTTTGGAGCCGGGAGTCGAGGTTACAGGCTATGTCGTCGATGAGAACGCCAAGCCCGTGCCGGGCGCCCGGCTGGATCTCGCCTCCGAGAACCGCTTCGAGTTGAAGCAGTATCGCGCCCTCACCGGCGACGACGGCCGATTCCGCTTCGCTTCGGTGCTCGCGGGCAGGTACCGCCTGCGAGCAGGAGCCGATGGGTTCACCGACACCGAGCATCCGGAGGCGCTCGTGGTAGCCAGCGAGCCTCTATCCAGCCTCGAAGTGGCGCTCGATCGGGGGGCTGTGCTCGCCGGAAAGATCCTCGGGTTGCCGGCGGAAGTGCTCCTACAGGTGGAGGTCGAGGCCCGCAGCGATCGAGGGGAGGCAGTGGCCGCCTGGACGGATGGCCGAGGCCGCTACGAAGTCCGCAGCCTCGCGCCCGGGGACTGGACGGTGCTGGCCCGGCTCTGGGACGACCAGCGACAAGCCAAGGTCCGCGTTGCCATCCGCCGGTCGGACCGCGAGGTGACGCGAGATCTGGAGTTCGAGGAACGCCTGGCGCTGACCGTTCAGGTGCTCTACGACGACGAGTCCCTCCACGATGCCCAGGTCTCCTTGCGCGGCCAACGGATCACGGCCGAGCGCACCGCGACCACCGACCACGAGGGAAGGGTCCGCTTCGACGACCTCGCACCGGAGACCTATCGCCTCGGGCTGCGCCACTCTCGGACCATGATCGTTCACAACGACCAGGTCGAGCTCGAGCAGGATCGCGACCTGGTCATCTCGCTCCAGGGCGCCACGGTCGGTGGGCTGGTGGTGAGCGCGGCGGATGGCGAGCCGATCGCGGACGCCTTGCTCTCGCTCCGGCCCGTAGAAGGGCCGGAGTACCTGGTTACCACGGGCACGAAGAGCGACGGCCGCTTCGTGGTCTACCGGCTGCAGCCGAACCGGTACCGCCTCCAGGCCAACGCCAAAGGGTTTCTCCTCGGCGAGCAGGAGCTCCAGGTCGCCAGCGGGCAGACGCTCGACACGGTAGCTCTCCGGCTCGAACCGGCAGAGGGGGCCAAGATCCGCGTCCGGCTCAGCTCCGGCGAGGTCCCGTCGCGCGTCCACCTGCAGGTCCTCGACGCTGCCGGCCGCACGGTGCTCGCCGAGACCCAACCAGCGGATGTAACAGGGGAAATCGAGCTCTCGTCCCTGCTTCCCGGATCGTGGACCCTGCTCCTGCGAGGCGACGCCAGCGCTCTGGCCAGAGCCGGCTTGCTGGTCCCCGCCTCCGAGGCGCTCGTCGTGACGCTACCCCCAGCCGCAAAGCTCAGCCTGCGAGTCCCGGTACTTCTCACTGCGGACGAGATCGGGACGGTCGCGCTCTTCGGGCCGGATGGGCAGCCCTTCTGGACGATAGGTCCTGGCGGCCGCGTCGTCCAGCAGTGGGAGCTCATTGGTGGCAAGGCGATCGTAGAGGGAGTTCCGGCAGGTACCTGGCTCCTCCAGGTGGAAGCCCCGGATGGGCAGCGATGGCAGAGCGCGGCAGTGACTTCGGGAGTCACGGATTTGACAGTGACTCTCGAGTGAGAGCCAGGCTCCTGGCCGCCCTCCTCCTCGTTCGAAGACTTCCCCGATCGACTCGAGTCCTCGCCGGGCGTCGCGCCGCCCGCGCCTGCCTTCCTCCCGGTGTGACTCATGGGAGTTGACATGACCATCTCTCCAACCGCCGAACCGCCTCCTCGCAAGCTGGTCCGGCTGTGGCCCGGCGTGGCCGCCGTGATCGTGCAGTGGCTGCTCTGGTTCGTCCTCCCCGTCGTCGCGCCCGAAGCCATCATGGTTTCGGTGATGGACGGTGTCGCCGGCGGGCTGGCGGTCGTCGTCTGGTGGGTGTTCCTCAGCAAGCATGGGCGCTGCTGCGGGCCGACGGATTCCGCGTCGGCCACGTGCAGTTGGCCTGGCGTTGGACGGCGACGCCCGAGGAGCGGCTCCTCGGCAAAGCCGGCAAGGAACCCACACCAGCTCCGTCGGCTCCGGCGGCAACGAAGGCAACAGCCGAGTGGCCCGGCTTTCGTGGGCCCGTGCGCGACGGCACCGTTCGCGGCGTGCACATCGAGACCGACTGGTCCGCCTCGCCGCCGGTCGAGATGTGGCGCCGGCCGATCGGACCGGGCTGGTCGTCGTTCGCAGTCCAGGCCGACCTTCTCTACACGCAGGAGCAGCGCGGTGACGACGAGATCGTCGCCTGCTACGACGTGTCCACGGGCACACCGGTATGGATGCACCGCGACGCAACGCGGTTCTGGGAGTCCAATGGCGGCGCCGGCCCGCGCGCGACGCCGACCCTCAGCGACGGCCGCGTGTACACCCTCGGCGCGACCGGAATCCTGAACGCGCTCGACGCCGGCAGCGGCGCCGTGGTGTGGTCGAGCAACGTCGCGTCCGACACCGGCGCGAAGATCCCGACCTGGGGTTTCGCGGGCTCGCCGTTGGTGGCGGACGACGTCGTCATCGTCGCCGCGTCCGGGACACTGGCCGCATACGACCTCGCCACCGGCAAGCCGAGCTGGGTCGGCCCTGCGTGGCGGGAGCTACAGCTCGCCCCATCGGGTGACGATCGACGGCATCCCGCAGATCGTGCTGCTCAGCGCACCTGGCACGATCGGCGTCCAGCCTTCCGACGGCACGATGCTATGGGAGCACTCGTGGGCAGGTGGTGCGATCGTGCAGCCGGCCCTGACCGAGGGCGGCGACCTCCTGATCCACGCTCTCGCCAGCACGGGAGGACTCGGCACGCGCCGCATTGCGGTTGCGCGCGGGCCGGGCGGATGGAGCGTCGAAGAGCGCTGGACGTCGAACACGCTGAAGCCCTACTTCAACGACTTCGTCGTGCACGAGGGCCATGCCTACGGTTTCGACGGCAGCATCCTCGCGTCGATCGACCTCGCGGACGGCAAGCGCAAGTGGAAGGGCGGGCGCTACGGCAACGGTCCCGGCGCTGGTCGGCGACCTGCTGCTGGTTCGCAACGACCAGGAGATGGCCGCCTTCCGGCTGGCTCGCGCGCGCGACTGACGAGGCGCCCGGTCAGCCGCGCATCGCCGAACGGATCGCCACCAGCTCGGCGATGTTCTCGAGCGTCACCAGGCCCACGAGCCGGCCGTCATGCGTCACCGGCACGAGCGGGCAGTCCTGCGCCCGCATCACCTCCACTGCTTGCTCCAGGGACTCGGAGTCCTCGACCACCGGGCAGCTCGCGCGCATGACGTCCCGTACCTGGGCATCGAGGCCGCGACCGGCGAGCGCCTTGACCAGATCCGCGCGAGTGAGCACGCCCACCACTGGCTCGGCGGCGCTTCCGGTGGCGGTGACCGGGAAATCGTGCTGCGCCCCGGCGAGAAGCTCGTCCGCTGCCGCCTGTAGGGTGTCGACGACAGCGAGCACCTGGAACCGCCGCTGCATGCCCGCGGAGACCGGCAGGCCGTGCAGCGCGGATCGGCTCTCGGTCTCCTGGAGCTCGCCGGCCGCGGCGATCCAGACGAAGAGCGCTATGAGGATGAGCATCGGCGAGGCAAACAATCCCACGCCGGCCATCACCACGGCGACCCCCTGGCCGATGGTCGCCGCGACGCGTGTCGCCCGCCGGTGACCGAGCCTACCGGCGAGGAGCGCGCGCAGCACGCGCCCGCCGTCCATGGGAAAGGCCGGGATCAGGTTGAACAGCACCAGCCACACGTTGACGGCGGCGAGGCTCGCCAGGAAATGCCCGAGGTGGAAGCCCGGCGTGTCGACGGCGAGCAAAGCCTTGAGGCCTTCGCTGCCGGCGAGCCCGGTCAGGAGGATGGCGGCGATCACGACGTTGACCAGCGGCCCGGCGACGGCGATGGCCAGCTCCTGCGAGGGTTTCTCGGGGATTCGCTCGAGCGAGGCGATGCCGCCGATCGGCAGCAACGTGATGTCGCGGGTACGCACTCCGTAGTTCCTGGCGACCAGCGCGTGGCCGAGCTCGTGCAGGACCACGCAGAGGAACACGCAGAGCATGAAGGCCGCCGAGGTCATCCCGCTCGCCAGCGTGCCGCCCTGTAGGAGGCCGGTGACGAGGATCCAGAGCAGCAGCACCAGGAAGGTCCAATGAACTCGGATCGGGATGCCGGCGATCCTGGCGACGGTGAAGGAGCCGGGGAGCATAGAGGTCAGCGCTGCCCTACGGGAGCTGTCCCGGTGGTATCTCGGAGACAGAATGGTACCGGGTACCGGACTTGAACCGGTGACCTCCTGATCCACAGTCAGGCGCTCTTGCCAGCTGAGCTAACCCGGCCCAGGGGCCGGGATTGTATACCAGCGCTCCAGGCACCCCGGGCAGGCTGGCCGCAGGGCGCCCGGCCGGCCCCGCGCCGCGGGCTCACATCCGCTCACGGGCTGGTCCCTCAGGCGCGAACTCCGGCTATGCTTGTGCGCAAGAAACCACGGGCCTGGCGGATCTCGGTGGGAGGAGCGCCGGGAGGCACCCGCCGCTCGGGGCGGACTCGAGACCATCCACGGAGGGGAGCCATGGCAACTGCGAAGAAGAGCGCGAAGAAGAGAGCCGGCAGAGCAAGCGCAGCAGGCAAGGCCGCCGCCAAAGCGAAGAAGCCCGCCGCGAAGAGGAAGCCGACGTCGAAGAAGAAGGCGACGCCGAAGAGGGCGGCCGCGAAGAAGCCGGCTGCGAGGAAGCCGGCCGCGGCCAAGGGACGCGCCCGCAAGGCGGCGCCCAAGGCCGGCGCGAAGCAGGCGCCGGCGAAGCGGAAGGCCCCTGCCGCCAAGGCAAAGCCCGCTGCCCGGGCCGGCGCCAAGGCCAGGAAGCCCGCCGGCAAGGCCGGTGAGCGGCCGGCGGCGAAGGCGAGGAAGCCTGCCGCGCGCGCGAGAGCCGCTGCCAAGCCGAAAGCCGCCAGCCGCGCCGCGGCCAAGCCGGCTCCCAAGCCGAAGGCCGCCGCCAAGCCCAAGGCGGCCGCGAAGCCGAAGGCCCCCAGCAAGCCCAAGGCCTCCAGCCGTGCCCGCAGCGCCCCCAAGCCGACCCCCAGGCCGAAGCCCGCGCCGCCGGTCCCGGTGCGAGCCCCCAGGCCTACGCCAAGGCCGATACCCCCGGCTCCGGCGAGCCCCGCCGAGACGGTCCCCACCGCCCCGCCCCCGGCGCCGCGCACTGTGCAGGTGGTGTTCCGCCGCTTCGGCACCGCGCGGCGGCTGGATGTCGACATCGACGGCCGCATGCTCTCGTGGAGGGAGGACGAGTCGCTGCCGATCGAGGTCGAAGCCGGCCAGCACCTGGTGCAGTGGCTGGTGGAGGGCACGACGGGCGACACCTACGGGCTGCGCGTGGTGAGCCCGCCGACCTCGAGCCTGTCCGTGACCGGCGATCTCGAGAGCGACCAGGAGAGCGGCTCGGTGGTGGCGGCCTTCTAGGCCGCGTGGCTCACCCGGCGCCGGCCGCCTCGGCCAGCCGCGCCAGCTCGCTCTCCCGCGCCTCGAGCGAGGCGAGCAGGGCGAACTGGCCGCGGCAGCGGTCGAGGTTGTGGCCGGGGCGGTGGATGCGGAAGTAGCGGTCACCGTCGAGGTGATCGGTCAGGAAGCGCAGGCCGGTCTCGAATGTGATGACCTTGCCGGCCGTCACCAGGTGGGCGCGTTCGGCGGGAGTCAGATACGGCCCCATCGCACCGAGATATCCGTGCACCACGGCGGCGAACATCTCGGGCTCGACCTGCACCCGGCCGAGGGCGCGCTCGTCCTCGGCCGCCCGGCAGGTGGCGGTGCGCACCAGGTCGCCGAAGTCCCACAGTGAAAGGCCCGGCATCACGGTGTCGAGGTCGATGACGCAGAGGCCCTCGCCCGTCGCCTCGTCGAGCAGCACGTTGTTGACCTTGCAGTCGTTGTGCGTCACCCGCACCGGCACGGCGCCGCGCTCTGCCAGGGCGAGCAGGCTGCCGGCCAGCTCCTCGCGCGACAGGGCGAGCTCGATCTCGCCGCGGCAAGAGGCGGCGCGGCCGAGGGTGTCGGCGGCCAGCACGGCGCGGAACGCTGCCAGGCGCTTGACCGTGTGGTGGAAGCCGGGCAGGGTCTCGCCGAGGCCTGCCGCCGGCAGGTCGAGCAGGCGGCGCTGGAAGAGGCCGAAGGCGCGAGCCGCTTCGTAGGCCTGGCGCGCCGAGCCCGGCACGTCGTGCGAGCGGGCGCCTTCGATGAAGCGGCAGGCGCGCCAGGCCGCGCCTTCCGGGTCGCGGTGCAGCCAGCCGCCGGCGCGCGCCGCGATCCAGGTGAGGGCGCGCCGATCGAGGTCCGGCGCGCCCTCCGCCTCGAGCCTGGCGTGCAGGTGCCGCGTCACCGCGAGGACGTTTGCCATTATCGCCTCGGGGTCCGGGAAGACGTGGCCGTTGATGCGCTGCAGGACGTAGCGTGTGGCCTCGGGGCCGGCGGCGAGCGTCACGGCGTAGGTTTCGTTGACGTGGCCGCTACCCAGGGGCGCGGCCGCGACCACCTGGCCTTCGATCTCGAAACCGGCGGCGATCTCCGCCAGCGGCCGCTCGCCCGCGGGGCTCAGCCCCACAGCGGCACCGGGTACTCGCCGGCCTCGGCCAGAGTGGCGAGGTGGCGCGCCACCCGCTCGCGGTCTTCGCGGTAGGTGACCCCGAACCACTGCGCCGAGCTGGGCAGCACCGCGACCGTGGCCTCGCCCTCCTGGATCAGCTCGTCGATCACTGCCGGCAAATAGAGCTCGGCGTTGGGGTCGGCGCCGCGCAGCTCGAGAAAGCGCTCGAAGCGTGCCCGCAGGGCCGGGAAGACCCCCGGGGTGAGGCCCCAGAGGTTGAGGGACACGGGCTCGCGTCCGGTGAAGTAATGCCAGCCGCCGTCCGGGCTCCGATCGCGCGCTCCCTCGCCCCAGGGCTCGAGCGCAGTGTGTTCGACGACCGAGGCGAGGAAGCCGCCGGCGCCGAGCCGGCAGACGCCGCGCGACACCGGGCCATGCTCGGAGAGAGTCTTCGCCAGCTCGTAGCCCACCATCGCAAGCCGCTGCGGGGCGAGGCGTTGGGGGCGGGGACCCTCGGGACGCGCCCGCGGGGCCCTGCGGGGCCCGACCGGCTCCGTCGCATCACGAAGGAAACCGGCCAGCAGGCGGAAGCCCTCGGCGCCGTAGAAGTCGTCGGCGTTGGCGGCCACGAAGGGGCCTCGCACGGTCGTCTCGGCGGCGAGCACGGCATGTGCCGTGCCCCAGGGCTTGGCCCGCGCCGCCGGGACCGCGAGCCCCGGCGGCACGTCGGAGAGCTCCTGGAAGGCGTAGGCGACCTCGAGCCGCCGCGCGTAGCGCCGGCCCAGACGCTGGTGGAAGTCGCGCTCCATCTCGCGGCGGATCACGAACACCGCCCGTTCGACGCCGGCGCGGGCAGCGTCGAACACGCCGTAGTCCATGAGCACCTCGCCGCCCGGACCCAGGGGCTCGAGCTGCTTCAGGCCGCCGTAGCGCGAGCCCAGGCCGGCGGCGAGGACGACCAGGCTTGGATTGAGCTCGGACATCGCGTTGCGAGGGCGGGCAGCCACGACGGCTGCCCCTACACCACGTCGGACCCACATCCGAACGCAGGGGCGACCCTGGTGGTCGCCCGCGCGGCCGGTCGCCTACTTGGGGACCGACTTTTCGATCGTGTCGGTCCAGGCGCTGGTGTCGCCGGTCTCGAAGCCGTCGGCGAAGACGTCCGCCGTCCAACTGAAGGTGAGCGTGCTCGGCGCGCCCGCCTTGAACAGCCCGAGTGTGTGATCGATGGCGAAGGTGAAGGCATCGGCGTCGAACCAGAAGCTGAACATCGTGCCCCAGCGCAGCGCGTTGGCGTTGGCGTTGGTGGCGAAATCCTCCGTCGCCCAGGTGACGCCGTTCGCCCCTACGGTCGGGACCCAGTCGGTCGCCGCGTAGGGCTCCCCGGAGTGGTGGTCCACGTCGCGGTAGCCGACGTTGGTGATGGTCACCGCCGACGGGAACTCGATCGCGAAGGAATAGGCCGAGCGATCGGAGTTCAGGTTGTGGATCGCGTACTCGTAGTGCCACACGCCGGGCGACGGGTTGGTCACCTTGCGCGCCACGTGGTAGCGCTCGACGATCGAGCCCTTGCTGTCGACGTTCAGGAACTCGACCGCCGGGTCGATGGTCTCCCAGACCTCGATCGCCGACTTCTGGCGCACCGTGCCGCCGACCATCGACAGGTTGAAGCTCGGCATCGAGACGCTCACCTCGCGGTAGGAGGCGTTGTTGAGGCCGTTGCCCAAGCTCGCGTCATCGGGGGCCACGTACTGGCCCTCGAGGAAGTAGCGCGCACCAGGATTGAGCGTCGGGTCGAGCTCGGCCTCCAGGACCTTGACCCGCTGGTCCGCCGGCTGGGCCGTGCTGCCGCCGCCGCCGAAGGGGAAGGGGAAGTCGCCGGTGGTAGCGTTGACCTCGGAGCGCTTGCCGAGCGGCCGGCTGCCGTTGAGCCCCGAGCCGTAGGGGTCGGTGCAGCCCACGCCGAGCTGGTTGCCGCCGAGCGGCGGGCTGTCGCAGCTCCCGTCGCCGCAGCCGCCGGCGCTCTGGTTGAGCGAGGTGAAGCCGTGCTTCAACCAGCTCATGCCGATCTGCTCGAAGCGGCCGTCCTTCAGCCGGTAGACGTTCTGGGCGATCACCGGGTGGTCCTCGTCGGTGGTGCCCAGGCCGCAGCCGCCGCCGTCGTCGCACCAGTTGAGCGGCGCGGTGCCGACGTTGCAGGACACGGTGCCGATCGAGTACCCGCGGTACCCGCTGCCGACGCCGTAGTTGGTGGTGCCCGAGAGGTCGTAGACGGTGACGTCAGGTCCCGTGGCGGCGGCGGCTGGATGGGTCCAGACTCCGAAGCCGCCGCTGGCGGCCAGCATCGAGACCAGCGCCGCGATCAGTCTGCGACGCCCTTCATGCGATCGGATCTGCTCCATTTTCATAACCTCCCTCGGTTCGATCTACGAGCTCGACCGCCCCGGGCAGGACCCCGGGGCGCGAAACGTTCTAGGGCACGACCAGGGTCCAGGCGCTGGTGTCGCCGGTCTCGAAGCCGTCGTCGAAGACCTCGACACCGGCGAACTCCACCGTCAAGTCGCCTCCGGCCTTGAACAGGCCGAGGGTGTGCGAGAGGCCACCGGGACCGGCGTTGGCGTCGAACCAGAAGCTGAACATCGTGCCCCAGCGCAGCGCGTTGGCGTTGGGGTTGACCGCGAACGTGTCGGTCGCCCAGGCCACCGCGTTGGCGGTCGTGTTCGGCATCCAGTCGGTGGTCGCGTAGGGCTCGTTCGAGTGGTGGTCCACGTCACGGAAGCCGGCGTTGCTGATGGTCGCGGTACTGGGGAAAGCGACGGTGAACGAGCGCGCTGACTGGTCCGAATTCAGGTTGTGGACCGCGTACTCGTAGTGCCAGGTGCCGGGCGCAGGGTTGGTCACCTTGCGCGCCACGTGGAAGCGCTCAACTGGCGTTGAGGCGGTGTCGACGTTGACCACTTCGACCGTCGAGTCGAGCACCGGCCAGACCTCGATCGCCGACTGCTCGCGCACCGTGCTGCCGGTCACCGAGAGGTTGAACGTGCCCGCCGCGACGGTGACCTCGCGGTACGAGGCGTTGTTGAGGCCGTTGCCGGCCGCCGCGTCGTCGGGCGCCACGTACTGCCCTTCGAGGTAGTACTTCGCACCGGCGTTGAGCGCCGGGTCGAGCTCTGATTCGAGGACCTTTACCCGCTGATCGCCAGGCTCGCTCTCAGTACCGCCCGTGCCGTAGGGGAAGGGGAACTCGCCGGTCGCGGCGTTGACCTCCGAGCGCCGACCGAGCGGACGGCCGCCATTCTTGCTCGAGCCATAGGGATCGGTGCAGCCGACGCCGAGCTGATTGCCGCCGAGCGGCGGAGGGTCGCAGCTCCCGTCGCCGCAGCCAGCGGAGCTGGTGTTGAGGGAGACGAAGCCGTGCTTCAGCCAGCTCATGCCGATCTGCTCGAAACGGCCGTCCTTCAGCCGGTAGAGGTTCTGCGCGATGGCGGGATGGTCCTCGTCCGTGGTGCCCGAGCCGCAGCCGCCGCCGTTGTCGCACCAGTTGAGCGGCGCATCGCCGACGTTGCACGAGGTGGTGCCGATCGAGTAGCCGCGAACTCCGCCGCTCGATCCCCAGTTGAAGGCGCCGGGGAGGTTGAACACCGTCACGTCCGGGCCGGTCGAGGAACCGGCGGCGACCTGCAGGCTGGCCACCGAGGCGATCGTGCCCAGCACCACCAGGCCGGCGACCGACGCCAGAGCGTGGCGCCGCGAGCCCCATCTCATCTGCTCCATGCCTCTACCTCCCTCGGTTCGGGCTGCGTGCTCAGGGGGCCGGGCCGCCGGCCCCCACGGGGTCAGGAAGCGGCTACGGTACGACCTGGGTCCAGGCGCTGGTATCGCCGGTCTCGAAGCCGTCGGCGAAGATCTCGCTGCTTCCGAGGGGGATCGGAAGCGTACCCCCGCTCTTGAACAGGCCCAGGCTGTGCACCTCGTTGCTCGGTGCCGTGTTGGCGTCGAACCAGAAGCTGAACATCGTTCCCCAGCGCAGCGCGTTGGCGTTCGCGTTCTGGGCGAAGGTCTCGGTCGACCAGCTCAGCGCGTCCGCAGTGGTGGCGCTCACCCAGTCGGTGGTCGCGTAGGGCTCGTTGGAGTGGTGCTCGATGTCGTGAAAGCCGATGTTGGTGAAGGTCGTCGGCACTGCGAAATCGACCGTGAAGCTGCGGGCCGAGTCGTCCGAGTTCAGGTTGTGGATGGCGTACTCGTAGTGCCAGGTGCCTGGGGTGGGCTCGGTGACCTTGCGCGCCACGTGGAAACGCTCGACCGGGGTGGTGGGGGCGTCGGCGTTGACCAGCTCGACCGTCGCGTCCACCACCGGCCAGGCAGCGATGGCGGGGACCTCGCGGATGGTGCCGCCCACGAAGCTCAGGTTGTAGGTGCCGGCGTTCACGGTCACCTCGCGGTAGGAGGCGTTGTTGAGGCCGTTGCCGGCCGCCGCGTCGTCGGAGGTCACGTACTGGCCTTCGATCCAATAGCGGGCGTCGGGGTTGAGCGCCGGCTCCACGTCCGTCTGCAGCACCTTGACCCGCTGGTCGTAGACCGTGGAGCTCGCCCCGCCGGTGCCATAGGGATAGGGGAAGATCCCGGTCTTGGCGTTGACCTCCGAGCGCCGGCCGAGCGGACGGTTGTCGTTCAGGCCCGCGTCGTAGGTGTCGGTGCAGCCGAGCCCGAGCTGGTCGCCGCCCAGGGGCGGGTTGGAGCAGTTGGAGAGCCCGTTGCAGTTGACGTCATCGGAGTTGGTGGACAGGAACCCGTGCTTCAGCCAGCTCATGCCGATCTGCTCGAAGCGGCCGTTCTTCAGGCGGTAGATGTTCTGGGCGATCACCGGGTGGTCCTCGGAGCCGCTGCCCAGACCGCAGCCGCCGCCGCTGTTGCACCACATCACGGGCTGGTCTCCGATGTTGCAGGAGGTGGTGCCCACCGCGTAGCCGCGGTAGGTGCCGTCGCCGCCCTCGTTGATGGTGTCGGGAAGATAGATGACCGTCACGTCCGGGCCGGTCGAGGTGCCGGCGTGTACCGAGAGGCCGACGGCGGCCGCGGCGCCGAGCGCCGCCAGGCCGAGGCCAACGAGTGCCAGGACGCGGTGCTGCCGCCGCCCCTGCGATTCGATCTGCTCCATGTCTCCACCTCCCTCGGTTGCGGCCTCGGGCGAGGCCCTCGTGTTCAGCGGGGCACGGCGTGCCGGCCCCGAACAAGGTTACAGAACCGTCAAGGAACGATCAGGGTCCAGGCGCTGGTGTCCCCGGTCTCGAAGCCGTCGCCGAACACCTCGACGCCCAGGAAGCTGAAGCCGATCTCCGCCGGGTCTCCCGGTTTGAACAGGCCCAGGGTGTGCTGGATGCCGTTCGGGCCCCGGCCGGCGTCGAACCAGAAGTTGAACATCGTGCCCCAGCGCATCGCGTTGGCGTTGGCGTTGGTGGCGAAGTCGTCCGTCGCCCAGGTGACGCTGTTGGATCCCACGGTCGGCGTCCAGTCCGCGGCGGCGTAGGGCTCGCCCGAGTGGTGGTCCACGTCGCGAAAGCCCACGTTGGCGATGCCCGCGGCGCTCGGGAAGGCGATGGTGAGCGAGCGCGCCGAGCGGTCGGAGTTCAGGTTGTGGATGGCGTACTCGTAGTGCCAGGTGCCCGGCGACGGCTCGGTGACCTTCCGCGCCACGTGGAAGCGCTCCAGGATCGTCCCTTCCACGTCGGCGTCGAGCAGCTCGACCGTGGGGTCGATCACCTGCCAGACCTCGATCGCCGCGGCCTCGCGCACCGTCGTGGCCAGGAACTGGAGGTCGAAGGTGCCCGCCTGGACCGATACCTCGCGGTACGAGGCGTTGTTCAGGCCGTTGCCGGCCGCCGCGTCGTCGGGAGCGACGTACTGGCCCTCGATGAAGTAGCGGGCGCCGGCGTTCGCCGCCGGGTCGAGCTCCGAGTCCAGCACCTTGACGCGCTGGTCCGCGGGCTGCGCCGTGCTGCCGCCGCCGCCATAAGGGAAGGGGAACTCGCCGGTCGTGGCGTTGACCTCGGAACGCTTGCCGAGCGGCCGACTGCCGTTCATGCCCGAGCCGTAGGGATCGGTGCAGCCCACCCCGAGCTGGTTGCCGCCCAGGGGTGGGTCCTCGCAGGTGCCGTCGCCGCAGCCGACGGTGTCCGAGTTGGTGGAGACGAAGCCGTGCTTGAGCCAGCTCATGCCGAGTTGCTCGAAGCGGCCGTCCTTCAGCCGGTAGAGGTTCTGGGCGATGGCGGGATGGTCCTCGTCGGTCGTGCCCGAGCCGCAGCCGCCGCCGTTGTCGCACCAGTTGAGCGGCGCGTCGCCGATATTGCAAGACGTAGTGCCGAGCGAATAGCCGCGGACCCCACCGCTCGCCCCCCAGTTGGTGACGCCGGAGAGGCTGAACACGGTGACGTCGGGCCCGGCCGTGCCGGCGCCGGCGGCGAAGCACAGCAGCAGGAACGCGCCGCCGGCCGCAGCCGAGGCGCAGGGGATCAGCCTCCGCCGGGACCGTGAAATCGTTTTCTCGCTCATCGCCTGAGTCCCCTCCTGCGAACCTGCGTCGGCCCGCTACTCGCCGCCGGCGGCGAGCTTGGCGAGCAAGGTCTGCGCGTCACGGTGACTGGGGTCGATCGCCAGCGCGCGCTCGAGCTCGGCTGCTGCTTCCTGTCGGCGGCCGAGCTCGACCAACGCGCGGGCGAGGAGGAAGCGGGTCCCCGCGTCGTTGGCGGACTGCTCGAGCGCCACGCGGTACTGGGCCACGCTCTCCTCGAAGCGCCCGGCGCCGGCCAGCACGCCGGCCAGGTTCTCGCGCGCCGCGAGGTAGCGGGGGTCGACCGCCAGGGCCTGTTGAAAGAGCGCGATCGCTGCCTCGGTATTGCCTTGCAGAGCTCTGACGAGACCCGCATTGTAGACCAACTCGGTGGCCTCCGGCACGGCGGCGCGCCCGCGGTCGAACACCGCCGCCGCGCCGGCCAGGTCGCCGCGCTCGGCGAGCGCCACCCCCAGCGCGAGGTAGGGCTCCGCCGCCTCCGGGCGAGCGGCGATCGCTTGCTCATACGAGGAAATAGCGGAGGGCAGGTCACCGCGGGAGAGCGCCAGGCGGGCCTCGAGCTGCCCCATCTCGGCGGGCACCTCGCCCCTGGCCATCGCCTGCCGCGCGTAGCTCGAGGCGCGCTCGAAGGAGCCGGCGAGGAAGTACATCCAGGCGAGCTTCGAGGAGGCGCCGAGGGTGTCGAAGAGGCCCCAGCCCCGCAGGCGCTCGAAGCGGCCGAGGGCCTTGCCCACCAGGGCGCTGTCGGCGGCGGTGAGCCCGGCCGACAGCGCCGTGGGGTCGAGCGCCCGATGACGAAGGGCGGCGGTGGCGCGGTAGGCGCGGTCGCCGAGATAGCCCTGGGCCCGCACCGCGGCGCTGTGGGCCCAGAAAACGGCGATCATCAGCGCCACGACCACGAACCCCTTGCCCGCCGGCAGCAGCCGGCCGTCGCTCTTGAGCGCCCATCCTTGCCGCTGCACGTCGCGCTGCCGCACCAGCCGCACGGCCAAGAGCACGCCGTAGGCGAGCACCCCGGCGAGCCCTAAGGCCATCAGGAACGGCACCAGCCCGTAGAGGCCGCGGAAGGTGAAGAAGGCGGCCACGAAGGCGACGGCGAGCACCGCCTCCTCGGCCCAGGAGAGCACGGGCCGGCGCGGGGTGCGGGACTCGACCCGCGGCCGCGCGCCCACCGCCGGTGCCCCGAACCCCAGGTAGAGGGCGTTGGTGGGGCACACGCTCACGCAGTCCTGGCACTTCATGCAGCCGCTGTCCACCACCATCTTGAAGTCCCGCACCTCCTCGGCCACCCGCACGTTCGAGGTGCAGACCGCGGTGCAGTGGCCGCAGCCCACGCAGGCGTCGGTGACCCGGATGCGCAGCGGCGCCACCTTGTCCACGGCGCTGAAGATCGCGCCATAGGGGCAGGCGTAGGTGCAAAAACCCTTGGCGCCCAAGAAGTAGACGCAGGCGAAGCCGCACACCACGAAGGTCAGGCCGCCGATCACCCAGCCCGGGAAGGTGGCCCAGAAGTGGCTGGTGGTGTACTCGAAGGCGGTGATGCGGAACGAGTCGCCGACCCACAGCCGGTAGGCGGCCGGCCAGATGAACATGTACAGGAACGCCGCCGCCGGCACCAGGCGCAGCAACCGCGAGCGCAGCGGTCGGGGCTGGATGCCGAGCTTGCGCATCAGCCAGGCGCAGAGGTCCTGGAGGGCCACGAGATGGCAGGCCCAACCGCAGAAGAAACGGCCGAAGACGGCGGTCAGCAGGATGACGGCAGCGAAGAAGATCAGGCCGGCGTTGACCACGCCGGCCTTGGCGAAGGCCATGGCCTCGGAGGGCTCGACCGGGGTGACAGTCGAGCCCGCGGTCAGCCAGTGGGCAATGTGCAGGGCGATCACGCCGTGCACGGCGAGGAGCACGGCCGCCCGCCACTTCCCCATCTTCGACGGCCGGACCTTGCCCCCGGGAGCGGGACAGGGCTTGACGACCGGCAGCAGGGGGGCGGAACGGCGTGCCACGAGTCCAACAGTATAGCCGAGCGTCTATCGTGACCAGGCCGGCCGCCCGCCCGCCCCCTCAGTTGATCGCCTTGCCCTCCTCGAGCTGCTTCACCAGGTTCTGGAGGTTGGTGCGGTTGAGGTCGTCGGGGGCCTGGGCCAGAGCCTTGCGGCCGTGCTCCAGCGCCTCCTTGTCGTGCCCGAGCGCGGCGTGGCCCCGCATCAGGCCGACCTCCGTGGGCCAGGCACCGTCAAAGCGCTTGGCGTTGAGCTCGAACACCTGCATCGCCTCGGCGGCCTTGCCCTGCCCCAGGAGCTGCCTGCCGTAGCCGTGGATCTCGACCGGCCCCGCGGTGCGGTGGTTGAGGGCGCGGTCCATGGTCTCCTTGGCCTCCGCTGCCTGCCCCACGGCGGCCAGCGCCTGCGCCAGGTTGGAGAGCGTGACGAAGTTCTCCTGGCCGATCTGCGTGGGGTCGGTGGCGTGCCGCGCCCAGCGCGCCGCCTCCTCGAGGTTGATCTTGTTCTGCAGGCAGTATTGCGTGGCCGCCACCCAGTTCTGCCAGGCGAAGCCGACGTTGGTGCGAAGCTCCTGGCGGATCTTCGCCAGGTAGAGCTGCTGGATGTCGTCCACGGTGATCGCCAGCGGGAGCGCGAGCTTCTCCCACTTCATGGCCACCGTGGCCTTGGCCGGCTGGCGGTCGGTGAACTCGTAGGTCAGCCACTCGTGGTGCTCGCTCGCCTCGGGCTTGGCCGTGACCCGCAGGGCGTCCTCCT
>JBIOXV010000167.1:0-13932 GCA_044869805.1 Thermoanaerobaculia bacterium | reverse complement strand
GCTTGCTCCCGCCGCCGTGGGGAAGAGAGCCGCGCTCGCTAGTCGAGCACCACCGGCTCGCCTTCGAGGTGCTTCACCTGCTTGACCGGCAGCGACTCGGCGCAGATCGGCACCGGACGGGGTGCCGGCTGGATCGCGGCCTTCTGTCCGCCGCTCGCGGAGGTGTCGACCGGCACGATCCCGCCGCAGGGCGGAGCCGGTTTCACCGGGTGCGGGCCGTCGTGGACCACCGGCGTCGCGGTACCGCCGCACCAGCCGGCATGGAAGTTCGAGGTGCCGTTCGCCAGCACGGTGTCCGGCGTTCCCTCGCAGTCGGTGTCGACCGTCACCGGGCCGGTCACGACCACATGCGGGGTGCCCGGGTTGTAGGCCCAGCAGGCCGACAGGGTGGTGAGCGTGATGCTGTCGCTCACCGGGCCCAGCTCGGTGGTGCCGTCGGTAAAGGAGACCTCACCCAGCACGGTGAACGAGGCGGCGAAGGTGCCGCCCGAGGCGCCAGAGCGGTGGATCGCCATGCCGCCCTCGGGCTGCGTCGCGAAGGGATCGAGGCGCACCGAAACCTTCCAGGTGTCGCCGCAGGGATCGGTCCAGGTGTTGTTCTTCAGGCACAGGGCCGTGATCTGGAGGCGGGTCGAGCCGTTGCCGCTGCCATCGAACGTCGTGTTGTCCAGGCGGGAGACGATGGTGTCCGTCTGGCCGAGGTTCTTCGAGGCGGCGATCGGGGCACCCGTCAGGCTGATCTGTCCACTGAACCCTGCGCTGCAGCCGGGGAAGAATCCGGGCGGTAGGGAAACGTCGACGGCGGCGCCCTGGCTGGTCTTGAACACGTCCAGGCCCTGGGCAACGCTCTGGGCCGAGGCCGGCAGCGCCGTCAGAGCGAGGACCAGGAGGCCGGTCACGACGTGCCACGGAGTAGTGCTCAGTCTGCGGAATCGATTCACAGTTCACCTCTTTCTTTGGTAAGTTCGCTCGGTCTTGGCCACCTCGGCATTTCCAGGGTAGCTGGAGCATCCGCATCCCCCGGTCTCGGGGGTTGTGCCAGTCGACTGCACGGCTCCCAGGAAGGAGTATTGACGAAGGTCGATTTCCCCTTTGGCTTGAGAGCCGGCAGAGTTTTTTTCGCAGTAGGCTCGCGTGCGGATTCCAGCCGGCACCCTGAGGAGATCGAAACGCCGTGGGACGACCGCGAAGCAGGTTCTCGAACCCGAGCGACGGCGCTCCAGGGCCACGAGCCTCCTGGAAGCTGCGGCTGACGGCGTGGGCCGTGGTGGCTGGGATCATTCTTCTGTCCCAGTTGTGGGGCCAGCTACCGTGGGCCCGGCGGCTGCGCTCGGCGATCGAGCCCGACACCCGGGACATGGAGGGGGTGCTCCAGGACGACGACCTCCAGGTGCTGGAGAAGCGCCTCGAGGCGGGTGCGAACCCCAACGCCAAGGACGTGTTCGACCAAGCCCTCCTCCACTGGGCGCGAAGCCCGCGCGCCGTGGAGCTCATGCTCGCCCATGGCGCCGACCCGGAGGGCCGCGACAAGGACGGCGACACGGTGTTGATGGAAGCGGCGCGGGCGGGGAACGTCGAGACCGTCAAGGTGATGCTCGCCGGCGGCGCCGACGTCAACGCCGTCAACACCGAGTACGGCATCGACCACACGGCGATGATCGACGCTGTCTCGAGCCGCAACGAGGAGGTTCAGCGCCTGCTCTTGGCCGCCGGGGCGCACGACGAGCGGGTCACCGCCGCCAACGGGCAGCCGCTGCCCGAGGGCGGCGGAGTGCCCTTCGAGGTCTGCGCGCGGTACATCGCGGCCATCCACCGCCGCGACCCCAGGGCCATGGCGGAGCTGGTGACGTGGCAGCTACCGACCGAGGCGCCTCCGGGCACGGAAAGCACGACCGACTGGGAGACGCTCTCGAGCGTGCGGCCGCTCGAGCCGCGCTTCGACGGCGGCCACTACAACCAGACCGATGCCACGCTTACCCTCTCGGGCCTCACTCCGGCCGGCTTCGAAGCGGTGTGGAACTTTCAGCTTCGCCGGGTGCGCCCCGAGCAAGAGCCGGTGCCGCCAGAGGGCAAGACCAGGATCGATCCGCTGGATGCCGGGCCCTGGCGCATCGTGCGGGAAGATTGGATCGTGGATTGAAGGCTGCTTGGCGGTCGCAGCTCCGCTGCGCGGATCTACCTTCAAAGCAGAACGCGAGTGTATACTCAGGCTCTCGCGCAATTGAGGGGGTCTGGTGTGAAGGTGTCCAAGGCGATCGGGCTTGCGCTAGCCGCAGCAGGGGTTTACGTCGGAATCCTCCAGTACCGGAAGATGATTGAGAGGCCCATCGGGCCAGAGCCGGTCGTTGTCACGAAGCCGCCAGGCGCCACCGCTCCGGACGGAACGGTCGCCGAGCGCCAGCCTCCAGTCCGCGAGCAAGAGCGCCAGGCGCCCGTGGCGCCAGAGCTCCCTGTGGAGTTCACCCTGGCCGATGGCGAGCAGAAGGTGCTCCTCGGTGGGGAAGTGGGCTTGGCGGTGGACTTCAACCGCGTTGGTGCCAAGGAGCTCCTCACGCTGCATATCTCGGTCGCCGGGGAGCCGGCGACTCACCACGCGATCCTGAGCGGGGGAGGGCGTTACGAGTTCCGTGCCGGCGGCAAGACCTACGTCGTCTCGGTCCTGAGATGGGATGCGCGGGCGCAGGAGGCTGCGTTGCGGGTGGATCGCAAGAGTTGAACCGGAATGGAGTGGTCACCAATGCGAGCTGATCGCGTGGGCTTCTGGCGGGTCGTCATCGTCTCTCTGATCCTTGCAAGCGTGTTGGCACCGCGCGCGGATGCGCAGCGGCTGCTGGCTGATGGGGTCAAGGACCTGGCCGATCAGATCTCGACCAAGGCGAAGGAGCAGCAGAAGCTGCGGATCGCGGTGCTGCCGTTCCAAGAGCTTGAGGGCCGGCCCACGGTGCTGGGCACCTTCCTGGCAGAGGAGCTGTTCACGCATCTGGTTAACGCAGGTCTGGAGATCATCGAGCGACAAATGCTCGACAAAGTGCTCGGGGAGATCGGACTCGGCGAAACCGGAGTGATCGATACGGATACAGCCAAGAAGGTCGGCAAAGTGATCGGCGTCGATGCCGTGGTCACTGGCTCGATGACCGACCTCCAGTCCTACGTCGCCATCAACTGTCGGCTGATCGATGCCAGCACTGGCAGGATCTTCGGCGCCGCACAGACCAAGGTGGTTAAGGACGATGACGTGAGGAAGTTGCTGGCGGCGCTGCCTGCCGGCTCGCCAAGCGCTTCGCCCCGAGAGGGCGGGAGCGGTCCCGGCCATCCCGCTGGCGTCGCGAGCAAGCCACGGCAGGTGGGCGACTTCGTCCGGGAGGAGGAGGAGATCCGATTCGAGGTCGTCGGCTGCGCAGCCAGCGGTACATCGGCCACCTGCGAGGTCTTGATCACAAACCAGGGTGCGGACAGGCAGCTCTATCTCATGACTCGTGGGACGAGGCTGCTCGATGCCGCGGGTGGCGAGGCGCCGGCAGTGGAGGTGACTATAGGAGCAAGCAGTCGGGAAGGGCGGGCCGCAGCTCGGGGGGCAAGCGCCCTAGTGGTGTCAGGCGTCGCGACTCGAGGTCGCTTGCGGTTCTCGCCAGTGGACGTGGCTGCGAGTGAGGCAGCCCTCGTGGAGTTGGTCTTCTCGGTCGACCGAAAGGACTTTCGCGTGCAGTTTCGGGGCGTCCCGCTGACCCGCCGCTGAGCAACGGCGCGCATCGGGCTGCGCCGGAGCTAGAATGCGCCTATGTCCCCGCCCCCAACCAGCCGCGGCTGGCAGGACGAGCTAATCGAGCAGATGCCGCCCGGCTTCGACGAAGCCCAGATCAGAGAGAACCTTCGGCGAACCCCGGCCGAGCGGCTGGAGCGGGCTCTGACCTTCCGGCGGCAGGTCGAGGAGATGAGGGAGGCGTTTGGCAAGCGACCCCAAAGGGCTGGTTGAAGCGCTGGTCGACGGCGGCGCGGACTTCGTCATCATTGGCGCCGTCGCGCTGATCTTGCAGGGCTCCCCCCGAACGACTTCCGACCTGGACCTCTGCTACCGCCGGACGCCGGAGAACCTCGACCGACTGGCGGCGGCCCTGGGGCCGTTTCGGCCCACGCTGCGCGGCGCGCCGCCCGACCTACCCTTCCGGCTCGATCCCCCGACGCTGAGCTCGGGCCTGAACTTCACGCTCTGCACGACCGCGGGGGACCTCGACCTGCTCGGGGAAGTGACGGGAGTCGGCGGCTACGAGGCCGCGGCCGCCGACGCCGACGCAATGGAGCTCTACGGCCGGCGGGTTCTGGTGATGAGCCTGGACGGCCTGGAACGGTCCAAGCGCGCCGCAGGGCGGCTCAAGGACCTCGCCGACCTCGAAGAGATCCTCGCGATCAAGCGGCTACGGTAGGGGGCCGCTCGAACTGTAAATCTGTTCACGAGCTGAACGGATTTACAGGCAATTTGTCCGCGCCGAGAACAAAATTACAGCGCTATGGCCTGCCGGCCCGTCGGCCACGCACAGGTCGCGAAGCGTTTGGCTCTAACGACCCCGCTCACGGCATCCACTCGGGCTGAAAACCTGCTCCCAGCGGGTCGTCGGTGAGATTCCGGATCGCCTGGCCGTCCGCATCCATGATGGTGATCTGCGCGGCGGGCCCCTCGAGGCTCACGAAGACGATCTCCGAACCGTCGGGCGACCAGGCCGGCTGGTACCCCGCGGCCAGGCGCACGGCATTGCCGCCGTCGGCGTCCATCCTCCACACCGCCCAGTCCGCGGGCGAGGCCGTGAAGTCGATCCGCCAGTAGACGATCCGGCTGCCGTCCGGCGACCAGCGGGGGCCATGGTAGGTGTAGCTCGTGCCGCTGCCGGGCGGCGCGTAGGCGGGCGTCAGGTCGTGGGCCACCGAGCCGCCGGGCTTGACGAGCAGGATCTGCGAGGGTGGGGGGCCGTGCTTTACGAACACGATTGGGCCACCGACCGGCGACCAATCGGGCGCCGTCAGTGCACCGAGCCCGAGCCCGGTCACCGCCACGTCCGTGCCGTCCGCGTTCATCGTGTAGAGCCGCGGAGTGCCGTCCCGGTTGCTCACGAAGACCAGCCTCTCGCCGTCGGGAGACCAGGCCGGGCTGTCGTCAGAACCAGGGTCGTCGGTAAGCCGCTGGACGTTTTGCCCGTCGGCGTCCATCACGAAGATCTCGAGGTTGCACGAGGCGCAGTCGACGGGCGAGGCATCCGCCCGCGCGCTCACGAAGGCGATCTTCGAGCCGTCCGGGGAGGCAGCGGGCATCATGTCCAGACCGGCGCTCTTGGTGAGCCGCCGCACATCGGTGCCGTCGGTGTTCATCGAGTAGATCTCGTGCCCGGCGATCTCGGTGTCTTCAGTCGGGGCGTCCACGTAGACGATGCTTTCGGCTTCCACGGCCATGACCGGGCCGAGCGAGGCTGCGAGCGCCAGACCAAGGATTCGTTTCCACATGAGAGGAACCTCCTCCTGGTGAAACGCAATCTCTGTCGCGATCCCGCCATCGTCGCCCGACGCGGCCTGCGCCGGCACCAGCGAGGCTAGATCGCTCGGCCCTGGCCCTGCGGGATCCGCCGCCCGACCAGCGGAAGGTCGCGGAGCGACTGGCGCCAGGAGGCGGGGTGCGGGCGGAAGGGCGAGAGGACGAAGAACAGCGCCAGCCAGAGCGGGTTCTGGGGGAAGCCCACGCCCATCGTCAGGTGAGTGGAGAGGTGCAGGAGGATGAGGCCCAGGCCCCAGGCCCGGTGCAGCGAGGGGCGGGCCACCGCCCACAGCGCGAAGAATTCGAGATAGAGCGCGCCGATCATCAGCGGCCAGCCCACCCAGTAGTGCTCGATCAGCCAGGGGCCGAGGAGGCTCGGAGAGCCGTCGGCGAGGAGCTTGGCGGCGACCTGCTGCGCGAGCCCCGAGGGGTGGAGGTACGTCACCTCCCCCCGTAGCGCCTGCTGCACGACCCCACCCACCTTCCACATCCCCGACATGCTGTAGGTCAGCGCGATCATGGCCTGGCAGCCGGAGAAGACCAGCAGCGTGGCGGCCCGCACGGAGCGCGGGGGAGCCGGGCCGGAGCTCCATCCCCGGGGAAGGAAGATCAGCACGAAGCTCAGCAGCAGGCCCAGGTGGTCGCCGTGATTGATGGAGCCGAACGAGAACCTGTACGCCAGGAGCTCCAACAGGCAGCAGAATGCCAGGACCCGCACCAGCCGAACCCCGGGGAGCGCGATGGCCAGGAGGAGGCTCAGCAGGTGCGCCCACAGGATGAGGGCGATCCCGGTGCGCGTCTCCACGTATTGCAGCCAGAAGACCGGCCAGCGCGGCGTGAGGCTCGTCGAGCTCAGGAATTCCTGCCAGGAGAAGAGCTGGCTCAGCGCGAAGAAGAGGAGCACGGCATAGAAGGCGCCGATCAGCGCCTGGGCCGTGGCGAACCTCTCCTTGGCCATGAGCAGGGCGGCCCGCGTCGCGGCCGGCAGGTCGGTCGGCGGGCGAAAGAACGCCGCGATGGCCTCGAGGCGGCCTATGGCGCGCACTCGGTTCTGGGCTCTCACTCGCTTCCCGGGCTTCACTTGGTTACCGGCCTTCCCCCGGCTCCCCCGTCGCGAAGCGGGCGAGGCTCCTCTGCTCCAGGCTCGCGCCGCTCTTCCACTTTTCCAACGGCCGGTAGCGCTCGAAGAGCAGCTCGTAGCGCACCTCTCCCCGCAGGTAGTTGGGCTCCAGCAGCTCGCGGAAGTGCTCGACCTTCTCGGCTTCGCCTCGGTCGTGGGCCCGCCCCAGGCTCTGGATCAGCTTGCGGGCGATGTAGCGGTTGCCGGTGACGATCGACCCCGGCGCCTGCAGGAAGGCGACGGGCGGGTCGAGAGGCTGCCCGTCGTGTTGATGGATGACGATCGAGTAGGTGCGCTCCTGGCTCGGCACCTTGGAGAACAGAGACCAGCCGGAGAAGGGGAAGATCTCGTCCACCCCGGGCACGAGCTTCTGGCTCGCCGCGCCAAGGAAGAAGTAGAGGACGACGATCAGCACGAGGCGCCGGTGCAGGCGGCGCAAGGGGGTCGAGGCCACTCGCATGGCTCGAGTCATGGATTGTCCGGTCCCACGGGCCGGAAGGGTCGGCGGCCGGGGCCGCTACCGCCAGACGGCCAGGATCACCCCCATCACCACCAGGTACACGAGCTGGTAGCCGGCGTCGATCAGGTAGGTGCCGAGCGGCTTCTCGGAGAACATCAGCGCCGTCAGCCCGATGGTGGCGGCGAAGCCCAGCCAGCAGAGCGAGCCCAGGCAGGCCCCGCCGGAGGCGCCCTGAACCCCGGTCCAGGAGACCAGGATGGCCAGCACGTAAGCCATCACCAGGTAAGCCAGCAGCGAGATCCCATAGGCCTTGCCCGCCCCTTTCTGCATCTCTTTGACCTTGTCATCCGTGTAGCCGTGCAGCCGGATCCAGGGCTTGGCGAAGAGCAGCGGCGAGTACCAGAGGGCGCCGATCACGAACGTGGCGACAGCGGCGACCAGGACGGCGAGGTAGTTCACTTCGAAGGGCGGCATAGAAACCTCCGCTGGGAAACGCCCTTCCCACGGGGGGCAGGGCGGCCGATGGCGATCGAGGGAAGCTGGCCTTCTTCTATCACGAACCCGGCTGTCGAGCGCCGCGAAGTGCCTTCTCCGCGAGCAGCCGGTCGTAGATCGCCGTCACCCGCGCTGCCACCTGCCGGACGTCGTACATCGCTCGCGCTTCCGCGGCGCTGTGTGCGCCGCAGCGCTGGCGCAGCTCCGGGTCCCGCGTCAGGCGCAGCATCCCCGCAGCTAGGCCGACTGCGCTGCGCTCCGCTGCCAGCAGGCCGTTCTCTCCAGGGCGGATCACCTCGCGGATGCCGCGCACCTGGGTGCCCAAGAGCGGCCTGGCCATCGCCGCGCCCTCGAGCAGCGTGCGGGGGAGCCCCTCGCGCCAGCTCGCGAGCACCACGGCGTCGCAGGCGGCGTAGAGCCGCGGCATGTCGTCTCGATGTCCCAGCACCAGCACGCCGTTGCGCCCCGCCGCGGCGAGCAGCCGGGCGTCGATGGCGTCGCTCCGGCCGCTGTCCACGAACCCCGCCAGCGCGAGGCGCACCCGACGGTCCTCTCGCCGCGCCGCCTCGGCCCCGGCCACCAGCTCGACGATCCCCTTTTCCCGCACCAGCCGGGATGCGGAGAGGAACAGCACCTCGTCCGGCTCGACGCCGAGCTCGCGCCGCGCCTGCTGCCGCTCGGCGTCGGGCACGGCCGTGGCGTGAAAGCGCTCGAGATCCACGCCGTTGCCGATCCACTCCAGCTTCCGCGGCGCCACGGCGCGGCACCGGAGCAGGGTCTCGGCGTCCTCCCGGCACTGGAAGAGCACGGCGTCGACGCGGCGGTTCGCCACCCGCTCGCAGGCGGCGTGAAAGGCCCGCGCCAGCCACGGCGTGGCGAGCGAGAAGAACAGGCCGTGCAGAGTGTGGACGACGATCGGCGTGCGCGCGGCGGCGGCCGTCACGCGTGCGACGAGACCCACCTTCACGTGGTGCGTGTGGACGATCTCGAAGCGCTCGCGCCGCCACGTCCGATAGAGCCGGGCGCCGTTCCAGAGGTCCCCCCACGGGTCGAAGCGCCGCGTGAGGCCGTGGCGCAGCCACCGGGAGCCGCGGGCCGGGCCGAGGTCCACGCCGGGCCCCGGCGGCGTGACGTGAGTCACCTCCCAGCCCCGCTCCAGGAGCGGCGCATCGTAGGCGGCCGAGCCCGCGATGCCGCGGTCCGAGGACCAGCAGTGCGCCAGGCGGATCATGAGGACCGGCCGGGCACCACCTCGTGGCGCGCCAGCCAGAGCCCGCAGCCGAGCGCCGCCGCGGCGACGGCCGCGATCGTAGCGCCTTGCAGGGCGCGGGGCAGAGCGGGAAGCGCCAGCGCCAGGAGAGCGAGGATCACCGCTGCTCCCCAGGCCGCGAGGTCGGTCGCCCAGCGGGACATCCCCGCTGCCTGCATGCGCAGCGAGAAGTGGTCGGGGCTCCCTCGCCACCACGGCAGGCCCTTGCGCAGGCGGATGACGGTGAGGAACACGAGCTCGAAGAGCGGCACCGCGAGCAGCAGCGCTACCTGCGCGAGGCGGACCCAGAGATCGGGCTCGGAGCGGCCGGCGATCGATTGCAACGCCAGCGTCCCGGCCAGCGCGCCCAGACCCTGGCTTCCCGCGTCGCCGAGGAAGATCGAGGCCGGGGGCCGATTGAAGGCCAGGAAGCCGAGGCAGGCGCCGCCCGCGGCCAGGGCCAGCGGCGCCTGCGCGGGGGCCAGCACGGCGAGCGCGCTGAGCGAGATCGCGGCGAGGCCGGCCAGCAGGCCGTCGCAGACGTCGGTCAGGTTGAAGGCGTTGACCACGGTGAGGAGCAGGAGGACCGAGAGCGCGGCGTCGGCGAAGGGCACGCCGGTGATCGGGGCCGCGAGACCCGCCGCCAGGCTGGCCGCTGCCGCCGCGGCTTGCAACGCGAGCTTGGGCGCCGGGGCAAGGCGCTTCCAGTCGTCCAGCAGGCCGAGCAGCAGAAACAGCAGCGCCACGAGCGCGGGGCCGGTCAGGGGCTCGGCCTCGGTTACCAGGCCCAGCCACCAGCCCAGGCCGAGCGCCGCGGCGGCGCCCGCTGCCACGCCGGCCCCGCCGAGCCGGGCCACCGGCCTAGTGTGCTGGGGCACGATCGGATTGGGCCGGTCGATGAGCCCCAGCCCCGGCGCGAGGCGGCGCGCCAGCCAGGTGGCGGCGAGCCCGCAGCCGGTGCCGAGGCCGGCCAGCGCGAGCGCCGCGCCCGTCAATGCACCCCCGTCAAGCAGCCCCCGTCACGCCGCCCCCAGGGCCGCCCCGCAGGCGAGGCCGTCGGCGAGCACCTGCGTCATGGAGGAGTACTCCCAGCGCCCGTAGCGGCCCACCGTGAAGACGCCGTGGGCCTCGAGGAGGGCCCGGGCCTCGGCCACCACCGGTTGCACCTCCGGCGTAAAGACCACGTAGGCCGGGTCGGCGCACATCAGGTTGGCGTCGACGATCTCGCAGCCCGCGGGCAGCGCTCCGACGCGCTCCACGTCGGCCCGGGTACGCGCCACTACGACGGCCGGGTCGCCGGCCGGCTCTTCCGCGCGCTCGCTGATCTCCGCCATCACCCCCCAGCCGTCGGCCGGCGCGAGCAACGGATCGAAGGCGTGCATGAAGACCAGGCGGTTGAAGATCACGCTCTCGTCCGCGTAGTAGCGCCAGTGGCCGCTCGCCGCCGGCCGCGGGCCGCGGATCGACAGCGCCACCGACAGCACGCGGTTGTGGGCGAGCGCGCGGCAGGCCTCGGCGAGCGCCTCCGGCAGCGGCCGGCAGAGCGCCAGGGTCTTCGGCAGCGGCAGCGTCGAGATGCAGCCAGCGCGGAAGGAGAAGGCGAGGCTCTCGCCATCGCGGTGGCAGGTGACGGTCCGCGAGTCGAGGTCGATCGTCTCGACCTCGTGCTCGAGCCGCAGCTCGTCCACTTCTCCGGCCAGGGCCCGCGCCAGCACCTCCATGCCTCGCCAAGGTGCGGCGGCCGGCGGCCGCGGATACCAGCCGTCGGCGTTGTAGGCGGCGAAGGCCGCATCCGGCGACAGGGCGCCGCGCACCGCCCGCTCGAGGTCCGGCGGCGTGATCGTCCACTGGAAGCCCGCCGGCGCGAGCGCGGCCAGCGGCCGCTTCCACAGCTTGCGGTTGTAGGGGAAGAGGAAGGCGTCGCAGAGCCCCTGGCCGAAGGTGGCGAGCAGCATCTCCTCGAAGTTGGCGGCCGGCGACGGGCGCGGCTGGAAGGTGACGCGCGCCAGATCGACCACCGCCCGCGCCGCTACCTCGGGGTCGAGCCCGTGGAGGTGCATCTGGATCGGGTAGCGCGCCACGCCGGCCGCGGTGTGCACCCAGGCCACGGGAGGGCACGGCTGCAGGGCCTCTCCCAGCAGGCCGCGCACCCGCCGCTCCGTGCCCGAGTCGGCGAAGTACAGCAGGTGGATCACGCGATCGAACCAGTAGTCGCCGAAGCGCTCGGTGCGCACCAGCCCGCCGGCGCGGTCGTCGCGCTCGAGCACCACGGCGCGGATGCCGCGCTCGCGGCAGGCCAAGGCCGCGCCGAGCCCTGCCAGGCCCGCGCCGAGGATGACGACCTCCCGTGCTTCGGTCACGCTCGCGAGGGCCCGGCGCCGGTTCGCCGGCGCGCCGTCGCCAGCGCCACCCGCTTGGTCAGCAGGAAGGCGCCGGCGTGGCCGGCGAGCGCCCGGCGCCCATCCTCCGGCCGGGCGTCGGGGGTACGCAGGAAGAGACTGGTCGACAGCCAGTAGTCGAGAAAGCTCCCGGCATCGGGGAAGACGATGTGGTTGGTGAAGGTCTCGACCTCGACGCCCTCGAAGCCGGGATGACCGGCCAGCGCCTCGCCGACCGGCCCCTCGACGTAGCCCAGGGCCATGAGGTCGGCGTCGCTCGGCTCGCGGCCGGTCGCCCGGCGGTGGAAGTCGTAGAGCTCGCGGTTGGTGCCCGCGGCGGGCCCGCACACGGCCACCCGCCCCCCGGGCGAGAGCACGCGCGCCAGCTCGCGCACCGAGGCGCCCAGGTCCGGGTGATAGTAGATGGCGAAGCTCGAAGCCGCGGCGCAGGCGAAGGCGTCCGGCACCGGCAGCGCCGCCGCGTCCGCGACCGCCGCCCGAGCGCCCCGACCACGGGCGGCGCGCACCGCCTGCGGCGAGAAGTCGAAGCCCAACGCCGCGCCGGCCGGGCCGACGCGGGCCGCGTAGGCCAGCAGGTGCGCTCCGCTGCCGCAGCCCACGTCCAGCGCCACGTCGCCGGGCGCCAGCTCGAGCGCCTGGAGAAGCACCGCGGCGAGATCGAAGTCCCCCAGCCGGCTGTTGACCTCGCAGCGCTTCGCGGCGGCGCCCGCTCCCTGCGCCAGGTAGAGATCGCGGGCGATCTCTCCAGCGGCGGTGCGCGGCGCTTCAGACGAGGAGGCGGAGCCCTTCGAAGGGTTCGGCATGAGCACATCCGGCAGCGGCGCCCCAGGCGGCCGAGTAGGCGCACACGCCCTCCCGGCTGCGTGGGTGGGGAGCTGGACAGGTCTGGCTCCGGTAGCAGTCCAGGGCGGCGAGCTTGCGGTCGATCACCTCCGTCACGTCGACGAAGACGTTGGGATGGAAGCGGTAGCCGTCGCCTCCCCAGCCGGCGGCGGCATGGCCGTAGGCGAGCACGGCGGCAACCCGCGGCAGGCGGGCCTCGGGGGCCGGCCGCAGGGCGGCGATCGAGGCCTCGGCCAGGGCGCGGTGGTCCTGGTGGTAATGGCCGCGGCAGGGCAGCAGCACCACCGACGGCCGCAGCCTTTCGATCCTCGCCTCGACCCCGGCGACGAGCTCCGCCCGCGGCACGGTGTCGAGGCGCAGGTGCTGCCCGTCACCCTGGAACAGGACCTCGTAGCCCGCCGTGCCCAGCACGGCGAGCGCCGCCTCGGCCTCGGCCACCCGCTGAGCGGTGGTCGAGCGGTCGCCGCGTGCTGACGACGGATAGCCGGCGATGGTGGCGTAGAGGACGTGTACGCGCCAGCCGGCCCCGGCGGCCCGGCAAATCCACCCACCGGCGCCGAGCACCTCGTCATCGGCGTGCGGCGCGATCACCAGAGCCTGATTCGGCTCGAGGCCGAGAAGCGACATGGCGCGATTTCCTGCTGCATTGAACCCTGGAAGGGTGCCGGCGGTCAATGGCCAAGCTCTCGGACCACTACCTGCCGGCGTCGCTGGTCTAGACTGGGCGCTCGACCATGGTTGCAAGGAGTCACGGATGAAGCGATTCGTCGTTTGGGCCTGCCTCGTGGCAGCGGCGCTCCCCCTCCTCGCCTACGACCGCATCACCGGCCGCGACTTCGCCAGTCGCTCGGAGGTGATCGCCCGCCACGGCATGGCGGCCACCAGCCAGCCGCTCGTCACCCAGGCGGCGCTCGACGTGATGCAGGCGGGCGGCAACGCGATCGACGCCGCCGTCGCCGCCAACGCCATGCTGGCGCTGATGGAGCCCACGGGCTGCGGCCTGGGCGGCGACGTCTTCGTGATCGTGTGGGACGCCAAGACCAGGAAGCTCTACGGCCTGAACGGCTCCGGACGCTCCCCCAGGTCGCTCACCCTCGACCACTTCCAGAAGCTGGGGCTCGAGCACATCCCGCCGCTCGGGCCGCTGCCGGTCTCCGTGCCCGGCGCCGTGGACGGCTGGTTCACGCTGCACGCGCGTTTCGGCAAGCTGCCGATGAAGGAGGTGCTCGCCCCCGCCATCCGCTATGCCCGCGAGGGCTTCCCGGTCTCCGAGCTGATCGCCTTCTACTGGCAGGCCGGCTCGGCGCGCCTCGCCGAGTACGAGGGCTTCAAGGAGATCTTCATGCCCGGTGGCCGCGCCCCGCGCAAGGGCGAGATCTTCAAGAACCCGGCGCTCGCCGCGACCCTCGAAACCCTGGCCCGCGACGGCCGCGACGCCTTCTACAAGGGCGAGATCGCGAGGAAGATCGACGACTACATGAAGCGCAACGGCGGCTTCCTCTCCTACGAGGACTTGGCCGCCCACAGCTCCGAGTGGATCGAGCCGGTTTCCACCCACTACCGCGGCTACGACCTCTGGGAGCTGCCGCCCAACGGCCAGGGCATCGCCGCGCTCCAGATGCTCAACATCCTCGAGGGCTTCGACCTGAAAGCCATGGGCTTCGGCAGCCCGGAGCACGTGCACGCCTTCGTCGAGGCCAAGAAGCTCGCCTTCGAGGACCGCGCCCGCTGGTACGCCGACCCGGCGTTCGGCGAGCTTCCGGTCTCCTGGCTGATCTCCAAGGACTACGCCGCCAAGCGCCGCGCTCTCATCAACCCCAACCGCGCGGCGCGGAGCTACGAGGCCGG
>JBIOXV010000166.1:0-17810 GCA_044869805.1 Thermoanaerobaculia bacterium | reverse complement strand
CTCGCCGGCGCCCGGGCGCGGCTGGAAAAGGGCCTGCCGGCCGAGATCCACCCGGTGTTCGGCGAAGTGTTCTCTTTGCTGGTGCACGAATGACTCGGCAGCCGTGCAACAGCGTCGCGAGCACGAGGCTCGTAGCCCAGGCCACGCTCTCACCGGCGAGCCCTCGATGAGCAGCGGCGAGATCCTGACTCGGGTCACGGTCTGGTTGGCTGTCGTGGGGTATGCCACCGGGGCCTGCGTCTTCGCGCTCGCCCGGCGAAGGAAGGCGTGGGACTCGGCCGCGAGGCTGGCGTGGACCGTCGGCTGCGTCGCGCTGCTCGCTCACGTGGCCTGCGCCTTCCACTACTTCCACGGCTGGAGCCACGCCTCCGCGTACCGCGACACCGCCCGTCAGACCGCCGAGGTGTTCGGCATCGACTGGGGTGGCGGGGTCTACGTCAACTACGCCCTGCTCGTCGCCTGGGTCCTGGATGTCGCCTGGTGGTGGCGTGGGCTCGACGCCTACCGGCGCCGGTCCCGGCTGCTGGTGGCGGCGTGGCAGGGGTCCCTGATCTTCATCGTCTTCAACGGCACGGTGGTCTTCGGGACCGGCCCCGTGCGCTGGCTCGGGCTGGCCGTGTGCCTCGGCCTGTGCGTCGTGTGGTGGCTGACGGCCAGGGAAGCCACCAGCGGCGCCCGGGCGAGCCTCCGCTGACGGCCGCGGGCGTTTCCGCCCGCGGCCCGGAGAGTAACCCCTCAGTTGTCGCAAATCGACACGTCGTCTACCCCGCACTCCACCAGGTCGCCGGTGGCGGTGCCGTCCGAGCACTGCACGCGTAGCGAGACGCTGGCGCCGGCCGCGATCTGGGCCGTGGCGTTGGTCCAGGCCGCGTTGGTGGTCTGGTCACCGCGCGAGGCCAGGGTGGTCCAACTGGAGCCGCCGTCGGTCGAGTACTCGAGGCGGAAGAAGTCGCCCGTCGCGTCATCGCCGTTGTCGCGCTGGCCGTGGAAGTACCAGACGGAGAGCGTCGAGGCTGCGCCGACCGACCAGTTCGGCGCGCGTAGGATGCAATTGCCGCCGTCGACGTCGTTGACCCCCGCGCTGCTATTGGTGGCGGTGAACAGGGAGTTGGTTCCGGAATGAGAACCGCCCACCTGAGTGATGACGCCGCCGTCGCTCACCTGCGTGGGGTTGGCCCGCACGTAGGCGCCGGAGGTGCAGGTCGAAGCCGCGTCGTTGACCCAGCCGGCGGACCCGGCTTCGAAGGTTTCGTTGACCGTGCAGTCCGGCGGCGGCGGCGGTGTCCCAGCGAGGGTGAAGAGCAGCCGGTTGGGCGAGCCGGTGCCGATACTGCTGAGCACGCCGGTGGTGGCGCGGGCGTTCAGCTCGGCCGTCACCTGGGCGGGAGTCCAGGTGGGGTGCTCGTGGAGCACCAGTGCCCCCGCCCCGGCGGCGTGCGGGCTCGCCATCGAGGTGCCGCTGATGGTGTTGGTGGCGGTGTTGGAGGTGTTCCAGGTGGAGGTGATGGACGAGCCGGGGGCAAAGGTGTCGACGCAGGTGCCGAAGTTCGAGAACGACGACCGCGCGTCGGAGGTGGTGGTGGCGCCGATGGTGTAGGCGCTGGCGGCGCTCGCCGGCGAGCGGGTGCAGGCATTGGTGTTCTCGTTGCCCGCCGCCACGGCGTAGAAGACCCCGGCCGCCACCGAGGCGTTCACCGCGTTGTTGGTGGCGGTGGAGACCGGGCCGCCGATCGACATGTTGGCCACCATCGGGATCGACGGGTTGGCCTGCTTCTGCTGGGTGACGAAGTTGATGCCGCAGAGGATGTTGCTCGAGGGGCAGGAACCGCCGTTGGTGCAGATCTTGACAGCGAAGAGGCTCACCGACTTGGCGACGCCGTAGGTGGCGCTGCCGACGGTGCCCGCGACGTGCGTGCCGTGGCCATGGCCGTCGTTCTGGGTCTCGCCGGTGCAGACCGTGGCCCAGGAGGCGCGGCCGCCGAAGTTGGTGTGAGTGGTGCGGATGCCGGTATCGAGGATGTAGGCCCGGACGCCCGCCCCCGTGAAGTCGTAGGTGTAGCTGTTGGAGAGCGGGAGGTTGCGCTGATCGATGCGATCGATGCCCCAAGTCGCGGGGCTCTGGGTGACGACGATCGAGAACAGGCTGACCTGCTCGACCAGGGTCACCTGGGGATGGAGGGAGAGCGCCTTGGCCTGCGCCTCGGTCATGGCGAAGGCGGCGCCGCTCAAGGCGTCGTACTGGTGCAGTACGCGCGCCCCATAGAGGCCGGAGAGCTGCTCGGTCAGGGCGCTCGTCTCGACCCCGCGGTTGAACAGGACGATGTACTGATCCTTGATCAACTGACCCCCGACCGGCCGGACGATGGTGCCGTCACCAGCCCAGGCCGTGCTCGCCAAAGCCAGCAATCCGAGAAAGAGTGCCGTCTTCCGCATCGCAGACCTCCATGGGTTGTTCGGAGTTTGCAAGCAGGCGCAAACAACTGATGACGGCATGCGTCACCATTTCTGAGCCCTAATCAATGAGGTGCACCAAGGCCGGCGGACGGCGACGCCTCGACTACGTAGGACTAGCCGGGGAGCAGGCTCGACAGGAAGTCGCGCAGACGCTCGCCGAAGGAAGCGGTGAGCGACCACGGGCTGGGCTGGCGTACCACGTGCAGTGGCCCGCGCTTGTCGAGCACCTCGTAGTCGCTGCGATCGCCCTGCCGCCGGAAGCGGAGGGTGACCCGCGCCTCGCCGACCCGCAGGTTGGAGAGCGTGAGCTCGGGCAGCCACGCGGGCAAGTGCGGATCGACTAGCAGCAGGCGCAAGGGGGCATAGGGGTAGAGCCCCAGGAGCGACTGCACGAGCGAGTAGGCAGCCGAGGCCGACCAGGCCTGCGGCGAGTTCGTCCCCGGGTAGAGCGCGGGAAACGGATGGTCGGCGTCGCGCGCGTGCCCGCTGAACACCTCGGGCAGGCGGTAGAGCTCGAACAGCCCCGCCGCCTCGAACTGCGCCCGCGCCAGGCGCTCGAGGTGGCCGTGAAAACCGTAGCGCAGCAGCCCGAAGGCGAAGCTGCCGTGCTCGACCGGCCACACCGAGCCGCGGTGGTAGCTGTAGGGGTTGTACGCCGGGTGGCTGGCCGAGAGCGTGCGAATGCCCCAGCCGGTGAACAAGTCTTCCGCCAGCAGGCGATCCGCGGTGCGCTCGGCGACCGCGCTGTCGACGATCCCGGCGGCCAGGCAGTGGCCGGGATTCGATCCGACGGAGCGGATCTGGCGCCCCGCGGCGTCGAGCCCCATCGCGAAGAAGCCCTCGCCGTTCATCCAGTAGGCGTCGTGGAACCGCTTCTTCAGCTCCACGGCCTCGTCGTACAGAAGCTTGGCCTCCGCTTTGCGGTCGAGCCACCACAGCAGCTCGGAGAGGTGGAGCTTCGCGACGTAGACGAACCCCTGCTCCTCGCAGGTCGCGATCGGCGCCGGCACGGGCGAGCCGTCCTCGTAGACGATGGCGCCGCTCGAGTCCTTCCAGCCCTGGTTCTCGACCCCCTGCTCCGATCGCGTCCGGTACTGGTAGAAGCCGGCCGCGTTGGCGCAGTGCTCGTCGAGCCAGCGCAGCGCGTCGAGCGCCGGGCGGACGAAGGGCTCGACCAGCTCGCGGTCCCCCGTCCAGTGCCAGAGCTCGGCGACGATCGCGGCGTAAAAGCCGGAGGTGGTGATCGAGCCGTAGTAGCGGCCGCGCGGATTGAAGCGCAGCTTGGCGAGCGGCCCGGTGTGCGCCTCGTGCAGCATGCGGCCGGGTTGCTCGTCTCGCCAGTCGTCGACCCGGCCGCCCCGGTAGCGCGCCAGCACGGCGAGCGTGCCCGCCATCATCTCCGGCCCGAGGAGCGCGGCCTGCCACGCGGCGGTCAAGGTGTCGCGGCCGAAGAGCGCCATGTAGAGCGGCAGGCCCGCCGCCATGGTCCAGCCGCCGCCGGGCTGATCGAGATCGTGCAGCCGCAGGCTCGCGAGGTCGGCCTTGGCCTGGCGCAAGGCTCCCACCACCACCGGCGCCAGCGTCTCGCTCTCCGCCGAGCCGACGTCGGCGGCGGCCGACAGGAAGGCGCGGCGCCGCTCCCCGTAGAAGTCGTGGCTCGGCGAGACCCTGCGGCAGCCCCGCGGCGGGGGCAGCTCGCAGCCTTCGATCTCCGGCAGGAAGTCCAGGCACGCGTGCCAGGACTCACCGGGCGCCAGCTCGATCGAGAAGCACAGGCATCCTGCTCCGAGCGCCGGCGGCGCCGGGGCGCCGCTCACCCGGATGGTGAGGGCGCCGCGGAAGGCCGCGACGCCGCGGTGGCCCTGCACCTCGTAGCTGCGCTCGACGGCGTAGCGGAACCGGAGCTCCCCGCCGTCGGCGCCCGCCCGCCACTCCCGCTCGGTCCGCCCGAGCTGGCGCCGCTCGCCGCGCGTCTCCTCCAGGTCGGCGAAGTCCGCGTCGTAGTCGAGGCGCAGCACGAATCTCGTCGGCTCCGGGGAGAAGTTCGTGAGGTCGAGGTCTTCGTGCATGCCGCCGCCCACGTAGCGCGACAGGCGCAGCTCCAGCGTCTTCTCCGAGACCGGCTGCAGGTGCCCGCTGCCCTCGTCCGGAGGGCCGGGATCGACTCCCGGCGGGTGGGTCACGTAGTAGCCGAGCCAGGCGTGCGCGGCAGTGTTGGCGAGTGCCACGGGCCGCGGCGGTCGATCGTCCACCGTGTAGCGGCAGCGGGAGAGCACGCGGGTCTCGTGCACGAACAGGCCGCGGTCGGCCCCGGCGTCGAAGAACCCGTCCGGGTCCGTGGCCAGCGACGCCCGCCCCTGACCCACGTAGAGCAGATCGGGCCGCGGGCGGATGCGGACGAAGTCGCGGCGCTCCTCCACCCTGCTCGCTCCTCAGCGCAGGCGCGCCAGCCGGAAGAGGGCCGTGCCGAGCGCCAGCGCCGCCAGGGCGCCGGCAAGGAGGCCTCGGTGCATGCTCAATCCGAGCAAGGGCGATGCGGCCGCGGCTCGATCATCGAACCGGCCGTGCGCTCCCGGGTCGCCCGCGGGCGGCTCCCAGAGGTTGTCCGGGCCGCCGAGGGCGGGCTCGTCCGTCTGCTGCGCCTCGAAGCCCTGCTCGGCGAGCACGCGCTCGGCGTAGGCCGGTGCCAGGCGGTCGCCGTAGACCGCCTTCAGCGTCGGCCAGCCAACCAGCAGCTCGCGCCGCGGGTGCCGGCTCGCCCACACGATGGCCCGCGCCGCCACCTCCGGCTGGTAGATGGGTGGCACCGGCTGAGCCCGGCGAGGCAGGCGGCTGCGCACCCAATCGAACTGCGGCGTGTTGAGCGCCGGGAGCTGGACCATCGTGACCTCGACGGCGGTGCCGTCGTGGAGCAGCTCGCAGCGCAGCGAATCCATGAATCCCTGGACGGCGTGCTTGGCGGCGCAGTACGCGGCCTGCAGGGGAATGCCGCGATAGGCGAGCGCCGAGCCCACCTGCACGATCACCCCCCGGTTGCGCGCCAGCATCCGCGGCAGCGCGGCGAGGGTGCCGTACACCACGCCCAGGTAGGTGACCTCCATGACCCGCCGGAACTCCTCCGGCGTGGTCTGGGTGACCGGTGAGAACACGCTCACCATGGCGTTGTTGATCCAGACGTCGATCGGGCCGAAGGCGCGTTCCGCCGCCTGCGCCGCGGCCTCCGCGGTGGCCGGGTCCGCGACGTCGCCGGCGACCGTGATCACCTCGCCTCCCAGGGCTTCGACCTCGCGCCGTGCCGCCTCCAGGCGCTCGCGGCCGCGCGCCACCAGGCAGAGCCGAGCGCCGTCCCGGCCGAGCTCCCGCGCCACCGCCCGCCCCACCCCGGCGGAGGCGCCGGTGAGCACTACCACTTCGCGCTCGGCCGGCCGCCTCTCTGCGCTCACCTCGCCTCCCATCACCGGCAATGCGTGCACCGCTGGGCGCACGCGGGCTCGATGGCCATGGGTTGTAGCAATGACGGTGCCGGGGGGCCCCGGTGGCTCTCTACCGCGCGTCCCGCCCCAACCAGCCCAGGGCGCGGCCGGCGAGCTCGACCACGGCAGTGAGCAGGTCGGCGTGGCCCTGGCGAGAGTCCGAGCGCGAGACAGGAGGGACCTCCCCCCGCTCTTCGAGCCGCTTCAGGCGCTCGGCCCGCTGCCGCTCGCTCTCCTCCTCGAGTCGCCGCTTCTCCTCGAAGGCGATGCCGCCGCGCTTGATCCAGGCGAGCAGGCGCTCGAGCTCGTCGGCGTCGAACCACACGCCGTGCCGCGCGCAGACATCGAGGATGATGCCGCTCGACCGGCCGTAGTTCTGGCGGTTCATCAGCCCACTACAAATCGGGCACCCCCGGTAGAGGGGGGCCTTCTTCCGCTTGCCCTTGGGTTCAGACACCGCGGGCACGACCGTCTGCGGCCCGCCGGGGCTCAAGGCTTCGACCTCGCCGGCGCGCGCTCTCTCGGCCAGGCGCTGAAAGGCCTCGGCGCCGATCCACAGGCCGCCGCACACCCCGCACTCCAGGGCGGAGAACGCGGCCTCGCCCGGCTTGGGGCTTCCGAGGCGCCGGGAGGAGAGCCGGCGCCCAGAAGTTCGACCCCCAGAAGTTCGACCCCCAAAAGTTCGACCCTGGGCGCCGCAGGCCGGGCAGGTGTGCTCGGAAGGCTCGCCCGCCCGCTCCTCGACCAGCAGCGGGGTAGCGCAGTGATGGCAGAAGCGGCCCTTGCCGCTGATCCGCGCCAGGCACTTCGGGCAAATGGTGTCGAGGTCCTGCTCGCGCAGGGTGAAGTCGGCGCCGCAGAAGCCGCAGGAGAGGGCCTGGCCCTGGCGCGGCGCGCCGCACGAGGAGCAGCGCACCACCGCCGCCTCGTGCGAGGTGGCCGCCGGCACGGTCAGCAGCTCGCCGCAGGCACAGCGGAAGCGGCTGCCGGCGGCGAGGCCGGTGGCGTCGAGCTGGCGCGCGCAACGGTCGCAGGCTACGATCAGACGGAGCGGAGACATGCCTTGGCCCTATTCTACGGCCCGCTCGTAGGGTGAATTCTCGGGCCGCGCGTCGGCCCTTTCCCAGCCATTCCTCAGCCGACCATGAGCGACCCATCCTCCCGTCTCGCCGACCTCATCCGGCCGCTCGACCGCGGCCTGCTGCTGGTGGTCACCGGTGCCGGCGTGAGCCTGGCGAGCGGCATCCCGACCTTCCGCGGCTCGGACCCGGGCGCGATCTGGAAGCGCGACGTGACCGAGCTCGGCACCTTCGACTTCTTCCGCCGCGACCCGGCCGGTTCCTGGCAGTGGTACATGGAGCGCTTCGACCTGGTGCTCGGCGCCAAGCCCAACCCCGCGCACTTGGGCCTCGCCGCCCTCGAGCGCTGGCAGCTCGCGCGGGGCGGCGACTTCCTGCTCGTCACCCAGAACATCGACACGCTGCACGAGCAGGCCGGCTCGCAGCGCCTGATCAAGGTGCACGGCACCGCCGACCGCGTGCGCTGCAGCCGCTCCGGCTGCCGGCTGGGCGAACCGGCCGGCTCGCTGGCGCGAAGCGAGATCGACTTCGGCCCCTTCCTCGCCGCGCCGGGCGCCGCCACCGTGCCGCGCTGCCCGGAGTGCGGCGCGTACCTCCGCCAGCACGTGCTGTGGTTCGACGAGGTGTACTCCAGCCACGCCGACTACCAGTGGGAGCGCGTGCTGGGGGCCGTGGACCGCATGCACCTGGCGCTCTGCGTGGGCACCTCGTTCGCCGTGGGCTTCACCGAGACCGTGCTCCAGGCGGCGTTCTGGAACGGCTCGCGGGTGGTGGCCGTGGATCCCGGGGCGCCGCCGCTCGCCGCCAGCCGCGGCTTCGAGCACCTGCGCGCGCCGGCCGAGGAGCTGTTGCCTGCCGTCTGCGCCGCGCTGGGCGCGCTCGGCCCTGGAGCCGGATGAGCGCCGAGCCGAGCGTCGATCTCGTCATCCGGCTCGGCCGCGCCCTCCACGCCTACGGCACCTCGGCCCACCGCCTGGAGATGGCGCTCGGCCGGGTCGCGTCCCGGCTCGGGCTCCAGGGGCAGTTTTTCGCCACGCCGACGGCGATCTTCGCTTCGTTCGGCGAGGGCGAAGGCGGCCAGGCCGGCGGCCGCACCGTACTGGTGCGCGCCGAGCCCGGCGGCGTCGATCTCGAGAAGCTCACCCTGCTCGAGGAGGTGCTCGGCGATGTGCTGGCCGGCCGGGTGGAGGCCGGCGAGGCAGCGCGCCGCGTCGACGCCGTGGTGGCCTCGCCCAGCCGCTACGGGCCGCTCCTCTCCACCCTGGCCTCCGCCCTCGCTTCCGGCGCCGCGGCCCGGTTCTTCGGCGGCGGGCTGCGAGAGATCGCGGCCGCGGCGGGGATCGGCCTGGCGATCGGCCTCCTCGCCCGCCTGGTCGCGGGCCGCTCGAACGCCGGCCGGCTCTTCGAGCCGCTGTCGGCGTTCTTCGCCACCGCCGCGGCGGCGAGCCTCGCGGTGCTCACGGCCGGCACATCCTGGGGGCCCATCGCCGCCTACATCGTGGCGCTCGCGGGGATGATCGTGCTGGTCCCGGGGCTGACGCTCACCATCGCCTTGTCCGAGCTGGGCGCCCGCCACCTGGTCTCCGGCAGCGCGCGCCTGGCCGGCGCCGTCGTCACCTTCCTGCTGATCGGTTTCGGGGTGGCGTTGGGGCAGCGCGTGGCAGAAGCCCTGCTCGGCAAGACGCCGGCGGCCGCGCCGCAGGCGCTTCCCGCGTGGACCGAGGCGCCGGCCTTGGCCGTCACGGCCTTAGGGCTCATGGTGCTCTTCCGCGCCCGGCCCCGCGACTACCCCTGGGTGCTCGCCGGCACCGTGCTGGCGCTCGCCGGGAGCCGCTTCGGCAGTGGCTGGCTGGGGGCCGAGCTCGGCGCCTTCGTCGGCGCTTTCCTCCTCGGCCTGGGCAGCAACCTCTTCCGCCGCGTCTTCAACCGCCCGGCGGCCATCCCCCAGGTGCCGGGCCTGATGCTGCTGGTGCCGGGGAGCCTGGGCTTCCGCAGCGTCTCCGCGCTGCTCGCCCAGGACGTGCTGGCCGGCATCCACGCCGCCTTCACCATGACCCTGGTGGCGGTGTCGCTGGTCACCGGCCTGCTGATCGCCAACGTGCTGGCGGCGCCGCACGGCGCCCTGCCGCGCAGCGCCCTAGGAGCTGGCCCGTGACCCGCGAGGAAGCGCTGCGGCTCGACGAAGCCGATCCGCTGGCCGCGTGCGCGGACCGCTTCGTGCTGCCGCCCGGCCTGATCTACCTCGACGGCAACTCGCTGGGGCCCTTGCCGCGGGCGACGATCGAGCGCGTGTCGCGGGTGATGGAGGAAGAGTGGGGCCAGAGCCTGATCCGTGCCTGGAACCAGCACCGGTGGATCGACCTACCGCGCCACGTGGCGGCGAAGATCGCGCCGCTGATCGGCGCCCGCGAGCACGAAGTGATGGTCGCCGACTCGACCTCGGTCAACCTCTACAAGCTCCTCGCCGCGGCGCTGGAGCTGGCTTCGGACCGAGACCGCGGGCGTCGCCCGGGACGGCACAAGATCCTCTCCTCGCCGCGCAACTTCCCTTCCGACCTCTACATGATGCAGGGGCTAGCGCGATGGCTGGGCCGCGCCGAGCGAGCTGGCGGTTCTCGGCCGGCGGTCGGCCCTGCAGGACCGGATGCCTCTGCCAGCCTGGAGGGCGCTGCGGCGCGCGGCGCGTACGAGCTCGTGCTCGCCGACGATCCGGCCGCGGTGCTCGATGACAGCGTGGCGGTCCTCGCTCTCACCCACGTCGACTTCAAGAGCGGCGAGCTCTTCGATCTTCCGAGCCTCACCGCCGCCGCGCACGCGGCCGGCGCGCTGGTCATCTGGGACCTCTGCCACAGCGCCGGCGCGGTGCCCGTGGACCTCGGCGCTGCGAGTGCGGACTTCGCTGTGGGCTGCGGCTACAAGTACCTCAACGGCGGGCCCGGTGCGCCGGCTTTCCTCTACGTCGCCGAGCGCCACCAGGAGGCGGTGTCGAGCCCGCTCTGCGGCTGGCTGGGCCACGCCGAGCCCTTCGCCTTCGACACCACCTACCGGCCGGCGCCGGGGATCGGCCGCTTCCTCTGCGGCACCCCGCCCATCCTCTCGCTGGCCGCGCTCGACGCCGGCCTCGACAGCTTCGCGAGCGTCGACCTCGCCGCCCTGCGCGCCAAGTCCATGGCCCTCGGTGACCTCTTCCTAGAGCTCGTGGACGAGCGCTGCGCCGGCCACGGCTTCCGCCACCTCTCGCCGCGCGACGCCCACCGCCGCGGCAGTCAGGTCTCCCTCGCCCACCCCGAGGGCTACGCCATCATCCAGGCCCTGATCGCCCGCGGCGTGATCGGCGACTTCCGCGCCCCGGACGTGCTGCGCTTCGGCCTCGCGCCGTTGTATTTGAGGTACGCGGACGTGTGGGACGCTGTGGAGGCGCTGCGGCTAGTGATGGAAGGCCGGGAGTGGGGGCGGGAGGAGCGTCAGCGGCGGGGGGTGGTGACGTAGGCGAGCGCAGCGAGTCGAGAGCGCTGGCGGCATCACCCGATCGGGTGCCCTGCTACGCTAGCCGGCATGCCAGCTCCCGCCTCGCCCCTGCCAGGGCGCGATTACTTGCAGCTCCTCACCGCGATGAACGAGCTTCTGGCCGTGCTGTCAAGCGACGGTGGCCAGGAGAGGGCACTACGCGCTTCGTTCGAAGCCGCAGCGCGAGGCTTCGGCGCGGAAAAGGCGTTGCTGCTGGGGATCGAGCAGCCAGAGCCGCTGGTCCTGCGCGCCGTCCATGTTCACGGGCAGCTCACGAAGCAGCAGATCGCGGCGTGCGAGCGAGGTGAGTCAGTGCGCGGCGTGAGCCCGTCGCTGATCCAGCGGGTCGTGGCGAGCGGCCGGCCCGAGCTGATCCAGGATCCGCGAATCCGGGCGGACGCGTCGTACACGCCTTCGCTCGCGGGAGGACCGTACAGCGTGCTCTGCGCTCCCATCTTCGATCCGGTCCGCGGCGCCGTTCTTGCCGTGGTCTACCTCCAGAACAAGGGGCTGCTGGAGGCTTACAACGAAGCGGACCGCGCCTGGCTCGAGGGCTACGCCGCGGCGGTGGGTCGCCTGTTCGGCCTCTCCTTCCGCCACGCCCTCCAGGAGCGCGAGCTCAAGGAGTTGCGCGCGACGCGCGGAGCGGCGGAAGACGCGCCCGAGATTCTCGGAGACTCGTCGCACACCCAGGCGCTACGGCGAGCCCTCCATGGGACGTTCATCCCGGCGATGGAGGTGGAGAACCCGGAGCCGGTCTTGCTCCTCGGCGAGCGCGGGACGGGCAAGGACCTCGTCGTGCGCTACCTGCACGCCTACAGCTCGCGCAGCCGCAAGCCCCTGGTAGTCGTCAACTGCGCCGAGATCACCGACGAGCTCGCGGCTTCTCGCTTCTTCGGCCACAAGAAGGGCTCGTTCACGGGGGCCGTTACGGACGAGCCCGGCTTCTTCCTCGCCGCTCACGGCGGGATACTCTTCCTCGACGAGGTCGCCGAGCTGTCGCTGCGGGCGCAGGCCCACCTCCTCCGGGTCCTCGAGAACCACCAATTGGTGCCGGTCGGGCAAACACGCGAAATCCCGGTCGACGTGGCGGTCGTCCTGGCCACCAACCGCGATCTCGACGAGGCCGTCGGGGAAGGAACCTTGCGAGCCGACTTCTACGACCGCTTCCGTGCCCTGGCGATCCGGCTGCTACCCTTGCGCGAGCGCCCGTGGGACATCCCGCTGCTGCTCGAGCACTTCCGCCGGCACCACGAGCGCAAGCAGCGCAAGCGCACCCTCGGCTTCACCCGTGAGGCGCTGCGAGCGCTGGTCGGCTACGAGTGGCCCGGCAACGTGCGGGAGCTGGCTCGCGCCTGCTCGCTCTTCGTGATCCACGCGCGGGCCGGCGTCTGGATCGACCCAGCGCTCATGGATTCCTGTCTACCGGAGGTCCGGCGCGCGGACCCCAACCCGAAGGCCGGGCCGCTTCTCGGGGGGAGCGCATCGATGCGCGACGCCCTGCGCGCCTTCCAGCGCGAGCTGATCCTGTCGCGCCTGGAGCTCCACGCCGGTAGCGTGAAGGCCGCCCGGGAGAGTCTGGGGTTGAGCAAGGCGACTTTCCATCGCTGTCTGAAGGCTCTAGCGATCACCCGGGACGACACCAGCGAATAGCTGCGGAAGGCACCTCTCGCCACCGCTCTCCCCCCGGTCGGGGATTACGGCTTTGCCTCTCCCCGGAGCCGCGAACCGAACCGCGGCCGTTTGACGTGCTGGTCTCACATCTGAGACGCAACCGCTGCCTGGCTGGCTCAGCCGTGAGACCCCGGCGATGGTCTCGCGCTCCTCCTCCTATGTTTTTAGCCAATTTCCTAGTTGCTGCCGGCTTGGTCCGACCCTTGCGTTGCCGCGGCGTCAGGAACGATGTCCCATCATGCCTGGGCATCAGCGAACTCTCGGAGCCCGTACAGAACTCCGCTGACATCGAAAGGAGATCGATCCGATGACCCAGCACCGAACCTCACTTTGGATTCTGCCTTCCCTCAGAAAGGAGCGTTCCATGAATCCCAGAACACGCCTCACTCTTCAGGTCGCCGGCTGCGCTCTCACCATTCTCGCCGCGACCACCCCCGCCTCCGCCCAATGTATCTGCTCGCCCGGTACGTGCGACCAGACCATCATCGGCACCAGCGGCAACGACACTCTCAACGGCACCGGGGCCACGAGGGACTGTATGTACGGCTTCGAGGGCAACGACACCATCTACAGCTTTGCCCTCGCCGATTTCATCGACGGCGGTCCCGGGGATGACCCCGATCTCACGGGAGGCCGCGACAACGATTGCATCTGCGGCGGCGACGGCAACGACAACATTCATGGTGGTGACGGCGCCGACACTCTGGATGGGCTAGGCGGCTACGACATCATCACCGGCGACGGCGTGGCGGACTCCTTGTTTGGCTTTACCGAAGGAGACTTGCTCGCAGGCGGCAACGGCAACGACAGTCTGTTCGGCGAAGACGGTGACGATGACCTGAATGGTGGATCCCAGAATGTGGGGGGCACCGATTCCTGCTACTGCGGCAATGGAACCGACTACTACACGCAGTGCGAGTTCACCAATCTCTGTGAGGTCGCCTACTGAAGGATCTGCGTCTGCCGTCGCGGGGTGCTCCACGTGAGGCGCTGCTCGACCCGCCTCCGCGAGCACCCCGCTCCTTGGAGATGCAAGGAGTCAGGACATGGCTGTTCGGCCGTTCCTCTGTTGCTTGCTCTTTGCCATCGCGCCAGCCGCTGAGGCGGCCTCTGACCCAAGAGAGTTCGTCGTCACCGGCACAGTTCTGGCCAGCCCGGCCCGGCCGCTGCCCGGGGCTCGCGTCGAGATGGCTCCCGTGCTCCCGTCCTACAGCGCCGCCGCCGGCGAGCTCGGCGGCGAGAACCCGCGGTCTATCGCCATCGGGGAGACCGGTGCCGACGGCTGCTTCGCTCTCCGGGCGCCCAATGCCGGGACCTTCACAGTTTCCGTGCGTCTCGCTGGATGGGCGCCCATGCGGTTCGGCAGCTTCGTTCTGACCCGCTCGCGCGAGCTGCCGCCACTGACGCTGCAAGCTGCGACGGACTCCACGATCAAGGTCTTGAGTGCTGACGGCCAGTCCATCGCCGGCGCCTGGGTGGCCGTCGTTCCTCCCGTGCCTGTCGGCAAGAGCTCTGGACCGGAGCCGCCGTGGAAGCTCGAGCCGGCGGTCGCCCGGACGAGCCCAGGCGGCACCGCCGTCCTGCCCCTTCCCCCGGACGCGCGCGCGGAGGTTGAGGTCTTCGTCCCCGGTCTCGCGGCGGCGTGGCGCCTCGTCCCGAACGGCGGCAGTGTGCGGCTGCCGCCACAGGCGCGACTCAACGCCGTACTCTTGGTCACGCGAGCCGACGGCGCTCCGGCCGACGGCGTTCGACTGCGGCTCGGCGGGCACGGCTGGCCGGTTGGAGTGACCGACTCCTCTGGGCGGCTTCCTCTGGTGCTCGCCAGCGGCTCCGCCCCACGCGGCCAACTCCTCACCTGGGATGGGCTGCCGCACGGCGTGAGGCTCCGAGCGCGCGGCGCAGATCCCATCCAGATCCGCTTGCAACCGACCCCGGTCGCGCGCGGGCGGGTGCTCGACTCCGTCACCGGCAGAGGCGTGGCAGGAGGCCTGGTCACTCCCGCCACCGATCCCGGCAACTCTATGACGACGGACGACCAGGGGTTGTTCGCGCTGCCTGGCTCGGCCGCGGAGGGATGGGCCTTCGAGGTCCACGCGCCGGGCTACCTCCCCAGGCGCCTCGCGGTCTCGGCGCGCGAGCTCACCCGCGGCCGGCTGCCGTCGATCGCCCTCGAACCGGCGGCGCGCGTCGCGGGGCGCGTTCTGGGGCCCGGGGGCCAGCCGCTGAGCGGCGTCGCGATCGAAGCGATCGCCGAGACGGCCCTGGCCACCCGCCCATTCTCGCCCGCGGAGCCGGTCAGCGATCGCGCCGCGAGCGGCCGCGACGGCGCCTTCGAGTTGGTGGGCCTGCGGGCCGCCAGCCGCTACGAGCTGCGAGCGCGCAAGGCCGGCTACCTTCCCGCCGTCCTCCTGGCCACGACGGCGTTGCCGCGCGGCAGGGCGCCCGCCGTGGAGATGCGGCTGGACCCGGCGAAGGCTGCCGTGGGGAGGATCGTTGACCTGGACGAGCGATCCCTCGAAGGAGCCCTAGTGGCCTTGCGTCCCTCCCGGCGTGAGGGCCGCCGGGCAGCGGAGACGCAAGCCGAAGCTCCACTCGCCGCCGACGATCCGGCGGCCACCCGCAGCGATCGGCAAGGCCGCTTCCGGGTCGCGCAGTGCCCCGCAGCCGAGGTCGACCTCGAGGTACGTCTCGACGGCTACGCTCCCGCCCGGCGTGTCGGCTTCCGCGTCGGGCCCGGGAAGGCGCCGCTCGACCTGGGAACCATCGCCCTGCGGCCGGGCGTGAAGCTGGCCGGCCGGGTCGTGAACGATCAAGGGCGGCCTGTCGGAGGGGCGGAGGTGTTCCTCGTCGACCGGCTTCCTCCAGGCGAATTTCTCGACGGCGTAGGCGGCGGCCGCGAGCCGGATGCCACGAGCGGCGCTGACGGCGGCTTCAGCGTCGGCGAGCTGCCGGCCGGCGTCGCCCAGCAGCTCGTCGCTCGCGCCGCAGGGTTCCTGCCGGCTGCCGTGCGCGGCGTCCGGCCGCCCACTGCCACGCCACTGCTCGTCCGGCTCGAGACCGGCTTTCGGCTCGCGGGCCTCGTTGTGGACGAGCAAAGCCAGCCCGTACCGCGCGCCCAAGTCGAGCTGACCTCCCAAAAGGGCCTAGAGGAGGATCCATACCACCGCCCGATCGGCCGCAGGGTCACTCGCGAGGCCGTGAGCGACGCCGACGGGCGGTTCCAGATCGCCGCGGTCCCCGCCGGTCCGGCAGTGCTCACTGCCTCGGCCCGCGGCTTCGTCTCCCCCGGCGAGATCGAGCTGGAGCTGCCACAGCGCGACCCCTCGCGGCCCCTCGTCGTACGGCTGCGCAGCGGCGCCGTGCTCTGGGGCCGGGTCTCTACCACCTCGGGAGAGGGCGTAGCGGGCGCCAGAGTGGTGGCCGGCGACGCCGCGGCCGCCAGCGACGCCGAGGGCTCGTATCGGCTCTCAGGCCTGGCCGAGGGTGAGCAGCGAGTCGAGGTGCAACATCCGAGCTATCGCCGCCTCGCCCGCACGGTACAGATCGACGCCGGGGAGAATCGGCTCGACATCGAGCTGCCGGCGGGCGTCTCGGTCGATGGCCGGGTGGTCGATGCCGGGCGTGATCCCGTGGCAGGCGCCGAGGTGCGGCTGAGGAGCGAGGGACCCGGCGGCCGCTTCGACTACCGTTCTCGGAGCGACGCCGACGGGCAGTTTCGGCTCGAGCCGGTCGCCGCCGGCCTCTATCGTCTGGAAGCTACCGCACCCGATCGTTCGACTGGCGAGCTGCCACAGGCCGTGGCGGTCGACAAGGAACCCATCGCCGGCCTCGATGTGGTGTTGGAGAGGGGAGCCGTGCTCAGCGGCCGCGTCTTGGGGGCCACGCCGGACGAGCTCGCCTTCGTACGGGTGGAGGCCAGGGCGGCAGACGGTCAGACGCGGGAGGCACGGCTGGAAGCCGCCGGGACGTATCGGCTGCGCTCACTCGCACCCGGCGACTGGCTAATGCGCGCCACTCTCTGGCAGGGCCAGAAAGAGGCGCGGGCGCGCGTAGTGGTCGGTCCTACGGACCGAGAGCTGGTCCGTGATCTCGAGTTCGGGCGCAAACTGACTCTCTCCGGCGTCGTGCTCTTCGACGAGCAGCCGTTGGCGAACGCGACTCTTACGGTGAGGAGTCAGCGCTTCGCGCTCGAACGCACCGTGCTCACCAGCTTCGAGGGCGCCTTCCGCCTCGAAGATCTGGAGCCCGATGTGTACTGGCTGGGGATCAACCAGCCGGAGCAGTTCATCACCCACAACCAGTTCATCGAGCTGACCGAGGACCGCGACGTCGCGATCCAGATCGCCGCCGCCGCGGTGAGCGGCACGGTGCGCAACGCGCAGAGCAGCGAGGGGATCGCGGCCGCATTGATCCGGTTGCGGCCCACTCAGGGACCGGAGTTCCTGATCGAGGACGGCAGTCAAGAGGACGGCAGCTTTCATCTATTGCGCGTGCCCCCCGCGCTTTACCACCTGCAAGCCTCGGCCAGCGGGTTCGTGGGCAGCGAGCAGACCGTCGAGGTCGCGGCGGGAAAAGGAGTCAGCGGGCTCGACATCCGGCTGCAGCCGACCCATGGGGGCCTGCTGCAGGTGACGCTCGCTGACGGTCGCGTGCCGCAGCTCGTGCACCTTCTGGCAACGGATGCTGCGGGCGTTCCGGTGATCGCGGAGACGCGAACGCCTGACGCTTCCGGTCGTGTCCAACTCGCGACGCTCCCGGCTGGAAGCTGGCAACTCCTGGTGAGCGCGCCAGCAGCGGCCACGGCGACGCGAGCGATCGTCGTCCCAGGCGAGCTCGTCTCGGTGACCCTGCCGCTGGCGGGGCGACTTCACGTATCGGTGCCGGCCCTGGCGGCCACCGACCTGCTGGCGACCGTGACGCTCCTAGCGCCGAATCAGACGACGCTTTGGAGCCTCGGATTGGGCGGCAAGTTGCAGGGAAGCTGGCCCATGACAGCCGGCCGGGCGACGGTCGAAGAGGTGCCTGCAGGTGCTTGGCTCTTGCACGTCGAGTCCAGCGATGGACGGGTCTGGAGCGGAAGCGTCGTAATGACCGGCGGCGGCGACGCGGCGGTGAACCTCGATTAGCGCGTGAATCGCATCGGTCGCCTGGTGCTTCCCTTGCGCGAGCACCCAGCGCGAGCTGATCCTGTCGCATCTGGAGCCCCACGCCGGCAGTGAAGGCTGCCCGGGAGAGCCTGGCGTTGAGCAGGGTGACGTTCCATCGCACCGGGCGAAGGAAGGACCATAGTGCTCGAGCGCGGCGCGACCCTCGAGGGGCGCGTGTCGACGACGCCGTCGATGCGGTGGCCGGCGCGCGAGTGCTTGCCGGCTCGGCAGCCGGCCTCTCGGACGAAAAACGGGTCTTCGGCCTCGATGCCGTTCCGGCCGGCCCGACCCTGGTGGAAGCCCGCCACCCCCATTACGAGCAATTCCAGCAGGCGATGCAGATCGAGCAGGACTACCTCGACGTGGTCTTCGAGGCGGGCCAGGAGATCCGCGGTCGGGTGGTCGATTCCACCGGTGCGCCGGTCGCAGGCGCGCCAGCGACGCTGGCACCGGAGAGGCGCCGCGGGGTGCTTTCC
>JBIOXV010000165.1:0-5991 GCA_044869805.1 Thermoanaerobaculia bacterium | reverse complement strand
GTGAGCGGCCCGTGGTCGTGCTGGGCGCTGTCGAGCTCGAAGATGTGGAGCAGGAGGAGGTGCGGCCGGTGGGTGCGCAGCAGATGGACGGCCGTGTCCGTGCGGTCCTCGTCGGTGAGCGGGTAGGGAAGCGGCTTCCCGCGGCCCTGCTCCACGGCGGCACGCAAGCCCGGCGTCGAGAGCAGGTCGAGCAGCCTCAAGTCCGCCGGGTGCTTCGAGCCCGAGCGCCAGAATTCGGGCAGGTTGAAGTCCAGCTCCATGCCCACGGAGACCGGCCAGGAGACCGCCGCTGTCTTCCGCCCGTGTGCCCGCGCCGCCGAGGCCAGGGTGGGCGTGCGGATCTCGCTCGCGTACCAGTGCCACGCCTCGTTGGATCTCTCCTCGGGATCGAGCACCCGGTTGCTCACGATGCCGTGCTCGCGCGGCGGCACGCCGGTGATCAGCGTGGTGTGCGACGGGTAGGTCACGGTGGGATAGACGCCGACCACGCCGCGCGCGAAGGCGCCTTCGGCTATCAGGCGGCGCAGATTGGGGACCGCGAGCCCCAGCTCGTCGGCGCGCAGGTAGTAGTCCGGCTTGAGGCCGTCGACCGAGATCACCACCACGCGGGGCTCGGCCGGCGGCGAAGCCGGCGCAGGGCTGGCGGCGAGGAGGGCGAGGGCTGCCAGCGTGCAGCAGGCGGCGAGCATTCGGCGCATGGAGGCTCCCGGAGGAAGGATGAGCCGAGAGCCTATCCCGGACTCGGGAGGCGCCGGCGCACAGAGCTCGTGAACAAACCGTCGCAAGTGGGCCGGGCGCAAGGAGCGGGAGGACCCGCGACGAAGCGCCCGGCCCGCGCAGCGGGTTTATTCCCCAGCGCTCAGTGCAGCGGCAGCACCTGGAGCTTGCGGGCGATGCCGGTGCCGGTGCCCACGGTGTCGAGCACCGTGCCGTCCGCGGGCAGGTTGTCGACCTTGTAGCTGGCGTCGAAGTCGCGGTTGCCGGGCCGCAGGCGCATCTCGCCCCGCACCCGGATCTTGCCGTTGGCGGCGCCGGTCGCGTCGAAGCCGAAGAGCACGAAGGTCAGCCGGTAGACCTCGCCGTCCTTCTCCCACACCCCGTGCGACGGGCCCTCGGGCAGCTTGCCCAGGAGGTCGGAGGTTTCGGTGAAGGTGCCGTCGGCGTGGAAAGTCTGGATGGCGTTGAAGGAGCTGCCGTCGGAGTTGGAGACGGTCACCGTCCAGGTGCCCACGATGGGGTCGAGGCTCTTGCCCTGGGCGGCCTCGGCCGCCGTGCTCGCGAAGCAGAGCACGAGGGCGAGGAGCGAGGCTGCGAGGTGAGCGGTACGAAGGCCGTGGCTGCGAAGAGTGGACATGGGTTCCTCCCGGATTCGAGGCGCCGTCCGCCATGGAGCGGCGCGCTGGGCCGGGGTACGAGGCCCTGCCGTGGGCAGCCGAAGTGCCGCGATCAGGGCTCGATCAGGGCTCGCTCAGGGTTGTCTCAGCGGCGCCTGAGAGCGCCCATCAAACCGTCGCGAGCGGTCGAGATGCAAGGAGCGGGAGGACCGGCGACCGGAGCGTACGCGACAGTACGTGAGGATCGCCGGGAGGAACCGCGACACAGCAGATCGACCGCGCAGTAGGTTTGCTGGGCGCTCTCAAGTCGTTATGCTGCCGAGAGAGAAGATGACAAGCCGAGGACCCGCCGAGATCGCGGGCTATCCCGCCGAGGTCGCGGGCTACGAATTCGGGCCCTACCGCCTGGAGCTCGAGGGAAGGCTGCTGTATCGCGGCGAGGAGCCGGTCGCCATCACTCCCCGGGCGGTCGACACCCTCGTCGCCTTCCTGGAGCAGCCCGGGCGGGTGCTGTCGAAGGAGCAGTTGCTGGCGCGGGTGTGGTCCGGCCAGATGGTGGAGGACGCCAACCTGGCGCAGAACGTCTTCGTGCTGCGCAAGCTGCTGGGCGACGCGGCGGACGGGCACCCGTTCATCGAGACGCTTCCCCGCCGCGGATACCGGTTCGTGGCCGCCGTAACTGTGCTTCAGGGGCGGGTGATCGAGGCGCCGGAGGCGGAGCGGCGCGAGTCGGCAGCGCCACGACCGAGCGCCGCGCCTGCGCCGCGAGAGCTCGCGGCGCCCTCGATGCCGCGGCCGGCTCGCGGACGAGGGCTCGGCCTGGGCGTGATGATCGCCGTCCTCGTCGCCGCCCTGGCGGGAGCCGCGCTGTGGTGGAGCCGCTCCCTGCCGCCGCCGGCGCCCGCGAACGCCCTCGACGTCCGCACCCTGGCGGTGCTGCCGCTGTCGCCGCTCGACCCGGCGGCGGCCGACACCGTGCTGGAGCTGGGCCTCGCCGATGCGCTGATCACGCGCCTCTCCAGCGTGCCCGGCCTGATCGTCCGCCCCACCACCTCCGTGATGCGCTACGCGGGCGGCTTCGCCGACGCGGCGCGGGTGGCGCGCGATCTCGAGGTCGACGCCGTGCTCGAAGGCCGCTGGCAGACGCACGCCGGCGAGATCCGTCTGACGGCGCAGCTCATCGAGCCCCGCACCGGCCGCACGCTGTGGAGCGGCACCTTCGACCAGCGGCAGACCGACCTCTTCGCGCTCGAGGACTCGCTCTCCCGCGAGGTGGTGGCGGCCCTCGCTCCCAAGGTGTCCTGGACCCGTCCCCCCTCCGAGCCGGGCACCACCGACCTCGAAGCACACCGCCTCTACCTCGAAGGCCGGGCCCTGACCCTGGGGCTCGTGCACCTCGACCGTGCGGTGGCGGCGCTCGAGCGCGCCGTGGCCCTGGACCCCGCCTACGCCCAGGCGTGGAGCGCGCTGTCGTTCGCGCACATGAACTCGGTGGAGATCCTGGCCCCGCCTCGCGAGGCCCAGCCCGAGGCCCGCCGCGCTGCCGAGCGCGCCCTGCAGCTCAACCCCTCGCTGCCCGAGGCGAGGCTGGTGCTCGCCACCGTGGCCTGGCAGTTCGACTGGGAGCCGGCGCGCGCCGCGGCCGAGTTCGAGGCGGTGCTGCGAGAGCGGCCCGACGACGCCGTGGCCTGGAGCCACTACGCCTTCTTCCAGTCGGTGCTCGGCTCGCCCGAGGCGGCGCGGGCCGCCGCGGAGAGGGCGCGGAGCCTCGATCGCTCCTCCTTCGAGGTGGGCTGGAATGCCACCGGGGCCTACGTGTTGGCCGGGGACGACGAACCGGCGCTCCCGAGTGCGCGGGAGTTCGTTGCCAAGGACCCGCACGGCTGGCTCCCGCACGTGCTGCTCGGCCGCGCGCTCGAGCGGCTGGGGCAGCGGTCGGAGGCGATCCGGGAGCTCGAGGAGGCGCGGCGGCTGGCGCCGGAGGTCGCCGAGGTGTGGATGGACCTGGGCGCGGTGCTGGCGCGGGCGGGCCGCCGGCAGGAAGCCCGGCAGGCCATCGCCGAGCTCGAGCGCCTCGCCCTGCGGAGCTACGTCTCGCCCTTCCACCGTGCCCTGGTGGCGGCCGAGCTGGGCGATGAGTCCCTCGCCAGCCGCGAGCTGGCGCAGGCGATCGCAGACCGCTCCTGGTACGTGACCTGGCTGCGCTCGGTGCCCCAGGTCGAGGCCCTGCGCCGCCTGCCGGACTACTCGCGGCTGTCGGCGGGGCTCGGGTTCCTGGCTTCAGCGGGTGCCGCACGGTCGTCGCAGTAGGCCCGTCGGCGACGGCGCGCTCCAGCCACCAAGGCGCCTCCTAAGCGCTGAGCTTGCCGGTTGCCCCGGGGGTTCCTCCCTCAGTAGCCAGCAAGCGGACTTGCTCTAAAACCGGCAAGTGCGTAGTATCCGTCTACTCTGCCTAAAGCAACTGTCACTACCTGGCATCGGACTTCGAAGACCGTGGGGGAAGCCCTGCTCCGGACCACTGTTGTCACCGCTACACAGAGACTCGGGAGAACTGGAGGGCCTCGTGATGAAAGACTGCCGCCTGCTCCTCGGCACCCTAGTAACTCTCGTCGCGATGTGCGTCTTCGCATGTCGCCCTGAAACCGCACAGCCTGTCTACACCTTCGGCGTGGCAGCGCCTTTCACTGGGCAGGAGGGTGCGCCGGTCTACGGGAAGAACATTCGGTCGGGGGTCGAGCTAGCAGTGAGCGAGATCAACGCTGCCGGGGGTGTCCGTGGACGACGCCTCAAGCCGGTCTACGAAGACGACCAACTGCTGGCCCCAGTGGCGGTTGCGGCGATTCAGAAACTGGTCACCGTGCAGGGCGTGAAAGTGGTGATCGGGCCTGTAGCGAGCTCGAGCACGCTGGCCGCAGTCGAGGTCGCGAACAGTGCCCCTGTGCTTCTGATCTCTCCGGCGTCCACCAGCCACGAGATCAGCGGCGTCAGCCCGAATGTTTTTCGCACCATCGCGCCCGACACCTACGAAGGCGAGGCGATGGCCGAGTTCGCTTCCCGCCAACGCTACCGGCGTGTCGGCGTCGCCTTCGTCGATAACGCAGGAACCCGCGGACCTGCTGAGGTCTTTCGCAAAGCGATCGGCGGATTGGGTGGCGAAGTCGTTGTTTTCGAGGTCGTCCCCCAAGGGTCGACCGATGCACGCGTCCAGGTCACGAAGCTCCTCGGACAGCAACCGGACGCAGTCTATCTGCTTGGCTACGCTCTAGAGCTAGGCTCCATGCTCAAGCAGGTTAGGGAGCAGAACCTGGCGATCCCGATCCTCTCATTTCAGGTAATGGAAGAGCCAAAGGTGAGGGAGATCGCTGGCCCTGCGGCTGAAGGGGTCATCTTTACAAGCCCAACGATCTACAGTGAGTTCGCCACTGGCCCGGCTAAGAAGTTCATCGAAAACTATCGTGCTCGCTGGAAGGAAGAGCCAGGCATCTTCGCCGCGAATGCCTACGATGCTGTGTACGTGATGGTGAAGGCCATTTCAGACCGCGGCTTTGAGATCGGAGAGATTCGTGAGGGACTCCTCGCAATTCGGGGGTATGAGGGAGCCAGTGGAACTTTCGACATAAACTCCCGAGGGGACTCAAACCAGCAACCGCGCTTCCTGACGATCAAGACCGGACGCATTGTCAACCTCGAGGAAAACTGAGGGTTAAAGGCCTTCACATTGGCGATGCACCATGACAGCGATCGTCAATGGCGCCCTTGCTGCGTTCGTCCCTGTGGCGCTCCTCTCGGTGGCGTTCGCAGGCCTACTGCAACGGTTGCGGGTTCTCAGTGTTTCCATCGTCTGCGCAGTGGTGCTAGGCGCCTACGGGGCAAAATTGGGGATCAGTGTAACTGGGAACAGGAGCTTACTTGTCGCTCTCCTCTTCGGCGCGACCTGCGGCGCCACGGCAGGTTTCCTGGCGGCCCTTCTGGATGCACGCTTTGTCGGCCGAGGGGGCTTTCTGGCTCTGCTTTCGAGTCTGGGGGCGCTCAAGGCGGTGCAGGGACTAATTGTACTCCTTGAGGGCGGGGGCGTGGCTGTTCTTCCCGTCAACCTCGCGCCCCAGTCTGGTCTGGGGGTGCTCGATTTTCCGTCCTGGCTGACTACGGGCCTTGTAGTTCTTCTCGGAGCTGCCGTGCTGCAGGTTTGGCTCCTCAACTTCACAACGACTGGCCTGGCGGCGACTGCGGTAGGCGACGACCCAGAACTTGCCTCCCTCTTCGCCATTGCTCCCATCAGGGTGTTTCTCACGATCGAAGGTGTAGGGGGCGCAATTGCTGGAGCAGCAGGAGTGATCCTAGGAGTCGAAGGCGGGTTACGGCCGGACCTCGGCCTAGGCGTGGCACTCAAGAGCTTCGGAGTTCTAATAGCAGCGGGCGACAGCTATGCTGCTATTTTTCTCTGGGCTGCGATTCTAGTTGGCCTTGAGCAGCTAGTTGGATTCTCGCTGGGCGGGCAGCTGAGAGAGGCGGCAGGCCTCTTGTTCCTTGTGCACACCTGTCCAAGATCGGTTTTGACGACGTCCTCCCGGCGAGGCATCATGGGCCTGCGAAGGTTCCAGATGACCTGCAGCACGGGAGGACGACTCGATGATACGTGTAGCGAGCGTGTTCAGCC
>JBIOXV010000164.1:0-33641 GCA_044869805.1 Thermoanaerobaculia bacterium | reverse complement strand
GCTTGGAAAATTCCCCGCTCGACATCTACTGTATCGCAATCGGCGGCACCGGCATGGCGCCGCTCGCGGCGCTGCTCGCCGCGCAGGGCCACCGGGTGCGCGGCTCCGACGCGCCACTCTACCCGCCGATGTCCACCCTCTTGGAGCGCGCCGGCATCGTGCCGCTCACCGGCTACGACCCGGCCCACCTCGAGCCGCCCCCCGACGTGGTGGTGGTGGGCAACGCCGTGCCGCGCACCAACCCGGAGGTCGAGGAGATCGAGCGTCTGGGCCTCGCCAAGCTCTCGATGCCGCAGGCCCTGGCCCGCTTCTTCCTCGCCGGCCGCCGGCCGCTGGTGGTGGCGGGCACCCACGGCAAGACCACCACCACGGCGATGGCGGCCTGGGTGTGGAGCCGCTGCGGCGCCGACCCCGGTTACCTGGTGGGCGGCGTGCCCAAGGACCTGGGCTCGAGCTTCCACGCCGGCGGCGGCCCCCGCTTCATCGTCGAAGGCGACGAGTACAACGCCGCCTACTTCGACCGCGGCGCCAAGTTCCTGCACTACCAGCCGGAGACCGTGATCCTGACCAGCGCCGAGCACGACCACGCCGACCTCTACCCGACGCCCGAGTCGCTGCTCGAGACCTACGGCCGGCTGGTCGAGCTGCTGCCTCCCGCGGGCCTGCTGGTGGCCTGCGGCGACTGGGCGGCGGTGCGCGCGCTCGCCCGCCGGGCGCGCTCGCGGGTGGTGTTCTATGGCCTGGGCGAAGGCAACGACGTGCGCCTCGCCGGCGAGGCCGTGGCCGCCGGCCCGGACGGCACCCGCTTCACGATCGCCGACGCCGAGGCCGGAGAGATCGAGGTCCACCTGCCGTGCTGGGGCGAGCACAACGTGACCAACGCGCTCGGGGTGTGGGCGGCGGCGCGGCGGGACGGCCTGCCGGCGGCCGAGGTGGCCGCCGCTCTCTCTTCGTTCCACGGCGTGGCGCGGCGCCTGGACGAGCTCGGCACCGCGGCCGGCGTCACCGTCGTCGACGACTTCGCGCACCACCCCACCGCCGTGGAGACCACGCTCGCGGGCCTCGAGCACCGCTACCCGGGCCGCCGCCTGCTGGTGCTCTACGAGCCGCGCAGCCTGACCGCCGGCCGCCGCATGTTCCACGATGCCTACGCCCGCGCCTTCCGCGGCGCCGACGCCGTGGTCTTCGCGCCGATCTTCCACCAGCGCCGGCTGGGGAGCGAGGAGGGCCTCGACCGCGAGGGCCTGGCGGCCGAGCTCGCGGCGGCCGGCCGGCCGGCTTTCGCCTGCGCGACCAATGACGAGGTGCTGGCGCGCGCGCTCGAGCTCGCGCGGCCCGGCGACGTGGTGATCGCCATGTCCTCGGGCTCGTTCGACGGCCTACCGCGCCGCCTGCTCGCCGCCTTGAAGGAGAGCGTCCCGGCCTAGCAGCCTGTGGTGGCACTGCACGGGCTGCTAGACCTCGCGGGCCAGGGCCAAGGCGCGCTCGAGCCGGCGGTCGGGGGAGAGGGCGGGAAGGTCGAGCCCGGCCGCCTCCGCCTGCCGCGCGGCCTCCTCCGGGATCAGCCCCACGAGCTCGGTGTCGGCCACGGCCGCGCCCAGGCGGGCCGCCTCGGCTTCTACTCGCGCCAGCGCCGTGGGCAGCGAGGTCACCCGGAAGTCGAGCAGGTTCATGGACACCTGCGCCCGGCCGCGGCTCGGCAGATAGACGCCGATCGCCCGCACCGCGGCCAGGCCGCCGTTCGAGGCGCGCACGGCGCGCGCCACGGCGCGCGCCACGCCGAGGTCGCCGGTGTCGAGCACGGCGTTGAAGGCGACGAGGAAGAAGCGGGCGCCGATCACCGTGGCCCCGGCCGTGGGGTGGAGGGCGGAAGGGCCGTAGTCGGGGGCCCAGGCCGCGGGCTCGGCCGCCAAGCGCTCTTCCAAGCCGGCGGTCCCGCCGCGGCGGATGTCGGGGAGGCTCCTCCGCTCTTGCCGAGTCGCGGCCTCCTCGTAGAGAAAGACGGGCAGCGAGAAGCGCTCCCCCACCTCGCGGCCCAGGCGCCGCGCCGCCGCGACCGCCTCGGCCATCGAGCTGCCGCCGAGCGGCACGAAGGGCACCACGTCGACGGCGCCGATCCGCGGGTGGACGCCCTGCTGTTCGCCGAGGTCGATCTCGGCGAGCGCCGCTTCGTAGAGCCGCAGCATCCCCTCGGTGAGCGCCTCGGGCTCGCCGGCGAGGGTGAAGACGGTGCGGTTGTGGTCGGCGTCGGAGGAGGTATCGAGGACCGCCACGCCCGGCGCCGCGACGGCGCGGGCCAAGCGGGCGATCACCTCCGACCGCCGCCCTTCGCTGACGTTGGGCACGCACTCGAGCCACGCCACGGCGCCGAGTGTAAGGCAGGCAAGGAAGGCTAAGAGACATCCTCAAGACCGTGGCGAGCGGTCGAGATGCAAGGAGCGGGAGGACCTGGCAACCGGAGCGTACAGTTAGTACGCGAGGATTGCCGGGAGGACCCGCGACACAGCAGGTCGACCGCGCAGCAGGTCTTGGGGCGGTTTGCTACGATGGGCCGAGTCACGAAACGAACCCCCCGGCCACGATGCAATACCCAGGCAACCCCGCCCTCGCGCCGGAAGTCCAACAGCGCATCCTGGGCACCTACCAGCAAACCCTCGACCTGGCGGCGCGCGGCAGCCGCCAGGAGGCGTTGCTGGGCTGCGACTTCATCCTGCGCATGGACCCGGCGTTTCGCCCGGCGCGCGAGCTCATGGCGCGGGTCAACGCCAGCCCTGCCGGCTCCGCGGTTTCGGTGGCCGACCTCGTGCCGGGCGCCGGCGAGACGGTGATGATGCCGGCGCTGGGCGCCCAGGCAGCGCCCCCGGGCCCCAGGCCTCCCGGCCCCGTGGCCGCGGCGCCCCCGCCTGCCGTGCCGCCGCCCGCACCGCCGCCACGCGCGAACCTGGCCCCGCCCATCTCGCACCCGCCGGCAGCCACTACCCCTGCGCCCGCGGCCGAGGGCGACGCCCTGGAGGCGGCGCTCGCGGACCTGCTCGCCAAGCGCGAGCTCAAGCGGCTGGTGCAGGTAGCGGAGGAGAACCGCCCCGCGGTGGTGGCGAGCCCGGCGATGCGCAAGGTGGTGGAGACCGCCTATGCGTTTCTCGAGGCCGAGCCCTACGTCAAGAACTTCCTCGACTCCGCCCGCGCCGCCCTGGGGCTGGGCGACTTCGACGAGTGCGACCGCCTGCTCGAAAAGGCGCGCTCGCTGGACTCCGCGCATCCCGGCGTGGCCGAGCTCGCCGCGGAGCGGCTGCAGTACGAGGCGCCGGACGACCCCTGGGCCGGCATGCCTCCCGAGCTCGCCCGCGGCTTCGCCCGCCAGGGCCTGACCGGCGACCCGCTGGCCGGCCACGACATCGACCCCGGCCTGGTGTCCAACTACGAGTCGCTCGCCGATTTCGAGCAGATGTCGTCCTCCGCGCCACCGTCGATGGCCGGGATGCCGTCCGCCGGCGGCGGCGACGGCCGCATCGCAGAGCTCCTCGCGCAGGGCCAGGGGGCTTTCGACCGCGGCGACTACCAGGCCGCGATCGACGCCTGGTCACGGATCTTCCTGATCGACATCGACCACGAGGAAGCGGCGCGCCGTATCGAGCAGGCGAGGCGGCTGAAGGCCGAAGGCGAGCGCCGGGTAGAGGAGGTCTTCCACGAGGGCGTCGCCGCCTTCGAGGCGGGTGATCGCGCCAACGCGCAGCGGCTCTTCGAGCGCGTGCTGGCGTTGCAGCCAGGCTACTACGCGGCCCGTGAGTACCTGGAGCAGATGGGCGCTCCCGCCGCGGGCTCCGACGCCGGCGACTTCCCGCCGCTCGCGGACCTCGGCGCCGACGGGCTGCCGGCCCTGGATGACGGCACGTTGCAGGAGGAGATCCTGGTGCCACCGCCGCCGCCTGCAGGGCGGCCGGTGGCACGCCCGGCAGTGATCAGGAAGCCGGCCACCGCGGCGCACGCGGGGCGCGCCGCGGCCCCGGCCAATCGGGGACGCCCCAACAGCCGCTTCCTGCTGGTCGGCGGCGGTGCGCTGGCCTTGCTCCTCCTCGTCGGCGCCTTCGCCTGGATCAACAAGGGCTCGCTGTTCCCCAACTCGAAGCCGACCCCCGCCGACCGCAAGTCGACCACTGACAGCGTGGACCGGGCGCGCAAGCTGCACGACGAGGGCAAGGTCGAAGTCGCCATCCGCCAGCTTCGCCTGATCAAGCCCGAGAACCCGCGCTACGCCGAGGCGCAGGAGCTGCTCGCCACGTGGGAGGCAGAGGCCAAGCCCCAGGAAGCCGCCACGGGCCCGACCAGCAGCGCGCTCCTGGCGCGCTTCGAGCGCGACGTGGCCAAGGGCAAGGAAGCGTTCGGCGCCAACGAGAACCTGCTCGCCGACGCCTACTTCCGCCGCGCCGCCAGGGTGGCGCCGCTCGCCGCCGACGTCGCCCCGATGGCCGCCTCCGCCGCGGCCAGGCTCGAGCCGCTGGCGCGGGAGATCGGCCTCTTCCGCCAGGGAGAATGGACCTCGGTGCTGCCGACCTTGTGGCGGCTGCGCGAGGCCGACCCCGGCAACAAGGACGTCAACAAGCTGATCGTCGACAGCTACTACAACCTGGCGGTGCGCGACCTCCAGGGCGGCGACGTGCGCGGCGCCGTCGACAAGCTCGACCAGGCGCTGGAGCTCAAGCCGGGCGACGAGGTGCTGAAGCGCAACCGCAGCTTCGCCGTGGCCTACTCGCGGCGGCCCAAAGACCTGCTCTACCGCATCTACGTGAGCCACCTGCCGATCCTCTAGCAGCCCACGCATGGCCCGGCCCGCACGCACGCCCCAGGCTCCCACCCTCTTCGACCTGCCCCTCGATCCCTCGCTTCCCGAGGACTTGCCGCAGCGACCCTCCCGTCGTGCCGCGGCGCCCCCGGCCGAGCTGCCCGCGGAGATGCAGGAGCCCCTGGCCTTCTTCGAGGCGGAGCCGCCGGCCGCCGCCCGCGAAGAGGCGTGGGTGCCCCGCGAAGCACCCGCCGCCGCGGCGCTGCCCGCCTCGCTCGCCAAGCGCCTGCAGGCCGCCTTTGCCGACCTCTCGCTCCACGCCGCGGTGGGGCTCGTCGCGCTCTTTGGGGCCGAGCTGCTGGGGGCAAGGCCGGATGCCACCGACCTTCCGGCCGTGGCCCTCTTCCTCGCCGCCTTCTCGCTCTTCTACACCGTGGTGCCGCTCGCTTTCTGGGGCGCCACGCCCGGCATGGCGTGGGCGGGGATCGTCTGCCGCGGCGAGGGCGGCCTCTCGCTCTCCTTCGGCCAGACCTTCCGCCACTGGCTGGGAAGCCTGCTGACGTTGGCGCTCGCCGGCCTGCCGCTGCTTCTCGCGCTGGGAGGCCGGAGGTCGCTCGCCGATCGCCTGAGCGGCGTGCACACGGTGCGCGACACCGCGGTCGGCTAGGCAACGGCGGCGAGCGGCCTTCAGCCAGGCACCGGCATGCCGTCGAAGAAGTCGACGACCCCGGTCTCCAGCGAGTACTCGGCGCCCACCACTCGCAGGCCCGCTTCGCGGATCAGCCGCTCGAGGATCTCGGACCCGTGGCGCAGGCGGTCGGCGGCGACGCGGACGTTCGCCCGGCCGGCATGGCGCAGCACGGACTCTCGGTCGTGGCCCAGCTCGGGCGCCAGCAACCCCTCGACCGATGGCCGGATGCGGGCGACGATCGAGCTCAGGTTCCGTGACTGCGGCCCACCCGCGCACTGGAGGTCCTCGAGCGTGGCGAGCACGGCCCCGCACTGCGTGTGGCCCAGCACCACGACCAGCCGGGTGCCGAAGCGCTCGGCCGCGAACTCGACGCTGCCGATCTGCGACGGGGCGACGATGTTCCCGGCCACGCGGATCACGAACAGGTCGCCCAGCCCCTGGTCGAACACGATCTCGACCGGGACCCGCGAGTCGGAGCATCCGAGGATGACCGCCAACGGCTCCTGGCCGGCCGTGGAGCCGTCGCGCCGGGCCGCGTTCGAGAGCGTGTCGAGGCTACGCACGCCCGCCACGAAGCGTGCGTTCCCCTGGCGTAGGCGCTCGAGTGCGTCCCAGGCCGAGATCATGCCGGCCCTCGGCCGCGCCGCCGCCACACCGCCCATGCGAGGCCGAGGTTCGAGAGCGCCGTGGCGGCGGCGAACACGGCCAGCGACCGCGACCCGGCGAGGAGAGCCGCGGCGCCGCCGAGTTGATAGGCGAGGCCGTAGCGGCGGAGCGCCGTGAACGACAGCCCGCCGAGGCCGTAGAAGGAGTGCCCCAAAAGCAGCAGCCACAGCCCGGGCAGCGCCCACGCCTCGTCGCGGACCACCAGCAGCACCGACAAGGCGAGCGCCACCAGCGACAGGTTGCCCTGCTGGTGGAGGGCCCAGGAGGCGAGCGGCGAGCCCCCGGCCCCGGCCTTGACCATCGCCCACGCCTCGACGCCTCCCGCCGCGAGGATCGCCGCCGACCACAGCATCAGCGCGCCGGAGAAGCCGAACCGCCCCGCCACCGCCGGCGTCGCGAGGGCCGCGGCCGGCAGCAGCACCCCCCAGGCGCACCAGCTCCACGGCGAGGAGAGGTAGGGCCGGCCCGCGGCCTGGAAGTGCTCCCGCACCTGCTCGAAGGCCTCGGCCGCCTCCGGCGGCACCGGGCGGGAGGCGAAGATCGAGTCGTACTCGGAGGGCATCGCCATCCGATTCTAGGACGGCGCCCCCCACCCAGGTCCTTCGCCGCGCTCAGAGCGACGAGGCGTGGTGTCGTCCTGAGCGCAGCGAAGGACCTGGGCGGGCTGGGCTGCTAGGCTCTCGGCACTCCCATGCGACGTGCCGACCGCCTGTTCCGGCTCCTGCAGCGCCTGCGGCGCGGGCGGGTGCTGACCGCCGCCCGACTGGCCCGCGAGCTCGAGGTTTCGCTGCGCACCGTGTACCGCGACATCGCCGACCTCGCGGCAGCGGGGGTGCCGATCGAGGGCGAGGCGGGAGTGGGCTACCGCCTCCAGGGCTTCGACCTGCCGCCGCTGATGTTCGACCGCGAGGAGATCGAGGCCATGGTGCTGGGGGCGCGGGTGGTCGAGGCCTGGGGCGACGAGCGGCTGGCCGCGGCCGCCGCCGAGGCGCTGGGAAAGATCGAGGCCGTGCTGCCGCGCGGCCGCTCGCACCTCCTGGCGGAGACGCCGCTCTACGTGCCAGTCGCCGGCGTGCGGCCGGGCCGGCGGCTGCCGCTCTCCACCTTCCGCGTCGCGGTGCGCGAGCGCCGCCGCACGGTGCTCCTCTACCGCGACCTCGGGGGCGCCGAGACCGAGCGGCCGGTGCGGCCGCTGGCGCTCACCTTCTTCCCTCCGGTCTGGCTGCTGGTCGCCTGGTGCGAGCTGCGCCGCGACTTCCGCAACTTCCGCCTCGACCGCGTGCTCGCCGCGGAAGTGACGGCGGAGGTCTTTCCCGTCGAGGCGGGCAAGACCCTCGCCGACTTCCTGGCCTGCATGGAGGCGGAGGACGTCGGCGGTGGTGCCGAGCCCGCCGGCGGCGTGCGGGTCACCGCCGGCGCCTGACGGCGCTCAGAGCCTGTGAAGAAACCGTCGCGAGCAGGGCCGCCGTCTGCTAGGAGCGGGAGGACCCGGCAACCGCAGCGTACACGCCAGTACGTGAGGATTGCGGGGAGGACCCGCGACAACGCAGACGGCCCGCGCAGTAGGTTTATTCACAGGCTCTCAGTCCTCGCCGTACGGCATGGCAGGCACCCGGCCGAGCAGCCGCGCGTAGACCGCCAGCGCACCGCGGTGGTGGCCAGTGTGGTCGACTACCGCCTCGACCGCGTAGTAGCGGGGCCGGCCGGGAAGGATCGGGTTCTCGGGCAGCATCTCCGCCAGCTCGTCGTGCGAAGACTGCTCGACCCGCTCGCGCAGGCGCTGCCAGGCATCCGCCAGCCACTGGCGGGCGGCGGCGAGCGACTCCACCTTCTCGGTTTCGGCCTGGGCCGCCTCGAAGTCCATGTTCCAGGAGGCGTCGAAGGCGCCCTCCCGAAACCAGTCGATGACCTGCGCCGCGTGGGCCATCTGGCCGGCGGTGCTCATCATCTGGGGTCGCGGGCGAAAGGTCGAGTCCTCCTCGGCCAGGCAGCGGGTGGTGCGGTCGAAGAACTTGCGGGTGGTGTCGATCTCGCTCAGGGCTTCGCTCTTCAGGTCCATGGCTCTCTCCCATCGTCCTGCCCGGCGGGTGCTTCCGCCGGGGCGAGGAGAGCATCGCCCGGCCCTGCTGACAGCGTCGTGGCAGCAGAGGTGGTGAGGGCCGCCCGCGATGACGATCCGATTGGTCAGCGCCACGACGTCGTAAGTCACAGCCCCAAGGTGGAGCGAGGTTGGATGAAGGTTTAGTGGCAGAGCACCTGCGGCCGCCTGAGTGAAATCACTCATTCCGTTTGGCAATTGCAGGCGGTCGACTAAACTCTCCCTAGCCTTTGATCCGCATGAGCGCAAGAACGAAAGGGCCGTCGCGCCTTCGCCGTCGGAGTCTGATCTGGATCGCCGCCGGCCTCGGCTCGTGGTTGGGGGCGGCGCGCCTCGTCGCGAGCACCGTCGAGCTGCTGCCGGACCTGCCCGGCTACGTGCACGAGCTGCTCGGGGTGGAGGACGGCCTGCCGGCGGCAGGGATCGCCCAGATCCTCCAGACCCGCGACGGATACCTGTGGCTCGCCACCTTCGACGGGCTGGTGCGCTACGACGGCGTGCGCTTCGAGCTGCTCACCAGTGAGCAGGTGCCGGCCCTGGGGAGCAATCGCATCCACGTGCTCGCCGAGAGCCGCGACGGCGTGCTCTGGCTGCTGACCGAGCAGGGCCATCTAGTGCGCCACGAGAACGGCTCGTTCACCGCCTGCGGGGAGCCGCAGGCCGGCCGTGCGCCCTGCACCCTCGCCGAGCCCGGGAGCACCCGCTACACCGCGGTTTACCAGGACCCCGGCGGCGCCCTGTGGGTCGGCGGGCGTTCAGGTGCCTTCCGCGTCGACGGCGCCGAGCTGCGGCAGGTGCCGGGGCTCGATACCGAGACGCCGGTCGAGGGCCTGCTGGTCGATCGAGAGGACCGCCTCTGGGCGACCACTCGCGACGAGGTCTGGCGAGGGAGCGCGGGCCGCTTCGAACGGCTCGCGCTGCCGCCGGGCTGGCCGGGCGAGATGAGCGACACCCTTGCCGAGGACGCCGTGGGCGGCGTCTGGGTGGGGGCCGCGCGCGGCGTGGCCCGCTGGCAAGGCGACCGCTTCGCCGTGGTGACCGAGGGCCTGGGCTACGTGGTCGAGGGTGCGGAGGGAACCGTCTGGGTCGGGACCCCGAACGGCCTGCTGCTCGACCGCGGCGGCCGGCTCGAGACCATCGCCGGCAAGCTTCCCGAAGGCCACGGCGTGCTGCCGGCGAAGAACGTCGTCCTCGACCCCGGTGGCGAGCCTTGGGTGGCCTGGGGTGGGACGCTCCTCCACGGCAGCACGGCGGTGCTCTCCGTGCCCTTCCGCATCGCCTCGCTGAGCCTCTCCTCCGAGGGCACGCTGTGGATCAACAGCGGGCGCTCCGGCAGCCTCCACGCCCTCCACCCGGCGCGGCTGGGGAGCGTCTATGCCGGTCTCTCCGACACCTCGATCTATCCCCTCTTCGAGGACGCGGACGGCACGCTCTGGGCCGGCGGCTTCGGCTTCCTCGCCCGCCTCGCTCCCGGCGCCACGCGCTTTCAGACGGCCCCCGGCCCCACGAGCCCGTTCCACCTCGTGTCCGCGTTCCTGCGCGACCGCGCCGGCACCCTGTGGGTGGGGACCTCCGTGGGCCTCTTCACCTACGACGGTCGCGGCTTCGCCCGAGCAGGCACCGAGGCCCTCCGCCTGGCGGGGGTCGGCGCGATCTACGAGGACCGCCGGGGCGTGCTCTGGGTGGGCGCGAAGGAGGGCCTGTTCCGCGGTGAGCCTGCCGCGGAGGGCAAGCGGTGGACCGAGCTGACCGCGGCCGAGGGCCTGCCACATCCCTGGGTGCGGGTGATCCGCGAGACCGCCGACGGCGCCCTCTGGCTGGGCACCAACGGCGGCGGCGTGATCCGCTACGCGGACGGCCGGTTCACCGCCGTCACGCGCGACCAGGGCCTGTCGAGCGACCTGGTGCGGGCGATCCACGTCGCGGCCGACGGCAAGCTGTGGATCGCGACCGAGAACCGCGGCATCAACCGCCTGGACCCGGCCTCTGTGGGCCGCCCCGAGGGGCCCGCGATCGGGGTCATCGGCGAGCGCCAGGGCCTGTACTCGAACGGCGTGCACGCGCTGGTGCCCGACGATGCGGGCAACCTCTGGATGAGCAGCAACCAGGGCGTGTTCCGCGCTCGTCTCGCCGACCTCGAGGCGGTGGCGGACGGCCGCCTGACGCGCCTCGAGACCGTGGCCTTCAGCGAGCGCGACGGCATGGCGAACCGCGAGGCCAACGGCAGCACGCAGAACTCGGGGCTCAGGGACCACCTGGGCAGGATCTGGTTCCCCACCCAGATGGGGGCGGTATGCATCGACCCGCGGCGCGCCCTCTCCCAGCGGCCGCCGCCGCGGGTGCGCCTCGAGCGCCTGCGCGCGGGAGACGACCAGCTGGCCCTCTCCGGCCCGGCGGCCGGCGACCTGCGCCTGTCACCGGAGCAGCGGAGCTTCGCGCTGGAGTTCACCGCGCCTTCGTTCCAGGCCCCCGAGCGCCAGCGCTTCCGCTACCGGCTGCGGCCCTACGAGCGCGAGTGGGTGGAGGCGGGAGGCCGGCGCCAGGCCTTCTACACCAAGGTGCCGCCGGGCCGCTACGTCTTCGAGGTCGTGGGCCGCAGCGCCGACGGCGAGTGGAACGCGGAGCCGGCGAGCGTCGGCCTCTACGTCGTGCCGCGCTTCTTCGAGACCCGCTCGTTCGCCCTCCTCTGCGGGCTGGGCCTGGCGGGGGTCTTCCTGGGCCTGGTGTACCTGCGCGGCGCACGGGCGCGGGCGCGGCAGCGAGAGCTCGTGCGCCTGGTCGAGGAGCGCACGGCGACCATCGCCGAGCAGGCCGAGAAGCTGCGCGAGCTCGACCAGCTCAAGTCGCAGTTCTTCGCCAACGTCTCGCACGAGTTCCGCACGCCGCTGACGCTCACTCTCGGTCCGCTCGACGACGCGCTGCGCGGCGAGCTCGGCCCCCTCGCCCCGGCGCTCGCCAGGGAGCTCGGCGTGGCGCAGCGCAACGCGCGGCGCCTCCTGGGGCTGGTCGACCAGCTCCTCGACGTGGCCAAGCTCGACGCCGGCCGCCTCGAGCTCCATGTGCGCCGCGGCGACTTCGGACATCTCCTGCGGCGGCAGGTGGAGTCGTTCCTGCCCTGGGCCGAACGCCGGCGGATCTCGTTGAGCCTCTCGCTTCCGGTCGAGCCAGTCGAGCTCTACTTCGACGAGCGCGAGCTCGAGAAGGTCTTCGACAACCTGCTCGCCAACGCGCTCAAGTTCACGCCCGAGGGGGGCCGCGTGGAGGTGTCGCTCGCCACGCGCCCGGGGAAGGACGCGGTCGAGGTCAACGTCCGCGACGATGGCCCTGGCATCCCGCTCGCCGAGCTGGAGCGGGTCTTCGACCGCTTCCACCAGGTCGAGGGCGAAGAGCAGCGCCGCTTCGGAGGGAGTGGCATCGGCCTCGCCCTGGCCCGCCAGCTCGTGGAGCTCCACCGCGGCATGATCTCGGTCGCGAGCGCGGAGGGCGAGGGCTCCTGCTTCACCGTCACGCTGCTCGCCGGCAGCGATCACTTCCCGGCGGATTGGCTCCTCACCGACGAAGCGGCTCCGGGCGAGCCTGCGCCGGCGGTCACCACGGTCCCATCGGCGCTCGACCTCGACGGCGCCATGAGCAGAGAAAAAGCGACGAGCGACGGTGTCAACGGGGCCAATGGCACCGGCCTCGACCAGGATCGCACCACGGTGCTGGTGATCGACGACAACGCCGAGATCCGCGCCTACATCCGCCGCCACCTGGAGCCCGCGTACCGCGTGCTCGAGGCGGCCGACGGCGACGAGGGGTTGGAGCGAGCGCGCCGCTTCGTGCCCGACGTGGTGGTGAGCGACGTGATGATGCCCGGGCTCGACGGCAACGAGCTGTTCCGCGCCCTGCGCCAGGACCCCGAGCTCGAGCTGGTGCCGGTCGTGCTGCTCACTGCCAAGGCCTCGGCCGAGAGCCGGCTCGAGGGCCTGCGGGAAGGGGTCGACGACTACCTGGTCAAGCCCTTCGACCCGCGCGAGCTCAAGGCGCGGCTCGACAACCTGCTCGCCGGCCGCAAGCGCCTGCTCTCGAAGGCCGAGACCCTGCCCCGGCCACTCCGCGTCTCGGAGATCGAGGCCACCCCAGCCGACCAGGCCTTCCTGCTGCGGGTCCAGACCGTGGTCGAGGAGCGGCTGGGCGACAGCGAGCTCTCCGTCGAGGCCCTGGCCTCGGCCCTGCGCTGCGAGCGCTCCTATCTGTTGCGCAAGCTGCGGGCGCTGACCGGCGAGGCGCCCTCGGAGCTGATCCGCTCGTTCCGGCTGCAGCGCGCGGAGCAGTTGCTCCGGGCAGGGGCGGGGGCGGTGGGCGAGATCGCCTACACGGTGGGGTTCAAGAGCGTTGCGCATTTCTCGAACGCCTTCCAGGCCCGCTACGGCGAACGCCCGTCCGCCTTCGCCGCCCGCCACCGCCCCACCTAGCTTTTCGTTGTCTCGATGATGCCAGCCGCCTGGCGGCAAGGATCGGCCGCGTGGCGGCAACCGCGTGGGATGCGCCTGCTGGCATGCTCCTACTACCTAAAAGAGCTTGGTCAGAGTCATCCCCGGAGCTGGAGAGGGCTCGCGATGCGCGCCTTCCGCGGTGAGCCAGGCGAGCGCCAGAAAATCTACCGACGACCACCACTTCACGGAGCCCTAACCCATGAACCATGTGCGCCTGCGCCGCTTGGGCGGCATCCCTTCACTGCTGATGGTCCTCGCCGTGCTGATCGCCGGCCAACCGGCCCATGCCGCCGGCACCTTCACCGGCACCGTGTTCCGTGACTTCGACGCCGACGGCGTGGACGACGGCGCGCTCGAGCCGGGCGTGGGCGGAGTCACGGTCTCCGCGTTCGACTCCGGCGGCGCACCCGCCGGCAGCACCACCACCTGCTCGGCAACAGGCGTTCCCGGTGCGGTCTGCACCCTGTCGAACCTGGGCTTCTTCGAGCTCGTCGTCGCCGGCACCGGCCCCTACCGCATCGAGTTCTCGGGCGTGCCGCTCGCCTATGCGTCAGGACCCTTCGGCGGCGGCTCGGGGACCAGCGTGCAGTTCTTGGCCGACCCCGGCGGCGGCACCACCGGCAACGTGGACCTGGGGGTCAACAACCCGGCGCATTACTGCCAGGCGGACGCGCTGATCGCCACTCCCACCTTCGTCAACGGCGACCCGCTCACCACCCCCCCGGGCGCCTGCCCCGACGGCGGCAGCCCGGCGAGCGACTTCTTCGCCCTGGTCTCCTTCCTCAACACCGCGGACAGCAACAACGCCGCCGGGGTCAACTTCATCGCCCAGGGCGAGGAGCTGGGGACGACCTGGGGCGTCGCCTGGCAGGCCTCCAGCAGCTCGCTCTACCTCTCGGCCCTGGTCAAGCGCCATTGCGGCCTGGGGCCACTGCCGGTGGGCTCGGCCGGCTCGCGCACCGGGGTCATCTACCGGGTGACCGGCGACTTCACCGTCAACCCGACGGTCGATCCGTGGTTCAACCTCGACGACATCACCGGCGTCTCGACCGGCGCCGAGCCCGCGTCCCGCGGCCTCGATCCCTGCACCACTCAGCCCAACTACGACCCCAACGCCTTCGACGCCACCGGCAAGGTGGGCCTGGGCGATCTCGACATTTCTGACGACGGCAGCACGCTGTGGGTGGTGAACCTCTTCGATCGCACGCTCTACGAGCTCGCGATCGGCGACCCGCCCCTGGTCCCGGGCGACGCCGACGTGACCGCCCACCCCTTCGGCGCCGCCGAGCCCGCTTGCACCAGCGGCGTCTTCCGGCCGTGGGCGGTCAAGTTCTACAACGGCCTGGTCTACGTCGGCGGCGTGTGCACCGGCGAGAACGGCGGCACCGGGGGCGATCTCACCGCCCACGTCCTCAGTCACGATCCCGCCGGCGCGGTGGGCAACTTCACCCCGGTTTTCCAGATGGACCTCGACTATCCGCGCGGCAAGGTGAGCGATCAGGGAGCCAACGAGCCGCTCGCCACCTGGCGGCCGTGGATCGACCAGTGGAGCGATATCACCGGCCCGGCGCCCGACGGCGGACCCTTCGGTCAGACCCTCTTCCCGCAGCCGATCCTCGCCGACCTGGAGTTCGACATCGACGGCGCGTTGCTCTTGGGCTTCCTCGACCGCGCCGGCAACCAGCTCGGCAACGACAACTTCCAGACCGACGGCGTGGACACCGAGGTTTTCGAGGGGGTGATCGCCGGCGACCTGCTGCGGGTCTGCTTCGACCCCGACGACACCGACGCCAACGGCAACCCCTTCGTCCTCGAGGCGGACGCCGACTGCCCGGACCCTGGCGGGCCGACGGTGGCGGCCGATCAGGTGCCGCCGCAGGGCCCCGGGGGCCGCGAGTACTACTGGACGGACTACTACCGTTGGGACAACGACCCCACCTCTCCCAACGGCGGCACTCACCAGGAGATCACCCTGGGCGGGCTCGTCCATCGCTTCGGCTCGGGTGAGATCGGCGCCTCCGCCTTCGATCCCTACGACGACTTCCGCGCCGGTGGCGTGGTGTGGTTGAGCAATGCGGCCGGCACCCGGGCCCACAGCCTGGAGGTCTTCGGCCAGGACGAGGGCGGGCAGCCGGCCACCTTCGGCAAGGCGGCGGGCGCCGGCGACCTCGAGCTGCTCTGCGACCCGGCGCCGCTCGAGCTCGGCAACCGCCTGTGGTGCGACGACGGCGACGGCGCGCAGGAGGGCGGCGAGCCGGTGGCGCCGGGAGTGACGGTGGTGCTGGTCTGCGGCACCGCCAACCCGGTCAGCGACGTGACCGACGCGGCCGGGCAGTACCTGTTCACCGACGCCGCCTACCAGGTGGCCAACGGCACGCCCATCCCGCGCAACGCCACCTGCACGGTGTCGATCGACACCGTGGCCAATGCCGCGGCGCTGGCCGCGGCCTGCGGCGGTCCGGTGGGCCCGACACCCCCGAACACCGGCGCCGGCGGCAACCCCGACCTCAACGACTCCGACTGCACGGACGCCGGCGGCGGCATCGTGCAAGTGCCGGTCTCGACCGGCGGCAGCGGCGCCAACGATCACACCATCGACTGCGGCTTCCGCGGCGCGGTGCACGACTTCGGCGACGCCCCGGACCCCACCTACCCGGTGCTCCTGGCCTCGAACGGCGCGCGCCACATCGTGCTTGGTCAGGGCAACCCCACGCTGGGAGCGGTCGTCGACGTGGAGCCGGACGGCCAGCCGACGGCGAGCCACACCGGCGACGACGCCAACGGCGTGCCCGACGACGAGGACGGCGTCACCCTCCCCGCCTTCACTCCGGGGAGCAATGCGGTGATCCAGCTTCAAGGAGGGCCCACCGGTGGCCTCGTCGACGCCTGGATCGACTGGAACGGCAACGGCTCCTGGGCCGACGCCGGCGAGCAGGTGGCCACCAACTTCGCGGTCGGGGCGGGGGCCAGCGTGCCGCTCGCCGTGGCGGTGCCAGTGGGCGCGACTCCCGGGCCGACCTGCACGCGCTTCCGCATCTCGACCGCGGGTGGTCTCACTCCAACCGGCGAGGCGCCGGACGGCGAGGTCGAGGACCATCTCGGCACCATCGGCCAGCTCGAGGACTGGGGCGACCTGCCGGACACCGGCGCCGGCAGCGGCACCGGCAACTACAGCACGCAGGCGGCGGACGGCGGCCCCAGCCACCCGATCGTCGCCGGGCTGGCGCTCGGCACCAACGAAGACGGCGAGAGCGACGGCCAGCAGAGCGTCGGTGCCGACGGCGACGACCTCGCCGGCGCGCCCGACGACGAGGACGGTGTCGACCCGGGAGAGCTCGTGCTGGGGATCGGCGACCCGGCGGTGATCGACGTGGCGGTGACCAACACCACGGCAGGCTCGGCCAATGTCTGCGGCTTCATCGACTGGAACGGCGACGGCGACTTCGGCGACGCCTCCGAGGCTGCTGGCCCGGTGGCCGCGGCCGCCTCGGGCACGGTGCAGCTCAACTTCGGCAACGTGCCGGTCGGGGCGGTGGCGGCCACCTACGCCCGCTTCCGCCTGAGCACCGACGCCGGCTGCTCGCCGGTGGGTGCGGCGACCGACGGCGAGGTGGAGGACTACCCGGCGGTGGTCGGCGCCGGGCCGCCGCAGGAGATCCCGACGGTCGACTCGGTTGGTTTGGTGCTGCTCTCGCTGCTGCTCATGGGGGCGGCGGTCCGCACCTTGCTCGCCCGGCGCCGGGCGAGCTGAGCCGTCGTGCAGGGGGCCGGTCGCAGGGCCGGCTCCCGCCGTTGGCACCTTTTTTCTCCCTTTCGCGGGGAAGGGTCAAATGCCCCTACCCACGAGGAGACTGATGATGCGCAAGGGAGCCGTGCTGTGCTTTAGCTTGCTGACCCTGCTGGCCGCGTGCGGCAAGAAGGAGGCCGCCCCGGCCGCCGCGACTACCCCCGCTCCGGCGCCCTCCACCGAGCCTGCACCGGCCTCGACTGCCGAGGTCAGCGGATTCGGCGTCCCCGAGTGCGACGAATACATCAAGCGCTACCTGGACTGCGTCGACGCCCACGTCCCGACGGCGATGCGCGCGCAGGTGAAGGCGAGCCTCGATGCGACGCGCGCCTCCTGGCAGCAGGCGGCCTCCACCCCCGAGGGCAAGGCTGGTCTGGCGGCCGGCTGCCGCGCGGCCAATGACGCCGCGCGCAGCGCGATGTCAGCCTACGGCTGCACGTTCTAGGTCACGGCAGCGCCGTCCCCCCTCGCCTCGGAGCTCGTGAAGAAACCGTCGCGAGTGGACGGCGCCGCAGGTCTATTCACCAGCGCTCAGGCTCCGGCGGGCAGCTTTTTGTCGCTATCGCCCTCGCGCGGCGGCCTCACCGGCGGCACGAGGTCGACCGGCTTGGCCGCGGGGTCGGTCAGCGAGTAGCCCAGCACCTTGCGCCGGCTGATGGCGACCTGGCCGTCGTCGGTCGGCACGTGCAGCGAGTAGGAGACCACGTAGCGCGGCTCGATCACCGCAGCCTTCTGCGTCTCGTCCATCACGTAGAGCACCCTGGACCAGGCCAGCTTGGCCTTCGCCCCGGCCGGCACGGCCTCGCGCTCGAAGCGGCGCAGCAGGTCGGCGGTCTCGACCTTGCGGGTGAGCCACTGGCCACGGCCGCGGGGGCTCTCCAGGGCCGCGGTGCCCACGTCCGAGGCGATCGAGACGCCGCCGACCCTCACCCCGGAGAGCTGACCCGAGGCGTGCACCGCCAGGCGGACGCCGGCGTTGGCCACCTCGATGCCGTTGATCTCGCGCAGCAAGCTGATCCGGTACTCGACCACGCGACGCTCGGAGATCACCTTGCTCGCGGTGGTGCCGCCGCCGACCACCGTGGTGGCGACGCTCGCCTTGCCCCAGTTGAAGTGGCGGGGGTCGACTACCTTGGCGGCGGCGAGGTCTCCGAACGCCCGCTTGGCGATCTCTAGAGCGCGCTCGCGGCCCAGGTCCTTCTCCGGCGCCGTGGCGTACAGCAGCTCGGTCGAGAGCGCCCGCAGCTCGTCGTATTCGGGCAGGTAGCGGATGCGCAGCTCGGGGGCGTCCGCCACGCGGACCGCCCAGCGGCTGGCGGCTCCACGGGAACGTTTCACCGGCTCGACCGAAACCCCTTCCGAGCGCAGCTTGCCGCCACCCGCCAGAACCTCGGCCACGGCGAGGGCGCGGCGGCCGACCTCGTCCTCGGTGCGGGGCGCCCATCTCATCTCGAAGCTCGCGATGCGGTCGCCGACCTTGGGCTCGCCGCCGGTCGGGGGCGTGGGCGACTGGGCGGCCGCGCACACCGCCAGCAAAAGGCTCGAAGCGAACAGCAGGAAAGTCTGCTGAGAGCGGTTCATCGTCGTGTTCCTCTTTCGGGTCGAAGTTCGTTGGCCGCTCATCAGCAGCCGCTCGCGCCGTGGTCGAACATGATGAAGCAGAAGAAGGCGTCGGGCGCCGGAGCGTCGGAGAGCAGGATGCGGTCGAAGAGGCGCGCCGTGTCGCGCACGAACTGGCAGTGGTTGGCGTCCACGCCGAAGGTGAGAGTGATCGGCGAGTTGTCACCGGTAAACCAGCCCGGCCGGTCCTCCATCTCCTCGATCCAGGCGTGCGCGTTGTCGATGTCGTCCGTCTCCTCGAAGAAGTCGCGCGGCTGATCGTCCTTGACCGGCGGCGAGTTGTGGTAGCCGAAGGTCTGGCGGATCGCCTGGTCGAAGTGGCGGGCCAGCGAGTCGGTGTTCACGGTGCAGCTCGTCACCCACATGGCATAGGCCGCGTCGTCTCCCGCCAGGGTGCCCAGGCGAGCGTTGCCGTCGAGCGTCAGGGTGCAGCGGCCGAGGCGTTGGAAGCCGAACTGCAGCAGCGCCCGGTTGCCATGGCCGGCGTAGACGGTCAGGGTATTGGCGTCGCCGAAGCCGCCGTCGAGGCCCGATTGGCCGGCGAACGTCTGCTCGATGAAGTCCTGCGGGAAGGCGAGGCTGTTGGTGAACCGGAAGCCGGTCCAGCCCTCGTCCACCAGCGACTCGCGCAGGCTCGAGGTGACGTCATTGAGATCGGCGTTCGGGCAACCGTTGCCGGTGAAGTCCGTCGACTCGTCGATGAAGAACGTGGGTCCGGTCGCCCAGGCCGGCGCGGCCAGGGCGAGCACCAGGACGCCGAGCAGGCACGGAAGGGCCGGCCGCGGTCCCTTTCTGCCGAGGGATTGGCCAGACGCAAACAACCACATGGGGTACTCCTTTCCTCGGGACTCCAAGAGCCCGGAAAAATGGCTTGATGGCTACTTCGGCGTTGGAGCGGGAAAGAAGTTACAGCGGGGGACGATGCACGCGGCGATCGCTGAGAGAGCGGGTGTTCTCCTCGTCGCGTGGAAGCCTGGATACGTCGATGCTCTTCGTTCGAGGAGGCCAAGAAGGCCGATCGCGAGTTCTGGCGACGGATGAGCCCCTCCGAGCGCGTGGCCGTGGTCGAGGAGCTTCGCGCGCACTGGGCCAGGCAGACAGGGCACGATGAGCAAGGACTTCGAAGAGCTGTTCGCGTTCTTGAAGTCCCATGGCGCTAGGGCGCTGGTGATCGGCGGTCACGCCGTCGCCTTTCACTCCAAGCCTCGGTTCACCAAGGACATCGACATCTTCGTCGAGCTTCGAGGCGGAGATCGAGGATTGAGCGCCCGGCCGTCGGTCCACCGGCGTCCTGCCAGCCGCGCCGGGGCGCACCATCATTCGGGAGCCAGAACTGCGAGGAGATCCTTCACAACCTGGTCGAGCCCCTTCTCGGACTTCGTGGCGAGGCGCCCCGCGAGCATCGGAGAGAAGCTACGGACTCCAGCGAAGCCGATCTGGTGCCAGACCCGTAGAATGACTTTCTCTCCATCCATCTCCCGTGCGTTGAGGCCGTCTAGTTCCTGGTGCGGCCACTCTTTTCGCGAAGAAGCTAGGGCTCAGGATTACGACGCCGAAACGCGACCGACTCAAGCCGCGGTCGATCGACCGCGGCAGGCTGTCGCCAACCCGCAGGGTGAACTCGTCGTACCAGACCCGCAGACCGGCCCGGTGCAGGGCCTCGGCCAAGGGCCGGACGAAAGAGTCCTTGTCTTCCGATGTATGGCAGATGAAGGAATCCCCGAGATGGTCGCCGGCTTCAGCTCGAACCTGCGCCGCCACCTGCGCCGACTCCTGAGGGGCCGGAGCGACCGGCAGCTTTTCTGTGACTTGCTGGAGGCCTTGGATTCCTCTCGAATGGTGCCTCAGCGCCTGCAGAATCCGTCCACTTGTTCCAGACTGTAACCTCCTGCGACAGGCTTCGCAGACCTTTCAGAACGAGGCTGAAGCTCTCCTTCGGAAACTCGAGGTCGCCCATTCGGGTGTCGTCAAGCTCGTATCTGTAGGCCATTCGCGGTCGCCTCTCACTCAATCGCCTCGATCCGGTCCACAAAGATCCTGACGAGACGATGTCGCTCGCTCAGCTCGCAGACGGGTCTCCACACGCCGGAGATCAGCTGATGGAACTCTCGAATTCGGAGGTTTCCGAGACAGATGTGGATCACCCGCGGTGGCGGCGTCTGGAGCATCGCCCGGCCTGAGAAGTCGGTGTCTTTCGACACGATCGTGAGATCTCTCTCGGCAGCGAACCGCCAGACCTCGGAGTCCGACCACTCGTCGTTCAGATCTCGGAGATGCTGGTAGCTCTCGCCTCGCCAGAGGGAGAAGTAATAAGGCAGGTTGACGTCGATCAGGTACCGGGCCATCTCAGGCCGGTACTTTGACGACGTAGCTGTGGCTCAGCAGCTCCGTCGCGAAGGCGAGGCAGGCGTCGATGTCTTCCGGCTCCAGCGAGGGGTACTGGCGCAGTATCTCCTCGCGGCTCTCGCCGGCGGAGAGCAGCTCCAGGACGGTCTGCGCGGTGATGCGCTTGCCTCGGATCGTGGGCTTGCCGTTGCAGAGGTCGGGGTCGATGGTGATCCGGCCGAGCGTCACGACCTCTTTGGTTCCAGCCATCGGTGCCTCCCTGGTCTTCGACAGCCAAGGATAGCAGCGGCCCCCTGGCCGCGGGGGGCCTGTCTCTAAGCCGCCTGGGCGGCGGCCTTGAGCTGCAGCCTGGCCAGGGCGATGGCGCGGGTGCGGGCCTCGGAGGAGGCCTCGTCGGTGATCTTCATGGCCATGGCGCGCTCGAGGGCGGTGCGGGCCGCCGCCGGGTCGATCTCGGCGGCGGTCTGGGCACGCTCGGTGAGCACCGAGACCCTGTTGTCGACCACCTGGGCGAAGCCGCCGTCGATCAGGAAGGCGTGCTTGCCTTGGGCGGTGTCGGCGCGGAGCCAGCCGACGCCGAGCTTGGTCAAGAGCGGCGCCCGGTGGGCGAGGATTCCGATCTCGCCGTCCCAGGCCGGGATGGCGACGAAGGTGGCCTCGGCCTCGAGGACCGCCCTCTCGGGCGTGATGACGGAGAGCTGGAAGGTGGCGGCCATGGGGATTCTCTAGGCCGCGATCTTCTCGGCCTTGGCCGCCGCTTCCTCGATGGTGCCCACGTACATGAAGGCCTGGTCGGGCAGGTGGTCCCACTTGCCGTCGCACAGCTCCTCGAAGGAGCGGATGGTTTCCTCGCGCTTGACGTAGATGCCCGAGAAGCCGGTGAACTGCTCGGCGACGAAGAAGGGCTGCGACAGGAAGCGCTCGATCTTGCGCGCCCGGCGCACTACGATCTTGTCGTCCTCGGAGAGCTCGTCGACGCCGAGGATGGCGATGATGTCCTGCAGGTCCTTGTAGCGCTGCAGGATCTGCTGCACCCGCCGCGCGCACTGGTAGTGCCGCTCGCCGAGGATCTCGGGCGCCACGATGCGGCTCGAGGAGGCGAGCGGGTCGACGGCCGGGTAGATGCCCTTCTCGGCGATCGAGCGCTCGAGGTTCACGGTCGAGTCGAGGTGGGTGAAGGCGTTGGCCGGCGCCGGGTCGGTGTAGTCGTCGGCCGGCACGTAGATCGCCTGGATCGAGGTCACGGCGCCGCGCTTGGTGGAGGTGATGCGCTCCTGGAGCTCTCCCATCTCGGTGGCGAGCGTCGGCTGGTAGCCCACCGCCGAGGGCATGCGGCCGAGGAGCGCCGAGACCTCGGAGCCCGCCTGGGTGAAGCGGAAGATGTTGTCGATGAACAGCAGGGTGTCGGCGCCGGTCTGGTCGCGGAAGTACTCGGCCATGGTGAGCGCCGAGAGCGCCACCCGCAGGCGGGCGCCCGGCGGCTCGTTCATCTGGCCGAACACCATCACCGTCTGGTCGATGACGCTCTTGCCGGTGTCGCCGATCTTCGCCTCCTGCATCTCGAGCCACAGGTCGTTGCCCTCGCGGGTGCGCTCGCCCACGCCTGCGAAGCAGGAGTAGCCGGAGTGGAAGCGGGCGAGGCGGGCGATCAGCTCCTGGATGATCACCGTCTTGCCCACGCCGGCGCCGCCAAAGAGGCCCGCCTTGCCGCCGCGCACCAGCGGGCAGAGCAGATCCATGACCTTGATGCCGGTCTCGAATATCTCGGTCTTCGACGACAGCTCGTCGAGCTCGGGCGGCTGGCGGTGGATGGTGCGCCGCTCTTTGGTGGCGACCGGGCCGCGGTCGTCGATCGGCTGGCCGACCAGGTTGAACACCCGGCCCAGAGTCTCCTCGCCGACCGGCACCGAGACCGCCTCGCCGGTGTCGACGATCTCCTGGCCGCGGCGCACGCCGTCGGTCGAGCCCAGGGCCACGGCGCGCACCTGGCCGCCGCCGAGGTGCTGCGCGACCTCGCACCACAGGGTTTCGCTGAAGGTCTCGCCGAGCACCGTGCGCTCGACCTCGACCCGCAACGCGTTATAGAGCGCGGGCAGCGACTCCTCGCTGAAATGCGCGTCGAGGGTCGAGCCGATGACCTGCGTGATCTTGCCGACGTTCGGTTCCATAGGTGTCAACCTTTGCTCAGGCGAGCGCGTTGGCGCCGCCCACGATGTCCAGCAGCTCGAGGGTGATGGCGGTCTGCCGCGCGCGGTTGTACTGGCGGGTTAAGGTCTTGATCATCTCTTCGGAGGCCTCGGTGGCGCTCTTCATGGCCACCATGCGCGCGATCTGCTCGGAGACCGCGGCGTCGATGAAGGCCTGGAAGAGGCGCACGCGCACGGTGGCCGGCAGCAACTCGTTCAAGAGCTTCGCCGGCTCCGGCGACAGCTCGTACTCCACAGAGCGCGGCCTGGGGGCCCCCTCGGCCGGCCGCTCCTGGGTGAGCGGCAGGAGCTGGAAGATCTCCGGCCGCTGGCGTCCGGCGGAGTAGAAGCGCATGTAGGCGACGTGCACCGAGGAGACCTTGCCGGCGAGGAAGGCCGCGATCAGCTCGTTGGCCACCGGCTCCACCTGCTCGAAGCGCGGCGTGTCGCCGACCGAGACGTTCTGCTCGGCCATCGCCCGGCGGATGAACTTGAAGAACGCGATGCCCTTCTTGCCGAAGGCGTGGAGCTCGGTCGCCTGGCCGGCGGCCGAGCGCTCGCCGAGGAAGGCCTGGGCGGCGCGCAGCACGCTCGAGTTGTAGCCGCCGCACAGGCCGCGCATGCTGGTCAAGACCACCAGCGCCGCGGGCGCGGCAGGGTTGCCCACCTTGAGCAGCGGGTGGTCGAGCTCGCCGGCCCGCCCGAGGTCGGCCACCAGCTCGGCCAGCTTCTCGGTGTAGGGCTTGGTGGCGACGGCGCGGTTGTAGGCCGCCTGGAAGCGCGCCGTGGCGATGAGCTGCATCGTCCGCGTGATCTTGCGGATGTTGCGGATCGACTTGCGGCGTTTGACGAGAACGCGGCGGTTGGCCATGGCTCGAAGGTCCTAGGCGGCGGTCTCGACGGCCTCGGCCGGCGCCAGGGCCTTGCCGAAGTGGGTCTTGCCAAAATGAGTCTTAAAATTCTTGCCGATCTCGAGCAGCTTCTCGGCCAGCGGGTCGGGCAGGTCGCCGGTCTTTCGCATGTCGTCGAGCACCTCGGGGAACTCGTTGCGCACGTGCTTCAGCAGCTCGGCCTCGAAGCGCAGGACCTGCGAGAGCGGCAGGTCGTCGAGCAGGCCGCGGGCGCCGGCGAAGAGCGACACCACCTGCTCGAAGGTCTCGTAGGGCTGATATTGCGGCTGCTTCAGCAGCTCCACCATGCGCTTGCCGCGCTCGAGCTGGCGCTGGGTGGCGACGTCGAGGTCGGTGCCGAGCTGGGCGAAGGCCTCGAGGGCGCGGAACGCCGCGAGGTCGAGGCGCAGCGAGCCCGCCACCTTCTTCATCGCCTTCCTCTGCGCGTTGCCGCCCACGCGCGACACCGAGATGCCGACGTTGACCGCCGGCCTGACGCCGGCGAAGAACAGGTCGGGCTCGAGGTAGATCTGGCCGTCGGTGATCGAGATCACGTTGGTCGGGATGTAGGCCGAGACTTCGCCCTCCAGCGTCTCGATGATCGGCAGCGCGGTCATCGAGCCGCCGGAGTCCGGGAACTTGTGCACCCGGAATTTGTCCTTGTCGGGCAGCGAGGCGAGGAAGGCCTCGGCGCGGTGCTTGCCGTGCGGCCGGTGATAGAGACCGAAGGTGTCGTCGGGCCGCACGTCGGCGGGCGCCGCGAGCCCCTGGGGATGGGTCTTCACCTGCGTGCGGTCGGTCGAGTCCTCGGGTGCGTTCTTGGGCACCACGCCGAACTCGTCGCGCAGCTTGGCGCTCCTCTCCAGGAGGCGCGAGTGCAGGTAGAAAACGTCGCCGGGATAGGCCTCGCGGCCCGGCGGCCGGCGCAGCAGCAGCGAGAGCTGGCGGTAGGCGGCGGCCTGCTTGGAGAGGTCGTCGTAGATGCAGAGGGTGGCCCTACCCTGGCCGTACATGAAGTACTCGGCCATGGCGGCGCCGGCGTAGGGCGCGATGTACTGCAGCGGCGCCGGGTCCGAAGAGCCGGCCAAGACCACGATGGTGTAGTCCATGGCGCCCTGCTCGCGCAGCCGCTCGACCAGCGAGACGACGGTCGACTCCTTCTGGCCCACGGCCACGTAGACGCAGATCACGCCCGAGTCGCGCTGGTTGATGATGGTGTCGATGGCGATCGCCGTCTTGCCGGTCTTGCGGTCGCCGATGATCAGCTCGCGCTGGCCGCGGCCGATGGGGATCATCGAGTCGATGGCCTTGATGCCGGTCTGCAGCGGCTCGTTCACCGGCTGGCGCTGGGCGATGCCGGGCGCCTTGAACTCGAGCGGCCGGCGGTGCGGGGTCTCGATCACGCCGCGGCCGTCGATCGGCCGGCCCAGGGGATCGACCACACGGCCGATCATGGCGTCGCCCACCGGCACCGAGAGCAGCTCGCCGGTGCGGCGCACCTCGTCGCCCTCCTTGATCCCCAGGTAGTCGCCCAGGATCACGGCGCCGACCGAGTTCGACTCCAGGTTGAAGACCTGCCCGTTGGCGCCGTTCTGGAACTCCAGGCGCTCGCTGGACATGGCATTCGAGAGGCCGTAGATGCGGGCGATGCCGTCGCCCACCTCGAGCACGGTGCCCACCTCGCCGAGGTCGACCTCACTGCGATATTGGCGGATCTCTTCGGTGATCACCGAGGAGATCTCGTCGACTTTGAACTTCATGTAGCTTCCTCCGCCAGGTAGTCTTTGCGGCTCAAGATCTCGCTCGAAGCGCGAGCGAGGAGCGCGGCGCCGAGCCGCGAGAGCTCGCGCGCCACGCTAGTGTCGATCTTCTCGTCACCGACCCGCACCACGAGCCCTCCCAGGATGTCGGGGTCGACGGTCTCGATCAGGTGGCTCTGCTTGCCGGTGTGGCGGTCGACGGCGGCGATGAGCCGCGCGCGCGACGCCTCCGACAGCGGCACCGCGCTCTTGACTTGCACGTCCACGATGCCGCGCGCCGCCTGGTGCTCGCGGCGGTAGGTCTCTGCCACGGCAGGCAGCAAGCCCAGCCGCCCCTTGCGGCGCATGACCTGCAGAGCGTCCAGGGTTAGGTCGCTCACCTGGCCCCGGAACAGCTTCTCGAGCGCCGCGCCGACCTCCTCGGTACCGAGCAGCGGGTCGGTGAGCAGGCGGGCGAAGTCGCCGCTGTCCTCGGCCAGCTCGGCGAGAGTGGCGAGCTCGGCGAGCGTCGCCTCCTCGCTACCCTGCTCCCGGGCGAGGTCGTGGATCGACCGCGCGTAGAGGCGTGCGACGGCGATCTCCTTGTCGTTGAAGGTGGCCATGATCCCCTCTCTCGTACGCGGTGACCTAGTGCGTGCCGTAGCTGCCGGCCCGGCCGGGCGGCGCCGCCTCGAGGCGGGCGATCGACTCGGCGATCAGCCGCTCCTGGTCCTCGGGCTTGAGCTCCTGCCGGATGATGCGCGCGGCGGCGTCGGTGGCGAGGCGCCCGGCCATGGTGTAGAGGTCCTTGACCGCGGTGTCCTTGGCGAGGTCGATCTCGCGCTTGGCGCGGGCGATCATGCGCTCCGATTCCTCGCGCGCCGTGAGCTCGATGCGCGCCTTGACCGCTTCGGCGTCGCGCCGGCCCTCCTCGACGATCCTGGACGCCTCGGCGCGGGCGTGGGCCAGCTTGTCCTCGTAGGCCTTGAGCTGGGCCTCGGCCGCCAGGCGGTCGGCCTTGGCCTGGGCGAGGGAGTCGCGAATGAAGCCCTCGCGCTCCTGCAGGCGGGTGAGGATCGGCCCCCAGGCGTACTTGCCGAGCAGGAACACCACCAGGCCGAAGACCACCAAGGTCCACACGGCGTTGCCGAGGTCGCCGGCGAAGAGGCTCGGCTCGCCGGCGGGCGCGTGGGTCTCGGACGCGACGGCGGGCAGCGCGGCCAGCGCCCAGATGAGCGCAAAGCCCAACGCCAGCGCCGTCGGCAAGCCCTTCGAGAGCCCGGCGCGCATCGGCTAGCGGCTCGCCATGAAGGCGATGATCAGCGCGAAGAACGCCGCGCCCTCGATCAGCGCCGCGGTCAGGATCATCGGTGTGAACACCTTGTCCGCCACCTCGGGCTGACGGGCGATCGACTCCACGGCCGAGCCGCCAATGCGGCCGATGCCGGCGCCGGCACCCATGATCACCAGGCCGACGCCGATGCCGGCGCCCAGCTTGCCGGCGCCCTTGGTGCTGAGCATCGAGCCCTCGGCCTCGGGCGCGGCCTCGGGCTGGGCGGAAGCCGGCAGCGCCGGCAGGAACATGAGGACGAGACCGGCGAGGATCATCCCCAGGGCGACGAGAGAGAACCGCTTGCTCATGATGACAACCCTTTCCTTGCTAGCTTTTGGGGGCGCCGTGCGGGGCCGGCCACCCACTGAGAACCTGCCGATGGAGCCATGCGGTCCGCGCCCTCCGCGCAGGTCGGCCATGGCGAATGATCACTTGGATTTGATTCCCTCGAACCTGGGCTCAGTGCGCCGCTGCTTCGTGATGCTCCTCTGCATGCTCGTCGTGATGGACGTTGATCGACATGCCGATGAAGAGCGTGGTCAGGAACGTGAAGATGAACGCCTGCAGGAAGGCGACCAGCAGCTCGAGGCAGGTGAGCGCGACCGAGGCCGCCACCACGGGGACGGCGATCAACCCGCCGAGCACCGCGCTGGTGGCGCCCGCCGCCAGGATGAACGACAGCAGCACCGCCAGCACCAGGTGGCCGGCCACCATGTTGGCGAACAGTCGGAGCGTCAGGGCGACGATCTTGGCGGGCAGCGAGATGCAGACCTCGATCGGCACCAGCAGCGGCGCCATGTACCAGGGGCCCGGGTTGAAGTGCTTGATGTAGTCCATGCCGCCCAGGCGCAGACCGTTGACGATCATCAGCACGAAGGTCATCAGCGCCAGGGTGGCGGTGACCCAGATGTTGGCGGTGGCGGTGCCCCCGAGATGGACGCCGAAGAGCTGGGAGAGCGCCGGGATGGGCAGCATGCCGAGCAGGTTCACGGTCAGGATGAAGAAGAAGACGCTCCAGATGTACTTGATGAAGCGGTCGGTGTGCTTGCCCAGCACCGGCTCGGCGACCGTCTGGCGCAGGTACTGGCAGATGGCCTCGATGCCGTTCGCGAACCCGGCAGGCACCAGGCGCTCCACCTCGTCGCCGCGCCGGCGGCGCAGGGACCACGGCAGGACCAGCACTAGCAGCAGGCCGGCCGCGAGCAGCATCGAGATGTGATCGGAGAAGAGAGTGATCTCGCCGTTCGGCGTCAGCAGGCCGAAGTCGGCGGGTCGGGTGACCAGGGGGTGCTGTATGACGTGCTCGACCGGATCTGTACCCGCTGCCATCACATCTCCCTACCTCGCCCGCCGCGCAGGACGGCGAGCGCATAGAACGTATCCACGGCGAGCAGCGCCACGTAGCTCACTGCCAACCAGAGCAGGAGCGGCCGCACCGCGAACCGCCCGCTCGCCCAGGCCAACCCACCGAGCCCTACGGCGAGAAAGAGCCGCAAGCCGATCGCCGCCAGCGCCAGGCTCGCCCGGCGCTCGGGCGCGGTGCCCGGGCCCGCAGCGAGGAGCGGCAGCGCTCCCAGGGCCGAGGCGACGGCACTGATGCCGACCCCGGCGAGCATCGCCGGGGTTGCCTCACGCCCTCCCGTCCGCGCCACCGACAGCCACCCCAGCGCCGCCACTGCCAGGCTGACCGCGGCAGCCGCCAGGAGAAACCGCAGGTACCGGTTTCCCGCAGCCGATTCGGCGCTGCTCACGGCTCCTCGCCAGGGCCGTCCGGCTTGGTCCCGGCACCGGGCGCCGAGCTCTTTCCAACAGACTCCCGATATTCCCGAATCGAAGAGCGGAGGAAGTTGTACATGCCGCCGATCAGTCCCAGGGCAAAGCCGCTCAAGATGCCCCAGGGATCGGTTTTGTAGTAGCGATCGATCCAATAACCCAGGAAGCTCGCCCCGGCGACCGCGGCCGCCAGCTCGATGCCCAGCGAATACCAGCGAGCCCACTGCGAAGGAGACTTCGACTCGCTCGGCATGCGACGCTTTCCGGGGGTCTTGCCGTTCAGACCGCCCACCGGCCAGCCCTACGCTACCGGGCAGGCTCCGGCAGAACACACCTCACCGCCTTGCGGCGGCCGCTCGAAGCGGCGGGAGTGTACAACTTCGATGGCGGAGGTTTCAAGGTGGGCTCGCTCGGCCGCGGAGGCCTACAGATCCGTTAGCCTAGAGCAATTCGCGAACCCGGGCGGCGACACGCGGTCCCACCGCGCTAGGCGGGAGGTCCGCCGGGAGCTCGCCTTTGAGGAGGGAGGATGAAATGAGCTGTCGACCGCTGCCGCGCGTTTCCCGGTTCCTCGACGCTGCCGGTCTGCTGGCGGTCCTGGTGCTCTCGGTGGCCGGACCGCCACCGGCCCAGGCCCAGCTCGGCGGTCCACCGCCACCACCTCCTCCAGGCGAGGAGTGCGAGCCCTTCGGGGGCGGCACGGCCATGGCCGGCAACTGCCCCTCGTGGGGAGGCTGGGTCAAGGCGATGCCGGGCACCATCTGCACGATGAACGTCGGCAACAACTTCATGTTCACCGGCTACACCAACAAGATCCGCAACTGCAGCGAGGCGAGTGACCGGGCGCAGGGCATCGCCGGCGACTCTTGCGACGTCATCAACATCATCGAGCTCAACACCGAGCTCCAGTGTGAATGCGCCTGCGACCGGACCAATCTCTGCGACCTCTGGGACCCGACCTTCCACAAGTGCCTGCGCGACAAGCCGGGCCGCCCTGCCCACTGCATCCCGCAGGGCTACTACGAGGAGGACCGCTGCCGGCTCTGCAAAGGTTGCGGCAGGGACGACGCCCCCTCCTGCCTCACCCAGGCGGAAGAGATCTGCGACCCGGACCACTACGACATCACCTGCACGGAGGTGCCGGAGAAAGGCTGCGACTGCTTCTGCGTCAAGAACGGCGACTGCTCGGTGAGCGCCGGAAGCTGCGATCTGAGGGTGATCCGCTCCCCTTCCGGCCAGGGTTGTGACGAGGGCAACTACGCCACCTGCCAGAAGTGCGACCTGGACGGCGATGGCGGATACGACTACGGCACTTGTGTCGCCCATCCCCCGCACTGCAACTCCTCGAGCGACGACCGCTATCGCCAGACCTGCCTGCGCACCTGCAGCACGCCGATCCTCGAGGGGGCGGCGCAGTTCCTCGCCGACGCCCGCGTGCGGGTGATCTCCGGTGACATGAACTGCGACCCCGACGAGTGCGGCGTCGTGTTCGGGGCCTGCCCGTGGATCGACCTGATGGCGAGCTACGGCCTCGAGGTCTGCCCGACCACCGGCCCCACGACCCTGGGCAACTGCACGGTGGACTTCGTGCTCTCGAACGTCTGCGGCTGCGGCCAGCAGACCTCGCGGGAGCCCGCCTCCGGCGACCACGACACCATCGTCTTCACCCCCGGCCCGGCGAGCTGGCCGGGACCGCTGATCGAGATCCTCGACGCGCGGAGCTTCACGAGCTGCCCGGACCCCGACGCGCAGGACGCGAGCCGTGACTTCCTGGGCGGTTTCGCCGGCTGCCCGGCGGTGGACGACGGCGTGCCGGTGCCCGCGTGCTACTCCTGGGGCGAGACTCACGCTGCCAAGCTGCGCTACACGAGTCCGGTCGACGAGTGCTTCCTGGATCCCGAGAATCCGTCGCGGGTCCCGGTCCTGGTCTGCGACATCGCGACCGCCACCGCCTGGGCCCGGTGCTCTCCGGATTCATCCTCGTCCGCGAGCTCCTTCGCCAAGGTCGGTAGGGCGGAGATCTCGCAGGGCGCCGGCTGCGTCGACGGCGAGTACTCGAGCTCGCCGCCGGCCGTGGAGATGAAGCCGGAGATCGTCATGCCCGGCCTCGTCGAGAGCAGCGGCACCCTGTACTTCGAGGTGGAGCGCGACGCGACCCGCGGCCGCCTGAGCGAGTGCAGCGCTCCGCTGGGCGTGCCCTGCCCCGAGCCGGTGGACATCACGCCGGCGCTCCTCGCCCGAGAGCGAGCGCTGGGAGCTGGGCTCGGCAACAAGCTACTGGAGGTCTGCGTGGCGCCGGCCGAGGAGCCGGCGGACGAGTAGCGGCCGCGGCGGACGGCGCAGGCTAGGGCCGCCCCGGCGCCGGAGCGGCCTCCTCGAGCTCGGCCGCGCCCGGCGAGGGCACGGGGTGCTCGGCGGTGATCTCGATGGGCAGGCCGGCGCCCTCGCGGGACTCCCGCGCGCCGCGGCCGCAGCCGAGCGCCAGGCCGGCCAGGAGGGCCAGAGCCGCCGCCTTCCTCCAGGCGGGCCTACTCACGGACCACCGGCAGGCAGGTGTGGCCGAGCTGGAAAGGAACGTGGAGATCGTCGCGCAGGATCTGCTGCTGCCGGGCCGCGAGGTCGGCGAGCGAGGTGCCGATCAGGATCGAGTCCACCGCCTCCTTGACCTGCAGGAAGACCTCGCGGATGGCGCAGTGCTCGGTGCCGATGTGGATCGAGCAGGGCAGGGCCAGGATCTGGTCGATCGACGTGGTCTGGCCTTCGAGGGTGATCAGGATGTCGCGCAGGGTGATCGCCGTGGCCGGGCGCGCCAGGACGTGCCCGCCCTGGGGCCCGCGGTTCGACTGGATCAGGTGGTCCTTGGCGAGCAGGGCAAGGATCTGGCGCAGGTAAGGCTCGGGGATGGCCTGCTCGCGGGCGATCTCGTGGCTGGTCACCGGATGCTCGCCGGCCGCGGTGGCGATGTAGAGCATCGCCCGGATGCCGTACTCGCCGCGCGTCGAGATCTTCACCAGGGCCTCCCGGCGGCCATCCTACTGCACTTCTCGCGCCGGCCCCCGCGCCGCTGGCCCGCGCAGGGGAGCTCGCTCAGAAGTGCGGGTAGACGGCCGTGCCGTCCCACCCCTCGGGCGGTGGTGCGGCGCGCAGCCGCCGGCAGCGCTCGGCGAGGAGGCGGGCAGGAGGGTCCTCCCCCAGGTCCTCGACGATCGAGGCCAGCAGCCGCTCGGCGCGCACGAACTCGCGGTTTCGGAACGCGGCCAGCCCCGCCTCGTAGCGCACCACGCGCTGGCGGTCGTTGGGCGAGGCCGGGTTGACCGCCACCAGCTCGAAGACCGCGATCGGCGCCGCCTGCCCGCGCAGCCGCACGCGGTCGAGCTCGCGCAGCAGGAAGTGGTCGCCGGCGAGCCCCGCCGTGAGCTCGTCGAGCAGCACCTGTGCGCCGTAGACGCGGCCGAGCCGCGCCAGGCGCGCTCCCAGGCTGGCGGCCGCGCCGGCGGCGGTGTAGCGGGGCCGGCCATCGGCCGCCAACACGCCGACCGTCATCTCGCCGGAGGCGATGCCGACCTCGAGCGCCGGCTGCACGTTGGCGAGCGGCACCTCGCGCGCAGCGGCGATGGCCGCCTTGAGCTTCCCGGTCTCGTTGCGCAGCGCGGCGGCGGCGCGCACCGCGCGCACCGCCGGGTCGGCCACGGCGAGGGGAGCGCCGAACACCGCCTTGAGCGCGTCGGCGCCGGCGCTCTCGACCGCGCCGCCGGCACCGAGCACCACCGCCGACAGCGGCGCCAGCGCCCGCTGGAGCTCGGCCTCGAAGGCCTCCGGCGCTAAGCGGTCGGCGAGCTCCGACAGCCCCGAGATCTCGACCGCGAGCACCGTGGCCCGCCGCCGCTCGGCGGCGAGCGAGGCCGTGGAGTCCGCGGCCAGCGCCTCGACCGCCGCTTCCGGTACGGTGCCGGTGAGCACGGCCGCGATCTCCTGCCGGCGCCGCTTGCGCTGGCTCCCGGCAATACCGAAGACGCCCAGCGCCGCCCCGGCCGCGGCGAGCATCGGCGCGGCGACCGGGAGCTGGCAGGAGCCGGCGGTCAGGGCCCCGAACGCCGCGACCGGCCACAGCAGCACCAGCCCGGCGGTGGCGAGAGCCGCACGACCGCGCGACCGCGAGAGCCAGGCGAAGGCGGCGGCGAGCGACCCCCAGGCGAGGGTCGCGAGCCAGCCGACGGCCGCCACCGCGCCGCCGGCGCGGATGCCGGTGCGGGCGAGCAGGTTGGCGGCTGCCCTGGCCTCGAGGCCGAGGGGCGAGCGGGTCGAGGTGAACGAGGTCGAAGCTCCCATCGCCTCCTCCGTGAGACCGACGAACACCAACCGGTCGTTGAGCAGGTCGCCGCCGGCACGGCCGGCGAGCACCTCGGCGGCCGGCGCCAGCGCGGGCGGCCGCCGCAGGTCGAGCGTGAGCCTGCCCTGCCCGTCGATCGGCACCGGCTCGCCGGAGAGCCGCAGCCTGGGCCGCTGCTCGCGTCGGCTCTTGTTCGCGCCCGGTGCCGAGAGCCGTGCCGGCCTGCCTTCCCAGGCGGCCGCGGCGGCGAGCCCCAGGCTGGGCCACACGCCCACGCCGTCGCTCGCCAGCAGCGGCCGCCGGCGTGCTTCCCCCTCGACCGCGGCCGCGAAGCCTTCCGCGATGGCCGCGGCGCGGAACAGGTCCAGGCTCGGCTCGAGGGCGGCGAGCTCCGGGACCGAGAAGCCGGGGCCGGGGCCGCTCTCGTTCTCGAGCACCGCCGAGGCCTTGGGCGAGGGCGTACGCCCGTCCTGCCTGGCGGCGGCCGTCCCGGCGAGGCGCGCGGGAACGGCCAGCACCACGTTGTGGGCCGCGGCGATGGCGGCGGCCAGGGCCTCGTCCTCCCAGGCGCGGTCGGCGCCCTCGCCCGGCGGCGTCGTGCTCGCGAGGTCGAGGTCGAGCACGATCACCCGGGCGCCGCCCTCGGCGATGCGCTCGACGAGTAGCGCGAGGTCGGCTCGCGGCCACGGCCAGGGGCCCGGCCCCGCGCGGCCGGCCCGCTCGATGGCACAGACCACGACCGTGGGGCCCGGCCGGCCCGTGCCCCGCAGCCGGCTCATGAGCTCGAAGGCCGCGGCGTCCGCGGCGGCGAAGACACCGCAGAGATGGAGGGCGAGCGCGGCGAGCGAGACGGCTGCGCCCAAGCCCAGGGCCTGGCCGGCCGCCAACGGCCGCCGCGGCCTGTCGGGCTTTCCTGCCGTCGCT
>JBIOXV010000163.1:0-30836 GCA_044869805.1 Thermoanaerobaculia bacterium | reverse complement strand
ACCTACGACCACGCCATCATCGACGGCGACGATCAAGTGATGCCGCGGATCGTTGAGAAACTCGTTCGCCGCCCGCGCATCAATCACATCGTCGAAGACGTCCTCTGCGATGTTGTCGAGCACGCCTTCGTCGCCAGCTCCGAGAGCTCTGATCTCAACGGCCACTGCCGCCTCTTCTTGTGAATTTCAGGTGGGTCACGTCCGGTGCCGCAAGCGTTCGTACGAGCTCGAGCCCCTGCAGGTCGCCGAGCCCATCGAACAATCGCGCGCCATTTCCAAGAAGGGTCGGTACCAGACTGATCTCCATCTCGTCCACAAGGCCGGCGACGAGGTATTGCCTGGCTGCGGCGGCGCCTCCGGCAAGCGACACGTCCTTGCCGCCTGCCGCGCGCCGCGCTCGATCCAGTGCGTCCGCGATCCCATCCGTGACAAAGTTGAAGGTCGTTCCGCCCTCCAGTACGAGCGGCTCACGCGCATGGTGCGTGAGCACAAATACCGGGTGATGGTACGGCGGGTTGTCTCCCCACCAGCCGGTCCACGGATCCTTGGCGCGCCACGGGCCCGGATGCCCGCCGAACATGTTGCGGCCCATGATCGTGGCGCCGATCCCTGCGATCGACTCCTCGACCACCCGCGAGCTCTCGTTGACATCGCCGCCTTCCTTGCCGTGCTCAGAGCGCCAGGCGGCGAGCGGGACCACCCAGTCGTGCAGTCGCTCGCCGCCGACCCCGAGCGGGTCCTTCACGCTCTGGCCGGGGCCGGCGACGAAGCCGTCGAACGACATCGAGATCTTGAACCGTAGCTTGGACATGTCGTATCTCCTGCCGTCACCTGCTCGTCCGGCCGATGGCGTCGAGCACCGTCACACTGATGTTCTCCTCTCTGCGAGCCGCTTCTCCCAGCATCCGAAAGCGGCATGCAGCCCGCCTACCTCAGCGGCTCGTACCATTCCGGAGGTCGATCGCCCTTCGTGCGCCAACTCGAAGAGCAGAATCGAGGCGAGGTACGGCCTGTTCACTTCAACGTAGTCCCGAAGCTCGCCTTCGGTCCGAACCCTCCAGAGGCGCCCAAACCCACCGGTTACCGCTACGACGGTCGGCGCCAGGTCCAACAGGTCGGCTGCAGCGAGGAGCTCGGGGAGCGAGTCCGGCGGTTCTTCGTGGACCAGAGCCGCCAACCGCAGCGCCGCGACCTCCACGAAATCGAGACCGGCGGCCGTCTCGACTCGCCGATAGACATCCCCGATGTGTTCGAAGAGCGTCACCGGAAAATGAGGGAGCTGATCCGATGCCGCGGTCGCAGCGAGGATCGGATACGAGCCGGGCTGCGAGAGGAGCCTGCGAAGCGAAGGCGCCGACCCCGCGGTCGTTGTCCCTGTCACGCCGAAGATCGTACTCCTCGAGCCGGGCGACTCAGCCCGGCTCAGCCAAACTGTCACCCGTTTCGGCCTTCCCCTGCCGCCCCTGCCGCACGACCTCCTCGGCCAGCTCGACGATCGAGGGCGGTGTCGAGCCCTCGGCCAGGTTGTGGATCGAGAGCAGGGACGGGGTGCCGCGGCGCGCCGCCCGCAGGGCCATGGCGGCCAGGGTGCGGCGGGTGGCGGGGTCGGGGTCGGCGAGCTGGTGGAAGGGCGCGAAGCGCGTGCGGGCCTCGGCGTAGGCGAGGCCGCGACGCACCACCCAGCGCAGTACGAAGAGCGGCCCCGGGCCGCCGGCGATCCGTGCCTGGGCCTCGAGGTCGGGCATGCCCGGGAAGACGTTGTAGCAGTGGCAGGCGCCCGCGGCGCGCACGGCTTCCGCGTAGCGTTGCGTCAGGTGGGCGCGGTTGCGGAGCTCGACGGTGTAGATCGGCCCGCGGGGGAGCTTCGCCAGGAAGTCGCCGAGCCGCGATGCGAAGGCTTCGGGAACCTCAGCCGCGCCGGGCGGGAACTGGAACAGGATGGCGCCGAGCTTCTCGCCCAGCCCGGCGACCGTCGGCGCCACCACTTCCTCGGCCGCGTAGGCGGCATCCAGGTACAGCGGGCTGACCTCTCCCCGCCGCTCGCCGTAGCGGTCGTGGTCGGGATAGCGGAGGATGGTCAGCGCCTCGTGGGCCTTGACCAGGAAGCGGAAGCCGGCCGGCACCGCCGCGGCGTAGGCCGCGTGCTCCGCGACCGTCATCGGCTTGTAGAAGGTGCGGTCCACGCCGACCATGCGCAAGAGCGGGTGCCGCGCGTAGGCCGCGAGACCGTCTCGGGCGAGCGCCGCCACCGGGTACTCCTTGTCGTACACCAGGCCGGCCCAGCCGGGGAACGACCAGGTCGAGCCACCGAGCCGGATCACCTCCGGCACCTCCTCGGCCAGCGCCCTGGCTCGTGGCTCGACCTCCGCCACCCGTACCGCCGGCGGCGACTCGTCCTCGCGGAAGAGCGCGAGCTGATCCTCGGTGACCCGGCGTCTCGCCATCCCTGCCCCCGGCCCGAAGTCTAGCCGGGCCAGAGCGAAGCCACGCCGCCGGTCCTCTTCGTCTCTGATTCGGCGTGCCGGCGCACTCGGTCGTTTACAGGGAGGAAAAAACCATGAACGCAGGTAGTCCGAAGAGCAGGACGCCCAGCGCTGCCGTGCGCCCGGGGTGGCGGGGCTTGGGCCTGGCGCTCGCGGCCGTCGCCGCATTGCTGGCGCCCGGAACGGCCGCCCAGGCCCAGCCCGGGGTCGAGAAGATCGATCCGTGGGTGTTCGAGAACACGCGCGCCGGCGCCGAGGCCGAGTTCCTGATCGTGCTGGACCGGCAGGCGGAACTGGCTGGCGCTGCGCGGCTGCGCGGGAAGCTCGCCAAGGGCCGGTTCGTCTACGAGGCGCTGATGAAGGCGGCGCGCGAGACCCAGGGGCCGATCCTCGCCGAGCTCGAGCTCCGCGGGGTCGAGCACCGGGCTTTCTACCTGGTCAACGCCATCTGGGTGAAGGGCGACCGCGGCCTGGCCCTGGCGCTCGCGGCGCGGCCCGACGTGGCGCGCATCGACGGCAACCCGGAGCTGCGCCAGGCGCTGCCCGAGCCGCAGGAGGCGGAGCCGCTGGCGTTCAACCCCGACTGGTCGCCCAAGGCGATCCTGGCTGCCGAGCCCGGCATCTCCTACGTGCGGGCACCGCAGGTCTGGGGCCTGGGCTACACCGGCCAGGGCGTGGTGGTGGGCGGCGCGGACACCGGCTACCGCTGGACCCACCTGGCGCTCAAGAACATGTACCGCGGCTGGAACGGCACCACCGCCAGTCACGACTACAACTGGCACGATTCGATCCACAGCGGCGGCGGCGTGTGTGGCGCCAACTCCACGCAGCCCTGCGACGACAATGGCCACGGCACCCACACCATGGGCACCGCGGTGGGAGCCGACGGCGCCAACCAGGTGGGCATGGCGCCGGGCGCCAAGTGGATCGGCTGCCGCAACATGAACCAGGGCGCCGGCACGCCCACCACTTACCTCGAGTGCATGGAGTTCTTCCTCGCGCCCTACCCCGTGGGCGGCACCCCCAGCCAGGGCGACCCGGCGAAGGCCCCGCACGTGACGGTCAATTCCTGGGGCTGCCCGACGAGCGAAGGCTGCACCACGCCCAACATCCTCCTGACCGGCGTCTCCAACACCCGCGCCGCCGGCATCGTGATGGAGGTCTCGGCCGGCAACTCCGGCTCGGGCTGCTCGACGGTCACCGATCCACCCAGCTTCTACGATCCCTCGTTCACCACCGGCGCGCTCACCACCGGCACCGACTCGGTCGCCAGCTTCAGCAGCCGGGGCCCGGTGACGGCCGACGGCAGCAACCGCATCAAGCCCGACATCATGGCCCCCGGCACCAGCACCCGATCGTCCTACCGCACCAGCGACACCGCCTACTCCTCGCTCTCCGGCACCTCGATGGCGGGGCCGCACGTGGCCGGCGGCGTGGCGCTGCTGCTCTCGGCCTTCCCGTCGCTCGCCGGCAACGTCGACGTCATCGAGAGCCGGCTCACCTCCTCGGCCAAGCCGATCACGCTCGGCTCGACCACCTGCAGCAGCCCGGCGGGGGCGGTGCCCAATAACGTCTACGGCCACGGCCGCCTCGACCTCGGCTGCGCCGTCCCGGCGAACGTCTCGGGATCGACCTCGGTGTGCTCCGGCAGCCCGGCGACGCTCACCGCCAACCTGATCGGCACCGGCCCGTGGACTCTCACCTGGTCCGATGGCTTCGTGCAGAGCGGCGTTACCACCAACCCGGCCACCCGCTCGGTGTCGCCGACTACCGCCACCACCTACTCGCTCACCAGCGTTTCGAGCACCGGCTGCAACCAGCCCGGCGCGGGGAGCGCGACGATCGCGATCGCGCCGCCGCTCTCCAACGTCACGATCTCGGTGGCGGGCAGCACCACGATCGGCAGCCCGTGTGTCGGCGGCACCGCGACGGTGACCGACACCGGCGGCGGCACCAACGCCCACCAGTGGGGCTACCGCACGGTCTCGGGCGGCGCGATCACCAACCTCGCCGGCCAGACCGGAACCAGCTACCAGCTCAACTGCGCGCACTTCCCGGCCGCCGGCAGCTACTTCCTGGTGGAGCGCACCACGCCCGGCTGCGGCGCGACGCTGACCTCCAACGAGATCGCCGTCACCGTCACCAGCGTGCCGACCAACCCGGTGACCGTGAGCTTCAACTCGGTCGGCTCGCAGGACGGCCGCATCTGGGAGAACGGCGAGAACGGCAACGCCGGCGGTGGCGGCAACTCGACCGACACCTCCACCACGGCGCTGCGCATCGGCGACACCAACGCCGACGAGCAGTACAAGGTCATCGTCTCCTTCGACACCTCGTCGCTTCCGGACACGGCGACGATCACCGCGGCGACCCTGCGCCTGGTGCGCGGCACCCTCTCCGGCACCAGCCCGTTCACCACCCACGGCTCCTGCGTCGCGGACATCGTCACCGGCGGCTTCGGCGGCTCGACCGCCTTCGCCATCGCCGACTGGCAGGCCGCGGCCACTGCCACGCAGGTGGCGACGATGTCGGCCCCGGCCTCCAACGGCTCGGCCTCGACCGGCAACCTCAACGCATCGGGGCTCGCGGCGGTCAACAGGACCGGCACCACCCAGCTCAAGGTCTACTGCACGCTCGACGACAACGACGACCTGGGCTACGACTACGTGGGCTTCTACCCCGGTGAGAACGCGACCGTGGCCAACCGGCCGCAGCTCACCGTGACCTACACGCCTTGAGATCTTGGAGGGCGTCCTTCCGAAGTGCCAGCGGTCCGGCCGGCACCTCGGAAGGTCCCGTAGCAACTGTGCTACGCTCCGCTTCATGAGGACCATCGCTCAGCGTCAGCTGAGGAACCAGAGTGGCGAGATCCTGCGCCAGGCGGAGGCGGGCGAGCAGTTTGCGATCACCGTCGGCGGCCGTCGGGTGGCGCTGCTGGGCCCACTGCAGCAGCGTCAATGGGTCCCGAGAGCCGAGGTGATGCGTTTGCTTCGCTCTTTGCCTCCTGATCCGGCCTTCTTCGATGACATCGAGCCCATGGGCGGCAAAGCCGAGGATCTGGTGGATCCTTGGCAGCGCTGACCTGCGGCCTGCTCGATACCTCGGTGCTGATCGCCCGCGACGACGAGGCCGAGTTAGATCTACCGGAGGAAGTTGCGATCTCCGTCGCGACGCTTGCAGAGCTCCACTACGGAGTGTTGGTTGGCAAGGACGAGCCGACGCGGCGCCATCGTCTTCGCCGCTTGGGAGTCATCGAGGCGACCTTTCAGCCGATCCCGATCGAGACTGGCATCGCCCGGGCCTTCGCGACTGTCGCGCACGCCGTGAAGGTCGCCGGGCGGCAGCCTCGAAGCCGTGTCATGGACCTCTGGATCGCTGCCACGGCGCTGGCCCTCGACCTCCCGCTCTACACGCGCAACCCGGAGGACTTCGAGGGCTTGCAGCACCTGATCGCGGTGCGGGCCGTCTAGATTCCGGTGCCTGCAAAGCCTGGGGTCAGCCGACAGCTCGCAGAGAACCTTTGGCTTCAGCCCGAAGAGCCTGGCTTCGGCTCGACCGCCGGGTCGCGCTCGAACACGCCGTGGGAGTAGAGGGCCTCGTCCAGGTCGTTGGTGACCTGCGCTTGCTCCAGCCAGAGGTTCCAGTAGGCGACCAGCTCGTCCCAGGTGAGGTTCTTGAGGTCCAGATCCTCCTCGCTCAGGAACTCGTCGCGCATCTCGGCCATGGCTCGGCTCCCGAGGGTGGGTGTCGCGCACGGAGCTCGGGCAGTTACCACGCTAGCGCCCGCAGCGCCTCCTCCGCCGCCCCCTCCCCCCACACGATCCGCAGGCACAGGCGCCCCTTCTCGGCCAGGGCCTTGGCGTCGCCGAGGCTCTGGGCGCGGGCCAGGGTGCCGAACCCGTAGAGCTCGCCGGGGATGGGGAGGTCGTCGCCGTCGCCGGCCGGCAGGAGCTGCACGTAGAGCCCGGTCGCGGGGCCGCCCTTGTGGTACTGGCCGGTCGAGTGGAGCATGCGCGGCGCGTAGCCGAACGTGGTGGCGAGGCGGTGGCGGCTCAGAAGGGCCAAACGCAGGTCGGCGATCTCGCGCTCGAGCTCGGCGGTGGCCGGAAGGTAGGCCATGAAGGCGACGAACGACGGCGCCTTCGCGGCCAGGGCCTCGGCGAGGCCGGGGCCCGGCTCGAGGTCGGGGAGGCGGCCGTGCTCTTTGAGCTCGGCGAGCAGGGCCTTGGTGATGCGCTTCGCCGCCTCGACGTCCGGCTGGTCGAAGGGATGGACGCCGATCAGGTGGCCGGCGACGGCGGTCGCCATCTGCCAGCGGAAGAGCTCGCCGGCGAGGTCGAAGACGTCCATCAGCGGCAGCACGACGACCGGCTGGCCGGCCTCCTCGAGCGCCGCCAGGTGGGCGTCGAGCGCGGCGTTGTCGTCGCCCTCGAGCCGCAGCGCCAGAAATAGCCGATCGTGGCGGTAGCTGCGGCGGTCGTCGAACGGCTCGCCGGCGATGGGCAGGATGCCGCGGCCCTCTTTGCCGGTGCTCTCGGCCAGGAGCTGCTCGGCCCACAGGCCGAAGGCGGAGAGGCGGGGCGAGGCGTAGATCGTCGCCTTGTCCCGGCCGGCGGCGTACGCCGCGCCGAGGATGGCGCCCAGCCGTGCGCCCGGGTTCTCGCGGGCTGGCGTACCGGCGTTGGAGGCGCGGGTAGCGGACATCGCCCGCATCACGAAGCGCTCGAGGTCGATCCCCAGGAGCGCCGCCGGTACCAGCCCGAAGTAGGAGAGCACGCTGAAGCGGCCGCCGATATCGGCCGGGTTCTCGAAGGCGCGGCGGAAGCCCCGCTCGCGGGCGGTCTCGGCCAGCGCCGTCCCCGGGTCGGTGATGGCCGCGAAGTGCTCCCCGGCCGCACCGCCCACGGCCTTCTCGGTCTGCGCCCAGAAGTAGTGGAAGAAGGCCTGGATCTCCGCCGTGGTGCCGGACTTGCTGCCGACCAGGAAGAGGGTCCGCGCCGGGTCGATGGCCTCGCGCACGCCGCGCACCCACGCGGGCACGGTCGAGTCGAGGACGGTCAGGCGAGGGAAACCAGGCGCGGGACCGAAGGCGCAGCGCAGCACCTCGGCGCCGAGGCTCGAGCCGCCCATGCCGAGCAGCACGACATTCGCGAAGCCCGCCTCCCGCACCTCGGCCGCGAAGGCCGCGAGCTCGGGGACCCGCGGCGCCAGGGCGTCGACGACCGTCAGCCAGCCGAGCCGGTCGACGACCTCCCGCGGCCCCTTGCCCCAGACCTCGTGGTCCCGGGCCCAGATGCGCTCGACTACCTGCCCTTCCTCGAGCGCGGCGAGTGCCCGCTCGACGCCCTCCGCGATCGGCCCCAGCGCTTCCCTGTCCCTCGGATCCGGTCCCATGCCCAGCCCTCCCAGCGGCCCGTTGCTTCGCGGAAGGATACAGGAGCAGTACGGGCGAACACCCCCGCCGCGGGGCGAGGGCGCCACCTACGTGTAGGGGCAGGCCTTGTGCCTGCCATCCGGCAGGGCGGTCACAAGAGCCGCCCCTACAGGCCGCTGCGCCTGGAGGCTCTCAGGCCAACTTCCGCTCCGCGCCCACTCCCGCCAGCAGCTCCTCGACCGCGCCCACGTCGAGCGGCCTGGCGAGGAGAAAGCCCTGGGCGTCGTCGCAGCCCAGCTCGGTGACGATCTTGCGCTGCTCGGCGGTCTCGACTCCCTCGGCCACCACCGACAGCCCCATGTTGTGGGCCAGGGCCACGATGGCGCGCACGATCTCCAGGCTGGCGGTCTTGGCCTCGAGGGTGCTGACGAAGGAACGGTCGATCTTCAGGCTGCCGAGCGGAAGCTGGCGCAGCGACGAGAGCGAGGAGTAGCCGGTGCCGAAGTCGTCGAGCGAGATGTGGATGCCCAGCGCGCGGAGCCCGGACAAGGTGGTGACCACCGACTCGGCGCGCTCCATGACCATGCTCTCCGTCACCTCGATGCGCAGGCACTCGGGCGCCAGGCCGGAGGAGTAGAGCACGTTGCGCAGGCGATGCGTGAGGTCGGTCCGTCCGAGCTGTTGGCTGGTCAGGTTGACGCTGACGTAGAGCGCGCCGTGCTGGCTGAAGCGGCGCTGCCAGGCGAGGAGCTGGCGGCAGGCCTCGCCGAGCACCCACCAGCTCATCGGCAGCAGCAGGCCGGTCTCCTGCGCCGTCTCCAGGAACTCCTCGGGCAGCACCAGCTCGTCACCGCGGCGCCAGCGCAGCAGGGCCTCGAAGCCGCGCAGCCGGCCGCTCGCCAGGTGGTAGATGGGCTGGTAGAGCAGGCGCAGCTCCTGGTGCTTGACGGCGCGGCGCAGATCGGTCTCGAGGCGCATCTGGGCGAGCACGGAGTCGTGCATGTCGCGATCGAAGAGCTGGTGCCGGCCGCCGCCCTGAGCCTTGGCGCGGCCCATCGCGCTCTCGGCGTCGCGCAGCGGGTGCTCGGGGCTCTCGTAGCCGGAGAGGCTCGAGGCGATGCCCACGCTGGCGGTGACGAAGACCTCGTCGCCGGCCAGGTAGAGCGGCAGGTTGACCACGTCGCACACGCGGCGGGCCACACGCACCGCGTCGGTCGCGCCACCCAGGTCCTCGAGCAGGATGGCGAACTCGTCGCCGCCCACGCGGGCCACGGTGTCCTCCTGGCGCAGGCAGGCCTGCAGCCGCCGCGCCGTAGTCTGCAGCACCTGGTCGCCGAGCTCCCGCCCGAGGGTGTCGGTGACCCGCTTGAAGCGGTCGAGGTCGAGGAACAGCACGGCGAAGGAGGCATCGGCGCGCCGGTGCGAGCGCCGGATCGCCGCTCCCAGCCGCTCGCAGAAGAGCACGCGGTTGGGCAGTCCGGTGAGCGGGTCGTGCAGGGCCTCGTGCTGGGCGCGCTCCTCGGTGGTCTTCTGCGCCGTGACGTCGGCGATGAAGCCCTCGAGGTGGGTCTCGCCCCCCACGGTCACCGCGCGGCCCTTCTCCCACACCCAGCGTTCCGCGCCGTCCTGGGCCAACAGGCGGTACACCACCTGGTAGGGCCTCGCCTCCGCCAGGGCGGCGCGCACCGCGACTTCCACCGCGGCGCGGTCCTCGGGGTGCGCGAGATCGCGCAGGCGCGTACGGCCGTGCGTGAAGTCCTCGGGCGCGTGGCCGGTGAGCTCGGCGGCGCCGGGGCTGGCAAGCTCGACCGTGCCGTCCGGCCGGCAGCGGTAGGCCATGCCAGGCAGGTGAGTCACCAGGCTGGCGAGTCCCGCGGCCGCGTGGGGCAGGGCGGCGCTCCGCCGCCGGCGTTGGAGCAGGAACAGCAGGCCCGCCCCGATCAGGCAGGCGAGGGCCAAGGCGAGACCCAGGCGAGACGAAGCCAGCGAACCCGTCGCCGGCTCCGACCCCGCGGTGACGAAGAGGAAACCAATCTCCATGCTGTGTGCGGCTCTACTACCCAAGTTGCTCGAGACGGTGAGAGAGTAGACACCCTATCAAGAAAGGTCTGTCGCGCGATGCCAGCTCCCGACTCGGTCGTCCCATGCCTTCGCTGGAGGATCTTGCCTGCGGTCGTAATGACCGCGGGAGCGGCGCTGCTCGGCGCCTCCGCGTGCCGGCCAGCGGCGCCGCGCGCCGATCCCGCCGCAAGGCCGGATGTGCGCCTGGTTCTATTCGTGGTCGTCGATCAGATGCGCGCGGACTACCTCGAGCGCTTCCGGCCGCTGTTCTCGGCCGGCCTGGCGCAGTTGCTCGCCGAGTCGGTGGGCTTCACCGCCGCCCGCCACGATCATGCCGTGACCACCACGGCGCCCGGGCACGCCACCCTGGCGACCGGTCTCTATCCCTCCCACCACGGCGTGATCAACAACGGCTGGTGGGACGCCGCCGAAGGCGACTGGGTCTACGCGGCCGACGACGAGAAGTTCGAGCGCTCGCCACGGCGGCTGTTGGGCTCGGCGCTCGGCGACTGGGCCAAGCGCGCGAACCGGCGCTCCAAGGTCTTCGCCGCCAGCGCCAAGGATCGCTCGGCGATCTTCCTGGGCGGCCTCGACGCCGATGCCGCGTTCTGGGTCGACCAGGACAACGGTGAGCTCACGAGCTCCGGCTACTACCGGCGAGGCAAGCCGTCGTGGCTCGAGGCGTTCAACGACCGGCGCCTGGCGGCGAAGGAGTTCGGCCGCGGCTGGCGGCCGCTGCCGCTACCCCCGGGCGCCCCTGCGCTCTCCGAGCTCGGCGTCGAAGTGCTGGACCGCGGCCTTTTCCCGAGCCCATTTCCGCACGTTGCGAGCGGCCTGGTCTTCGCGCCCGACGAATCCTTCTTCGACCAGCTCTCGGACACGCCGTTCGCCGACCGCTACCTGGCCCGCTTCGCCACGGCGCTGATCGACGGCGAGCGGCTGGGGTCGGACGGCGACGTCGATCTGCTGGCCGTCTCGTTCTCGGCGGTGGACACGGTGGGCCACACCTGGGGGCCGAACAGCCCCGAGATGGTGGACGCCCTGCTCAGCCTCGACCTCGCGCTCGGCGAGCTGCTCGCCGCGGTCGACGAGAAGGTGGGCCGCGAGCACGTCCTGGTGTCGCTGTCGGCCGACCACGGCGTGCTGCCGCTCCCCGAATACCAGCAGCTCCACGGCCAGCCGGGGCAGCGGATCGACCCCGAGGGCCTGCTCTGCCTGCAGAGCCTGGGTGCGCGGCTCGAGGAGCGCTTCGACGGCACCCCGATCCTCAATCCCTATGGCTATCTCTTGACCGGGGCCAGGGCCGCGGGCACGCAGGCCGAGATCGAGGCCGCCGTCCGCGAGCTCGCCGGCACCTGCCCGGGCGTCGAGCGAGTGTGGACGCGGAGCGAGCTCGAGTCGAAGGAAGCCGCCGGCGACCCCATGGGCCGCCTCTACCAGCACAGCTTCCACCCCCGGCGCAGCCCCGATCTCATGCTCCAGTTCGAGGCCGGCTTCCTCCCCCTGCGCACCATCGGCACCACCCACGGCAGCCCCTACGACTACGATGCCCTGGTGCCGTGGCTGCTGCGCCTGCCCGAGGCGCGGCCGGCGAGCGTGGCAGAGCCGGTCGCGACCGTGGACGTAGCCCCTACCCTGGCGACGCTGGCCGGCATCCCGGTGCCGCCGGACCGCGACGGCGTGGAGCGCACCGGGCTGCTGCCCCGGAGCCCCTCACCCTAGGGGCCGGAGCCTGTAGGGGCGGCCCTCGTGGCCGCCCTGCCTACTTCGAGAACACCCGCCGCTCCAGCCAGTCGAGCAGCACCTGCAGGGCCTCTGGCCGGATCTCGTGCGCCATGGGGAGCTCGCGGTAGGTGAGGCTGACGCCGAAGGCGCGCAAGGCCTCGCGCGACTCGCGGGCGCGCTCGACCGGCACCAGCGGGTCCTCCGAGCCGTGGAGAACCAGCACCGGCAGATCCTGGTGCGCCTCCTGGTGGGGCAGCGCCGTCGCCACCTCCGGCGGCAGCCAGGTCGAGAGCCCGGCGATGCCGGCGACCTCCAGCGGCCGGGAGAGGCCCAGCGCATAGGCCATGCCGCCGCCCTGGCTGAAGCCCAGGAGCGCCACGCGCTCGCGGTCCACGGGATAGCGCTCGCGGGCCTGGTCGAAGAACTCCTCGAGCTGCTCGGCGCCGGCACGAAATTCCTCCGGGTTGGGCGGCGTGCCCGGCCGCAGAGGAAACCAGCCGTAGCCGGGCATCGGGCCGCCGATCGGCACCTCGACCGAGCCCTGCGGGCAGAGCACCAGCGCCTGGCCGCGGTGGAACAGCGGCGCCAGGCCCAGCAGGTCGTGCGCCGAGGCGCCCCAGCCGTGGATCGCCACCACGGTGGGGAACGGCCCGTCGCCCGCCGGCACGTGTGCGGTGTGCAGCAGCTTCATGCGGAGCGGAGTCGCGGCCAGGCGGGCGGCATTGCGCGCATGCTACCGCTATCCGCGGTGCCTGAAGCACTGCGCCTCTCGCTCGTGGCGACGCCGGCTAGCTGGGCTCGTCGAGGAGGGCGATGCGGCGCGCGTGGCGACCGCCGTCGAACGGGGCGGAGAGCCACACCTCCACGATCTCCTGTACGAGCTCGAACGGCAGCAGGCGCTCGCCGAGCGAGAGAGCGTTGGCGTCGTTGTGGCGGCGTGCCAGCTCGGCGCTCTCGCGGCTCCAGCACAGGGCGCAGCGCACGCCCGGCACGCGGTTGGCGGCCATCGCCTCGCCGTTGCCGGAGCCTCCGAGCACGATGGCACGCTCGCAGTCGCCGGCGGCCACGGCGAGCGCCGCCGGGCGGATGACCAGCGGGTAGTCGACCGACTCGTCGGAGTGGGTGCCGAAGTCGACCGCCTCGTGGCCGAGAGCGGCGAGCAAATCCTTCAGCCGCTCCTTGTAGCGATAGCCGGCGTGGTCGGAGGCGAGGGCGATGCGCACCGCCCGCATCCTACCCCGATGCTGCGCCCCGACGACTCGGGGAGCAGCCTGCGGACCGGCGCGATGCGGTAGACTTTCGTCGCTCCCTATCGCATCGCGAACGCCGGCCTGGAACGAGGAGGAGATCTCCATGGGATCGACTGTGCGCAGCCTGGTGCGAGCCGGCCTGCCGGCAAGCTGGTTGGCTGGTTTGCTGGCGGCGGCGCTCCTTCTCGCAGCACCGGGCGCGCTCCGGGCTCAGGAGCCCCCGCAGGAGCCCTGGGTGGCTCTGGGCCCCATCGGGGACACCGGGGACTCCGGGATCGCGGGGCGGGTGATCTCGCTGGCGGTCGATCCTCGCGACCCCAACCGGGTCTTCGCCGGCTCCGCGAGCGGCGGGCTCTGGGTGAGCGAGCGGGTCGATCCCGGCAAGGGCGGCGGGCAGCCTGCCGCCGAAGCGGACCCTCGCGCCGCCAACTGGCGCGACCCCAGCCGGCCCTACTGGCGCTGGCGGTACGTCGACACCGGGCACCCGGTGCTGGGCGTGGGTGCCATCGCGATCCATCCGCGCGACCCGGACATCGTCTACATCGGAACCGGCGAGGTCTACGGCTACCGCCGGACGGCCCGTGGCTTCGACCATCAGCCCACCCGCGGCAACTACGGCATCGGCATCCTGCGCTCGCTGGACGGCGGCAGGACGTGGGCGCAGAGCCTCGCCTGGGAGCCCAGGGATCAGACCGGCGTGCAGGACCTCGAGATCGTGCCCGCCGCGGCGGGTGCGCCAGGCTTCACCGTCTGGGCGGCCACCTCCGAAGGGGTCTATCGGCTGGACACGGCGCGCGGCGCCAGCGAGTCGACCGCGGACTGGAAGCTCTCGCTCGGCGTGGTCGCGGCGACCTCGCTCTCCGTCCATCCCGCGAGGCCCGGCGAGGTGGTGGTGGCCTGCGGCAACTTCGCGAGCCCCGGCCACGGCCTCTACAAGACGACGGACGGCGGCGCCACGTGGCAGCGCCTGGTCCGCGGTCTGCCGGTGAGCTTCCAGGGCAAGGGCGTGCTGGAGCGCTCGCCGTCCAACCCCGAGCTCCTCTATGCCAGCCTCGGCAACAGCACCCAGCTCATCTTCGCCAACGACAGCGTCCTTGCCGGGGCCACCGCGACCGGCGGCAGCGACGAGTCCACCTATCCGGAGAACACGCGCTTCAAGTGCCGCTACACCGCGACCCCGCTCCTCGGCCCGTCCACCTGGCTGCTGCGCAGCGTCGACGGCGGCGATTCGTGGCAGACGCGCAATGCGATCGAGGACTCCTACAACACCCAGGGCTGGTACGTGGGTGCCCTGGCGGTCGATCCGCAGGAGCCCGATCACCTCTACCTGGGGTACATCGGGCCCAACCGCTCCTTCGACGGCGGCAAGACCATCGAGGACCTTGTGGTGTGGAAAGAGAACCGGCTGCTGCAGCAGGCGGTGTACGACCAGGCCAATGGCTCGCTGATCTTCGTCGACCTCCACGCCATCCGGTACGCCCCCGGCTACCCCGACATCCTCTACTTCGCCTGCGACCAGGGCGTGTATCGCTCGGCCGACGGCGGCCGCACCAACGTGCGGGTAAACCAGGGCTTCAACACCGCCCAGTTCTACCGCGGTGTCTCGATCTCGCAGCAGAGCGACGAGCGCGACTTCATCGCCGGCGTGCCGCAGGACTACGGCGTCGGCTTCCTGAGCTTCGCAGGCCCCGACGCGAGCCCCGGCTGGACGATCGTTCAGGGATGGGGTCAGGAGGCGGGCTTCTCCGCCTACGACGACCGCCGAGCGATCGGCTACTTCACCACCCACACCAACCGCCAGCTCGGGCGCTGGCAAAAGGGCGCCTGCAAGACTGGCGACGATCCCGCCAAGTCCGGCTGCAAGCCGGCCATCGATCCGGCCAACACCTACGACCCCTGCTTCATCCCCGACGTCAACCCGTTCGAGCGCAGCTCCAACTGTCTCGACAACGCCTCGTTCAACGCCCCCCTGGTGCTGGCGCCCGTGAAGCGGGACCGGCTCTACGCAGCGCGCGACGTAGTGTATCGCTCCGACCGTGCGCCGGAGCACTCGTGGGTAGGCGAGCCCACGTCGAACCCGGAGAACGCCTGCACCTCGAACGCCGCTCCCGGGGTCACCTGGGCGCCCACCAGCCTGGGGCGAGACCTCGACGGCAACCCGATCTTCGCGCTGGCGGTGGCGCCGGCGGACGATGACCACCTGGTGATCGCCACTGCGCCGCGCTACGGCCGGATGAACGTCTTCCGCTCGCGGGACGCGGGGCGCACCTGGCACCGGATGACCCACAACCTGCCGCCGAACGGCTATCCGATGGCCCTGGTCTTCGATCCCCATGCCGCGGACGGGTCAGTCCTCTACCTCACCCTCGGCGGCTACGGCTTCTCCCACCTCTGGAAGCTCGAGGCGGTGGCCGGCAAGCCCCAGGAGTGGCAGGACCTGGACGGCGGCCGGCTGCCCGACGTCTGGGCGTCGGGCCTGGTGGTGGACCCGGCGGATGCGGGCTCGCGGCACCTCTACTTGGCGACCGATCACGGCGTCTACAGCTCGGAGGACGGGGGCCAGAGCTGGCAGCCGTGGAGCGAGGGGCTCTACCCGGGCGTGATGAGCGTCGAGCTCCTGCTCTACCAGCCCGGGCGGCTGCTGCGGCTGGTGACCCACGGCAGCGGCATCTGGCAGCGCCCGCTGCCGTAGCCTCGAGGCCCGCGCGGCGCGCTACGGCGCGGCCACGTAGCAGCTCGCGTCCTTCTGGTAGCAGTGCTCGTACTTAGCGATGAAGGCGTCGAGCTGCTCGTGGATCCCCGAGGCATTGCGGCTCACGAAGTTGAAGGTCTCGGGCCCGTCGGCGATCGGGTGTACGTCGGCCAGCGCCAGGCCGCCCGGCACCGCACTGGCGTAGAAGTCGCGGAGATAGCTGTTGCTCACGTCGCCCTCGCCAAAGGCGTCGGCCTTGCCCTTCGCGATCAGCTCGCGAACGATGTAGCCCTGGGCGTCCGCCTGGTGTTCCGGGGGGACGACCTCATCGACGTACAGGATCGCGCAGCGGGGGTAGCGCGCCTTGGCGTCAGTGTCCGCGGTCGACCCGCGGGTGACGACGATCTTCTTGCCCTCGAGCGTCTGGTAGTCGTCGAAGGCCGCCTGATCCTCGGTGCGAACCAGGAGCGAACGCTGGACCTCGAAGTAGGCGTCGCTCCACCGGGCGTCCGGGCCCACCGGCCGATCGTCCCGTTGCATAACCCCGGCCCCGGCGACGTCGCACTCGTTCTTGCCCGGCAAGGTCCAGATGTCGTTGAAGTCTCGCTCGATGGTGGCGATCGACAGGCCCTGGCTGTCGGCGAAGTGGCCGAGGAACGAGACGTCGTACCCGACGAGCTGGCCCTGCGAGTCTTTGTAGCAGACGGGAGCGAAGCCGCCATAGGTGCAGACGGTGAGCTTGCCCGGGGTGATTGGCGAGGCGCCGGCGGCGGCCTCGGGTTTGCCCGCCCCCGAGGGCGCTGGCGTTCCACAGGCACCGGCCGCGAGCATGCAAACCGCGAGGACCACCACCGAGCTGCTGACCAGAGCTGCACTCCTCATCTCATCTCCTGTTCTCGAGTCGCCTACCGCTCGCAGCGAAAATGCGGCCGCACCGAGCGAGCGCGCGACGCTCGGCCACCGCTTCCGGGATGATCCTCGGATCGAGCGATCCTAGCAGAGGCTTGCCAGAGCCCTCGGCCGCTGGTCGAGGGGATCGCGCTGGTCACCGGCGATGAGTAGCTCGTCCGCTACCCTGGGCCGGTGGGGAAGGTCTCGGCGCGGCCTCGCTCCGCTCGATGCGCTGGCGGTGGGTAGTCGAGCACCCTCACCCCCATGTCGAGATCCCGCCCCCGGCTCCGACCTACCCATGAAAGCGAGCCCATTTCGGGCAGCTAGAATGGAAAAGGAGCCCACGTCATGAAATTCATGCTGATCATGAACAGCCCGCGCGACGGATATGCCCAGTACATGAGCTGGCCGAAGGAGGTCCTGGAGGCCAACGTCGCCTTCATGCAGGCGTTCGCCGCGAAGCTGCGCGCCGCCGGCGAGCTGGTGGCGACCGAGGGCCTGGCTTCGCCGGTCCAGGCGAAGCTCGTTCGCGCCGGCGCGGGCGGCAAGCCGATCACCGACGGCGTCTTCCCCGAGTCCAAGGAGTTCCTCGCCGGCTACTGGATCGTGGACGTCGAGAGCGCCGAGCGCGCCTACGAGATCGCCGCGGAGGCGTCGACGGCGCCGGGCGAGTCGGTCACCGGCACCGACGGCAAGCCGGTGGAGCACTTCTGGATCGAGGTGCGGGAGATCATGAGCTCGCACCAAGACCTCAAGTGACACCCTCGCCGCCGGACCTTCGCGTCGAGCACCTGCTGCGCGACCTGGCGCCGCAGGTGCTCGGCGTGGTGTTGCGGCGGTTCCGCGACTTCGCCGCCTGCGAAGACGCGGTGCAGGAGGCGCTGATCGCCGCTGCCGCGCAATGGCCGCGCGACGGCATCCCGGGCAACCCGCGCGGCTGGCTGATCCAGGTGGCGGTGCGGCGGATGACCGACCACCTGCGCAGCGAGGCCTCGCGCCGCAACCGCGAGACGGTGGTGGCCGACGAGACGCCCGTCGTCGCACCCGCGCCCCAGGGCGAACCGGAGACCGATCGCGACGACACGCTGCTGCTGCTGTTCATGTGCTGCCACCCGGCGCTCTCGCCGGCGTCCGCGATCGCGCTCACCTTGCGCGCGGTCGGCGGCCTGACGACCACCGAGATCGCCAAGGCGTTTCTGGTGCCCGAGTCGACGATGGCGCAGCGCATCAGCCGCGCCAAGCAGAGCATCAAGAGGTCGGGTGCTCCGTTCCGCCTGCCGGACGCCGGCGAGCGGGCGCGCCGCTTGAGCTCGGTCCTGCACGTGCTCTACCTGGTGTTCAACGAGGGTTACACGACGAGCGGCGGCGCAGACCTCCACCGCACCGACCTCTCGAACGAGGCGATTCGCCTGGCGCGCGCCGTCCACGAGCTCCTGCCCGAGGACGGCGAGGTCGCGGGCCTCTTGGCGCTGATGCTCTTGACCGACGCGCGCCGCGCGGCGCGGACCGGGCCCGGCGGCGACCTCGTCCCCCTCGACGAGCAGGACCGCGCCCTCTGGGACGCCCGGGCGATCGCCGAGGGAGTAGAGCTGGTGAGCGCCGCGTTGCGCAAGGGAGCGGTCGGCGAGTATCAGCTCCAGGCGGCGATCGCGGCCGTGCACGACGAGGCGCCGCGCGCCGAGGACACCGACTGGCCGCAGATCCTGGCGCTGTACGGCGTGCTGAAGCGGGTGTCCGACAACCCGATGGTGACGCTCAGCCACGCGATCGCGGCCGCCATGGTCGACGGCCCGAAGGCCGGCCTCGAGCTTCTGGCGCCGCTCGACGCGGACGAGCGGCTCGCCGGGCACCATCGCCTGGACGCGGTGCGCGCCCATCTCCTCGAGCGCGCCGGCGAGCGGGACGCCGCGGTAGCGCTCTACCGCGCGGCCGCCGAGAAGACGACCAGCGTGCCGGAGCGCAGCTACCTCGTGATGCGGGCGGCGCGGCTGAGTGAACGACTGTGACCTCTCGGTCCTGGAGTTAGCCTCCCTCAGGGGAACAACGACCCGATCACCTGCGGGGGGGCGGTGTAGATCACGTCCACCTGGCCGGTGGCCACGGCGCCGTTAAAGGTCTCTGCCGGAGCTGCCGCGGCGACTTCGCCGTAGCCGTTGTGGTCGAAGTCGGCGAAGGCGAGCGCGCCGCCGAATTCGTCGCCGCTCTCGCGAGCACCGATGCCGGGCTGGAAGTGGAGCTGGCCGCTGGTCGGTGCCAGGCCGGACGATGCGGAGCGGAAACGTTGATAGGCACCGGTGCCGTTCTCCCCCGGCGCGCCGACCAGGAGGTCGCCGTAGGTCGCGCCGTGAAGCCTGGCGACGAGGACACTCTGCCCGAAGCGATCACCGGTCTCGGCGTCGTCGGGGACCCCTGGCGAGCTCTGGTGGAGGTAGAGCGAGCCGTTGTAGGTCAGGCCCGAGGGTGAGCCGGGGAAGAGGTTGATGGCGCCGGCGGCGCCGAGGATGTCGACATCCTCGTCTGGGACGCCGACGACGAGCTCCTCGAACCCATCGCCGTTGAGATCACCGGTCGCCAGGATCGAACCGAAGCGGTCCCAACTCTCCGCCGCGCCGAGGGTGGAGGTGCCGTTCTGCCACAGGGTCACGCCGCGGCTCTTGTCGAGCCCCGCTGCGCCGCCCATGACCACGGTGACGGCGCCGCAGTCGACGACGCCGTTCAAGTCCTCTTTTGGCACTCCGATGGCGAGATCGTCGTAGCCGTCGTGGTCGAAGTCTCCGGCGGCGAGCGCGGCGCCGAATTCGTCGCCGTCCTCACCGCTGCCGCCGTTGGCGATCTCGGATTGATGAACGAAGTCATCCCCGGCGAGATTCAGCCCGAAGCCGCTGCCGAAGAAGACCTGAATGGCGCCTTCGCCCTGGTAGCTCCCGGAGCTCAAGGTCTCCGACGGCACACCGACGGCGAGATCGTCGTAGCCGTCGCCGTTGAAGTCCCCGGCGGCGAGCGCCCAGCCGAAGCGATCGTAGTACTCCGGCGAGCCGTCGATGCCGCCGCGGCCCTGCGCGAGATCCTGCACGTTGTCCCAGCGCAGGCCGTCGCGGTCGCCGTAGAAGACCGACACCACGCCGGCATCACTCGCCGAAGAGTCTTCGTAAGGGGCGCCGACGGCGAGGTCGTCGTAGCCGTCGCGATCGAAGTCGCCGGTGGCGATGGCCCAGCCGAAGCGGTCTCCGGCCTCGACATCCGGTGCGCCGTTCCAGAACTGTCGCTGAGACGGCTCGAAGTACGTCTGAAGGCCAGGGGCGTCGCCCAAGGCAATCGCCACCGTTCCGGCGTTCAGGAAGCTGCCGTAACGGTCGCCGGCGGCACCGACGGCGAGGTCGGTGATGCCGTCGGCGTCGAAATCCGCGGTGGCGAGCCGGGTGCCGAAACGATCCCCGGCATCCGGGTACTCGTACCGGAACGAGCCGTGGGTGATGACTTGGGGTGGGGGAGCCTCGAACTGTGCGGTCGCCGTGGGGACCGCGATGCAGCCGGCGACGGCCGTGACAACAACAGTCCGACGAGCAGACGAGAGGCGCGTCGAGAGGGCAGAGGGCATGGCTTCTTCTCCAGGTAGGCAGGGCCGGATCGGTCCCTGAAGAGAGAAACGGAGCACCCGAGCAAAACCCGCCTCGCGGCCAGAACTTCCCGCTACGGGAAAGTCAACGACCAGGCCGCGGTCGAGCCCGACTCGAAGCCGTCGAGGAACACGGCGCCCAGGTTGTCGGTGATGTGGACGCGCTGGGTCGCCAGCGTGAACCATGAGCTGTAGGCGTCGTCCGGCTCGACCACGACGACCTTGTCGATGCCACCGCCGCTGGGGGCGAAGCTCAGGGTATTGGGCGGGTTCGCGCCGACGCCGACGTCGGGTTGGGTCGGGCTGACGACGGTCAGGAGGCAGCCGGTCTGGACGCGACAACCACCGACCAGGACGTCGAGGAGGGAGTGACAACTGGGGGTGACCGGCCCACCGCTGCAGGAGACGTAGGAGCGCGAGCCGGGGCAGTCGTCGCGGCAGGCGTTGCCGCCGACCGTGACGCTCTGCGGCACCGGGATCGCGGCGAGCGAGCCCACCGTGAGATTGCCGCAGAGCCCGAGCGTCGAGCCGCTCGCATCGAGGGTCTCGAACGCGGCGAGGTCCGGGGCGGGCTGGTACGGCGGCGGGGCGGGCAGGCTCGAGAGGGTGTCGACCATCGCTTCGAGCCTGGCGCCCCGGATCGCCAGGCTGCTGCCGAGCAAGGGGACCTGCACATCGCTCGGCCCGGCCGCGAGCACGAAAGCGAGGATCTGCCCGTTGCCGAGGCGTTCGAGCGGCAGACCCTCCTCGTCGAGCTGGTCGGTCCCGACCCGGTACCACGAGTCCATCGCCGCCGGGAAGGGATCGGCCGGATCGGGGACCGCACCGAGCAGGCCGACCTCGAGAAAGCCTTCGTCCGAGCCGGTGGGCTCTTCGAGGTCGACGAGGTAGAGCAGGATGGACTGCTCGGGGTCGCCGGCCGCCTCCGCGAGCGTCAGGTTGAAGACCGCCAGGCCGAGCGTCGAGAAGGCATTGCCGAGGCGATTGGTCGTCGGCTCGCAGAAGTCGGGCGCGTCGTCGCCTTCGAGCACCAGGGACTCGACGCGCTGGACCGCTTCGTAGAGGCAACTATGGGTGCAGCCGTCGAGGTCGAGCAGGGCGCCGTCGTCGCACTGCTCGCCCGGCTCGACGACACCATTGCCGCAGGTACCCTCGCCCGCCCAGGCGGGCGCAGCGGGCGGGAGCGTCGCGAGACAGAGCGAGGCGAGCGCGAGCAGCAGGCGAATCGAGAGCATGTTCACTCCTTGGTAGGTTGGCTGGCACCATTACACCAGACGCCGCGTTAAGACCTCGTTAACGACGGAGTCCATCGCATGGTGAGGGCTGCGCCGCAGCCTTCGCGCGACTCGGCCGTGAGCTCGGCGCCCAGCAACCGGGCGTAGCGGCGAGCGATCGCCAGCCCGAGCCCGAGGTGGCCGTCGCGGCGCGAGCGCGCCTTGTCGCCCCGCCAGTAGCGCTCGAAGACGTGCGGCAGGTCCTCGGCGGAGATCCCGGGACCCTCGTCGCGGACCGTGATCCGGCGGCCGGCGCCGTCCTCCTCGATCCGGATGGTGACGCGCCCGCGCTCGGGAGAGAAGCGGATGGCGTTCGACAGCAGGTTGGCGAGCACCATGCGCAACACGCCGCTATCGGTGCGCGCCGCGACCGCGCCGGTCTCGAGATCGAGGAACACTCCGCGCTCCGCCGCCATGGCGCGGAAGCTCTCGACGATGTCGGTCACGGCGCCCGCAAGGTCGGAGTCCTCCACCACCGCGACCTCTTCACGCTCCACCCGACTCATCTCGAGCATCTTCTCGACGATCTTTCCGAGCCCCCGCGCCTGCCGCTCGATCACCCGCAGGCTGTCGCGGTATGCCTCGCCACTGCGCTCGCGCTCGAGAGCGGCCTGCGCCGCGGTCAGTTGGATCGCCACCGGCGTGCGCAGCTCATGGCTCATGTGGTCGATCAGCCGCGAGCGCGCCTCGGCGAGACGCTCGGCCCGCCGCCAGGCCTGGTCGCGAAGGCGCAGCGAGGCGATGGTGAGCGACAGGCTGACGGCGACGAACACCAGGACGTTCAAGGTGGCGAGCTGGTGGATCTGCTCGAAGGAGAGCAGCCCGGCGTCGATCGGCACCCGCCGGCCGAGGCGCAGCAGCAGGAAGATCGACGGCGGCAGCAGGGCGAGGAAGATCCGCAGCCGCAGCGGCCAGCGCACGAAGGCCAGCACCAGGAAGGGGTGGAGCATGGCCCAGAGGTGGAGCTCGGTGGCGGCGCCGAAGCGCGGGGTGAGCGAGGCGATGGCGGCGCAGTCGAGGCCGCTGGCGAAGATCGCCCAGTCGACGCGCCCACGGCGGGCCAGACCGAGGGCGAGCAGGTGGAGGCAGGCGCCGAAGAGCGACTGGCCGACGACGTAGAGATCCGGTACCCGCCAACCGAAAAAGGCTACGGCGAGCAGGCGGAGAGCGAGGCCGAGGGTGGCGAGCAGGACGGCGGTGGACCGGAAACCGTCCATTCCCAAGTTGCGGGTCGCCTCGTGCGTCGCCGTGCTCATGCGTCGGGGTCGGCCAGCGCGTAGCCGAAGCCGTGGCGGGTGCGGATGCAGCCGGCGCCGAGCTTGGCGCGCAGGTTGTGCACGTGGACGGCGACGACGTTCGAGCCCACGTCCTCGTCCGATCCGGAGAGGCGGTGCCAAAGCTCGTCGCGAGAGATCGGCTCGCCGCGCTCGAGGGCGAGCACCTCGAGCAGGCGGTACTCCTGCACCGTCAGCTCGACGGCGGCGCCGGCGAGGCGCGCCTCGCTGCGGCGCAGGTCCACCACCAGCGCGCCGAAGGCGATCTCGTCGGCGGCAGAGCGCGCTTTGCGCCGCACCAGGACGCGCAGCCGGGCGACCAGCTCGCGCAGCTCGAAGGGCTTGGTCAGGTAGTCGTCGGCACCGTCCTCGAGCCCGCCGACACAGTCGTCGAGGGCGTCGCGGGCGGTCAGAACCAGCACCGGCGTGTCGCTCTCCCGGCGCAGGTGGCGCAGCAGCGCTCGGCCGTCGAGCTTCGGCAGCATCAGATCAAGGACGATGACGTCGTAGCTGGCGGCGAGGGCACGGTCGAGGCCGTCGGCGCCGTCCGCCGCGCGATCGACGACGAAGCCCTTCTCCGAGAGGGCGATTTTCAACTGGTCGGCGAGGTCGTCCTCGTCCTCGACGAGCAGGAGCCTCATCGGGTTCGACTCCTCGGGTGTCGCGCCCGGCGGTCCATGGGGGGCCTGGGCGCTCGGTTGCGAACCGATTGTGCCATCGGCGCCTTCGCGAAGCCAGGGCCGCGGTCGCTGCGTCGTCTCGCTCACCCGTCTCTCCTCCACGCTCGACGGCGAGCGTAGCGGGCGGGCAGTTAACGGTTGGTGAAGCGCCTCGGGTCGACGCCGACGGGCCCCACACCCACGGGGGGATTAACCAGGTCTTAACCCGCGCCTCGCTAGCCTTGGGCTCTCAACTCTGGAGGTTACGCCCCATGGCAACTCGTCGCTCCGTCCTCGCCGCCGCCCTGCTCGCCGCCACCTCCCTCGCCACCACCGCGGGAGCCGGCCTCATCAACGTCGCCCCCGGCGAGGTGGTGGTGGCCGCCAACGGCCTGTGCTCGCTGCGCGAGGCGATCCACAACGCCAACGCCGACGCCCAGGTGGACAACACCGATTGCCTCGCCGGCAGCGGCAGCGACCAGATCCAGTTCTCCAACGACAACACCTATACCCTTTCGGACGCCGATCCAGCCAACGACGACAACGGGCTGCCGATGATCACCAGCACGATCACCATCGATGGCGACGGCTCCACGATCACGCGTGACGAAGGCCTCCCCTGCGATCTCGACGGCGTCCACGACGCCGGCGAGTTCCGGCTGTTCGAGGTGATCTCCGGCGGCCAACTCTTCGTGATCGATCTCGAGCTGCGCAATGGTTGTGCCGACGGCTCGGGCGCCGACAACGACGGTGGCGCCATCCGGGTCAGGAGCGGCGGCATCCTCCAGGTGGGTGAGGTCACAATTCGAGGCAACGTCGCGTACGACAAGAGCGGCGGCATCGACACCGCGAACGGCGGCACGCTGGTGGCGATCAGCGACAGCCTGGTCAGGGGGAATCGAGCCGGCGGCGGGGGTGGCGGCCTCGGAAACGGCAACAACGCCACCATGTTCCTGTTGCGCAGCACGGTGGCCGACAACTGGTCGGGCGGCCAGGGTGGTGGGGGCATCGGCAACACCGGGACGCTGTCGATCCAAAACACCACCATCTCGGGCAACCGCTCGATCGGCCAGGGGGGCGGCGGCATCGGCAACAGCGGCACGCTCGAGCTCGCGTTCAGCACTGTCGCCTGGAACGTGGCGACCGGCCCGCTCGGCGGCGGCGGCATCGGCAACGCCGGCAGCCTGACGATCAAGGGTGCGATTGTCGGCGACAACGGCTCGGGCGGCGACTGCCGCAACTACGGCACCTTCACCGCCCTGGGCGCCAACCTCGACACCGACGGCAGTTGCGCCGCTCTCTCCCCGGCCTTCGCGGAGGTGTCGCCGGACGATCTGGCGCTCGGCGCCCGCACCGCGCTGCTGCTCGACCGCCCCGCCCACCGGCTGGTGTGGGGCAGCCTGGCCGTCGACGCGGTCGCCGACTGCACCCTCCCCGACGGCGTCACCCCGGTGAGCTTCGACCAAAACTTCACCTCCCGCCCACAAGACGGCAACGGCAGCGGTGGGGCGGCCTGCGACATCGGCGCCCACGAGCAGGCGCCGCCGGGGGACGTGATGGTGGTCGGCGGCGGCTGCACCCTGGGCGACGCCATCGAAGCCGCCAACGCCGACAGCACCGTGGGCGGCTGCGTCTCCACCCTGCCGGGGCGTGACGTCCTGCTGCTCGGCGCCGACGTGGTGCTGACCGCCGCCGACACCGCCCGCTCGACCCTGATCGACGGCGCCTACGCCGGCCTCCCCGACGTCACCAGCGACATCACCATCGTCGGCAACGAGAACACCATCGCACGCGACGGCAGCCTCGCCTGCGCGGCGGCCGACCCGGCCGGGGAATTCCGGCTCCTCCAGGTCCTCGCTGGAGGCTCCCTGACGCTGCGCGGGCTGACGCTCGACGGCGGCTGCGCCGACCGCGGCGGCGCGGTGCGGGTGTCGGATGCGGTGCTCGACACCACCGCCACCTCCTTCACCGGCCACCGGGCCCGCGCCGCTGCCGGTACCGCGGCGGGCGGCGCCGTCACCGTCACGGGCGGGGAAGCTTCGTTCGTCGAGGCCAACTTCGAAAACAACGCCGCGCTCCACGACGGCACCGGCAGCCCTTCCGCCCAGGGCGGGGCGATCGATGGCGACTTCTCCAGCCTGTGGATCCTGGCCTCGACCCTGGTCGCCAACACCGCCGACACCCAGTCACTCACCGGCAACGCCTTTGGCGGCGCCGTCAATGCCCACGGTGGAACGCTCACCGTGCTCGCCAGCGTGCTCACCAACAACGTCGCCCAGGGAGACCTGGCGTTCGGGGGGGCGATCCATACCGAGGGGAGCCTTCAGGCCCTCGACGGCAGCCGCTTCGCGGACAACCTCGCGCTCGGTGTCATTGCCCAGGGCGGTGCCGTCAGAGTTTCGGAAGCCTCCGCGACCATGAGCGACCTGATCTTCGCCGACAACGTCGCGCAGGGGCGGCAGGGGGGAGCCGATGCCGTCGGCGGGGCGCTGATGATCGACGGCGACGGCGTCTTCCCCACCCTCTCGCACAGCGGCTTCTTCGCCAACGCGGCGCTCGGCGGCGACGGCTCGCCCGACGGAGGCCGGGCCGTCGGCGGGGCGTTGAACCTGACCGATGGCGGCTGGCGCTCGCCGATCTCTCGTTCGTCGACAACCTCGCGCGCGGCGGCGCCGGCAGCAGCGGCGCCGGCGGCAAGGGCTCGGGCGGGGCGCTCGCCGGCTGCGCGCCTGCCGCGAGCAACCTCACCTTCGCCGGCAACCGGGCCGAGGGCGGAGCGAGCGTCGGTAGCGTCGGCGGCGCTGCCGAGGGCGGCGCGGTCTTCCTGGGCGAGTGCACGCCGCCCTCCAGCCTCGTCGCGACCACCGTTTTCGACAACCAGGCGCGCGCCGGCGACGGTGGCGGGGGGACCGGCTCCGCTCTCGGCGGTGGGCTCTACGTCACCGACCCCGCCGCGCTCGGCAGCAGCGTGCTCGAGGGCAACGTCACCCTCGCCGCCGGCGTCACCACGCCGTCCGACTGCCACGACACCGGCGCCTTCCTGACCAGCCTCGGCTTCAACACCCTCGCCGGCGCTACCGGCTGCGCCTTCGCCGCCACCGGCGACCAGAGCGCGGTCGGCTCCTCGCTGCTCGGACTCGGCCAATACGGCTGCAGCGACCCGCTACCCGACGAGAGCTGCCTGCCCACCCTGCCGGTCGGCCCCCTCGGCCCGGCCCTCGACGCCGGAAGCTGCACCGCCGGCGGCGTTGCCGTGCTCGCCGACGCGCGCGGCGTGACCCGCCCCTGGGACTCCCCGCTTGTCGCCAACGCCGACGACGGCTGCGACCCGGGAGCGCACGAGTCCCGCGACGAGGACGGCGACGGGGTCGAGGACTCCCTCGACATCTGCCCACTCGTCGCCGACCCCACCCAGGCCGACGGTGACCTCGACTTCGCGGCGCCGGCGGCCGCCCTCTGGCGCCTCAACGAGGGCACCGGCGCGGTCGCGGCCGATTCGATCGACGATCACGACGGGGCCCTGGTCGGCAACCCGCAGTGGGTCGCGGGGCGCAACGGCAGCGGCATCACCTTCGACGGCAGCGGCGACGAGGTGACCGTCCCCCACGCCCCCGAGCTCGACTTCGGCACGACCGACGACTTCACGGTGGCGGCGTGGATCAAGCTGCCGGAGACCCAGCCCAACACTGCCTCGACGGTGAACGAGATCGTCGGCAAGGACCACTTCGACACCCCGGCGACGCCCCATCCCTTCGCGCTTCGGGTCTACAACCAGACCGCCGTGCCGGCGACCCGCAACGGGCGAATCGTCGCGGTCCGCCAGGGCAGCAGCTTCGTGTCGGTGACCTCGGACACAACCGTCAACGACGGCCGCTGGCACCACGTCGCCCTGGTCCACGCGGGCGGGCAGCTCGAGCTCTACGTCGACGGCAGCTTCCAGGACGCCGTTGCCGACACCGCCGGCGGCTCGACGTCCAACGCCCATCCCGTGCGCATCGGGCAGCGCGGCGGCACCCCAAAGCTCAGCCTCGCCGGCACGGTCGACGAGGTGCTCATCCTGCGCGGTGCGCTCGCCGGGGAACAGGTCGACGATCTCTACGTTCAGGGGCTGCCGAGCGACGGCCTGGGCGACGCCTGCGACAACTGCCCGGCCAGTTTCAACCCCGAGCAAGAGGATGCCGGCGACGGCGACGGGGTCGGCGATGCCTGCGACAACTGCGCGGCGATCCCCAACCCCGGCCAGGAGGACGGCGACCTCGACGGCGTCGGCGATGCCTGCGACTTGTGCCTCGGCGACGACACGAGCGGTGACGCCGACGGCGACGGGCTGTGCGCCGACCTCGATTGCGACGACGAGGATCCGGACAACATTTGCCCCCTGTTCGCGGACGGCTTCGAGAGCGGAGATACCAGTGCCTGGACCACCGTCTTTCCTTGAGCGGGAAACGCCTCCTGAACGGCTGGAGCCGCCCTGGAAGGTGATCTCGCCAGGCTCGGACAACCTGGCGTGATGCTGCGTTGTGGGATGAGAAATGGTGGACCAAATCACTCTGAGCTCGAACATCCCGGGAAGGTCGAACACCCTGATTTTCTGGCTCCGGGAAGTACCGGCAATGAGGCAGGCGGCCTGGAATCGATGTCGTTGAAAGGCCAGTCTCCGGGTTCCGTACGCCGTCTTCGGAGGAGCCCGGCAGGCCGCCTCGCCGGGACCGGCGTCCCTCTCTGGTAGCCGCTGCCCAGCGGCGGAGCGGAGGGGCAGGATGGCTTGGAGCTCCGCGACTCCGCAGTTTCGGTTGGTCCTCCTTGGCCCTCAGACGCCCAGAACTGAGCAACTTCTCGTCGGTGGCAGCGCGCCGGCTGGACCGTTTACCGCGACCGCGCCGTTCTCACCGCCTTTCTCGGCGGCGAGGCAATGCCGCGGAGTACGAGGTCGAGCACTGCCAGGAGGCTCTTCTCCAGGTCTTCCTGCGGGTGCTTGGCGGTGACCCACCGGTAGAGCACCCCGAGGTAGGCGTCAAATAGAAGGCGCCCGGCGCGGTCGGGGTCCGTCTCGCGTGAAATCTCGCCGCCTTCCTGTCCGGCTCGAATCGCGGCGGCGAACAGGCGTGTTGTGTCCGAATCAGGCGTGAGCAGGGGCCCACCCGCTTGCAGCCAAGCGCGCACCATACCTCGTCCGTTCTTGGGGTCGTCCTCGAAGACGCGAGCGAGCGCCCTGAATGCCTGCCGGAGGCGGTCTAGCGTGTCGTGCGGCCGCTCCTCGCTTGACGCGAGCACGCCGGCGATGTCGGCGCGGCGGCTGTCGAACCAAGCCAACACGAGATCTTCCTTCCTCGGAAAGTAGTTGAACACCGTCGCGCGGGACACGTCGGCGCATTCGCCGATGTCCTCCATGGTGGTGACCTCGTAGCCGCGGGCGCCGAACAGCGCGGCCGCACACTCGACGATCCGGTCCCTCAACTCGAACGACTTACGGGCACGCCGACCGGGCGGACTTGACATGAAAGTAGACTCCAGTCTACAATTGGACTTCGGTTAACTATACCGTCAGACGAGACGTCGCCACAAGAGGAGGAAATGACCGTGCGGAGAATCGTCGCAAGCCCGTTCACGACCGTCGGTGGGGGTGCTCCGCACGGCGGCCAAGGCCGCAACACCTGCGTCCAGGAGAAGCGCTGATGATTATCATTGCTGGATACACACTCACTGAAGCCGACAAGCGCGACGCTGCCGTACGAGCGTTTGCCGGCATGGTCGGACGGGCAAGGGAGTACGACGGTTGCCTTGACCTGTCGATTAGCGCGGACTCAGTCGATCCGGGTCGCATCAACATCTTCGAGTGCTGGCGCGACCAGCAGTCCTGGAAAGCTTGGCGCAAAGTCGCGAAAGGACCGACAGTCAAGACACGGGAAAGCCACGTAAGGCTGTACCGCAGCGACAAGGCCGAGAAGCCATTCTGAAGCGACGCTGGTACGAGTTCCACCGCGTCGAGTGATTCGAGCACGACCGAGACACTTTGCAAAGGTGGTCATTCGAGCCGCCGACTGATTCCCGCTCCAGATAGAGCGCAGCAAAGGAGATCCGTAATGGCGAGCAATGTGACGTTGAATGAGCTCGAGACAAGCCGCGCGACGACTGACGTCGTGAATCGCTTCATCGACGCCTTCCAGAAAAAGGACGCATCCGCGATACCCGACCTCGTGGCCGAAGACTGCGTCATGGAGGCCATGCAGCCTGCCCCGAATGGCGAGCGGGTAGAAGGCTACGACGCGAACGTTCGTTTCTGGCAGGCCATGGTCTCTGACCCAGTGGGAGCGTTCGAGGTGGAGGAGGTAGCAGTCTTCGGTGACCGGGCCATCAATCGTTGGCGCTACCGTTTCGGCGAAGGGGACGACCACTCCGTACGAGGCGTGACCTTGATCAAGGTTCGCGGCAACAAGATGGTGGAAGCGTTGGCGTATGCGAAGACGTCGACGCAAAGCGATCTGGGCCAGAGCAGCCAGTGACCCGCGGTCGGCCCGACCCAACTCGCGTGACGCTGTTCGTTCACCTGGCCGACGGCGCCGGTGACGAGGTCATCGACGTCGGCGACCTCGAATCCGGCGCGCGCGGGAAGCTCTCGCAGAACGGTCGCCAGCAGCTCCTGCGGATGGACGCCGGTGAGCGCGCCCTTGCCGGGCTTGCCCTTGCCGCGAGGCGTACGTGCAGGCCCGATGCTGGAGCTCTTCATCGTGAGACCTCGGGCACGACAGCCTCGCGAAGCGTTACGGGTTCCTCTCGAATCGACGAATCGGCGTCCTCATCGCTCGCCGCCGGCTTGATCTTGAACCAGATGGCGTACAACGCCGGCAGGAACACCAGGGTGAGGATCGTCCCGCCGAAGGTCCCACCGATCAGGGTGTAGGCCAGCGTTCCCCAGAACACGGAATGGGTGAGCGGGATGAACGCCAGTATGGCGGCGAGCGCGGTCAGAACGACCGGACGGGAGCGCTGCACGGTGGCCTCGACGACGGCTTCGAACGGCGCCAGCCCGTCCCTCTCGTTGCTTCGGATCTGTCCGATCAGGATAAGCGTGTTGCGCATCAGGATTCCGGATAGCGCGATCAGGCCGACCAGCGCGTTGATGCCGAACGGCTGCTGGAACAGCAGCAGCGTCGGAGTCACGCCGATGAGGCCCAGGGGCGCGGTCGCGAACACCATCACCATTGCGGAGATCGACCGGACCTGGACGATGATCGTGATCAGCGTGAGGGCGATCATGATCGGAAAGAGCGGCGCCAAGGCGCGATTGGCCTTGCCGGATTCCTCGATGGAACCGCCCTGCTCGATGCGGTAGCCCGCCGGCAGCTCCGCGATGAGGGGCTGCAGTTCTTTCCACACGGCGGTGGACACGTCCGGGGGCTGCAGACCTTCCCACACCTGTCCAAGATCGGTTTTGACGACGTCCTCCCGGCGAGGCATCATGGGCCTGCGAAGGTTCCAGATGACCTGCAGCACGGGAGGACGACTCGATGATACGTGTAGCGAGCGTGTTCAGCCA